>JBKPRA010000054.1:0-60178 GCA_046734335.1 Actinomycetota bacterium | reverse complement strand
ACCTTAGCGCGTCCGTCCGCCACCTCGAGCACCAGGTGGCCGCCGAGGACGAGCACCTGCGCAGCCGCCGCCGCGATCGCCTCGGTGTGGCCCTCTCCGACCGTCGCGACGCGCGGCTCCCAGTCGCGCACCTCGGGCTCGAGCGTCTCGATCTCCTCGGCAGTCACGTACGGCGGGTTGGAGACGACCAGGTCGTAGGCGCCTTCGAGGCCACCACTGACGTCATGCTCCGCGAAGGCCACCTCGATCCCCGTAACGCGGGCGTTTTCGCGTGCCACCTCGAGGGCGCCGGCCGACACGTCGATCGCGGCGACGCGTGCGCCCGGATGTTCGTCGGCGATCGCGAGCGCGATCGCGCCCGAACCCGTGCCGACGTCGAGCACTGCCGGCCGGTCGAGCCCGCGCAGGAGCTCGAGGCAGCGCTCGACCACCACCTCCGTCTCGGGCCGCGGGACGAGCACGCGCTGGTCGACCTTCAGCGTCAGTCGGCGGAAGCCCCACTCCCCGAGGATGTAGGCGAGCGGCTCCCGTGCCTCCCGGCGAACCACCAGACCGTCGAGCTCGCTCGATTCGGTGTCCGAGAGATCCCGCCCGGGGTCTGCGTATAGCGCCGTACGAGTCGAGCCGATCGCCCTGCCGACGAGCCACTCGGCATCGACGCGCGGCGACGCCACACCCGCGGCGGCCAGCCGGCGTTCGGCCTCCCCCACCGCCTCACCGATCGTCACTCGAGCGCGCGGCGGCGGTCCTCGGCGGCGAGCGCCTCGGTGAACTCGTCGAGCTCGCCCTGGAGGATCCGGTCGAGCTGGTGCACGGTCAGTTTGATCCGGTGATCGGTGAGCCGGTTCTCGGGGAAGTTGTAGGTGCGGATCTTCTCGGCGCGCTCGCCGCCGCCGATCTGAGAACGGCGGGTGGCGGCCAGCTCGGCGTGCTGCCGCTCGCGCTCCTGCTCGTACAGCCGGGCGCGGAGCACTCGCATCGCCTTCTGCTTGTTCTGTAGCTGCGACTTCTCGTCCTGCATCGCGACCACGAGGCCCGTCGGCAGGTGGGTGATCCGCACCGCCGAGTCGGTGGTGTTCACGCTCTGGCCGCCGGGACCTGTCGATCGATAGACGTCGATCTTCAGATCATTGGGATCGATCTCGACCTCGACCTCCTCCGCCTCGGGCATGACCGCGACCGTCGCAGTCGAGGTGTGGATCCGCCCCTGCGACTCGGTCTCGGGAACACGCTGCACGCGGTGGGTGCCGCCCTCGTACTTGAACACCGAGTACGCGCCGTCGCCCTTGACCGCGAACACGAGCTCCTTGAAGCCGCCGCCGTCGTTCGGGCTGGCCGAGAGCTCCTCCGGCCTGAACCCGCGCCGCTCGGCATAGCGGGTCAGCATCCGGTGGAGGTCGCCGGCCCAGAGCGCTGCCTCGTCGCCGCCGACGCCCTGACGGATCTCGACGATCACGTCCTTGCGGTCGGCCGGGTCGGTTTCGACGAGCGCGAGCTTCAGCTCCTCCGCGAGCTCCTCCACACGCTGCTCGAGCTCGGGGACGAGCTCCTTGAGGTCGCCGTCCGCCCGCGCCGCGTTGAGATCCGTGCTGGCCGAGCGCCACTCCAGCGCGAGCTTGTGCGGCCCCTCTAGCTCTTTCAACCGGCGCCCGACCTCGGCCGCCTCGCGGTGGTCGTTGTAGACGGCAGGGTCCGACATTCGCTCCTGCGTCTCGCGGTAGGAGCGCTCCAGGTCGTCGACGAGCTCTGCGATGCCGGCCATGGGTTAAGGGTAGACGGGGGCGATCCTGGACCGCCTCGTCCTCGGCCGGCAGGCGCTACTGCAGCCCCTGCGCCCTCCACTTCGCGCATATGCCGCGGAACTGGCTCTGCTTCGAGCGGGCCGCGTTCGACCGGCCGTCTCCACTTCTTCGGCCCCGAAACGGGAGCAGGTGTCTACTAGCCGGCGAGCTTCGCGTCCAGTGTTATCTCGGGGACTCCCGTGAGCGCCTTCGAGACCGGGCAGTTCGCCTTGGCATCCTCGGCGGCGGCCTGGAACCCGTCCTGGTCGAGGCCGGGAACCTGCCCCTCGACCGTCAGCGCGATCTTCGTAATGCCCTCGCCGGGCTGGAAGCTGACCGTTGCCGCTGTATTCAGCTGCTCAGGCGGCGTGCCGGCATTGGCGAGACCGAACGAGAGGGCCATCGAGAAGCAGGTGGCGTGCGCGGCTGCGATCAGCTCCTCCGGGCTCGTACGGCCCGACGCGTCCGCCTCCGACCGGGACGCCCAGGTCACGTCGAGGCCTCCGAGCGCACCGCTGCCGGTCGAGTCGATCCGGCCCGACCCGTCCATCAGGCCACCGTTCCACGTCACCTCTGCATGCCGGTCGACCGCCATTGCTCGCCTCCTCGTCTCGGGACTGGGAAGCCGACTCTATCGAGGCGGGATGGGCCGACCGGGAGGTTGTCGCCCGGATGGCTACGGCGGGCGGCTAGGGCTAGGCCATGACCTCGACGCGCTGCGCGCCAGGAGCAGCGGCGCGCTCGCGCTCGAGCACCTGCTGGAGCGCCCGGATCGAGACCTCGAGCTGGTCGAGGCTCGGCTGACGCGTGGTCAGCCGCTGGAGCCAGAGGCCGGGGGCCAGAAACCAGCGCACGACCCGATTGTTCGCGTGCTTGCCGGCGAAGCGGATCAGCTCGTAGGCGAGCCCCGCGATCACCGGCAACAGCAGAATGCGCGTCGCGATCAGCCAGTACCAGACTGGATGGCCGAAGAACGCGAACACGAAGATCGCGATCACCATCACCCAGAGCAGAAAGGCAGTCCCGCAGCGGACGTGGATCAGGCTGTGACGCTGCACGTTCTCGGGCGTCAGCTCGTCGCCCGCCTCGTAGCAGTTGATCGCCTTGTGCTCGGCGGCGTGGTACTGGAAGACCCGCCGTAGGTCGGGGAGCAGCGAGATCAACGCCAGGTAGCCGATGAAGAGGGCGACCCTGATCGCGCCCTCGACGACGACGAAGCCGCTCGTCCCGTGAACCGGCAGCCAGTTCGTGATCAGCGCCGGCGAGACCTTGAAGAGCAGCACCGCGAAGCCGATCGCGATCGCGAAGGCGAAGATCAGCTGTCCCCGCGAAAGCTCGGTCGGAACCTCCTTCTCTTCCTCGCCCTCCTCGGTCTCCTCCTGGGCCGCGTAGTTCGCGCTGATCGCGAGCGCGCGGAATCCGATCGCCAGCGACTCGCCCAGCGCAATCACGCCGCGAATCACGGGCAGCCGCCAGATGCGGCGCTTCGCCATCGGCGAGGCGATCTCGTTGACGACCTGGGCGATCTTTCCGTCGGGCTTGCGGACGGCCACCGCCCAGGACGACGGCGAGCGCATCATCACGCCCTCGAGGACGGCCTGGCCGCCGATGGCTGTGCTCATGCCTCTAGCTTCGCTTCGAGGCGGCGGCCTTCTCCAGCTTGCGCTGGAACCGCTCCACGCGGCCGCCGGTGTCGACGAGCTTCTGCTTGCCGGTGTAGAAGGGATGGCAGGCAGAGCAGATCTCGACGTGCAGCTCGGGCTTCGTCGAGCGCGTCTGGAACTCGTTCCCACATGCGCAATGCACGGTCGCGAGCACGTATTCCGGATGGATGCCGGCCTTCATCGCGAAGCCAGGATAGCAGAGGCGGTTTCGGGCACCACGTTGCCTCCTGAGACTACCGCAGCCACATCCTCGTCCGGCTCCAGCGGGACTTTTCCCGCCAGGAGGGCCGCCGTCGCGGCCGCTCCGGCCGGCTCGCAGGCAAGCTTGGCGCGGAAGTAGAGGAGCCGGAAGGCCTCTTCGATCTGGGCGTCGCTCACGAGCACGACCTCGTCGACCAGCTCACGGCAGATGGCCAACGTGCCCTCCCCCACGAACGGCGCGGCAAGGCCGTCGGCGACCGTCTTCGGCGTGATCGGCACTACCTTGCCGGCGGCCAGCGCGGCCGACATAGTGGCGGCGCCTTCGGGCTCGACTCCGATCACCCGCGCTTCCGGTCGGAGGCCCTTGACGGCAGTCGCGACACCCGAGATCAGACCACCGCCGGCGATCGGAACGACAAGCGTGGCGACCTCGGGAACGTCCTCGAGCATCTCGAGCCCGACCGATCCGTGTCCCGCGTGGAGGACGGGATCGTCGAAGGGGTGAACGAAGACGGCGCCCGTCCGGTCGACGTGCGCGACCAGCCGCTCGTAGGCCTCGGCCGCGCTCTCGGCCTCGAGTTCCACCTCCGCGCCGTATCCGCGAGTGGCGGCCACCTTCAGCGGACTGGCCGTGCGCCACATGAAGACGCGGCAGTCGACCCCGGCAGCGGCGGCCGCCCAGGCCACTGCCTGCGCCGCGTTCCCGGCCGACCAGGTGACGACACCTCGCTTGCGCTCCTCGGCCGTCAGCGACTCGACTTTCGCCAGCACGCCGCGCGGCTTGAACGAGCCCGTACGCTGGAAGAGCTCGGCCTTTAGGTGAACGCGCGCGCCCGTACGCCCGGACAGCGTCCGCGAGCTGAGCATCGGCGTGCGCACGAGTCGCCCGGCGATGCGCTCGCGAGCGCGGAGGACGTCGTCGAGGCTGACTTCAGGCAGGGTCGAGACGGTACACGCCGCCGTCGGTGGCGGTCACGTAGACGCGGCCGAGGCCGTCGACGCCGAACGAGTCGAGCGTCGGCACGGTGAGGCCGAGGTCCGTGGCGTCCGTCGCCTTGTTCCCGTCGACGAGCATGCTGTGCAGCTTGCCGTCGCAGTAGTCGCCGAACAGGTAGCGGCCGGCCAGCGACGGGAGGCGTGGGTCGCGCACGACCACCCCGCCGATCACCGCGCAACGGCCGGCGCCATGGTCGTAGTCATAGACCGGACCGATCGGATCGGCGCAGGTCTGCGTGGTCGGAGCGGTAACCGTCCCCTCGAAACAGGGCCAGCCGAAGTTCAGGCCACCCTTGTTGCCCGGTACGTGGTCGATCTCCTCCCGCTCGCCCTCTCCGGCGTCGCCGATGTAGAGGTCGCCGGTGACCGAGTCGATCCAGAAGCGCCACGGGTTCCGCAGGCCGTAGTCCCAGACCTCGGGCCGCGCCCCCGTCCGGCCGGCGAACGGGTTGGAGTCCGGGATCGAGTACGGGAGCTGCTCGGACGGGTGCAGAGGGTCGATGCGGAGGATGTCGCCGAGCAGGTCGTCCAACGTCTGCGCGAACGCGCCCGGCGGGTTGACCACGCCGGAGTCCCCGTCCCCGACGGCGACGTAGAGGTACCCGTCGGTCCCGAACTGGAGCATCCCCGCGTTGTGGTTCTCCCAGGGCTTGTCGATCTCGAGGATCTGCCTGGCCGAGTACGGGTCGAGCCAGTCGGAGTACCTGTCGGTGAGCCGGAACTCGACCACGTTCACGTTCCCGTTGCCCGTGCGGTCGGTGTAGTCGACGTAGACGCGGCCGCTGGTCGCATAGTCGGGCGCGAAGGCGATGCCGAGGAAGCCGCGCTCGTTCACCTCGAGCACCTGATCGGTGACATCGAGGAACGGCGTCGGCTGCACCTGTCCGTCGACCACCTGCTGCACCGTGCCCCGTTGCTCGGCGACAAACAGGTGGTTCGGATCTCCCGGCGGCGCGGTTACGTACACCGGCCGCGCGAAATCGCCGATCTTCGTCAGCTGCAGCCGGACGGGGGCGCTCGTCGTCGTCGGCGGCAGCGCGGTCGTGGTCTCCGGCTTCGTGGTCGTCGCCGGCGGTCGCTGCGCCTTTGCGACCGTCAGCGTGCCCCGCATCCCCAGCGTGGCGTGGCCGGGGACAGTGCAGCGAAAGGCGAACCTGCCCGCACGGACGAACGTGACCGCCAGCACCGTCGACTGCCCTGGTTCGAGAAGCCGGGTTCTCCGCCCCCCGACCGCAAAGTCGTGTGCGACGGCACCCCGGTTCATGACGGTGAACCGGATCCGACTGGCGGGGACTGCCGTCCGCGACAGGGCGTACGAGAAGTCCCGCGCCACGACCCGCACGTCAGCCGCCGGCTTCACCTTCGGCTTCTGCTTGGGCTTCGCCGGCCCCGTGGCGAGTGTCGATCCCGCCTCCAGGCCGGCTGCGGCGAGGACGAGCATCACCGCAATCGCGCCGACCAGCCGGAAACGCCGGTCAGACACGGGCAGGCTCGACCGTCACGGTCTGAACCGGGAGCCGGACACGGAACACGGTCAACCGGCCGGGCTCGCTCGTCACCTCCACCGTGCCCCCCATCGCCTGCGTCAACTCCTTGACGATTGCCAGGCCGAGACCGGTACCGACGGGCCGTTCCCGTCCGTACCGCGAATGCAGATAGAAGCGCTCGAACGCATGCTCGCGGTCGTCGCGCGCGAGACCCGGGCCGGTGTCCTCGACGGACAGGCTTCCCGGCTGGCTGACGACCCGCACCTCGCCGCCGGGAGGAGTGAGGCGGAGTGCGTTCTCCACGAGATTCGAAACGACCTGGAGCACCCGGTCGGCGTCGGCGACGGCAGGCGCCGGGCCGTCCGAGATCGCCGAGAGCGAGACCCCGAACGCGGCCGCCTGCTGTTCGTACCGCCGCACTGCGTCGTTGGCGATCTCGTCGAGGTCGACCTCGGTCGGATGGACGGCGAAATCGGTGCGGTTCATGCGTGCGAGGTCGAGGAGATCTCCGACCAGCCGCCCGAGCCGCTCAGCCTCGGCGGCGATCGTCTGCGCCGCGTCGTCCGGCGTAACCGCCCCCTCGCGCAGCGCCTCGGCATACCCCGAGATCGCGGTCAGCGGCGTCTTCAGCTCGTGGCTGACCGAGAGCAGGAACGATCGCTCTGCCTCTCGCGCGCGGGCGAGCTGCTCGGCGAGATCGTTGACTGCGACCGCGAGCGTCTCCAGCTCCGCCGCTCCCTCGAGAGGCACAGGCTCGGGTTGGCGGCCGGCCGCCAGGCTCCGGCTCGCCGCCGCCACGCGGGCGACGGGCCGCACGATCCGGCGGGCCAGGAAGAAGGCGGCAGCGGCGGCCAGCACCCCGCCGACCAGGGCGGCGATCACGATCGCCTCGACGAAGGGCGTCCAGCGCGGGTTGGTCAGGCTCTTCGGCCGGAGCAGGATGAACGCGCGCCGGCCCACCGGCTCGGCTGCGAAGTAGTAGGCCGTCCCGTCGAGGGTGACGGTGCCGGTCACCGGCCGACCCGCCGCGAGCTGCCGTTGCGCGACGGCCGGAAGCACGCCGGCGTCGAGCCGGTAGCGCTCGTGCTGCCGGGCCAGGTAGGGCCTGAGCTGCGGCAGATGGGTGAGCGGTGAGAGCGCGTTTCGCTCCTCCCCCACGATCAGGGCCGCCTGGTGGCCAAGGTCTTTCAAGGTCGCGTCCTCCACGGCCCGCCTCGTAAGGACGAGCCCGAGGACGAGCGTGACCGCGACCGACAGCGCCACGATCAGCCCGATCGCGGCGAAAAGGCGTGCCCGCAGGCTGTGCAGCAGGCTCATTGAGCCAGGAGTTTGTATCCGGCTCCGCGGACGGTATGGATGGCCTCCGCGTCGCCGAGCTTGCGGCGCAGCTGGGCCACATGCATGTCGACCGTCCGCGTGCCGCCGGGGTAGGACATCCCCCACACGATGTCGAGTAGCCGTTCCCGGGAGAGCACGATCCCCTGGTGCTCGAGGAAGCAGGTGAGCAGGTCGAACTCCTTTGCGGTCAGCTGCACGGCTTCGCCGTCGACCGTGACGTCGTGCGAGTCGCGCCGCAGCACGATCTCGCCGGCGGAGAGCACGACGTCCTCGGACGAGCGCGGCTCTGCCCGTCGGAGGATCGCGCGAATGCGCGCCTCCAGCTCACGGGGCGAGAACGGCTTCGGCACGTAGTCGTCGGCACCGAGCTCGAACCCGACCACGCGGTCCGGCTCCTCGTCGCGCGCGGTCAGCATCACGATCGGCACGCTCGACTGGGCACGCACCTGCCGGCAGACCTCGAAGCCGTCGATGCCGGGCAGGCCGACGTCCAGCACCATCAGCCGAACCGGATGACGGCGAAGCTCCGCCACCGCCTCCTCGCCGGTGCGCAACCAGAGGACGCGCCAGCCCGCCTGTTGCTCCAGGTACTGCTTGACGAGGCGTCCGATCGCGTCGTCGTCCTCGACGAGCATGAGCACGCTGCCGGTCGCCTTCCCTCCCACGGTGTTAGCCGCCTGCTTCGACCTGGACCACGTTGGCGCGGGCGTTCGCCTTGTGCACGACGAGGACGTGCATGCCCGGCCGCAGCTGCGCGATGCTCGTCACGGACGGCGAGCCGGCGATGCGCGCCCGTCGCGCGACCGGGATGGTGACGGTGCTGCCGTCGCGCTCGCGGAGATCGATCGACACGGGCGTCACGGACGTGATCACGCCGCGGTCGAGCCGGAAGTCGTTCACCGCTCCGCCGGGCGCCTGCAGGATCACCTCGGCGCGGATCATGCGCGGGCCGAAGAAGCGGTCGATCATCGCCCGTGGCAGCGCGAACGAGCCCTGAGCGAGCCAGAAGAAGGCGTTGACGGCGACAAGGGCGCAGACGAGCAGGGAAAAACGGCGGCGAGACATCCTCACATGATCGCCGCGATTCCGGAGCTCAGCGTAAGGAACGGGTAAAAAGACGCCGGGCCGCCCTCGCTCGGGCGGCCCGGCGGTCGAACACGTTGTCGTCGGATCAGGCCTGGGCAGCCGGCTCGTGCTCGGCGACCTTCGTCGCCGGCGTCGCCGTCACCTGGGCCAGCGTCGAGCCGGCCTTCGCCCGGACGTGGATCGCAACCTTGTCGCCGACCTTCAGGCCGGTCAGGTCGGTCACGGTCGGGACCTTTCCCTGCCAGAGCAGGTAGATGGTCGAGCCGCCGACGGCGAACGTCTGCGTGCGCGAGCTGCCGAGCAGGGCCCGGAGCGCGCGCCGGTTGCCGCCGCGCACGTCGAGCGAGAGGGTCGACGAGCCGACCGCGGCCACCTTGCCGCGGAAGAGGTAGTCCGGCTGGTCGGGCCGACTCAGCTGGGTGCCGTGGTCGCCGATCAGGCCCGCAGCCGTGCTCACGATCGTGTCGAGCGCGCTACCACGCGGAGCACGGACGTTCACGCGGACGTAGTCGCCGGGCTCCAGGTCGTCGGCCTGCACGACGTCGGGCACGCCGTTCGTCCAGCGCAGGAACTCGGTGTTGTCGCCGTACGTGAACGTCTGGGCGACGGACGAGCCGAGTAGCGCGCGTAGTGCCGTCCGGTTGCCGCCCTCGACCGTGATTGAGAGATGGCCTCCCGACGGGGTGGCGGAGAGCTTTCCGAGGAAGGAGTAGGCGGTCCCACCGCCGGCCGCGCCGGCAGTAGCGGCGACGCCGCCTGCCAGCGCCGCCGTGGCGACCGCGAGGAGCAATTTCATTCGCATTCGTTTCGACCTCCCGAGACGTGTGCGAGCCGGGGCGACCCCTCTCTGCCCCGGCCCGGTTTCGTCCAAGCCTCGTCCCGGCCGGTCACGCGTCCGTCTCCGCGGCGTAAAGCCGTCGTAAAGCGCGCGGCGCTTACGTGCGCGTGTACTCGGGCCCGGAACCGCCCTCGGGTGGGGTCAGCCGCCCACCCTTCGCCGTGATCGCGCCGCACTGGACACAGTTCGACGGCGTCAGCTGCACGGTGACCTTGCCGGCGTCCTCCTTGCCCACCTCGTACACGTGCGCCGGGCAGAGGCTTGCCCACATCTCGGCAACGTCGCGCGGGACGCGTGTCTCGATCCGGATATGGCTCGGCTGGTCGTCGCGTGTCTTGTTCCCCGATGCGAACACGGACGAGAGCTTGTCGAAGGTCAGCTTCCCGTCCGGCTTGGGGTAGGCGGCGGCGCGATCGGTCGTGATCAACTCCTGCTCGGCGTCGCTCTCAAGCACCTCGTCCTTCGGCGGCAGCTTCCCGAACGAGGTGATCGCGCCGCCTGCGAGAGCGCTGCCCAGCCAGAAGCCGCGCGAGAACGCAGGCCGGACGTTGCGGACGCGCTTCAGGTCTTTCCAGATGTAGCTGTCCCGCAGGGAGTCGTCGTACCCCTCGAGCGCACCGCGACGGCCGACGGCTTCGCCCTTCTGAAGCGCGTCGTAGGCTGCCTCGGCAGCCAGCCGGCCCGACTCCAGGGCGTAGTGGATCCCCTTCAGCGCCGGGACGTTGACCATCCCCACACCGTCGCCGCACAGGAGCAGCCCCGGGGCGTGCAGGCGCTTGGGCAGCGCGAGGAAGCCTCCCTCCGGGATCGTCTTCGCCCCCCACTCCAGCCGCTCACCGCCCTCGACGATCCTGCGGATCTTGGGATGTGTCTTCAGCTGCTGGAGCACGTCGTGGACGGACAGCTCGGCGTCGCGGTAGTCCAGGCCGACGACCATGCCGAGCGTGACCATGTCCTCGCCCATCGGGTAGATGAACGAGCCGCCGAACTCGCGGTACTTCTTGCCCGAGCGCAGCGGCCAGCCCATCGTGTGAACGATGCGGTCGAGCGGCTTCTCGACCTTCCAGACCTCCTTGACGCCGAGCGCCCAGACCTGCGGGCTTGCTCCCTGCAGGCCGAAGCGCTCGATCGCCGCCCCAGTCAGGTGACCCTGGGTGCCCTCGGCCAGGATGGTCACGCGCGCAAGCAGGTCCGACCCCGCCTCGAAGTTGCCGAGCTCCTCGTCGTTCCGGCCGCGGCCGCGGTCGGCGGTGCGTACGCCGCGCACGCGCCCGTCGGCGACGAGCAGCTTCGTGGCGGGCGTCTCGGCAAGGATCGTCGCCCCGGCCGCCTCGGCCTCAGCACCCAGGAACCGCCCCAGCTGCGACAGCGAGACGATGTAGTTCCCGTGATTCCGCATCGGCGGCGGCGCCGGGATCCGGTAGGCGCGCTTCTCGGTGAGGAAGTAGACCGACTCGTGGCCGACCTCGTCGTAGTGCGGCATGTCGTCGAAGCGCTTGCTGCCGTTGAAAAGCCGCCGAAGCCCACGCGGGTTGACGACCGCGCCCGAGAGCAGGTGCGACCCGGGCTGCTTCCCCTTCTCCACCACCGCGACCGGCACCTCGCCGAGCCGATTCGCCGTCTCCGGGTCCTGCTCGAGCAGCTGCCCGAGCCGGATCGCGCAGGCGAGCCCGGCCGGACCGGCGCCCACGATCAGGATCCCGACCTCGATCGGGTCGGCGTCGGTCGGTCGTCCGACCGCGTCCTCGATCCGCCAGGGCGGCGGGAACTTTGCCGGGACCGAGCCCACTACCCGGCCTTCCTCGCGCGGATGAGCTCCGTCAGCTTCGGCAGCACCTGGTGCAGGTCGCCGACGACGCCCAGGTCGCTGAACTCGAAAATCGGCGCGTTGGCGTCCTTGTTGATCGCGACGATCACGTTCGAGCCCTGCATGCCCACCTTGTGCTGGATCGCGCCCGAGATGCCACAGGCGACGTAGAGCTTCGGCGAGACGTTCTTCCCGGTCTGGCCGACCTGGGCGGAATACGGGTACCACCCGGCGTCGACGACCGCCCGGGTGGCGGCGACGGCGCCGCCGAGCGCCTTGGCCAGGCCCTCCACCAGCGTGAAGTTCTCCGGCCCGCCGAGCCCGCGGCCGCCGGCGACGATCACATCCGCGTCCTCGATCGACGGCCCGGCCTGCTCCTCGTGGGCCTGCTCGAGCATCGTCGCCCGGGTCGAGAAGTCCTCGAGCTCGACCGGCGCCTGCTCGACCTCGGCCTCGCCGCCGCTCTCGGCGGGCTCGAAGGTTCCGGCCCGGACGATGCCGATCGCCGGCGAGCCTTTCCAGCCGACGTCGGCGACCACCGTGTCGCCGAGCGCGGGCCGCTTCCCGACCAGGCGGCCGTCCTCGCGGACGAGGTCGACGAGATCCCAGTTCAGCCCAGCGTCGAGCCGCGCGGCCAGCCCCGCGGCGACGTCGGAGGCGAGCACGGAGGCGGCGAACAGCACCGTGTCGTAGCCGCCCGCCTCGACCACCTTCGCCAGGACGTCCACGCGGGGCTGCGGCAGCGGCGCCTCCAGCGCGGCGTCCTCGGCGACCCAGACCTTGGCAGCTCCGTGACGCCCGGCCTCGGCTGCGAGACCCGCCGCGCCGGGGCCGAGGATCGCGCCCGCAACCTCGCCGTCGGCCAGTGAGACGGCTTTGGCAAGCACTCCCAGCGGCCCCTTCTGGAGCTCGCCCTCGTGGTGCTCGAGAAAGACGAGGATAGGCATCTAGACCAGCTTCTTCTCCACGAGGAAGTCGAGAATCTGCTGCGCGCCGGTGCCGTCGTCCTCGACCTTGCGGCTCTCGCCCCTCAGGGGTGGGTCGCCCACCGCAAGCACCTCTGTCTTCGAGCCCGCTCCGCCTACATCGTCCGCCGACAGACCGACGTCGGCGAGACCGATCGTGTCCTGCGGCTTCGACTTCGCGCCCATGATCCCTTTCAGCGACGGATACCGCGGCTCGTTGATCGCGTCCGAGACGGCCACGACCGCCGGGAGCGGTGCCTCGATCCGGTCGTAGCCGAACTCGGTCTGTCGCTTCACCGTCGCCTTCCCGTCTGCGATCTCCAGCTCGGCAGCCTGCGAGATCAGCGGCAGCCTGAGGCGGTCGGCGACCGCCGCCCACAGGACTGCGCCGTCGGAGTCGGAGGACTGCTGGCCGAAAAGGATCAGGTCGGCCTGCTCGCGGCCGAGCGCCTTCGCCAGCGCGCGGCTGGTCGCGACCAGGTCCGAGCCCACCGCGGCGTCATCGGCGACGAGCACCGCCCGGTCGGCGCCCATCGCGAGCGCCTTGCGCAGAGAGTCGATGGCGCGGGCCGGGCCAAGCGAGACGACTACCACCTCGGCCTCCTCCTGCGACTCCTTGACGCGAAGCGCCTCCTCGACGGCGTTCACATCGAACGCGTTGAGCGCCGCTTCGCCCGACCGGTCGAGCCGCATCGTCCCAGGGTCGATGCGGCGGGCCGCACCGGCCTCGGGAACTTCCTTCACACAGACCGCGATCTTCACCGGGCCAGACTATTACCGAATCGACGCGGGAGGCTGCGTGAGCATCCGCTGTTGTTGGGGCAGGCCGGATGCCCTGGTACGCTCCGACCCTTCGAGGTCGATCCGAGTCGATGCGCGATCGCCTGAGCACACTCCGTGGGATCCTCGTGATCCTGGTTGCCGCCCTCCTCGCTGGGCCTGCGGTCGCGTCGCCGCGCACAGGCGGCGTCCCGAATCCATTCATCTTCCCCGTGGTCGGGCCTTACCGCTATACGAACGACTTCGGCGATCCGCGGTCGCAGGGCCGCCACGAGGGCAACGACATCCTGGCGCCGAAGAAGTCGCCGGTGGTCGCGGTCGAGGACGGCAAGATCAAGTTCTGGACGACGTCCTCACGAGCAGGTTGCATGCTCTATCTATACGGCGCGAGCGGTACCACCTACCTCTACATCCACCTGAACAACGACGTCACGATGGCGAACGACAACCGCGGAAAGTGCGTCGCCGGCGGCTCGTACTGGCCTGGCCTGAAGGACGGCACGAAGGTGGTCGCGGGCCAGGCAATCGGCTTCGTCGGGGACTCCGGCGACGCCGATGGGACGCCCCACCTCCACTTCGAGGTGCACCCCCATGACGGCGCCGCCACCAATCCGTTCCCGTACCTGAACAAGGCGACGCGGATCCTGTTCACTGCAGCGCCGGGCAGCGCGGTGACGCTCTCGCTGAAGGGCACGATCGTCGCCGCGAGCGACTCGCAGCTGACCATGAAGGTGCTGACGGCGACCGTCTTCCCCTCGCGCCTCAAGCTGCTGGGCTTGCACAAGCCGATGATGCTGACGCTCACGCCGACCGCCCTGGTCGACGTGCCCGGCACGGCATCCGGCAGCGTCGCAGACCGGGCGGGCTCGCTCGTCGGCAAGCCGGCGATCATCCTGACGTTGCCGGCGCGGACGACGCTCCAGACGCAGGCGGCCAAAGACGGCTCCTTCTCCGCCGCCCGCGTCGTGCTGACGCCCGCCTAGCCGCACGACTCTCGGCCGAGCTTCCCCGAGCCGCCCGAAGCAGGTCGTGCCCAGGCCGTCAGGTCGGTGTCGCCCCGACGCCGACGCTAGCGGCCCTTGAACCCCGGCTCGCGCTTCTCGGAGAACGCCATCATGCCCTCCTTCTGATCCTCGGTCGCGAACAGCGCGGAGAAGAGAATCGCCTCGTACGAGAGGCCGGCACCGAGGTCGCCCTGCAAGGCGCGATTGGCTGCGTCCTTCGCGGCCGAGAGCGCGACGGGGCTCTTCTGCGCAAGCACGACCGCCGTCTCGAGCGTTCGGTCGAGCAGCTCCTCGGGCGGGTGGACGGCGCTGACGAGGCCGATCCGAAGCGCCTCGGCCGCGTCGATCATCCGTCCGGTGAGGATCAGATCCTTGGCGAGCCCTGCGCCGACGGCACGCGCCAGGCGCTGGGTCCCGCCCCACCCGGGGATCACGCCGAGGTTGATCTCGGGCTGGCTGAACTTCGCGTTCTCCGACGCGTACCGGATGTCGCAGGCGAGGGCGAGCTCGCACCCTCCGCCCACCGCGAACCCGTTGATCGCCGCGATGGTCGGCTTCGGCATCGACTCGAGAAGCCGGCCGCACTCGTGGCCGAGCGCACCCCAGGCGTGGCTCTCGAGCACGCCCATGTGCACCATCTCCTTGATGTCCGCGCCGGCCGCGAACGCGCGGTCGCCGGCGCCTGTGAGGACGACCACATGGGTGTCCGAATCACCCGCGAGCCCGCGCAGCCGGTCGCGGAGCTCGGTGAGCGTCTCGCCGTTCAGCGCGTTCAGCGCGTCGGGCCGGTCGATCGTGACGACGACGACGCCGTCGTCGCGCTGCTCGGTCGAGACCGCTATGCGGGCACCTTGGCGCGCAGGAACTCGACGATCTCGCCGGTGGGCGCGCCGGGAGTGAAGACGGCGGCGACGCCCTTCTCCTTCAGCTCCTCGGCGTCCTCGGCCGGGATCGTTCCGCCGAGCACGACCAGGACATCCTCGGCGCCGTTCTCCCGCAGCCCGTCGAGGATGCGGGGGACGAGGGTCATGTGCGCGCCGGAGAGTATGGAGATGCCGACGGCGTCCGCGTCCTCCTGGATCGCCGTCTCGACGATCTGCTCCGGCGTCTGGTGAAGGCCGGTGTAGATCACCTCCATGCCCGCGTCGCGGAGCGCCCTGGCGATGATCTTTGCGCCGCGGTCGTGGCCGTCGAGGCCGGCCTTGGCGATCACCACCCGAATCCGCTGCCCCATCAGGGCGGCAGTATACGGCGATGGCCCGTCTTCTCCGGACGTCCCAGTGCCGGCGCCGGGACACACCTCCCGCGCCGGGAGCCCGCAGTCCAGGTACGCTGCGGCCCGCCGCAGGCGGCATCCCCGTTGTCAGCCCCGGCTCAGGAGACCGAGAATGAAACTGATCGTCGTGGGCTGCTCACCTGCGTGGCCGAACCCCGGTGGGGCGCAATCCGGCTACCTCGTCGAAGGCTCCGGCAGGCTGCTACTCGACTGCGGCCCCGGCGTCCTCGCCAGGCTCCGCCTGCGCGAGGGGTGGCCGCTGATCGACTCGATCGTGATCTCCCACTGGCACCTCGACCACTGGGGCGACCTGGTCCCGTGGGTCTGGGGCAGCATGTTCGGCCTCGGTAGGGAGGCCGCGAAGCCTCAGCTCTGGCTGCCGCCGGAAGGAATCGACCTGCTTCGCACCTTCGGCGAGCGCATGGGCACGCCGACGATGTTCTGGAACGCGTTCGACATCGAGGAGTACGCGGAGGGGGAGCCGTTCGAGACCGTGGCCGGGCTGACGATCACTGCGGTCCGTGTTCCCCACTACACGCTGCGGACCTTCGCGTTCCGGGTCACGGACGGCGACAAGACCCTTGCGTACTCGGGTGACTCGGCGCCGAGCGACGCCCTCGCCGAGGTCGCCCGGGACGCCGATCTGTTCGTCTGCGAGGCAACTCTGGTCGACGACCAGTCGGACGGCCAGCCGCGCGGTCATCTCTCCGCAGACGAGGCGGTCACGGCCTTCAAGGCGTCGGGCGCCAAGCGGTTGCTGATCACTCATCGGCCGGAGGAGCTCGATCTCCCGCCGGAGCTCGAGCGGGCTCAGGACGGGCTCGAGCTCGATCTGTAGATCCGGGCGGCCTGGACCGCGCGGCGGTGCCGTACTCGGCCGCGGATCGCGAGGAATGCGATCACGCCGACCAAGCCGCCGACGATCACGCCGACGGGCACGAACAGCCAGACCGCTCCGAGCGCAGGCTTGGGCGGTTTCAGGTCGACCGACGGTGTGCGCGGGTCGGCCCGGGAGATCTGCACCCCGCCCTCGGGCGCCCAATAGGAGACGAGCCAGTGAGGCGTGCCGGCCTTGCCCTTGTTCTGGAGGGTGATGTCGAAGATCTGCCGGTCGACACCCGAACGCACCTTCGGGTAGAAGGCCACCTTCAGGCCGACCTCGTTGGCGTAGGAGTAGTCGACGCGCCAGCGGACGTCGTCGACCGCGTTCGCCGGGTAGGGGACAACCGGGATCGTGCCCGTGGCCCAGTCCGCGCGGGAGAGCCCCTGGTGCAACTCGCTGGTCGTGAGGGCGAACGAGTCGGCGACATGAATGCGGTAGACGGCGCTCTCGATGAACCGAACCGCAACCGCGTGGACCTGCCGCTGCTCGGCGGGCGTGAACGTGTCCGTCTTCGGGGACTTCGGGACGAGCTGCGGCTTCCCGGGTTGGAAGACCTGCTTCTCCGCGTGGCCGGTGTTCGAGAAGTGGATGCCGACGAAGGCGACGCCGCCCGCGACCGCCAGGCAGATCGCGAGCCAACTGGCTCGGCGACGGAAGCGGCTGGACCTCAACAGCCTCATCGGCTCAGGATATGCCTGCGCGCCGGGGGCGGCATGGGCCGGTTTCGTGCTAGCCGTTCGGGTTGTTCGGGATGGTCGGCGCCGAACGCGGCGCCCACGAGTTGACGACCCAGTGGGCGTCCTTCCCCTTCCCGACCTTGTTAACGTCGAGCGTGAAGATCTGCGGCTTCACGCTGCTCGACTTCGGGATGAGGATCACCTCGAGGATCGCGTGGTTCTTCTCGGAGAGGTCGACCTTCATCGGCGCGAGCTTGATCGGGTCGAGGAACGGGACGACGGGGATCGTGCCCTTCAGCCATTCCTTGTAGGTCATCCCCTGGCGGATTCCAGGCCCGACGAGCTTCCAGGCCTCGGCGAGGCCCTTGCGTTGGACGGCAGTGAGGATGAAACGGCCGGCGACGAGGCGCGCGGCGGGCTCGAGCGTGACCTTCTTCGGCGTCGTGACCGTGTCCACCGGCTTGTTCGTGAACGGCGCCGACTCCGAGTGCCCCGTGTCGCGCAGGAACACGATCAGCACAGCGGCGATGCCGGCGGCGAGGATGAAGCCGCAGATCCAGAGCAGATACCGCTGGTTACGTGGTGACTTCAGGTTGAAGGTCGAAGATTCCACCGGTCTCCCACTGAGACTCTCAGGGTAGCGGCGAAGTTAGAGGACAGGGGTCTCCCTCCATCGCGTAGCGATGCCCGCGAAAGCGGGCGCGAGGAGGGGGTCCGGGGGAACCGGGAGGTTCCCCCGGCGTCAGAAGACGGGGGTCTCCCTCCACACGCCCCAGACCTCGCGGAATGCGTCGCACATCTCGCCCATCGTCACGTACGCCTTGGCGGCGGCCAGGATGGGCTCCATCAGGTTGCGATCGCCTGCGGCTGCGGCCTTCAGCTCGGCGAGGGCGGCCTCGACGGGGCCACTGTCGCGTCGCGCTCGCAGGGCCTGGACGCGCTCGACCTGCTTGCGCTCGAGCTCGGGGTCGATGCGGAGGATCGGGATCGGCTCGTCCTCGTCCAGCTCGTAGTGGTTGACGCCGACGACGATCCGCTCCTCGGCCTCCACCTCGGCCTGGTAGCGGAACGAGGCCTCGGCGATCTCGCGCTGGAAGAAGTTCTCCCTGATCGCGGCGACCACCCCGCCCAGCTCCTCGATCCGCCGGAAGTAGTCGTGGGCCTCCGCCTCCAGCCGATTGGTCAGCTCCTCGAGGTAGTAGCTGCCCCCGAGCGGGTCGATCGTCCGCGCAACCCCTGTCTCGTGCGCGATCACCTGCTGCGTGCGCAGGGCGAGCAGAACGGCCGGCTCGGTCGGCAGCGCCAGCGCCTCGTCGAACGAGTTCGTGTGCAGCGACTGCGTCCCGCCCAGCACCGCAGCCAGCGCCTCGATCGCGGTGCGAACGATGTTCACGTGCGGCTGCTGCGCCGTCAGCGAGACACCGGCCGTCTGGGTGTGGAAGCGCATCAGCCACGAACGCGGGTTCTTTGCCCCGTAGCGGTCACGCAGCTCGCGCGCCCAGATCCGACGAGCGGCGCGGTACTTGGCGATCTCCTCGAAGAAGTCGATGTGCGCGTTGAAGAAGAACGACAGCCGCGGAGCGAAGTCGTCCACCTCCAGACCGCGCTCCAGAGCCGCGTCCACATACGCGAACCCATCGGCGAGCGTGAACGCCAGCTCCTGCGCCGCGGTCGAGCCCGCCTCCCGGATGTGGTACCCGGAGATCGAGACCGGGTGCATGCGCGGCAGCTCACCGGCGCACCACTCGATCATGTCCACCACCAGCCGCATCGACGGCTCGGGCGGAAAGATGTACTCCTTCTGCGCGATGTACTCCTTGAGGATGTCCGTCTGCACCGTTCCTCGAAGCCGGTCGCGGGGGACGCCCTGCTCGTCGCCGACCGCGACGTAGAACGCAAGCAGGATCGCCGCGGGCGAGTTGATCGTCATCGAGGTCGAGACCTCGTCCAGCGGGATCCCCTCGAACAGGGTCTCCATGTCTTCGAGCGAGTCGATCGCCACCCCCTCGCGGCCCACCTCCCCGAGTGAGCGCGGATGGTCGGAGTCGTACCCCATCAGCGTCGGCATGTCGAACGCCGTCGACAGTCCCGTCTGGCCGTGCTCGAGCAGGTAGCGGAAGCGCTCATTCGTCTCAGCGGCGGTACCGAAGCCGGCGAACTGACGCATCGTCCACAGCCGCCCGCGATACATCGACGGGTAGACACCACGCGTAAACGGAAACTCGCCGGGCGCGCCGAGGTCGCGCTCGTAGTCGACGTCGACGTTCTCGGGCACGTACAGCGGCTCGACCGGGAGGCCCGAGATCGTGGAGTGGAGCTCTTCCCGTTCGGGCCGGCTGTCGAGGCCGGCGGTGTCCTCGGTCGTCGCCATATGTTGAATTGTGCCCTACGGCCTGCTCGATACACGGGCCGCGCCGGGCCCGAGCGGCCCGACGCGACCCATGGCGGCGGCAAGTGCCGACGGCGCCTCTCAGTACCAGCCGGACGCCGCCACTCCTTCCGGAAGCTCTAGGCTCGTCCGCGGAGCAGATACCACGCCTCCGCCGCGACGACCGTGACTGCGGCGGTCACGATCTGGACGCCGATCAGCTCTCGCGGGCTTGCGTGCAGGAGGGCGAAGGCGACCAGCTGCGCCGCCTGGATCGCCACCAGCACGAGCGCGAACCGCGTCCGCGCGAGGGAGAGGAAGTGGTACAGGTAGACGGTCGCAAGCGCGTACAGCGCCATTGCCAGCGACAGCGGCCCCAGCCAGGGAACCGCGGCGTGGTACTTCTCACCGAAGATGTCGTCGACGATCGGCCCCGCGAAGGCCCACAGCAGAGCGGTCACGAGCGCGCCGAGGGCGGCGACCACTCCCAGGCCGGCCAGCAGGTGCCGCCGCTCGCGCACCGGGTCGCGGAGCGTCGCCACGCGCGGGAAGAGGACCGTGACGACGCCGATCGGGAGAAGCAGCTGGACGCGGGCGCAGACTGATGCGACCCCATAGGCGCCGGCGGTATTCGACGAGAAGGCGAGGTTGGCGACGAGGACGTCCACGGTCGCGAGCGCCATCAGCACGGTCAGACCGGTGGCCGCCGCGGCGTTGGGAAGGGTGGCGAGCCGCCGGCGCCCCGCCCGCTCGGCGGCGTGCCAGAGGTCGCGGAGCGGTAGGAACGTCAGGCCGAGCGTGACTGCGGTCGCCCCCGCGACGCCGGCCATCACGGCGGCCGCGTCGCCTCCGGCGAGCCCGATTGCCAGCCCCGCGGCGAACCGCGTGCCCGCGAACGCCAGCTGGGCGAAGCCGAACACGAGGAAGAGCCGCGCGCCGAGCAGACCGCCCCAGACGGCGGGAATGACCAGGGCGAACGCGATCGTCGCAGCGGTCGTGAACGTCGCCGCCGCGTCGCCGCGGCCGGCCGCCGCCATCACCACCGACGCGAGCCCCCCGAGCAGCAGCACGCCGGCCGCCCAGGGAACGAGCCCGCGCACGGTGTCTCGGAGTGCGGCGCCTGCCCGTTCGCGGCGGCCGCCCTCCAGCTCGAGCGCGACTTCCCGTGCGACGCTTGCCTGGAAGGCGAGCGGTGGCACCGCCGCGATCAGCGTGATCACCACCAGAGCGACGAGCACCGAGTATTCCGCCGGGGAGAGCACGCGGGCGAGCGCGATCTGGAAGAGGGCGTTCAGTCCGTTCGCGGCGAACGTCGCCACGCCGATGAAGAGCCCCGAGCCGAGCAGCGCCCGCGACGGCCGCGAACCGCTCAGCGGGAGTCGCCGGGCTTCCACAGCGGCTCCGGCCGGCCGGCGTTCGCGCACCGGGCGAGGATGAACAGCAGGTCGGACAGCCGGTTCAGGTACGTCAGCGCGAGCGGGTTGGCGGGCGAGACCCGCAGTGCGGCGAGCTCGGCGCGCCGGCAGATGGTCCGCGTCAGGTGAAGCCGTGCTGCCACGTCGCTCCCGCCGGGGAGCACGAAGCTCTTCAGCATCGGCAGATCGGCGTTGAAGCGGTCACACAGCTGCTCGAGCCCGTCGACCTGCCCCTGGGCGATCCGCAGCCTCCCGTCGCCTTCCGCGAAGGGAACGGCGAGGTCGGCGCCGAGGTCGAACAGCTCGTTCTGGATTCGCTCCAGCGGGGCGCGGAGCTCCCCCGGCACCTCGCCCGCCAGCACGATCCCGAGCTGGGCGTTCACCTCCTCGACCGTCCCCACCGCGGCGATCCGCGGGTCGGTCTTCGCGACCCGTGACCCGTCGCCGAGGCTGGTCTCGCCGTCGTCGCCCGTGCGCGTGTAGATCCGCGTCAGCCGGACCGGTTCGTCGCGCTTCCGAGCCATCAGCCGGAGGCGAGCGCCTTCTGCTTCAGGCCGAGAATCGAGCGAGCGATGACGAGCCGCTGGATCTCACTCGTCCCCTCGTAGATCTCCGTGATCTTCGCGTCGCGGTAGTAGCGCTCGACCGGGAACTCCTTCGTATAGCCGTATCCGCCGAAGACCTGGATCGCCTCCGCCGTCTGTCGACGGGCCATCTCGGAGGCGAACAGCTTCGCCTTCGCCCCGGCCTCAGCATGGTCGTGCCCCGCCTGCTTGAGACAGGCCGCCCGCAGCACCAGCAGCCGGGCTGCGTCGATCTCCATGGACATGTTCGCGAGCTTGTGCTGAATCGCCTGGAAGTCTCCGATTCGCTTGCCGAACTGCCTCCGTTCGAGGGCGTAGTCGCGAGCCGCCTCGAAGGCGGCTCTGGCGATCCCGACCGCCTGCGCGGCAATGCCGATCCTGCCTGCATCGAGGGTCGCCATCGCGACCGTGAAGCCCTTGCCCTCGTCATGCAGCAGTCGGTCGCCGTCGACGAGGGCGTCGACCGCGATGTCGCTCGTGGTCGACGAGTGCAGCCCGAGTTTCTCCTCGTCGCGCGTCACGGTGACGTGGCCGGCGTCGAGGATGAATGCGGAGACGCCCTTCGCGTTCGCGCTCGAGGCGTCGGTGCGGGCGAAGAGCAGGAAGGTGCCCGCGTGCCGGGCCGTGGAGATGAATCGCTTCGCTCCCGAGATCCGCCAGCCTCCGTTCTCCGACGTGGCCGCGGTGCGCAGCGAGCCGGCGTCGGAGCCCGACTCGGGCTCAGTCAGCGCGAAGGCACCCAGCGACTCGCCGCGGGCCAGCGCCGGGACGAACCGAGACCGCTGCTCGTCGGTACCGAAGTGGAGGATCGGCAGCGTGACCGCACTCGTGTGCACGGCGACTGTGACGCCGACCCCTGCGTCGGCCCGGGAGAGCTCTTCGAGGACGAGCACGTATGCCACGAAGTCGGCGCCGGCACCCCCGTACTCGTCCGGCACACAGACGCCCAGCAACCCCAGTTCGCCGAGCTTCGGGTACAGCTCGACCGGAAAGCGGTGCTCGCGGTCCCAGTCGGCGGCGTGCGGCTCGATCTCCGCCCGTGCGAACTCCCGCGCCAGCGCCTGGATCTCGCGCTGCTCCGGCGTGAGCTCGAAGTCCACGGGAGGAGACTCTAGTAGCCGGAGAAACCGTCGGACAGGATTCGCTCCTCCGGAATCCCTGCCCCTTCTAGCTCCTCGACGACGCCCTCCGTCATCCCCGGCGGGCCGGCGACCAGGTACGTGTACGAGGCCGGGTCGCCGCCGACGACGTCGGCGAGCATCGCCGCGTCGATCCGCCGCTGCTCGCCCTCCCAGCCCGGGTCCTGGGTCATCGTCGCGACCAGCCGGAACCAGTCGCTGCGGGCGTCGAGCTCCTCCAGCTCGTCGAGGAAGGCAGTCGACTCGCGGTCGCGGTTCGAGTAAACGAGCGTCACGCGATAGGGCTCGCGGGTGTCGTCGATGTAGCGGAGCATGCTGCGGAAGACGGTGATCCCGATCCCGCCAGCGACGAACGCGTAAGGCGTCGCCGTGTCGTCCGGGAGCGCGAAGTCGCCCTTCGGCTGCTCGACCTCGACCTCCGCGCCGACCGGAAGCTCGACCAGCGACCGTTTGAACGCCGAGTCGCGCAGGCGCGTGCACAGCCCGAGGACGCCTCGCTCGGTGGGCGAGGTGACCACGGAGATGTGCCGCCTCGGCCCCTTCTCGTCGTCGTACGGCGGATCGAGCAGCTCGACCCAGAAGTACTGGCCGGGTCGGAAGTCGACCTCCGCGCCCTGCAGGTCGAAGAGGACGAGCAGCGTTCCCTTCGCCACCTCCCGCTTCTCCTTGATCAGCGCGCGCATGACTGCTGCAGTCTACGAATAGTCGAAGAAGCCGCGGCCTGATTTCCGGCCGAGGCGGCCGTCGGCGACGTGCTCGCGGAGCAGAGGACAGGGTGCGTACTTGTCTTCGCCCAGGCCGGCGTGCAGCACCTCCATGATCGCCACGCAGGTGTCGAGGCCGATCAGATCGGCGAGCGCGAGCGGCCCGATCGGGTGGTTGAAGCCCAGTCTCGCGATCGTGTCGATCGCCTCCGGCTCGGCGACGCCGTCGTGGAGCGCCCAGGCCGCCTCGTTGATGAACGGCATCAGGATCCGGTTGGAGACGAACCCCGGGAAGTCGTTCGCCTCCGCCGGCGTCTTTCCGAGCTCCCGCGCAAGCTCGACGATCGCGGCCGCGGTCTCGTCCGACGTGGCGGGCGCTCGCACGACCTCGACCAGCCCCATCATCGGGACGGGATTGAAGAAGTGCATGCCGATCACGCGGTCGGGGCGGCCGGTGGCCGCGGCGAGGGTGGCGATGGGGATCGACGAGGTGTTCGACGCCAGGATCGCCTTCGCAGGCAACACACCGTCGGCCCTCCCGAAGATGTCCGCCTTCACACTGACGGCCTCGACCACTGCCTCGACCATCAAATCGGCCGGCACGAGGTCGTCCACGGGCTCGACGCGGGCGAGCACCCCCTCCGGGTCGGGACCGCCCTTCTCGGACAGCCGATCGAGGCTCTTTCGCATCGTTTCCAGCCCTCGCTCCACCGCACCCGGCGCGGCGTCGTAGAGGGAGACCAGCCGCCCGGAGGAGGCGAAGGTCTGGGCGATACCGCCGCCCATCTGGCCGGCGCCGACGATGAGCACGTGCTCGAACACGACGGAAGGAGCCTAACGCCGTGCCTCCTCGAGGATCGCAGCCGGCCGACCTGCTCCCGTGTCGGCCTACCCCCGACGCGCGGCTCGCGGGCTCCGCCTGCCGCAGCGCCTCTTCAGCTCGTCCTGGTGGTAGGCGCGGAGGATGACACGGCCGCCCCTCAGGACGATCGTCTCGATCTCAGACCTCGATCAGCAGCGCGTCGCCCTGGCCGCCGCCGGAGCAGATGGCCGCGAGCCCGAGCCCCCCGCCCTCGCGGCGGAGCTCGTAGATCATCGTCGAGAGGATGCGCGCGCCGGAGGCGCCGATCGGGTGGCCGAGCGCGACCGCGCCGCCGTTCACGTTCACCGTCTCCGGGTCGGCCTCGAGCATTCGCGTCGAGTTGAGCGCGACCGAGCAGAATGCCTCGTTCACCTCCACCCGTTTCACGTCGCCGATCTGCTTGCCTGCCTTCTGGAGCGCGACGTCGCCTGCGCCGGCAGGCGTTCGCGCGAGGTAGGCGAACTCGTCCGCGACGTACCCCTGCGAAACGATCGTCGCCAGCACATCGAGCCCCCGCTTCCTCGCGAATTCCTCGCTGGTGACGACGAGCGCGCCGGCGCCGTCGTTCACGCCCGGAGCGTTGCCCGCAGTCGTCGTGCCATCGGCGTCGAAGACCGGCCGCAGCGACGCCAGCTTCTCGAGCGTCGTGTCGCGGCGCGGCCCCTCGTCCGCCGTGACCTCGCCCACGGGCACGAGCTCGTCCGCGAAGCGCCCCTCGTCCTGCGCAGCTACCGCGCGCTCGTGCGAGCGGAGCGCCCACTCGTCCTGTGCCTCGCGCGTGATCCCGAGCTCACGCGAGACGAACGACGCCTGCTCGACCATGTGCTTGCCGTCGAAGGTCGACGTCAGCCCGTCGTGGACCATCAGGTCGACCAGCGCCCCGTCGCCGAGCTTGTAGCCGAACCGCGCCTTCGGCAGCGCGTACGGCGCATTCGACATCGACTCCATCCCGCCCGCGACGATCACGGCATGGTCGCCCGAGCGGATCATCTGGTCGGCGATCTCGACCGCCCGGATGCTCGACGCGCAGACCTTGTTGATCGTGTCTGCCGGCAGCGAGATCGGCAGGCCGGCGCCGACCGCCGCCTGCCGAGCCGGAGCCTGGCCGGCGCCACCCTGCAGCACCTGGCCGATGATCGCGTACTCGACCTCGCCGTCCTCGACGTCGACGCGGTCGAGCGCCGCGCGGATCGCGATCGCGCCCAGCTCGGTCGCCTGCCGGCCGGCGAGCCTGCCACCCAGCTTCCCGAACGGCGTGCGCACCGCAGAGACGATCACGGAACGGGCCACGCTCGAAATCTATCCCGCAGCCAGGTAGGCTCCGGAGTGATGCAGCTTCCGCACCGCACCTGGGCCTGGTCGTGGCGCAGCGGGCGAGGCGGGAGCCTGCGCACGGCCTAGCCGTCCTCTCTACCCGTCTCGCGCGACCCCCGGAGGGTCCTCTTCGCGTCCCGTGACAACCGCCATTCCCACCGATCTCCTCACACCGCTCGGCGCGTACCTCCGCCTGCGCGAAGCCGGACGCGCGAGCTTCCTGCTCGAATCGGTCGAGCGCGGGCGGCTCGGCCGCAACTCCTGGATCGGCGCCGGTTCGCGGCTCGTCACCTTCGACGAGGCGGAGACTCTGGAGCTACCCGTCGTCGGCTACCTCGGGTACGACCACGCCGCGACGCTCGAGCCGACCGTACTCCTCCCGGCCGATGGGCCGCCGTTCCCGGAGAGCCGGCTCGTCGTGGCCGAGACCCTCGTCCGTTTCGACCACGGGGCGGGCCTCGCCGAGGTCGTCGCCGGTGACCGCGACGAGATCGGAGAACTGCTCGCCCGCACCGTCGAACCGCCCGCGGCAGGCGGTTTCGGCGAGTCCGGCCCGCTTCGCCGCTTCCCTTCGCGCGAGCGCTACGAGGAGATGGTGCGCTTCGCGAAGGCGCACATCGTCGCCGGCGACGCCTTCCAGATCGTGCCTTCGCAGCGCGCCGAGAGGCCGACCTCCGCCTCGCCGCTCGACGTCTACCGGGCGCTCCGCCGCGTGAACCCCTCGCCCTACCTCTTCCTGCTCGACCTCGACGGCGTCGCGCTCGTCGGCTCGTCGCCGGAACGACTCGTCGCGTGCGAGGGGCTGAGCGCCAGCCTCGTCCCGATCGCCGGCACGACCGAGCCGACGGAGGGCGACGTCGACCGGCTGCTCTCGTCGGACAAGGACCGCGCAGAGCACGTCATGCTCGTCGATCTCGGCCGGAACGACCTCTCGCGGGTCTGTCGCGCGGGCAGCGTACACGTCGCCCGCTCGATGGAGGTCGAGCGCTTCTCGCACGTCTCCCACCTCGTGTCCGAGGTGGTCGGCGAGCTGCGTGACGGCGTGTCGCCGTTCGATCTGCTGCGCGCGTGCTTCCCGGCCGGCACCGTCTCCGGCGCGCCGAAGGTACGGGCGATGCAGATCATCTCCGAGCTGGAGGGCTACCGCCGTGGCCCGTATGCCGGCGCCGTCCTCTACGCGCTGCCCAGTGGGACGATGGATGCGTGCATAACACTTCGGACGATCGTGATGGCGGACGGCGTCGCGTACCTCCAGGCGGGCGCCGGAATCGTCTACGACTCGGACCCGGCAGCCGAGCACGAGGAATGCCTTCGCAAGCTGGCGGCACTCGAGGCCGCGATCGATCTGGCGGAGAATGAAGCGTGATGCGGATCCTGATGGTCGACAACTACGACTCGTTCACCTACAACCTCGTGCACCTGTTCGAGGAGCTCGGGGCCGACGTCGTGGTGCGACGGAACGATGCGGTGACGGTGGCGGAGGCCGAAGGGCTCGCGCCGGACCGGTTCGTCGTCTCCCCAGGCCCCGGCAGGCCCGAGGAAGCCGGCGTCTCCGTCGAGCTCGTACGGGCGCTGGCGCTGCGTGTGCCCACGCTCGGCGTCTGCCTCGGCCACCAGGCGATCGTGGAGGCCTTCGGCGGCGAGGTCGGCCAGGCGCATGCGCTCCTCCACGGCAAGGCGAGCGTCGTCGAGCACGACGGCCGCGGGATCTACGCCGGGCTGCCCGAGCGCTTCGAGGCCGGCCGCTACCACTCGCTCGCCGCTACGCGCGTGCCGGACGAGCTCGAGATCAGTGCGTGGACGTCGGACGGCGAGGTGATGGGCGTTCGGCACCGCGAGCTACCGGTCGATGGCGTCCAGTTCCATCCGGAATCCGTGCTGACGCTGCCGCTCGGCCGCGAGATCGCTAGGAACTTCCTGTCGTGATCCAGCAAGCTCTCGCCCGGCTGCTCGACGGCCACGACCTCGACCGTGGTCAGGCGCGCGCGGTGATGGACGAGATCATGACCGGCGAGGCGACGCAGGCCCAGATCGGCGGCTTCCTCGTCGCCTTGCGGCTACAGGGCGAGACCCCGGACGAGATCGCCGGGTTCGCGGAGGCGATCCGCGAGCAGGCGGTCGTCGTCCGGCCACAGCGGGACGACCTCGTCGACGTCGTCGGCACCGGCGGCGATGGCCAGCGGACGCTGAACATCTCGACGGCGGCCGCGTTGGTCGCGGCCGCGGCCGGCGCTGGCGTCGCGAAGCACGGCAATCGCGCTGTCTCCTCCGCATCGGGCTCGGCCGACGTCCTCGAGGCGCTCGGGTTCGACCTGGAGCTCCCCGTGGAGCGGATCTCGCGGTCGATCGACGAGCTTGGATTTGGATTCATGTTCGCGCCGGCCCACCACCCAGGCTTTCGGCATGCGGCGCCAGTTCGCCGCGACCTCGCGACCCGTACCGTCTTCAACGTGCTCGGACCGCTTACCAACCCTGCAGGTGCACGCGCGCAGATCGTCGGCGTCTACGATCCCGCACTCGTTCCGACGATCGCCGAGGCACTGGTACGCCTCGATGCCCGCCGCGCATTCGTCGTCCACGGTGCGTTCGGCGTCGACGAGCTCTCGCCCGCCGGCCCGAACCTCGTCTGCGAAGTGGTGGACGGCGTCGTGCGTCAGCGCGAGATCGACCCGGTCGACCTCGGCGTCGCGCGCTGCGCACCCGAGGAACTCCGCGGCGGCACACCTGCGGAGAACGCGGCGGCGATCCGCGCAATCTTCTCGGGTGAGGAGCAGGGCGCGAGACGCGATGCGGTCCTGCTCACCGCGGCAGGCGCGATCGCAGCCGGCGGGCAGGCTGACGACCTCCGCGACGGCCTGCACGTCGCACGCGAGACCCTCGACTCGGGAGCCGCCGCCGAGCGGCTCGACGCCCTCGTCGCCTTCTCGAACGGTGGCTAGGTTCCGCGAAGCGCTGGCCGCCCCCGGCCTTTCCGCCGTGGCGGAGTTCAAGCGGCGCTCTCCGTCGGCCGGAGATATTCGTCCGGGCGCCGACCCCGCGCCGCTCGTCGCAGGATTCGATGCTGCGGGTGCGGCGGCGGTCTCGGTCCTGGTCGACGAGCGCTTCGCCGGATCGGTGGACGACCTGCGGGCGGCCCGCCGCGCCACCGACCTGCCGATCCTCGCCAAGGGCTTCTTCGCGGAGGAGGCGCAACTCGACGAGCTCCGAGCCGCAGGTGCCGATGCGGCGCTGCTCATCCTCCGCGACCTCGACGACCGCTCAGCCTCACGGCTGATGGCGCACGCGGCGAAAATCGGGCTCGATGCCCTCGTGGAGGCGCACGACGCGGCCGAACTCGCACGCGCGGTCGACGTCGGCGCCGATCCGATCGGGATCAACGCCCGCGACCTGGCGACGTTCGCGATCGATCGCGATGCCCAGCTGCGGCTGGTCGTGGAGGCTCCGCGAGACCGCGTCGTGATCGCGGAGAGCGCCGTCCACACACGGGCACAGGGCGCGGCGGCCGAGCTCGCAGGGGCGGATGCCGTCCTGATCGGGACCGCGCTGATGAGGGCAGCCGATCCGCCCGCCCGGCTCCGCGAGATCCTCTCCCGGCCGCTCGTGAAGGTCTGCGGGCTGACACGCGAGGAGGACGTCGAGGTCGCGGTCGGGGCCGGCGCCGATCTGTGCGGGTTCATCCTCGAGCCCGCCAGCCCGCGCGCCGCGGACCGTGCGTTGCCGGTTCCTGACACGGTCTTGTCGGTCGCGGTCTTCGTCGGCAAGCCCGAGAGGTCGGACACGGACCTCGTCCAGCTTTACGAGCGCGAGGAAGGGACCGTCCGCGGCCGGGACGCCGTGTTGCTCCGCGAAGGTGAGCACGTGGCTACGGTGGTCGACCTGCCCTGGGGCAGCGGCGACCCGACCCTCCTCGAGCGCGCGCAGGCCGTTCAGGGCCGGGTGGTCCTGGCAGGCGGCCTCTCGCCCGAAAACGTCGGCGACGCCATTGCGGCCGCGCGGCCGTGGGCGGTCGACGCCAGCTCGAGTCTGGAGACGAGCCCGGGGATCAAGGATCACGACCGGGTACGGGCCTTCGTGGAGGCAGCGCGATGAGCTTCGGCGAGTACGGCGGACGGTACGTCCCGGAGACCCTGATCCCGGCGCTCGACGAGCTCGACTCGGGCTGGCGCGATGCCGGCGAGGATCCCTCGTTCGCCGCCGAGCTCGACCGGCTGGGACGCGAGTACGCCGGCCGGCCGACGCCGCTGACGCCGGCCGAGCGCTTCGCCCCCGGCAAGCGGCTCTACCTCAAGCGCGAGGATCTGCTCCACACCGGCGCGCACAAGCTGAACAACGCCCTCGGGCAGGCGGTCCTGGCGCGGCGCCTGGGCAAGGAGCGCATCGTTGCCGAGACCGGTGCGGGCCAGCATGGGGTCGCCACGGCGACCGTCTGCGCCCGGTTCGGGCTCGAGTGCGTCGTGTACATGGGCGCCGAGGACATGCGCCGCCAGCGTCCGAACGTGGAGCGGATGGGCCTGCTCGGCGCGGAGGTGCGCCCGGTCGAGTTCGGGACGAAGACGCTGAAGGAGGCGACCAGCGAAGCGATCCGCGACTGGATCACGAACGTCGAGACGACGCATTACCTGATCGGATCCTGTGTCGGCCCGGAGCCCTATCCCCAGATCGTCCGCGAGCTCCAGGCCGTGATCGGGCGCGAGGCGCGCGCGCAGGTCCTGGAGGCCGAGGGCAGGCTGCCGGACGCAGCGATCGCCTGCGTCGGCGGCGGGTCGAACGCGATCGGCATGTTCGCCGGCTTCCTGGACGACGAGGAGGTGCGGCTCTACGGCGTCGAGGCGGCGGGCGCCGCGAGCCTCGGCACCGGCCGCCCGGGCGTCCTCCACGGCGCGCGCTCGTCGCTGCTCGCCGACGAGGACGGTCAGATCGTCGACGCGCACTCGATCTCGGCAGGGCTCGACTACCCAGGCGTCGGGCCCGAGCATGCCCAGCTCCGGGACTCGGGCCGCGTCGACTACCGCGCGGCGACCGACGAGGAGGCGCTCGACGCGTTCCGGCGGCTCGCCGAGACGGAGGGGATCATTCCTGCGCTCGAGCCGGCGCACGCGCTCGCGCGCACCGCCGAGCTGGAGGGCGACGTGATAGTCGTCTGCCTCTCCGGCCGTGGCGACAAGGACCTCGACGAGGCGCTGGCCCACCTTTGAGCAAGTCCCTCGTCGTCTACCTGATGGCCGGTGCGGAGACGCCCGAGCTGGCCGCGGCCGCCGAGACGGGGGGAGCCGATCTGGTCGAGATCGGCTTCCCCTTCTCCGACCCGCTCGCCGACGGCCCCGTGATCCGGCGCGCCGCCGAGCGCGCGCTCGCCGCAGGAATGCGGACGAAGGCCTGTCTGGACTGTCTGGCCGCCGCACGGGACCGTGTCACCGTGCCGCTCGTACCGATGACGTATTCCTCTCTACTCGAGGCGTACGGCTGGGAGCGCTTCGCCGAGGATGCCCGGAGCGCCGGCGCCGAGAGCATGATTGTCGCCGACCTACCGGCCGGGGAGCGGCCCGAGCTCAGGCGCATCCAGCTGGTCGCCCCGACGTCGACGGACGAGCGGCTCGCCCTCGCCGCCGCCCAGACCGACGGCTGGCTCTATCTCGTAACGCTCACCGGGACGACCGGTGCCCGTTCGCATCTCTCCCCCGCCCTCGCCGGACTCGTCGAGCGCGCCCGGCGGGCGACAGACCTGCCGCTGTACGCCGGCTTCGGCATCTCCACCGACGAGCACGCCCGCGCCGCGGCGGCGCTGGTCGACGGCATCGTCGTCGGCTCACGCGCGGTCGAGGTCGCCGAAGAAGGCCCCGCCGCGCTCGAGTCGTACGTTCGCTCCCTGAGGGAAGGCATCGACACATGACCTCGGACCACTACCGCTTCGAGCAACTCACGCCGCATGCCTGGGCGGCCGTCGCCGTCGATTCCGGCGCAGGAGTCGGCAACGCCGGCATCGCCGACCTGGGCGGCCGCTCGCTGATCGTCGACTGCGGCTTCACGCCCGCAGCTGCGCGAGACCTCCGTGCCGCGGCCGAGCAGCTCGCCGGCTCCGTCGAATGGCTGTTCGTCACCCATGCCGACTTCGACCACTACGGCGGTGCGTACGCGTTCGCCGACGTGCCGATCCTGGCGGCGGAGACGACCGCGGCGACGATAAGAGAGGTCGGCCCGGGACGGGTCACCGAGATGAAGAAGGAGATGGAGACGTACCTGGCCGAACTCGAGGAGCAGGACGCTCCCGAATGGGAGCGTGAGCAAGGCCGCCGGATCGTCGCCGAGATCCCCGGCCTTGAGCTGGCGCTCCCGACCGAGACGTTCACGGCGGAGCTCGAGCTCGGCGGGGCGACCGCGATCGAATGCGGGGCCGCCCACACGGCGAGCGATTCGGTCGTGTGGCTGCCCGCCGACCGCGTGCTCTTCGCGGGCGATCTCGTCGGCGTCGGCTCGCACCTGAACCTCACCCGGGGCCATCCGCCGGAGAACTGGCTCGCGATCATCGACCGCCTGGCCGGGCTCGAGCCGGAGCACGTCGTCCCCGGCCACGGCCCTCCGGCCGGCCCGGAGTCGCTGGTCGCCGCGCGGGCGTACATCGAGACGGTCGTCGACCTGGCGGCAACCCCCGGCGACCACGAGCTTCCGGCCGAATACGCAGACTGGACCTTCGCCGAGGGCTTCGCGCAGAACATCGAGGCGCTCCGGGCGAGGTAGCGTTCCCCCATGGAGGGCTACGGGCCGGAGACCTACGGCGACCGGATCGCGGGGGTCTACGACGCCTTCCACGAGGAGATCGGGCTCGACACGGAGGGCGCCGTCGACGTGCTCGCCGAACTCGCAGGCGACGGGCCGGTGTTGGAGCTCGCGATCGGCACTGGGCGCCTCGCACTGCCGCTGGCGGAGCGCGGCCTGGAGGTTCACGGCATCGACGCGTCGGAGGAGATGGTCGCAAAGCTGCGCGAGAAGCCCGGCGGCGACCGCATCCCGGTGACGATGGGCGACTTCGCAGACGTCGCCGTCGAGGGCACGTATTCGCTGGTGTTCGTCGCCTTCAACACCTTCTACGCCCTGGCGACGCAGGACGACCAGCTTCGCTGCTTCGCGAACGCCGCAGCCCGCCTCGCCGAAGGCGGCGTCTTCGTGCTCGAAGCGTTCGTCCCGGACCTCGCGCGCTTCGATCGGGACCAGCGTCTCCAGACGAACTCGATCTCAGCGACGGAGGTCGTGCTCGACGCGTCCAGGCACGACCAGGCTGCGCAGACGATCACGAGCATGCACGTCGTCGTCACCGAGCAGGGAACGACGCTCTATCCGATCCACATGCGCTACGCGTTCCCGAGCGAGCTCGACCTGATGGGAAAGGTCGCCGGCCTCGATCTGAAGCACCGCTGGGGAGACTGGAAGCGCGGCGAGTTCACGCGTAGGAGCGGACAGCACGTCTCGGTGTACGGCCGATGAACGAGCCCGTCCGCGCCGCCTGTGTCCAGGCCGAACCCGTCATCCTCGACCGCGAGCGCACGCTGGAGAAGCTCGCAGCGCTGACAGCCGAGGCCAAAGAGGGCGGCGCCGCCCTCGTCGTCTTCCCGGAGACGTTCCTCCCCGCCTATCCGAGCTCCGCCTGGGCGAAGTACCTGGCCGGCTGGGCGGACCCGCGCGCAAAGGGGTCGTTCGCGATGCTCGCCCGCGAGTCGGTCGAGGTGCCCGGCCCCTCAGCCGACCGACTCGCCGAGATCGCGCGCGAGAACGAGGTCTGGCTGGTCACCGGCGTCAACGAGCGCGATCCGGCGAACCCCGGGACGCTCTACAACTCTCTCCTCTACCACTCGCCCGACGGCGAGCTGGCGGTGCACCACCGCAAGCTCGTGCCGACGAATCACGAGCGCCTGATCTGGGGCCAGGGCGACGGCGGCGGGCTGCGTGCGTTGCAGACGCCGATCGGGCGAATCGGCGGACTCATCTGCTGGGAGAACTACATGCCGCTCGCGCGCTTCTCGCTGTACGAGTCCGGCGTCGAGATCTACATCGCCTCGACCGCCGACGACGGCGACACCTGGCAGGCCACGCTGGTGCACATCGCGCGCGAGTCGCGCGCGTTCGTGGTCGCGCCGGCGCACTTCCAGCGCGCCGCGTCGTACCCCGACGAATTCCCTCTCAAGGACGAACTGGCCGGGATGGACGTGCTCGGCCGCGGCGGCTCCGCGATCCTCGCCCCGGACGGCTCCTACCTCGCGGGCCCCCTTTACGACGCGGAGGGGATCCTCTACGCCGACCTCGACCCGCGGCGGCTGGACGAGGAGCGGCAGCGCTTCGATCCGGCCGGCCATTACCACCGGCCCGATGTACTCGAACTGAAGGTGACGCCTCGGAAGGGTGTCCGCTAGGCCGCCGTCACCAGCGATCCCAGTGGACGAACGAATCGAGCGGCGCCCGCACCGCCGGCTTGAACTCCGTGCCGATCGTGTACGCGACCGGGATCAGCGCAGCCTGCATCACCTCGTCGAACGGGATGCCGAGCAGCTCGGCAGCCTGCTCCTCGCGGAACAGGTGGAACGTCGTCCACACCGTGCCGAGCCCGCGGGAGCGCGCGGCGAGCATGAAGCTCCAGGCCGCCGGCATGATCGACCCCCACGTCGAGGCCTGCGCGAAGACGCCCTTGCCGTCGGTCCGGCCTTCGATGCAGGGGATCACGTGGACCGGCACCTCGTGCAGGTGGTCTCGGAGGTGGAAGACGCCGCCGACGACGCGGCCCATCATCCCCGGGATCGCCTCCGGGTCCCCGATCCCCGCAAGGTAACGCTCCGAGCCCTGCCGCCACAGATCGGCGAGCCCGGCCCGCAGCTCAGGCTCGGTGACGACCAGAAAGTGCCAGTTCTGCCGATAGCTGCCGGTAGGCGCCTGCTGCGCAAGCTGGAGGCACTCCAGGAGCACGCCGCGCTCGACCGGACGCTCGAGGTCGAGCCGCTTGCGCACCGCCCGGGTCGTCGACAGCAGCTCGTCCGGCGTGAGCTCCAGCATGCGCGCATCTTGTCACCCCGAGCGGTGCTTCAGCTCCGACTCGCGCCGCTGACCTTCAGCGAGGGTGATCTCGCCGGAGCAGACCTTGCCGTTCAGCTGGTTCTCGATCCGGTCGACCTCCTCGGCGTGCGGCCGAGGCTCGGGCCAGAGGTTGCGCGGGTCGGTCGGGTCTCCACCAAGCTCGAGACTGATCAGATGGTCCTCCTGGTATCCGGACGGATCGCCGCCCACGCCGTACTCCTGCATCTGGCGCAGCTTCAGCGCGTTCGTGTAAGAGGTGGGTGGGCGCACGGTCCGCGTCCAGCCTCGCGTGCAGATCGTGTCGCCGATCGTCTCCTGCCGGACCTCCGGGTTCAGGACGCCCGGCGTCCGGACCGGGTCGGCGACGAGCACCGGCCCGGCAGCCTTCGAGCCCTGCCAGAGCAGCACCAGCCCGACGATGAAGCCGAGCAATGCGACGACGGTCGCGATCCTGGGCACGTCGTCAGCATGAGCAACGCCAGCCGGTCGCACATCGGCTGTGGACGGGTTCTTACCGCTTCGTCACACGAGCCCGCTCGAGCCTGGCACGGATGGCCGCGCGAGCCTGGGCGAGCCCGCTGTGCCCCCCGTGCAGCACCCGCAGCGAGTTGCCCATCTTCATGAACGCGTCGAGCTCGAACGCAAGCAGGGCAGGATCTGCGGACGTGTCGAGCTCGCCGGCCTCCTGCGCCTCGCGGACACGCCGCTCGATCAGGGCGAGCCATCCGTCCAGGGACTCGACCAGTCGCTCGCGCACCGGACCGGGGTGGGTGTCGAGCTCCGCCGTCGCCGAGGCGAAGAAGCATCCGCCGGGGAACACCGGTTGCTCCAGGTACCCGAAGAAGTTCTCGCACAGCGCCTCGAGCCGCCCGAGCGCCGTGTCGGCCTCGCGTGCGGGCCGGATCACGTTGTCGGTGAAGATCTCCGTGGCGGTGTCGATGGCGGCAAGTTGAAGCTCCTCCTTGGAGCCGAAGTGCGCGTAGAGGCCGCTTTTCGACATGCCGATGTGATCGGCGAGCCGCCCGATCGACAGGCCGTCCAGCCCTTCGAGGGTCGCGAGCTTCGTCGCCGCGTCGAGGATGGTTGCGCGGGTCTGTTCGCCGTCGGCGCGGCGCCTCTTCGTCGCGCTCACGCTTGACAAAATAGCACGATCGGTCGTATTCTAGAGAACGACCGATCGTGCTAAGTTCCGAGACACCCCGTTCGCAGCTGGAGCTTCACGGCGAGTGGCGCCGGGGCGAGCTGGCGCCACCGCTCCTTGCGGCCCTCCGTCGGCTCGCGGCCTACGCGAAGAGCGTGAGCTCGGGCTCCCGCTCGCCGCGGAGCACGCCCAGGTCGACCTCCGCGCAGCGCACGCCGCGCGAGTCGGCGAGCGTCAACGCCTGCGGCCGGAACCGCGTCGCCGCCAACACGCCGCGGCAGTCGGCCCTGGCGGGATCGAGCCGTATCCGCTCCAGGTAGCGGACGAGCTGCTCGACCGCCTCGATTCCGGCGATCCGTTTCACCTCCACTGCCACCCACCCGTCGTCGGGGTCACGGCACATCAGGTCGACCGGGCCTATGTCCGTCGGCCATTCGCGGCGGACGAGCCGCAGCTCCTCGCCGAGCACGTCCGGCCGCTCTGCGAGCAGCTCCTGGAGGTCGCGCTCGACGCCGTCCTTCTCCAGCCCGGCCGCCTCCCCCATCTCGTGGGAGACGTCGCTCAGCACCTCTGTGAGACGGATCTCGAGGCAGTCCTCCGCCTTGCCGGCGCGCTTTCGGACGACGATCAGGCCGTCCGACTCCTCGATCGTCGTCGGCGGTGTCATCCAGTTCAGCGGCTTCACTTTCTGCCCACCGCCGTCTGACCAGACCATGAACGTGCCGTCCTCCTTGACCATCAGCAGACGGACGGCCTCGGAGAGCCGCGTCGCCAGGCGGCCGGAGTACTCGACCTCGCAGCGGGCGACGATCAGGCGCACGCGGGCAACCTACTGTCCGTTTCGGACACTGCCGACACGGACGCGGAGCGTGTACCGAGCTGGAAACAGGGGCGGCGAAGCGAGATCATCCTCGAATGAACTTCAGCTCGCGGCTCGCGACGCTTGAAGATGTGCCGCGCCTGACCGCCGTGATGGACGCCTCCATCAGCGAACTGCAGCGCGGCTTCCTCGAGGACGACCAGATCGAGGCGAGCCGGGCGGTGATGGGGATCGACACCCAGTTGATCGAGGACGGAACGTACTTCGTGATCGAGACGCCAGACGGCGACGTCGCCGGGTGCGGCGGATGGAGCCGCCGCGCAACCATGTATGGCAACGACCACAGCCCGGGGCGCGACACGAAGCTGCTCGATCCCGCAGCGGATGCCGCACGGGTGCGCGCGATGTACACGAACCCGCGGTACGCGCGACGCGGCGTCGGCAGGCTCGTGCTGTCACTCTGCGAGGAGGCGGCGGCCCTCGAGGGCTTCGCCCGTCTCGAACTGGTAGGGACCCTGTCGGGCGAACCGCTCTACTCCGCCTATGGGTTCACGCCGTTCGAGCGGATCGAGGTCTCCGTGAGCGACGTCTCGGTACCTGCGGTGCGGATGCAGAAGGCGATCGACTTGCGACAATCCGAGGGACTCTAGGCGCAGTCGAGCGACTGGTAGCCCGCCGGCATGGCTGGATGCGCTCCGCGCCGTCCGACTTGAACATCGGAAGCCGCGTCGACTCCGGAGAGCCAGCGGTCAGGCGACCCGCGTAGCGGACCTCGTACCGGGCGACGAGCGGACGCACGTCGGCACCGTATTGCCCGTTTCGGACGTGTCCCCGGGACTGGCCCGGGGACACGTCCGATCGGGCACGGGGCTCAATCCTCGGCCGACCCGTTCTCGTCGTCGTGCGGACGATGCCGTCTGCGCCGCATCGTCGCCCCCGCGGCCAGCCCGACTGCGCCGGCGGCGATCAGCGCCTGCTTCTTCCGGCTCCGCTTGGGCTGGGAGCGCCGGATCTTCATCTGCATCTCGACCGTCCTTTCCAGGTCGCTCACGGTGCGGTCGCTGGACCATATACGCGCCTGCGAGACTTGGGGCATGGCAGGCCGGATCGTCTGGATCACCGTCGCCCCGGTGAAGGGAATGGCGCTCGAACGGCGCGAGGCCGTCGAACTCGAGCCCTTCGGCATCCTGGAGAACCGTCGCTTCTACGTGATCGGCGCGGGGGGACGGCTGCTGAACGGCAAGCAGCTCGGCGAGCTGCAGCAGATCGCAGTGCGCTGGGACGAAGCGGGCTCGAGGCTCGAGTTCCACTTTCCCGACGGCACGGTCGCGGAGGGAAGCATCGAGCTCGGCGACGCCGTGACCACCAACTTCTTCGGACGCGAGGTCGGAGGGCGTCTGGTCGTCGGCCCCTGGTCCGGGGCGCTCACCTCGTTCGTCGGCCGCGAGCTGCGGCTGGCCCAGTGCATCGAGGCCGGAGCGGGAGTCGACCGCGGCCGCGCGGCGGTATCGATCCTCTCTACCGGCTCGCTGGAGGCGATGCGCGAGGCGGCAGGGATCTCCGAGCCGATCGACCCACGCCGTTTCAGGATGCTGTTCGGAGTCGACGGGGTCGGCCCCCATGAGGAGGACGTCTGGATCGGCCGCAACGTACGGCTCGGCGGAGCGGTCGTGGCGGTCAGGGGCAACACCGGCCGCTGTATCGTCACCAGCCGCCATCCGGAGACAGGGGTTCGCAACCTGCCGACCCTCGACGTCCTCGCCGAATACCGCGACGGCGTGGAGACGACCGAGCCGCTGCCCTTCGGCGTCTGGGCCGAGGTGGTGGAGCCGGGGCTCGTGGCACTGGGCGATAGCGTCGAGCCCGCGTAGCGGTCTCCTGATGCACCCTGATCTGGAGTCCGAGCAGGCCTACGTCGACCACGCCTACGCCTGCCTGGACGCGATGCGCCGGCAGGTCGAGCGTGCCGGCGAGGCGGGCATCGGCGAGACGGAAGCGCTCGTCCTCGAGGCCTGGGCGGCGAAGCGGCTAATCACCTTCGAGGACGCCGAACGCGGCCTCTGTTTCGGCCGGCTCGACCTCGACGGCCTGGTGCGCCCGCTGTACATCGGTCGGCGTTGGGTCCACGAGGAGCAGACGCCGATCGTCGTCAACTGGCAGGCGCCGGCCGCGAGGGCCTTCTACACGGCGACCGTCGCGGAGCCGCAGGGCGTCGCGCTGCGGCGCCGCTTCCGAGCAGAAGGGCGCCGGCTCCTCGACCTCTACGACGAACCGCTCGACGGTTCCGCCGGCGACGTCGTCCACGGGGTTGCGGACATCCTGCTCGAGGAACTGGAGCGCGGCCGCGACGAGCACATGCGCGACATCGTCGCCACGATCCAGGCCGACCAGTACCGCCTGATCACGCGCGAGCCGGAGGGCGTGCTCGTGATCCAGGGCGGTCCGGGAACCGGCAAGACCGCCGTCGGCCTCCATCGCGCCTCCTGGCTGCTGTACACGTACCGGCGCGAGCTGGAACGGAGCGGCGTTCTGGTGGTCGGACCGAACCCGGTGTTCATGGACTACATCTCGCACGTCCTGCCCATGCTCGGCGAGGAACGCGTCGAGCAGCGGGCCGTGAACGAGCTGGTGGACGGGATCGACGCCGTCCGCCTCGAGGCGACCGACGTCGCGCGTCTGAAGGGCGACGTCCGGCTGGCACGGGTGATCGCCGCCGCCGTCCGCGCGCTCCCTCAGCCTCCCCAGGACCTGCTCGCGATTCGGCTCGAGGCCGTGGAGCTGCGGCTTGCGCCGGAGGAGGTCGGCAGGCTGATCGACGATGCGCAGGCGGAGTCGACCGACCACGCCGCCGGTCGGGAGCGGCTCCGCATGAAGCTCGTCCGGGCCTTCTACGACCGCTACACGGCGCGCCTCGGCAACGCCGCCTACCACTCGTTCGACGACATCGAGGCGACGCTGCGGAGCGGCGGCTTCCTCAACCGCACGCTGAACGCGCTCTGGCCGCGACCTCGGGCTGAACAGCTCATCCGGCGGCTGCTCACGAACGTGGAGCTGCTAGCCGCAGCCGCGGACGGCATCCTCGACGAGCACGAGCAGCGTCTTCTCCGTTCGGGCGGCCGGGGCTGGAGCGAGGCGGACCTGGCGTTGCTGGACGAGGCGCGCGCGCTGCTCGAGGGGCCCGACCCTGCCCGCGGCCATCTGATCGTCGACGAGGCGCAAGACCTGACGCCCATGCAGCTGCGTCTGCTGGCGCGGCGCTCGTCTGGAGCTGTGACGATCCTCGGCGACATCGCCCAGTCGTCGGGGCCGGTCGCGTACACGGGCTGGGACGAGGTCGTCCGATTCCTGGCACCGGAGGTGCCATCGGCAGTCGAGGAGCTCCGGCTCGCCTACCGCGTCCCGGCGGAGGTGATGGAGCTGGCCCTGCCGCTGCTCCCGTTGATCGCCCCCGACGTCGCTCCGCCGATCGCCTACCGCTCAGGAGACGAGCCGCCCCGCTTCGTGCGGGCCGAGCCCGACCGCGTCGTCGCGGTGGCCGTCCGCGAGGCGGGCCGGGAGGCCGTTCGGGAGGGACGGACCGGCCTCATCGCTCCGGCCGGGATCCTCGACGAGATCGAGCCGCTTCTGCCTCACCCTCAGACGGCGTTCGACGAGATGTCGTCCCCGATCCAGGCGCTGACACCGCGGGGTGCGAAGGGGCTCGAGTTCGACCGGGTCGTGCTGGTCGAGCCCGCCCGGATCGCGCGCGACGGTGTCGAGGGCCTGCGTGCGCTCTACGTCGCGCTCACTCGCGCGACGAAGACGCTCGTGGTCGTGCACGCAGAGCCGCTGCCCGCGGAGCTCGACACGTAGAGCAATCAGAAGGGTCAGGCGTAAGCCTGACCCTTCTCAGCCCCTTGCCGTTACCAGCGCGAGCGCCGCCCGCGACGCCCCGAGTAGACGAGCTTCGCGCGGCCGGGCCGCATCCCCTCGCGGGCGAACTGCTCGCCGTGGCCGAGCCTGCCGGCGACGCGGCCGACATCTGCCTGCTGCTCGGGAAGGACGAACGTGATGCCGCGACCGCCCCGCCCTGCCCGGCCGGTACGGCCGACCCGGTGGACGTAGCCCTTGTCGTCCTCGGGCGGGTCGTAGTTGATCACATGCGTGATGTCCGAGAGATCGAGGCCCCGGGCGGCGACGTCCGTTGCTACGAGCGTCTTCACCTTGCCCGAGCGGAACCGCTCCAGCGCGCGTTCGCGCTGTCCTTGGCTCATGTCGCCGTGCAGCGCGAGCGCGGCCACGTCGCGCGTCTTCAGCTTGCGGGCGAGCCGGTCGGCGCCACGCTTCGTGCGAACGAAGACGAGCGCCAGGTCGCGATCGGCCTCGAGCTCTTCGATCAGCCGGTCGAGCTTCCCGTCGGCCGTCACGGCGACGAAGGTGTGCTCGACCTCACCCCCCTGCTCGGACTCGGGGAGCCGGGCCTCGACCCTTACCGGGTTGCTCGTATAGGCGCGCGCGAGCTCGCCGACCTCTCCGTCGAGCGTGGCTGAGAACAGCATTGTCTGGCGCGCGCGCGGCAGCCTGCGGACGAGGCGGTCGACCTGCGGCTTGAACCCCATGTCGAGCATCCTGTCGGCCTCGTCGAGGACCAGCGTCCGGACCTGGTCGAGGCTGACGAGCCGGCGCTCGACGAGATCCTGGAGACGCCCCGGGGTGGCGACGAGCACGTGTGCGCCGCGCGCCCGCTTGGCCTGGGCGGAGATCGGAGCGCCGCCGTAGACGGCAGCCACACGTAGTCCCTTCTGCTTGCCGATCAGCTCGAGCTCGTCGGCTACCTGGGAGGCGAGCTCGCGGGTCGGGACGAGCACGAGCACGGAAGGGACGCCGTCGGCCGGAGTTGCCCGCTCGACCACCGGTAGGCCGAAGGCGAAGGTCTTGCCAGACCCGGTCGGCGCCTTGGCCAGCACGTCGAGGCCGGCGAGCGCATCCGGCAGGACGAGCGCCTGGATCGGAAACGGCTCCACGATGCCGCGGTGCTCGAGCGCGGACGCGACCTCGACACTCACACCGAGGGCACGGAAAGACTGGTGTTGCATATTCTGTTCGACTCCTTCTGCCGTTCCAACGGCATGACGTTCGGGATTCGAGATGACCGACCCGAAACGCCCGAAGGAGGAACGAGAAGCTCGATCTCACGGGATGGCCCGTTGCCAACCCTGGCCACACGGTAGCACGCCCACCGGCGGTCGGATCAAACTTTCCGCTCTTTGCGCTATTCCAGTTTGCCGGGGTCTTGTCGAACCGGGACCGATGCCCTAGGTTGCTGCTTGCACGGAGCACGGAGCGGGAGTAAGTCGAAGCCGCATCCGAGGGTTGTACGGGGAAGGCCGCAAGGCCCAGTCGGAAAGCCAGCGGGAGCGGTGGATGAAACCGCCACCGGCTCCGTGAACCTTTTTCGGCGCCCGACTCTGTCGGGCGCTTCTTGTTCGAGAGGGGGCCGATGGACCCGGTCTTCGAGCTGGCCACAAGTCGTGGCGTGGCTCTTGCCCGCCGCGACTGGGACGTGGTGGCGGCGCAGCTCCACCCGCGTTTCGTCTACGTCGACGCGAATGGTCACCGCCTCGATCGCGACCACTATCTGGCGTTCCTCAGCGACGGCCCTCTCCGCTGGAACGCCCAGACGCTCGAGGAAGTCCAGGTCTTCGGCAAAGGTCCGGTGAGCGTGCTCGTGGCGAACGTCTTCGACGATGTGGTCTACGACGGCATGCCGGCCAGGTGGGAGTTCGTCACCACCCAGACCTATGTCCACGAGTGCGGATCGTGGCTCTACCTGGCCGGCCACACGGCGCTTCCCGTTTCCTAGCTACAAGCGAACGACGAACCAGCCGTTCACGTTGTCGCACCGAACCTCGCCCGGGCCCTCGTGGACGTACGTGTAGACCGGGAGGCGATTGTAGGTGACCTGGAGCTTGCCGCCGGGCCGACGGATCACGCCGAAGGTGCCCTTGATCCCGGTGACGTGCGCGGGCACGGCCGTCCGCGAGCGGACGATGAGCGGCGGCCAGAGGGCGGCGCAGGTGCCGGTGCAGCGCACTTTCCCGCCGGCTTTCTTCTCGACCTGCCAGTAGTAGAGCGCCTGCCGGTCGGCCCGGGCGAGGACGAAGCCGAAGCCCGCCGCCTTCAGCTTCTTGACCGGAGCGGCGGGGCCGGCCATCGCCGCGGACGCGAAAGCAAGGGCCGCAACCGCGGCGACCGTGAGAACGAGGGCTGAAACCTTCATGCGGACCTCCTCGATCGATGTTCCGCTTCCGTCTCGCACAGGCCGTTGGTCGTTTCAGCCCCGCGGGAACTCGCGGAACGCCTCGAGCAGCCCGGTACGGAACTCCGGCGAGAGGTTCTCGGCGCGGATCGTTCCGGCAATGCGGATGGCCGCGCCGATCTGCTCCAGGTAGTGCGTGCAGTGTGGGCAGCCCGCGAGGTGCGCCTCGAAGGACGCCCGCAGAGGAGCGTCCATGGCACCTTCGAGGTAGTCGGTGACCAGCTCGACGATCTCCTGGCAGGGAAGGTCCCTGGTGGCTGTTGCGCTCATGCTTCCTCTAGGTACCGCTCGAGCGCGGCCCGCACCTTCGCCCGGGCTCGGTGGAGCAGTACACGTTGATTTGTCTCGGAAAGGCCGAGGACGTTGCACGCCTCGTCGGCCGACAGGCCTTCGACGTCACGCAGCGTGATCACCGCGCGCTGGTTCGGCGGGAGCGCTGCGATCGCCTCCTCGACGCGGGCGCGGGCTTCCCCGGCCAGAAGCCGCTCCTCCGGCACGCCCCGCGGCGGTGTCGCCCACGCCCCGCCTCGAGCGAACCGTTCGACCGCAACCGCCGTCTGGTCCTCGTCGCCGTCGGCGGCGAGCGACGAGAACGGCAGGATCCGCCCCTCCCGCTGTCCTCGCGTCTTCGCCTTGTTGGTCAGGATCCGGAAGAGCCACGTCTTCAGGGACGAGCGGCCCTCGAATCGCTCGATGCCGGTGAGCACCGCCAGCCACGTCTCCTGCACGACCTCCTCGGCGACGGCTCTCGACGACACGTAGAGCTGCGCCAACCGCAGGAGCGAGGGCCCGTACATGTCGACGAGTGCAGCGAAGGCCCGCTCGTCGCCGGCGCGCAATGCGCGGAGGAGCAGGGCGTCCTCATCCTGAACAGGTGACACCGTCACGCGCCGCGACCCTAACCGTCCTGTCGTCGGACCGCGCTGCGAGAATCGCGGCTCGGATGAGCGCGCTGCCCGAACGACTCGCCGCCGCGGCCAGGCCGCACGGACAGCTCGAGCTGATCTGCGGCCCGATGTTCAGCGGCAAAAGCGAGGAGTTGATGCGGCGACTGCGCCGCGTCGGGTACGCGCGGAAGACGGCCATCCTGGTCAAGCCGGCGATCGACGACCGCTACTCGGTCGACGAGGTGGTCAGCCACGAGGGCCGGCGGATGGCCGCGCGCCTCGTGCGCACGCCGGAGGCGATCCTGCAGCTGGCCGCCGGCGCGGACGTGTTGGGCGTCGACGAGGGCCAGTTCCTCGACGACTCGCTGATCGACGTCTGCCAGGATCTCGTCGACCGCGGCGTTCGCGTCGTCATCGCCGGGCTGGATCTCGACTACCGGCAGCAGCCCTTCGGGCCGATGCCGCGCCTCCTCGCGATGGCGGAGGAGGTCGCCAAGCTGAAGGCGGTCTGCCACTCCTGCGGCGAGTCGGCGATGTACACACAGCGGCTCGTGGATGGGGCACCCGCGCCGTTCAGCGGCGAGACGGTGGTGATCGGCGGTCTCGACTCGTACGAGGCCCGCTGCCGCGGCTGCTTCGAGCCGGGCTAGGCCGCTCGTCGACGCAGGCGCACCAGCACCAACAGGGCGACGAGCACCAGCGGCACGCCGAGTGCGAGCGGCGCGATCCCCCCAGTGTTCAGGCTCTTGCGGTCGGTGATCGAAACCTTCACGAACTGGCCCGTCGGCGGTCGAACGGGAGAGCCGTCCCCCGGCAGGACGGCGATGTAGACACCGATCGAGCCGGCGTTCACCGCCTTCACTCGCCAGCTCAGCGTCGTCGAGCCGTGCGGCGGGATCGGAGCGAGGTAGCGCGTCCGGTGGGAGGACCAGTCCTCGGGATCGACGTAGACGCCGGGTCGCAGGCTCAGCACGTTCAGGTGGGCAATCTGTCCGGCCGCGGGCACGGCTGCGTGATTGGCGATCGTCGACCTGAACACGAAGGCGTGCCCCAGGCGGGTCGAGACCTCGGACCGGTCGACCGACACAGTGAGCGCGCCGGGAGCGGCCGCCGCGGGCCCGGCGACAACGGCCGCCGCGACCAGTGCGGCCGCAAGGCACTTCATCCGGCGACACCTCCGGCCAGCCGCAGACGAGACCCGGCCGCCAAGGCAACCGTGGTCAATACGACTGCGGCGATCATCGGGGACAGGAGCCAGGAGACATCCTCGGTCCAGCCGCGACCATCGACGACGATCCTCCCGACGTAGTGCTCTCCGGCCGTGATCGGGTCGATGCGCAGCAATCCCTCTCCGAGCCATCCCTTCTGCGCGCCGGAGGGGAGCTGGGTCGGCACGAAGAGGGCAAGCAGTGCGAAGAGGCTCAGCGAGAGGCTGACGCGGTTGGAGACGGCGAAGACGCTGATCAGGACGCCGAGCGACGCCAGCGCGACAGCGAGAAGTGTCCCCACCACTGCACCGGTCGCGAGCGAGTCGCCGACAACCCCGACGCCCCGGCCGAGGAACCAGACGTACGGAACCGTGATCGCGAACGCGGCCGCCCACAACGAGAGCGCCGCCACCAGCTTGCCTCCGGTGAGTCCGAGCCGCGACACCGGACTGAGGAGAAGGCTCTCGAGCGTCCCCCGCTCTCGCTCACCGCTGACTGCGTCGGCCCCTGCGAGCAGCGCGAGCAGCGCGCCCACCGCGACGGCGACCTGCAACGCGAGGTTCACCGTCTCGCGGTGCTCCAGGAAGTTCAGGCCCCGGTTCGTGGCCACCAGGTACGCAACGACGCTCATCAGGATGCTGAAAGCGACGCCGAGCGCGAGACCGCGGCCGCCGATCCAGAGGTCGCGCAGCTCCTGTTCGAGGACGGCGGGCCAACCCCTGCGAGGCACCGTCACGGCGCTCACGCCGCCTCCGTCATCGCCAGGAACGCGTCGCTGAGGCGTGCGCCCTCGAGCTCGAAAGAGAGGATCGGCAGTCCTCGTCGCGTCAGCGCAACCAGCGCCTCGTTGACCGACACCTCGCCGTTTCGGTCGAACGTGACCGCGAGCAGCCCCGACTGGTCCTGCGGCACCTCGACGTCGTGGATGCCCTCAACAGCACGGAGCAGTGCTCCGGCCCGCTCCGCGTGGCCGGGCGCGACCCGGAGCGTGGCACTGCGCGGAGCCGCCGCGCTCCGCGTGATCTCCGCCACCGTGCCGTCGGCGACAACCCGCCCACGGTTGAGGATGAGGATGCGCGAGCACGTTTCCTCGACCTCGGCCAGCAGATGTGTGCTGAGGAGAACGCAGGCGCCCCGCTCGCGGGCAATGCGGCGCACCGTCTCCAGCATCTGACGCTGCCCGGCGGGATCGAGACCGAGTGTCGGCTCGTCGAGGAAGACCACGTCGGGCCGATTGACGAGCGCTCGGGCGATCCCGAGCCGCTGGCGCATGCCCCGGCTGTAGCCGCCGATCAACGACCGCCGCCGTTCGTGGAGGCCGACCTCCACCAGTAGCTCGTCCGCAATGGCTCGGCTGTCGGCACGACTCCGCCCGAACAGGCGGGCGTGGTAGCGCAGGTACTCCCCGCCCGTCTGGCGTTCGGGGTAGCCGCTGCTCTCCGGGAGGACGCCGATCCGGGCACGGATGTCGGCCGGCCGCGAGAACGGGATCCCCGTGACCGTGAACGTCCCCCAGGTGGGCGCGAGGATCGTCGTCAACACCCGGATCGCGGTCGTCTTGCCGGCGCCGTTCGGGCCGAGTACGCCGAGGATCTCTCCTGCCTCGACGGCAAAGGAGAGATCCTCGACTGCGACCACGGACCCGTACCGCCGGCCGACGCCGCGTGCCTCGACCGCCGCGCTCATGCTCCGCGCGTCACCGAGATCAGCTGGTTGCGCTCGTCGCCCCCCTTCACGGTCAGCTCCGTCACCGTCCCGATGCCCCGGACGTAGAGCTTGTTGTCGACCACGCCGGGCTCCAGCGGCGTCGTCTCCTCGGTCAATACGGAGTTCGGCGTCCCTGAGGTCACGGTCGCGAGCACCGCAGCGATTCGGAAGTGGTCCTCGGCATGACCCTTGTAGTACTCCTGGCGACCCGTCTGGCCCACGCGCGGATTCGCCGGCATGTAGATGCCGGGCCTGGCGCCGTCCCTGCCTGCGAGCCACGTACCCTCGGTGCTCGTCACCTTGCCGTTGCGGTCGAGCTCCGCCGTGTCCTCGCCGAAGTACCAGACGTTGCCCCGGCGATCCTGGGTGTACCAGTCGGTCGTCCGCTCGTGCAGCTTGCCCTCGACGTAGAGCCGGTCCGAGACAGCGACGCACGGCGCGCCCTGGATCGTGCGCACTCGGTGGGTGACGACGACGACGTCACGGGACGGCCGGCCGTCCTTGATGCCCACGTACTCGTACTTGGTACCCGGCTTCAGCGGAAACCACGGGTTGTCGACGCGTGCGGTGAAGCCGTGCGGGTTGCCGCCGGCAGCACCGACCGCGATGCCGAGCGCTGCCGCGATTACCGCAGCGGCGAGAACGATGTTCCGGTGCACTTCGATCCCTCCTCGTGACATGACGCCGGCCACGCTACGACCGGCGCATGAACACAAGATGACGGCGGCTGTCATCTCCTTTTCATGACGATTCGTCACGATTGGGACGTGCGCGTGCTGGTGGTGGAGGACGAGCTGCGGATGGCGAGCCTGATTCGCCGTGGCCTCGTTAAGGAGGGGCTCGCGGCCGACGTGGCGCCCAGCGGCGAGGAAGCACTCGTCTTCGCGGGCGCGCACCCCTACGACGCGATCGTGCTCGACGTAATGCTGCCGGGCCTGAACGGCTTCGAGACCTGCCGTCGACTGCGCGAGGCGGGGATCTGGTCGCCGGTGCTGATGCTGACCGCCCGCGACTCCGTCGAGGACCGCGTCGCCGGGCTCGACACCGGCGCCGACGACTACCTGGTCAAGCCGTTCGCGTTCGCAGAACTGCTCGCCCGCCTGCGCGCGCTCGCCCGTCGCAGCGACGCCGAGCGGCCGATCGTCCTCGAGGTCGGCGACCTGAGGCTCGACCCGGGCACGCGTGAGGTCCGGCGCGGCGACAGGCAGCTCCCCCTGACCACCAAGGAATTTGCCCTGCTCGAGGTCTTCATGCGACGGGCCGGGCAGGTGCTCTCGCGGTACGAGCTGCTCGAGAACGCCTGGGACTTCGCCTACGAGAACCGCTCGAACGTGGTCGACGTCTACGTGCGCCGACTGCGCGCCAAGATCGACGAGCCGTTCGGGCGGCACACGCTCGAAACGGTCCGCGGCGCGGGGTACCGGCTGCGCGCCGACGACTGGCGATGAGGCGAACACCGATCAGGCTGCGGGTCGCGGGCGCCTTCGCGCTCGCGATGGCGGTCGTCCTGGCGGCGACGAGCTGGTTCCTCTACGCCCGCCTGGAGTCGCACCTGGCGCTCGCGCTCGACCGCGATCTCCGGCTGCACGCGCAGGATCTGGCCGCGCTGGTGCGCGATCCTCGGTCCTCGATCGACGTCGCCGAGGCGGGCAATCTGATCGAGAGCGGCGAGAGCTACGCCCAGCTTCTCGACCAGCGTGGCCGGGTGCTCCAGGCGACACCTCCGCTCGGCGCGGCTTCCGTGCTCACGCCGGACGAGCTGAGGACCGCTCGCCGGGGGACGTCGTTCGCAAACCGGCCGCGCACGCCGGGCCTCGACGAGCCGTCGCGGCTCCTCGCGGTGCCGGTGGAGCGCGGCGGCAGCCACCTCGTTCTCGTCGTCGGCGCCACCAGCGAGAACAACCTAGAGACGCTCTCGAGCTTCCGGGACGAACTGCTGATCGCAGGCCCCATCGCGCTGATCCTCGCCACGCTGGCGGGCTACCTGCTCGCCGGCGCGGCCCTGCGTCCCGTCGAGCGAATGAGGCGGCAGGCGGCGCAGATCTCGGCCGAGAAGCCGGGAGAGCGGCTGCCGGTGCCGGAGACCCGAGACGAGGTGCAGCGGCTGGGCGCGACGCTGAACGAGATGCTCGGGCGCCTCGAGTCCGCACTCGCCCGCGAGCGCGACTTCGTCGCCGACGCCGGCCACGAGCTCCGCACGCCGCTCGCGCTGCTGCGCACCGAGCTGGAGCTCGCCATGCGGCATGCCGACTCGGAGGCCGAGCTCCGCGAGGCGGTGTGCCGCTCGGCCGAGGAGGTCGACCGGCTGACCCAGCTCGCGGACGATCTCCTGCTGATCGCCGGTTCCGAGCGCGGGAAGCTGCCCCTCCGGCTCGAGCCGGTGCCGACTTCCGATCTGCTCGCGTCGGTCGCCCGCCGCTTCGAGTGGCGAGCTGAAGAGGCCGGCCGGTCGGTGCAGGCAGTCGCAACCGACGGGATCAGGGTGCGAGGCGACCGGATCCGTCTCGAGCAGGCGCTCGGGAACCTGGTCGACAACTCGTTGCGCCACGGCGACGGACGCGTGCGGCTCGAGGCGATTCAGGTCGACGGCGTCGTCGAGCTTCACGTCGCCGACGAGGGCTCGGGCTTTCCGCCGGAGTTCCTCGAGGCCGCCTTCGAGCGCTTTTCGCGACCGGACGCGTCGCGGGCAGGCGGTGGCGCGGGACTCGGGCTGGCGATCGTCCGGACGATCGCCGACGCCCACGGCGGAGAGACGCACGCTGCCAACCGCAAGCGCGGCGGCGCCGACGTGTGGCTCGTGTTACCGGCGGGCTAAGCCGCTTCTTCCAGACCGAAGGTCTCGCCCGCCGTCTCCGCCGCCCCGGTCGAATGGCGGAGCGGCATCTCGCGGAGGAGCCAGGTGAGCAGGAACGCGGCGACCCCGACCGCGGCGGCAACGACGAAGACCGGCTGGAGGGACGCGGCGAACGCCGACACGTACGCGTGGTGGATCGCCGGGGGCAGGTGCTGGACGGCCTCGGGGTTGGCCGCCTTGGGCAGGCCGACCCCGGGTAGCCGCTCGGCCAGGTTTCCGCCCAGGCGATTGGCGAAGATCGCGCCGAAGAGGGCGACGCCGATGGACCCGCCGATCTGTCGGAAGAGCATCGCTCCGGAGGTGGCGACTCCCATCAGCCGGTGGTCGACCGAGTTCTGGACGGCCAGAACGAGGACCTGCATGACCATGCCGATGCCGATCCCGACGACGAGCATGTACGCGGACGCCGTCCAGGTCGAGCTGCCCGGGCCGAGTCGCGAGAGCAGCAACAGGCCGATGGACATCACGGCAGTCCCGACGATCGGGAACACCTTGTAGCGCCCGTACCGGGAGATCAGCTGGCCGCCGGTGATCGAGGCCGCGAGCACCCCGAGCATCATCGGCGTCAGCTGGAGCCCCGAGCCGGTCGGGCTCTCGCTCTTGACGATCTGCAGGAACACCGGCATATAGACGATCGCTCCGAACAGCGCCAGGCCGACCGCGAAGCCGACCGCACTGGAGGCAACGAATACGCGGTTACGGAAGAGCGACAAGGGCATGATCGGCTCCGTTGCACGGGACTCGGCGAGCACGAACAGCGGGAGCAGCACGGCGGCGAGCACCGCCAGCACCACGATCGGGGTCGAGTTCCACGCATACGTCGTGCCGCCGAGGCTGATCACGAGGATCAGCGCGGAGAGGCCGCCGGTGAGCAGCGAGGCGCCGAGCCAGTCGATCTTGTGCCGCACCCGCTCGACCGGCGCGTGGAACACCGCCCCGATCACGACCAGCGCGACGGCTCCGATTGGCAGGTTGACGTAGAAGATCCAGCGCCACGACAGGTGGTCGACGAAGAACCCGCCCAGCAGCGGCCCGATCACGGTCGCCACGCCGAAGACGGCGCCGATGAACCCCTGGTAGCGGCCGCGGTCGCGCGGCGCGACGACGTCGCCGATGACGGCGATCGTCGTGATGATCAGCCCGCCTGCCCCGATGCCCTGAACCCCGCGGAAGGCGATCAGCTCACCCATGTTCTGGCTCAGCCCGCAGAGAGCGGAGCCGATCAGGAAGATCACGATCGCGACCTGCAGGACGAGCTTGCGGCCGTAGAGGTCGCCGAGCTTGCCGTAGATCGGCCCGGAGACAGTCGAGGTCAGCAGGTACGCGGTCACGACCCACGAAAGGTGCTCGATCCCGCCCAGGTCGCCGACGATGGTCGGCAGAGCGGTCGAGACGATCGTCTGGTCGAGCGCCGCGAGCATCAGGACCAGGACCAGCGCGCCAAAAATGACGCGGATGCGCGGCGGCTGTGTGGTCACGCGGCGACTCGACGCCGGTGGTAGCGCTCGCGGAGGGCGTCGATCGCACGCTCGAGCCGGCGCCCGGCGAGCGGCCCGACCTCCTGTGGCGTAGCGCCGTCGGGCCGGATGCCGTCGAGCAGGATGCGCAGGTGCCGGCGCCACACGTTCGGCGCGATGCCGGCCGTCGCCTCCAGTACGGGAGCGAACGACCACATCGCCAGCGCGAGGTCGCCGACGGTGAGATCGGACCGAACCACTCGTTGCTCGCGGCCGCGCTCGACCAACTGCTCGAGGAGGGGGAAGATCAGCCGCCGCCGCTCCGCGATGCCCGGTCCGCCGCCGTGGCGGAGGAACAGGCCACGCAACGGGAGATTACGGGCCTGCAGGCCAAGCACGCTCTCGAGGAACGAGACCAGACCGATCCACGCGTCCTCCGCGCCTACGGCCGCCTCGGCCGCGGCGATCACTGCCTCGATGTGCTCGGCGAAGATCTCCTCGGCGAGGGCTTCGCGGGACGGGAAGTGGCGATAGAGCGTGCCGATTCCGACGCCGGCGCGGCGGGCGACCTCCTCGAGCGAGGCGTCGGGGCCCTGCTCGGCGAAGACGTCGCGCCCGGCCGCGGTCAGCTTGGCGCGGTTCCTGGCGGCATCACGGCGCAGTTGCGTCATGTTCTCAAGGTACCAGAAACGGAGGCTGCCTCCGTTTAGTTCTGTCTGACGAGAAACCACCTCGCCGGTCCGCGCGTACCCACCCCTGATGAGAGGAGGCTCCATGCGGCACATCACCCTTGCGGCGATCGCCCTCGCGCTCCTGGCGACGCTCGTCCTAACCGGCTGCGGCGGGGGCGGCGGCTACTAGGACAGGCTTCAGCGGTCCTCCGCAGGCCACGGCGGGCCGAAGCCTGACCTTGGGGGCTAGTCGAGTTCGGTGGCGATCTCGCCGTGGGCGGCGGCGTGCTGCTCCGCCCCGCCAGGGCGGAGCAACAGCCCGGCGATCGCCGCAGCGCCCACCGCGAACACCGTCGAGACGACGAAGGCCAGTTGGTAGCCGCCCGTGAGCGCGGCCAACTCGCTCGAGCCGGAATCGCGAAGGTTGCCCGTGCGCCAGTCGGCGAGGCTGGCGAGCACGGCGAGCCCGAGCGCTCCACCCATCATGAACGCGGTGTTGACGATCCCGGACGCGAGCCCGGACTGCTCGGGGCGGACGTCGCTCATCGCCGCCAGCAGCACCGGGTTGAACGCCATACCGGCGCCGATCCCGAGGAGGATCATGCTCGGCAGGATGTGGACGACGAAGGTGCCGTCGACCGGGGCGAACGAGAGCAGGATCGAGCCCGCTGCGGCGAACCCGAGGCCGGTGACGAGCGGCGGCTTGATCCCGAAGCGCATCACGAGCTTCGCCGAGAGCCCGACCGAGAAGAGCCCCATGATCACGTTCGCCGGGAGGAACGCGAGGCCGACCTGCAACGGGCTGTAGCCGAGCACCAGCTGCATGTAGAGCGCGGAGAGGAAGAACCACGCGAACATCGACGCCGCCCAGAGGATCCCGACCAGGTTCGAGGCCCAGATGTTGCGGAGCTTGAGGATGGCGAGCGGCATCAGCGGCTCGCGGACGCGGTTCTCGATCACGAAGAACCCGGCCACCAGCACGGCCGCGGCGGCGAGGAGGCCAAGCGTCTCGGCCGAGAGCCAGCCGTTCTTGTTCCCGTTCACGATCGCGTACACCGCCAGCATCAGCGCGGCGGTCACGGTCACCGCACCCGCGATGTCGAGCCTGCCACGGTTCTCGGCGGCCGCAGACGGCGGCAGCAGCCGCAGCGTCAGGACGTAGACGAGGACGCCGATCGGGACGTTGACGAGGAAGATCCAGTGCCAGCTCAGGGTGTCGGTCAACACGCCGCCGAGGAGCACGCCGATGCTGCCGCCGCCGGCCATGACGAATCCGAACACGCCCATCGCCTTGGTCCTCTCGGCCGCCTCGGTGAAGAGGGTCATGATCAGCGAGAGCGCGACCGCCGAGACGACTGCGCCGCCGACGCCCTGCACCGCCCTCGCCGCAACCAGCATTCCCTGACTCGTCGAAAGACCGCAGACCACCGAGGCGGCGGTGAAGAGCGCGATCCCGGCGAGGAACATCCGGCGCTGCCCGAACAGGTCGCCGAGACGGCCTCCGAGGAGCAGGAAGCCGCCGAAGGTGAGCAGGTACGCGTTCACCACCCAGGCGAGCGACGTCTCGGTGAAGCCCAGATCGTCGCGGATCGACGGCAGCGCGACGTTCACGATCGTCGTGTCGAGGACGATCATCAGGTCGCCGAGGCAAAGGACGATCAGTGCGAGCCAGCGGGTGCGGGTGTCGGAGATGGTCATTCGCTCCTTTCGGTTCTACAGGTAGGACGCACCCCTGCGTCGAGACTCATCGGTCACTCGAGCGATGACTTTCCCCGCAAGGAGCGGTCATCTTGTTGATGCCTGCACCCCGGCCGGGCCCGATCGTCGTGGACGCGAGCCTGCTCGCGCCGACCGGAGCGACAATCGACCGGCTCGCCCGGCGGCAACTGGCCGCCCGCCGCGCAGGTCGACATGTCCTCCTGCGCAACCCTTCCCCTGCCCTCTGGCGGCTGATCGGCTTCGTGGGCCTCGACGAGGTGTTACGCGTCGAGCCGAGAGGGCAGGCCGAACAGCGGAAACAGCTTCCCGGTGCCGAGGAAGAACGTCAGCTCGTCGATCCGTCCCTCTGAGAGCTCGAGCACGATCAGCGCCCATGGCTCGTGGCCGCCGTCCGGGCTCGGCTTGTACTGGCCGAAGGCCGGGGAGCCGTTCGCAGAGACCGTCGGGATCACGCGTGAGCCCTTGCAGGCGATCCCGGGGCCGAACCACCAGGCGAAGATGTCGTCGCGCCCCTCGAGCCATAGGTCGAAGGGCGGCATCGACTGCGTCGCGTCCTCGTGGATCAACGCCGTCAGCCGTGCGATGTCGTAGGCCTCGAACGCATCGACGAAGCGGGCGAGCAGCTCGCGCTCGGCTTCGCCCAGCTCCGGCGCGGAGTCGTCGACACTGACGGCCGCCGCCTCCAGCGTCGCGCGGGCGCGCTGCAACGCGCTGTTCACCGAGGCGGTGCTCGTCTCGAGCAGCTCGGCCACCTCGCTCGCCTGCCAGCGCAAGACCTCGCAGAGGATCAGGACCGCGCGCTGGCGCGGCGGCAGGTGCTGGAGCGCGGCGACGAAGGCGAGTCGGATCGACTCGCGCTCGACGACCGAATCGGCCGGGTCGGGCATCGGCTCGATCCAGGTGACCTCGGAGCGCTCGTTCAGGTTCTCCACCACCGGCGCCGCGGCCGGCCCCAGGTCCATCGGGCGGGCACGCCGCTCGCGCCCCTTGAGCAGGTCGAGGCAGACGTTCGTCGCGATCCGGTACAGCCAGGAGCGCACCGCGGCCCGGCCCTCGAACCTGTCTGCACCCCGCCAGGCACGGATCAACGTCTCCTGGACGGCATCCTCGGCCTCGAACGGCGAGCCGAGCATCCGGTAGCAGTAGGCGGTGAGCTCGCGCCGGTGGGCCTCCAGCTCTTCGAAGGCCGGCTTGGCGGTGGCCGACTCCACCACCGCATCGTATGTACTCGCCGCCGTCAGGCGTCGGCTCCCACGACTGCTCCTCTCGAAATTGTAGGTTCGTCGCGATGTAGACCCACCCAGCTGGCGAAACTCATCGCCTGCGAAGCACCAGACGGCCCCCGAGCCCGATCGCGAACACGCCGACGCCGGCGATCACCGACTGCCACGGCAGCGTGGCAACGAGTGCCGCACACGCGAGGAGGCCGACGACGTTCAGCGCACGAGGCCAGCGGCGGCGTGCCTCGTCCTGCGTGTACGCCGACGCGTTCGCGATCGCGTAGTACGTGAGCACGCCGAACGAGGAGAAGCCGATTGCCCCGCGGAGGTCGGTCGTCAGCACCAGCACGGAGACGACCGCGGCGACGGCGAGCTCCGCATGATCGGGAACCCGATGCTGCGGGTGCACCGAGTCGAGCCACCCGGGCAGGTCGCGGTTCCGCGCCATCGCCAGGCCGGTGCGTCCGACCCCCGCGATCAGGGCGAGGAGCGCGCCGAGGCTCGCAACCGCCGCGCCGGCCCGGACGACAGGAACCGCCCATGCGGCGCCGACCGCGTCGACAGCCGCGGCCAGTGGTCGGACGCTCGTGGCCAGCGCCTCCGGCCCGAGCGCTACCAGCAGCGCGATCCCGACGAGCGCGTAGAGACCCACCGTGATCCCGAGCGCGAGGGGGATCGCCCGCGGAATCGTCCGCTCCGGATCGCGAACCTCCTCGCCCAGAGTGGCAATCCGCGCGTATCCGGCGAAGGCGAAGAAGAGTAGGCCGGCCGCCTGGAGGACGCCGTAGACACCGCCGTGACCGAAGTTCGACAGCCCATCCCGCCCGGCACCCTCTTCGCCGTGTGCCGCGATCGCACAGATGGCGACCAGCAGCGCCGCGATCGAGGCGACGACGAGCACCCGGGCGAGCATCGCCGTCCGCGAGATCCCGTGATAGTTGGCCGCCGTCACGGCGACTACCGCCGCAAGCGCAACGAGGCGGGTAGCCCATTCGGAGCCGTTCACGGCATACGACGCGAAGGTGAGCGCCATCGCCGCGCACGAAGCCGTCTTGCCGACCACGAAGCCCCAGCCGGCGGCGAAGCCCCACCACTCCCCCAGCCGCTCTCGGCCGTACACGTACGTCCCGCCGGAGGTGGGGTACTGCGCGGCGAGTTGGGCGGATGCGACCGCGTTGCAGTAGGCGACTCCGGCCGCCAGAGCGAGACCGACCAGGAGCCCGCCCCCCGCCGCCTGGGCCGCCGGGGCGAAGGCGGAGAAGACGCCGGCCCCGATCATCGAGCCGAGCCCGATGACGACGGCATCGCCGGTCCCGAGCCGGCGCGCGAGCCCCGGTGTCTGCGTCACATCGCGGTCACGCGCCGGGCGCTGTCGGCGCGCTCCGCGTCGTCCACCTTCGGAAGAACGTTCTTCCACGGCGGGAGCATCATTCCGGACGCCTCGACCACCGGAGCGGGAGCGACGGACCATCCCTGTTCGAAAGCGGTGCCAATATCTGCCGCCGCATAATGGATGGTCGCATAGCTGCTGGTCCCCGATATCTCGAACACCATAATGCTGATGTGAATAAGAATTCCACCAATCCGTTCACGTTCGGTGACCTCGCGCTCGACGACGCGTTCACCGATCGCGAGGACGAGATCCGTGAGCTCGTCTCGGACATGCGCAACGGCCAGAACGTGCTCGTCTACGCCCCACGGCGATACGGCAAGTCGTCGCTGGTGTTGCGAGCCGCGCAGGAGGCGATGCGGCGGAAGGTGCTGGTCGGCTACTGCGACCTGATGATGACGCCGACAAAGGAGCGCCTGGCGGCGGCGCTGGCGAAGACGCTCTACTCCGACATCGCCTCGCCGGTCGGCCAGGCGTTCGAGCGTGCGGCCGAGCTCTTCCGTAGCCTCCGCGTGCGCCCGTCGATCGAGGTCGACCCGAGTGACGGATCGCTGCGCTTCAGCTTCCAGGTCGGGCGTCGGCGAGCGGACATCGACGACACCATCGAGCGCCTGCTCGAGTTGGTCGGCGAGCTGGCCGCCGACCGCAAGCGCCGCGTCGTGATCGTCTTCGACGAGTTCCAGGAGATCATCGCCCTCGACAAGCGGTTCCCCAATCTGATGCGCGCCGTGTTCCAGGCCCAGCCGGAGGTGGGCCACGTCTATCTCGGTAGCAAGCGACACCTGCTCGAGCGGATCTTCAACGACCGCAATGAGCCTTTCTGGCGCAGCGCGAAGCAGCTCGAGATCGGTCCGATCTCGCCGGCGGCATTCGCGCCGTTCCTCCGCGACCGGTTCGTCGCAACGGGGAAGGGCATCACCGACGAGGGCCTCGACCTGCTGCTCGAGTTGACCGCCGGGCATCCGTACGGCACGCAGGAGCTGGCCTACTTCGTGTGGGAGCTCTTGCCGGCCGGCGGCGAAGCGTCGGCGTCCGACGTCGAGGAGGGCGTCGCGCGCGTTGTACGGTCCGAGCACAACCACTTTGCGCAGCTCTGGGACGACGCGCCTCGTGCCCAGCGGCTGGTACTGCTGGCTCTCGCCGACGAGCCCACCGCCGGCGTCTACTCGGCCGCCTACCACGAGCGCCACGAGCTGCCGCCGACGCCGACTCTGCAGACCGCCCTGGCCGGCCTGGTCAGGAAGGAGATCGTCGGGCGCGGGGAAGAGCGCGAGTACCGGATCGTCGAACCGTTTCTCTCCGAGTGGCTTCTCCGCGAGCAGAGCCCGGCGTAGCTGACCCCGGTCCGGAGGCACACCTGGCCGCCTGGGGCAGCCACCCATGATGTCTGGAGTGCCGCCCGGGGCGGGGCTCCACCCGTACGATGGACGGGTGGCGTACGACGAGGAGCTCGCGGGCCGCATTCGCGATCGCGTCGGCAGGGAGGCCGGGGCGGTCGAACAGAAGATGTTCGGAGGGCTGGCCTTCCTGATCGACGGCAACATGGCCGTCGCCGCCAGCGGCCAAGGCGGGCTGCTCGTCCGCGTCGACCCCGGCGAGTCGGACAAGCTCGTCGCCGAGACCGGCGCCCGTCCCATGGAGATGCGCGGCCGGAAGATGCGAGGGTGGCTCCGGGTCGACTCCGAGGACGTCGTTGCGCGCCCGGCGCTGGCGATGTGGGTCGACCTCGGCGTCGCCTACGCCCGCTCCCTCCCGCCGAAGCCGTGAGACGCCGCGGCTGCGCGCGGCTCCGCTGAGCGGAGCGCCGATGTGGCTCGAGCCTCAACTACGAGGAGACAGTTCCGCAGCTCGAGCAGTGACCTCAGGTAATCCTCCATCTTGTTGAAGCTGTCTTCCTGGCCGTCGGACTTGGTCATGTGGTCACGGCCGGCCTGGTCGCGGAACGCCAGCCTAATCGTCAGCTTCGTCACTCCATCGGTTTCGTGCAGATCCACGGACTCGACGGCGTCTGCATCTGGCCATCCTTCGAACAGCCACGTCTGGACGGTCCGGGTCGGCGGCTCGATCTCCAAGTAGGTTCCCCGAAACGAGCATTCGGCTCCGGCTTCGGTGACGAAGACGACGTGGTAGTTCCCTCCGACGCGCAGGTCGATCGAGCACTCCGTCTCGGGAATTCGATGACTGCCGACCCATGCCGATTAGGTGTCACTGCAGCTCTCCTTCTCGTTGTAGCTCCTTGAGGTAGTCGTCCATCCGATCCAGCCGGTCGTTCCACGCCTGCTCGTACTTGGCCAACCACGCGTGGAACGGCTGAAGGCGTTCGGGTTCCAGGCGGTACAGCCGACGACGCCCCTCCGCCCGGCAGCTGACGAGTCCGACCTCGCTGAGCACCCGCAGGTGCTTCGAGACCTGAGGCTGGGACATCGAGAGGTCGTTCACGATCGTCCCGACCGCCTTCTCGCCCGCGATCAGCGCGTCCAGGATCTCGCGGCGCCGCGCCTCGGCTACTGCATTGAAAACATCCGCCGTCGTGGAAGAGCGGGCCACGGTGTCATCATATTCCGATATAGACATACGTCAAGAGACGGCGGCACCGGCTGGCACACGCATGCATGGGTCTGCAAGGCGACATCGGCGGTGGGTAGACCGTTGGGGAGAACCCGCCTGTCCCACCGAATGGACCAAAACAAAAAGCCCCGCGTGTGCGGGGCTTTTCAGTAGCGGGGGCAGGATTTGAACCTGCGACCTCCGGGTTATGAGCCCGGCGAGCTACCTGACTGCTCCACCCCGCGTCGCGAGCGGCAGTATACCACCGTGGTCGCGATTTTCTGGGCGGCGCTGGGGTTTCTCCTTGCCGCGATCGTCGTTGGCACGGCATACGTCGCCGTTCGGGCCCGGCGAGCCTGGCGAGCCTTCGTCTCCCTGGCTCTCGTCGGTGCGGCCGGCGCCGAGCTGATCGCCGCCCGCGGCGAGCTGGCCTCGGCCAAGGCCGACCGGGTGACCCAGAAGTTGGACGAGCTCCAGGCTGCGATTGCCAGGCTCGAACGCTCGACCGCGCGTGGCCGCGTGCTGGTCGACGCGACGAACGAGGTGCTCGGAACTCTGCGGTCGGTCCTCGCGTTCGTTCCCAAGACGTGACGTGCGCGTCGGCGCGGTCGACCTCGGCACGAACTCCACCCGACTCCTCATCGCGGAAGTGGAGGACGGCGTCGTGCACGAGCTCGCGCGCGGGTTGCGGATCACCCGCCTGGGCGAGAGCGTCGATACGCGGCGCAAGCTGCTACCTGTCGCGATCGCCCGCGTCCGGAATGTCCTCTCCGACTACCGCCGCGAGCTAGGGCGGCTCGGCGCGGAGCGCACGCTCGCCGTCGCGACCAGCGCCGTACGAGACGCGGACAACGGCGAGGCGTTCCTCGGCGAGGTCGAGTGGAGCTACGGATTCGCCACGCGGCTCCTCTCGGGCGACGAGGAGGCAGAGCTCACCTACCGCGGGGTCGCCTCCGGCCGATCGCTCGACCCCGGGACGATGATCGTCGACATCGGCGGCGGCTCGACCGAGCTGATTCTTCCGGACAAGCACACGAGCCTCGATGTGGGCTGCGTCCGGCTGACCGAGCGCCTCGGCGAGGACGCCGACGCCGCCGGTGCCTTCGTCAGAGGGCTCCTCCCGCGCTTGCGGGTCGACGCCGCGATCGGCGTCGCCGGAACGGTCACCTCGCTCGCCTCGCTCGATCTGGGCCTGGTCGACCACGACCCCGAGCGCGTCCACGGCCATGTGCTCACGGCCGCCGCGGTGGACGAGCAGCTACGGCGGCTGGTCTCGCTCCCGCTGGAGGAGCGCCGCCGCCTGCCCGGGCTCGAGCCCGAGCGTGCGCCGGTGATCGTCGCCGGAGCGGCGATCCTGCGCGAGGTCCTGATCCGCTACGGCCTGGGGTCGATCGAGGCGAGCGAGCACGACCTCCTGCACGGGGTCGCGCTGGCCGCCGCCGAGCTCCCGGAGCCGGACGAAAACGCGGTTCCACCCGGCGCCTACACCTGCTGCTGACCAGGATGGTTGACCGGCCGTCCGAGGTCGGCCGAGGGCCTGTTTACAGTCCGGGCGATGCGCCGCGCCGCCCTACTGCTCTTCCTCCTGGCGCTTCTCCCCGCCTCGGCCGCGGCGGCCCCCGCGCCGGCGATCAGCGTGTCGGCGTCGAGAGGGCCGGCACCGCTGACGGTCCGTTTCCGGGTCGACGCAGCCGTCGTCGATCCGGCGCCGGCGATCGTCTCGTACTCGTGGTCGTTCGGCGACGGCACCACAGGCACGGGACAGGCGGTGTCCCACAGGTTCGCCCGGGCCGGACGCTTCACCGTCACCGCGACCGTCACCGACGCGCTCGGCGGGACCGGGGCGGCGACGACGGAGGTCGAAGCGCAGGCTCTGGCGCTCAGGCTCGCCCCGGCGGCGGTCGTGTTCGGTCGGCGAACGATCGTCCGCGGCGCGCTCGTCCCCGCCCGGGCCGGGGCTGCCGTGCTGGTCGAGCGACGCTCGGCCGGCAGCTGGCTCAGGATCGCGGCAGCCAGAACAGACTCTGCAGGTC
>JBKPRA010000053.1:0-147075 GCA_046734335.1 Actinomycetota bacterium | reverse complement strand
CCGCCAGTACCAGACGGTGGCGATGTATCTGTACGAGAAGTCCTTCGGCACCACGCAGTTCAAGTTCGGCTACGCCGCGGCGATCGCCTGGTCACTGTTCCTGATCATCGTCCTGATCTCGCTCGTCAACTTCCTGCTCGTGCGCAGGATCAGGTCTGCCGAGGCATAGATGGCTGCGATCGCGACCCCGGAAACCCGTGCCCGCAGTCGCCGCCGGCGGCGCATGACGCTGTCTCGGCGCTTCGAGTCGGCCGGCCCGCTTACCTACCTGTTCCTGCTCGGCTTGGCGATCTTCTCGTTCTTCCCGCTGTACTGGTCGGTCGTCGTCGCCTCGCACGACAACTCTGCGACCGCCGACTACCCGCCGGTGATGACGCCCGGCAGCCAGCTCTTCCACAACATCAGCCGCGTCTTCAACTCGGGCGAGGTGAACATCAGCTTCTGGACGGCACTGATCAACTCGGCGATCGTCTCCGGCGCGATCGCCTTCTCGGTCGTCCTCTTCAGTACGCTGGCGGGCTTCGCGTTCGCCAAGCTCCATTTCCGAGGCAACAAGCTCCTCATGCTCGTCGTGATCGGGACGCTGATCGTCCCGGTCCAACTCGGCGTGATCCCGCTCTACATCGAGATGAAGCACCTGGGCTGGATCAACCACCTGCAGGCCGTGATCGCCCCGTCGCTCGTCTCGGCGTTCGGCGTGTTCCTGATGCGGCAGTACATCGTCGCATCGGTTCCGAACGAGCTGATCGACGCCTCGCGCGTCGACGGCTGCTCGACCATCCGCGTCTTCTGGCACGTCGTGCTGCCCGCCGTCCGGCCTGCCGCGGCAGTGCTCGGGCTGCTCACGTTCATGAACGCCTGGAACGACTTCTTCTGGCCGCTGATCGTCCTCTCGCCACGTAACCCGACCGTTCAGGTCGCGGTCTCCGCGCTCCAGAGCGGGTACGTCCAAGACTACTCGCTCGTCTTCGCCGGCACCTTCATCTCGATCCTCCCGCTGATCGTGATCTTCCTCGTGCTCGGCAAGCAAATCATCGGCGGGATCATGAAAGGAGCCGTCAAGGGATGAAAGATGGGAACGGATTCGTGTGGGGCGCTGCCACCGCCGCCTTCCAGATCGAGGGCGCAACGACGGCCGACGGACGCGGCGAGTCGATCTGGGACCGGTTCGCATCGGTCGAGGGCAACATCGCCCACGGCGACACCGGAGACCCGGCGTGCGAGCATTACTACCGCTGGCAGGAGGATCTCGACCTGATGCGATCGCTCGGGCTCGAGGGCTACCGCTTCTCGATCGCCTGGCCACGCATCCAGCCGAGCGGCCGCGGGCCGGCCAACCAGCGCGGCCTCGACTTCTACCGCGCGCTCGTCGAGGGCATGCTCGAGCGTGACATCCGGCCGCTGGCCACCCTCTACCACTGGGACCTGCCCCAGCCGCTCCAGGACGAGGGCGGCTGGAGCTCGCGCGACGTGGTCGACCGCTTCGTCGAGTACGCGGGGATCGTGTTCGACGCGCTCGACGACCTCGTGCCCGCGTGGATCACCCACAACGAGCCGTGGGTGACGTCCTTCCTCGGCTACGGCTACGGGGCGAAGGCTCCGGGGATCCACGACTGGCCGACCGCGATCCGCGCCTCCCATCACTCGCTGCTCGCGCACGGAGCCGCCGTCCGAGCGTTCCGCGAGGCCGGCCATGCGGGGCAGATCGGGATCACGCTCGACCTGACCGTGGCGGTTCCGGCGACCGCCTCAGAGGCCGACCGCGAAGCGGCCGACCGACTCGACGGCCACCACAACCGCTGGTTCCTCGACCCCGTCTTCCGCGCCTCCTACCCGGAGGACATGGTCGCGTTCTACGAGCGCCGCTTCGGCGATCTGGACGCGATCCAGCCCGGCGACCTGGAGACGATCGCGCAGCCGCTCGACTTCCTCGGCGTCAACTTCTACCGGCCGAACTGGGCGACGGCGATCGACGACGGCGGTCTGGACGTCGGGGACGATCCACCGGAGCTCGAGCGGACGTCGATGGACTGGCCGATCGCTCCCGAGTACCTGACCGACCTTCTCCTTCGGGTGCGTCGCGACTACGGCGAGATCCCGCTGCTGATCACCGAGAACGGTGCCGCGTTCGACGACCGGCTGGACGGCGCGGACGTCGTCGAGGACGACCGGCGGGTCGCCTATCTGAAAGGGCATGTCGCGGCGGTGGAGCGGGCGCGTGAGCAGGGAGTCGACGTGCGCGGCTACTACGTCTGGTCGCTGCTCGACAACTTCGAGTGGGAGTACGGGTACGAGAAGCGGTTCGGCATCGTCTTCATCGACTTTCCCACCCAGCGGCGGATCCCGAAGCGGAGCGCGCTGTGGTACAGGGACCTGATCGCGGCGACCAACGGGCAGAGGTGAGATGGCGAGGATCGACTTCCGAGAGCTGACGAAGACTTTCCCGGGCGGCACCAAGGCCGTCGACTCGCTCGATCTCGAGATCGCCGACGGCGAGTTCATGGTGCTCGTCGGCCCGTCGGGCTCGGGGAAGACGACCGTGCTGCGGATCGCGGCCGGTCTGGAGGAGGCGACCGCCGGCGAGGTCTGGATCGGCGACGAGATCGTCAACGACTTCCCGCCGATGGATCGCAACATCGCGATGGTCTTCCAGAGCTACGCGTTGTACCCGCACATGACCGTTTACGAGAACATGGCCTTCGGGCTCAAGCTCCATGGTCTCCGAAAGCGGGAGATCGAGCCGCGCGTGACGTCGGCGGCGACCATGCTGGGGATCGACGACCTGCTCAAGCGGAAGCCCGGGCAGCTCTCCGGCGGCCAGCGTCAGCGGGTGGCGATGGGAAGGGCGATCGTGCGCGAGCCGGCCGCCTTCCTGATGGACGAGCCGCTCTCCAACCTCGACGCGAAGCTACGAGTCGAGATGCGCGCCTACCTTGCGACGCTGCACCAGCGTCTCCAGACGACGACCCTCTACGTCACGCACGACCAGACCGAGGCGATGACGATGGGCGACCGGGTGGCGGTGATGCACCGTGGCCGGCTCCAGCAGGTCGACGTGCCCCAGTGTCTGTACGACCATCCCGTGAACCTTTTCGTCGCCGGCTTCATCGGCTCGCCGGCGATGAACCTCGTGCAGTCGTCGCTGACCGAGCAGAACGGCGGCATCGAAGCCGCGTTCGGGCCGGTGCGCCTCCGCCTACCCGAGACCGTACTGGCGTCGCGGCCGGCCCTGCGCGGGTACGTCGGCAAGCCCGTGGTCGTCGGCCTTCGGCCCGAGGACATCGAGGACGCCGCGTTCGTCCCCTCGGCGAACGGATCGACACTCGACGTGGACGTCTCGCTCGCGGAGCCGATGGGCGCCGAGCTGATCGCGCACTTCCCGCTCGACGCCAGCCCGGTGAGCTCCACGGCCGGTGCAGCAGTGGTCGGCGGCGACGACGCCGATGCCGACGAAACAGCCGCTCAGGCGCTGATGGCTGCGGACGCCGGCACCGACACGATCGTCACCGCCCGGCTCAGCCCGCGAAGCCGCGCGCAGACCGGCGAGCCGCTCCGCGTAGCCCTCGACGCAGAGCGCCTGCACTTCTTCGATCCGGAGACCGAAGACTCGATCTGGTAGCGGCGGCGTCCGGCCCGGCGGCGGCGTGCTCAGGATCGATCCCGCCCGCGATGGCCGCCGCGCTGCTATGCCAGCTCGGGCAGCCCTCGCCGGAGCCCCGCAATCGCCTGGCCGATGCGCTGCTCGTTCTCGACCAGCGCGAAGCGGACATGGCCGTCGCCGTCCGTCCCGAATCCGACGCCGGGGCTGACCGCGACCCGCGCCTCGCGGGCGAGCTTGACCGCGAACTCGAGCGAGCCCAGTCCACGGTACGGCTCCGGGATCGGTGCCCAGACGAACATCGTTCCCTTCGGCCGCTGGACCGGCCAGCCGATGCGGGCAAGCCCGTCGCAGAGCACGTCACGCCGAGAGCGGTAGACCTCGCAGACCTCGCGCGGGAAGTCGGGCGCCTCGTTCATCGCCACGATCGCAGCGATCTGGATCGGCTGGAACGTGCCGTAGTCGAGATACGACTTCAGTCGTGCGAGCGCCTCCACGACTTCGGTGTTCCCGACGACGAAGCCGACCCGCCAGCCCGCCATCGAAAACGACTTGGTCAGCGTGTAGAGCTCGACAGCGACCTCCGCAGCCCCATCGGCCTGGAGGATCGACGGCGGCACATGGCCGTCGAAGGCGAGGTCGGCATAGGCGAAGTCGTGGACGATGAGCAGTTCCTGCTCGCGGGCGAAGTCGACGATGCGCTGCATGAAACCGGCGTCGACCACCGCGGTCGTCGGGTTGTGCGGGAACGAGAGCAGGAGCACGCGCGGCCGCGGGCGCGAGCGCTCGAATGCCTCGACCACGTTGCCGAGCAAGTCTTCCTCCGGCCCCATCGGGATCCGTTCCACGACCGCGCCGGCGAAGACCGGCGCGAACAGGTGAATCGGATAGCTCGGGCTCGGCACCACCGCAGCGTCACCGGGCTGGACGAGCACCCACATCAGATGTGCGAGACCCTCCTTGGCGCCGATCGTGGTCAGCGCCTGCGTCTCCGGATCGAGCTCGACACCGAACCGTCTCGAGTACAGGCCGCAGATCGCCCGCCGCAGGTTGGGAATTCCCCGGCTGGACGAGTAGCGGTGGTTGCGCGGGCTCGCCGCGGCCTCGCGCAGCTTCTCGACCGCGACCGTGGGCGAGGGCAGGTCAGGGTTGCCGAAACCGAGGTCGACCACGTCCTCGCCCGCGCGGCGCAGCTCGAGCTTCAGGTCATTGATCGCCGCGAAGACATACGGCGGCAGCGAGTCGACTCGACGGAGCTCGCGTGACGGCACTTTCGTATGTATAGTCGTTCGCGCGGGCGGGCAATCCCCGCTCACATCGAGAGAGGCTGAGGGAACCGGCCCTGTGACGCCTCGGCAACCTGCCCACCTGTGTTGATCACACAGGCGAGCAAGGTGCCAAGCCCGGCGAGCCGTAAGGCTCGGAGGATGTCGAGCGAGAAGGAAAGGAGAATCCGTTGTCCGCCACCGCACTTCGCTGTCGCAACTGCGAGACCGACCACGAGCTCGAGGGGATCGGCATCTGCTCGCGCTGCTGGGGGCCCCTCGACCCGGTGTACGACCGCGGCGAGCTCGCGAGGACCGTCACCCGCGAATCGATCGCCGCGGGGCCGCCGTCGCTCTGGCGCTACGCGCCGCTGTTGCCCGTCGAGCCTCCGGCCGAGCAGCGGCTCGCGCCCGGCCTGACCCCGCTCGTCCGTGCGCCTCGGCTGGCGGAAGCGCTGGGCGTCGGCGAGCTGTACCTCAAGCTGGACACCGCCAACCCGACCCACTCGTTCAAGGACCGGGTCGTCGCCGTGGCAACGGCAAAGGCGCAGGAGCTCGGACTGACCACGATCGCCTGCTCCTCGACCGGCAACCTCGCCAACGCCGTCGCCGCGCGCGCCGCCGCCGAAGGGCTGGACGCGGCTGTCTTCTGCCCGGCCGACCTCGAGCCGGAGAAGCTGACTCCGACCGCCGTCTACGGCGCCACGCTGTACGCGGTCGACGGCACCTACGACGATTGCAGCCGTCTGACCGTCGAGCTGTCGTTCGAGCTGCCCTGGGCGTTCGTGAACGTCGGGTTGCGCAGCTACTACGCGGAGGGCTCGAAGACGCTCGCCTACGAGATCGCCGAGCAGCTCCGCTGGGAGCTCCCCGACGTCGTGGTCGCTCCCATCGCGTCGGGCTCGCTCTACACGAAGCTCCACCAGGGCTTCGCCGACCTGCTCGAGCTCGGGCTGGTCGCGGGCGAGCGTCCGAGGCTCGTCGGGGGCCAGGCGGAAGGCTGCGCGCCGGTCGCCGCGGCCTTCGACGCGAGAGCGCCTGTGAAGCCGGTCCGTCCCGACACGGTGGCACGGTCGCTGGCGATCGGCAATCCCGCCGACGGCGACCTCGCCGTCGCCACCGCCCGGGCGTCGCATGGAGCGATCCACGCCGTCGCCGAGGAGGAGGTCGGCGAGGGGATGGCGTTGCTGGCCGAGACCACAGGGGTGTTCGGAGAGACGGCCGCCGGCGTAACCCTGGGGGCGCTCCGCGAGACCGTCGCCGCCGGCGGGGCGGGGCCGGACGACCGCGTCGTTCTGCTCGTCACCGGCGACGGGCTGAAGACGCCGGGGCCGGTGGCCCACCGCCTGCAGCCGGTGCACATCAGTGCCGACGCCGACGCACTGCTCGACCGGCTCGCGGCGGCATGAACGGGCAACACTTTCGTTCCGGAAGTCGCTTTACTTTTTGAAGCTGACTCGGTAGGGTCCCGCGATGGCAGCCGTGCCGCGCACCCGGACTCCGGCTCCGGCGCCCGACTGGGAGCTCGTCTACAAGCGCAACCCGGTCGAGCGGCTCAAGCGCGACAAGAGCCCGCTGGGGATCCTCGACGAGCTGCCCGCGCTAATCGCCGCGGGCTACGAGCAGGTGCCCGAGGAGGACCTGGTGCGGCTCAAGTGGTGGGGGCTCTACCACGACAAGCCGAAGGTCGGGACGTTCATGCTGCGGATCAAGCTGCCGGGCGGACGCATCTTGCCGACGGGCCTGCGCGCGATCGGCGAGATCTCGAACGAGTTCGGCCGCGGCCAGGGTGAGCTGTCCACCCGCCAGAACGTCCAGCTGCACTGGCTGGAGCTCGGAGCGCTGCCGCAGGTGTTCGACCGGTTGCACGCCGCTGGGCTCACCTCCGCGGGCGGTTGCGGCGACGCCGTCCGCAACATCACCGGCTGCCCCGTCGACGGCCTCGCGCACGACGAACTGTTCGACGCCCGGGCGGTGGTCGACGAGGCGGCCGAGTTCTTCTACGGCAACCCGGAATACTCGAACCTCCCCCGCAAGCACAAGATCACGATCGCCGCCTGCGCCGACCGCTGCAACGCGCCGGAGATCAACTGCATCGCGCTGGTCGGCGCAGTCCACGAGGGAGTCGAGGGGTTCGGCGTCCTGGTCGGTGGTGGGCTCTCCTCCGTGCCGCGGATCGCCCGCGACCTCGGCGTCTTCGTCCCGAAGGAGGAGGCGGTCGAGGTGCTCCGCGCCCTGCTGGACGCGTGGAAGGAGGATCTCCGCTACCGCGTCTCCCGTGTGAAGGCCCGGATGAAGTTCATGGTCGACGACTACGGGCCGGACGGGATCCGCGACGAGGTCGAGCGGCGCCTGGGGCGCACGCTCGTCCGGTACCAGCTCCCTGCACCCGGCCCGCTCGCCGACCACGTCGGCGTCCATCCGCAGCGCGAGGCCGGCTACTCGTACGTCGGCGTCCCGGTGCACATCGGCCTCGTCACAGGCGACCGCCTCATCGCCGTCGCCGACCTCGCTGACGAGCTCGGCGGAGACGTTCGCCTGACGCGCCAGCAGAACTTCGTGCTCACGAACGTGCCCGACGCGCGGGTCGAGGAGACCGTCGCCCGGCTCGCCGAGATCGGCTTCCCGCTCGACGTCAACCAGGTCCGGGCGGCCTCGATCGCCTGCACCGGCGAGCCGCACTGCAACTTCTCCGTGACCGAGACCAAGCCGCGCCTCGACCGGCTGGTGCAGCGGCTCGAGCAGCGCTTCGGAGACGACGTTGCCGGACTCCGGCTCCACCTGGATGGTTGTCCCCACGCCTGCGCCCAGCACTGGGTCGGCGATCTCGGTTTCCAGGGCACGACACTGCGCGACGACGCCGGCAAGCGCCGCCAGGCGTACGACGTCTTCCTGCGCGGCGGGCTCGGCCCGAAGGCCGCGATCGCGCGGCCCGTCTTCCGGCGCGTGCCGACCGAGGAGCTCGAGGAGACCGTGGAGCGGCTCGTCGAAGGTTGGCTGGCAGCGCGCCTCGACGGCGAGGATTTCCGTTCGTTCTGCGACCGCACGAGCGACGAGGAGCTGGGAATCCTCGTCGGCCGCGAACCCGCGCGGGCACGGGAGAAGGAGGCGGCATGATCGACCTGATCGACGATCTCGAAGCCGGCGAGCTCTCCGTCGAGTTCGAAGGACGGGAGCCGCAGGAGCTGCTGGAGTGGGCGTTCGAGCGTTTCTCGCCGCGGATCGCACTGTCCACGGCCTTTCAGGTCGACGGCGTCGCGCTCCTCGACATGGCGTACGAGCTGGATCCGGGCGTCAGGGTCTTCAGCGTCGACACCGGCCGCCTGCCGCCCGAGACCTACGAGCTGGTCGAGCAGCTGCGCGATCGGTATCCGGAGATGGAGCTCGACCTGCTCTCGCCGAACGCGCGGCAGGTGCAGGCGATGACCGGTCGGCACGGCCCGAATCTCTTCTATCGGCAGGTCGAGCACCGCCTGCTCTGCTGCAACGTCCGCAAGGTGCAGCCACTCACCCGCCACCTCGCCACGCTCGACGCCTGGATCACCGGCCTGCGCCGCGACCAGTGGGCGAGCCGTACGGACATCCGGAAGATCGAGATCGACCACGACCACGGAGGGATCGTCAAGCTCAACCCGCTCGCCGAGTGGACCGAGGACGAGGTGTGGGACTACGTCCGCGAGCGCGACGTCCCGTACCACCCGCTCTACGACCGCGGCTACACCTCGATCGGCTGCGCACCGTGCACCCGCGCGCTCGCTCCGGGCGAGCAGGGTCGCGACGGCCGCTGGTGGTGGGAGCAGAACGCTCCGAAGGAGTGCGGCATCCACTGCGCGGTCGAGACCGGGGGCCTCGAGCACGAGCTGCGGGCGCTGCTCGGCGAGGACGATGAGTAGCCCGATTCGCCTCTCCGAGCAGGCGCAAGAGGTGGCACTGGCCGAAGCGCAGGCGGTTCGCGCGCTGGCGTCGGGCGAGGAATACCGCGAGCGTCTGGCCGGGCTGATCGCCGCGCTCGGCGACGGCGAAGTGGACGGCGAGGAGGCGGCGACCCTGGAGGAGCTGCTCGAGCTCGGCCTCCAGAGCGGCCGTATCCGCGCGCACTACGGGCCGGGCGGAGAACAGGCCGCGCTGACGTTGTACCGGCGCCTCCCCCGCGGGGCCGAGCTGACGGAGAGCGCACGTGAGGTGACTGCGGCGCTGCGGGCGCTCGAGGGACGCGAGCTCGGCTCCGTCGAGCTGACCGCGGTCGGCCCGGGCTCGTTCGCGCTCTCGCTGGCCGCGGGTGAGGTCGAGGTGTCGCTGCGGCTGGATCGCCAGGGCGCACGGGTCGCGAGCGTCAACGCATGACCGAAGAGAAGCGCTATTACCTCGCCTGCCTCGACCTCGAGGGGCGGCGTTGCCTCGTCGTCGGCGGCGGCAAGGTCGGCCTGGAGAAGGCGAAGGGCCTGCTCGACTGCGGGGCGGTCGTGACCGTGGTCGCGCCCTGGATCGAGCCCGAGCTCGAGCGGCTTCCAGTCCGCTGGCGCCGCAAGCGCTACGAGACGGCCGACCTGGACGGGAACTTCCTGGCGGTGGCGGCGACGCCATTGCGATCGGTCAACCGGCGCGTCTTCAGGGACGGCGAAGCCCGGTCGCTGCTCGTCAACGTCGTCGATACGCCCGATCTCTGCAGCTTCATCCTCCCGGCCGTCTACCGGCGCGACCCGATCGCACTCGGGGTCTCGACCGGTGGCGCGTCGCCGGCTCTGGCCAAGCGGCTGCGCGACGAGCTCGGCGCCCGGATCGGCGAGGAGCACGTCGACCTCGCCCGGCGCCTGCGCGCACTACGGCCGTGGGCGCGGCGCCACTATCCGACCTACGCGGCCCGCCGGGACTACTTCGAGTCGATCGTCGACGAGTCGCTGCGATGACGGTGTTCCTGGTCGGAGCGGGCCCCGGCGACCCCGGCCTGATCACGGCTCGGGGCCTCGAGCTCGTCCGCTCCTGCGACGTCCTCGTCCATGACCGGCTGGTGTGCGACGAGCTCGTCGAGGAGGCGCCTCCGGATGCGATCCGCATCGGCCGCGAGCGGCTCGGCCAGGACGAGATCAATCGGCTACTCGTGCTCTACGGGCGGCGTGGCCTGAACGTCGTCCGGCTAAAGGGCGGCGACCCGTTCGTGTTCGGACGCGGCGGCGAGGAGGCGTTGGCCCTGGCCGAAGCGGGCCTCCCGTTCGAGGTGGTTCCCGGCGTCTCGTCACTGAGCGCGGTTCCCGGGACGGCCGGAATCCCCGTCACCCATCGCGGCATCTCCTCGCAGGTGACGATCGCGAACGGCCAAGGCCCGCTCGACTTCGGCGCTCTTGCCCGGGCCGGAGGCACGCTGGTGTTCTTCATGGGCCTCGCCCGGCTCGGGGAGATCGCGGACGGCCTCGTCGAGCACGGCCTCGATCCCGGGACGCCCGCAGCGGTCATCGCTGCCGGGACGACGCCACGGCAGCAGGCCGTCGTGGCCACGCTCGCAACGGTCGTCGAGGCTGCGGAGGGCGCGGCCCCGCCTGCGCTGGTCGTGGTCGGTGACGTGGTCGCGCTCTCGACGCGCCTCGCCCGCGCACATGGAACACTCGCGCTCGCGTGAAGATCGTCTGTCTCCCCGGCGACGGGATCGGAGTGGAGGTGACGGCGGCTGCACAGGAGGTGCTGGCCGTGCTCGTGCCCGATCTCGAGCTCGAGGAGCGGCTCTTCGGCGGCGCGGCGATCCTGGCGACCGGGACGCCGTTTCCGGACGAGACGCTCGCTGCCTGCCGGGGGGCCGACGCCGTGCTGCTGGGGGCGGTCGGCCTCCCCCGGTTCGACGCGGCCGACGTCCGTCCGGAGCAGGGATTGATCGCGCTGCGCAAGGCGCTCGACGTCTACGCGAACCTGCGACCGTCCCGGCGGGGGCCGGTCGACCTGCTGGTCGTCCGCGAGCTCGTCGGCGGTCTCTACTACGGGCCGAAGGGCACCCGCGCCGACGGAACGGTGTTCGACACGCTCGAGTACCACCCGAGCCAGGTCGAGCGCATCGCGCACCGCGCGTTCGCGTTCGCCCGCAGCCGCCGCCGGCGTGTGACCTCCGTCGACAAGGCGAACGTGCTGGAGACGTCGCGGATGTGGCGGCAGGTGGTCACGGAGGTCGCAGCGCAGTATCCGGACGTCGAGCTCGAGCACGTGCTGGTCGATGCCGCTGCCATGCAGCTCGTCAGCGCGCCCGAGCGCTTTGACGTGATCCTCACCGAGAACACTTTCGGGGACATTCTCTCGGATGAGGCGAGCGCGGTCACTGGCGGGCTGGGCCTCGCCGCCTCGGCCAGCCTCGGCGACGAAGGCCCGGGGATCTTCGAGCCGGTGCATGGTTCGGCCCCGGACATCGCCGGCCGCGGAGTCGCGAACCCGGCGGCGATGCTCCGGTCCGCCGCGCTGATGCTCGAGCACGGGCTCGGGCGGCCCGACGAGGCACGCCGGCTCGATGTTGCAGTCGACCGGGCGCTCGAACGCGCGCCGACGCCGGACGTGGACGGCACGGCGACGACCACAGACGCCGTCGCAGCGGTGCTCGCGGAGCTCGATCGTTGACGAACCGACGGTTCGCCCGTACCCTTGATGCTCCGATGCAGCGCGCCCGCGAACTTCGGTCGTTCTTCCTTCTCGCGAATCTCGGCGCGCGCGTCTTTACGCGCTAGCCGGCGCCCCTTCCGCCCTCGTCGGCTAGCCAACCCACAGGCGGAGTATCCGCAGTCTTTCCTGTCCCAGAAAGGGCGGTGACATGAGCACCGATTCGACAATCCAACCATCTTCCGTTCCTTTGCCCCCGCCGACGCCGGCGTCCTTCTACTGCAGCTGCGCGATTCCTCTGGCCGTCGAGCGGGCGCAGCGCCACGGCGCGGCCGAGCGAGTCTGCGCCCGCTGCGAGCTGCCGATCGCGGTCAGCCTCCGACGCTGGTGAGCGTTACCGTCGCCTATCCGGGTCGCGACGGCGCGCACGCGGCCACCGCGTGCGAGCGACTGTTCGCGCAGCCGTCCAGGGTGCTCGCGCTGCCGAGCTTCACCGCCGTCGCCGAGGCCACCGTGTCGGGCGAGGTGCAGTTCGGCGTTCTGCCGATCGAGAGCACGCTCGCGGGGCCGATCGCCGAGACCCACGACCTGCTCCAGACGACTCCGCTCGCGATCGGAGGCGAGATCGTCCTCCGAGTCCGCCACCAGCTGCTCGGGATCGAGCGAGTGCCGCTCGAGCGAATCAGGGTCGTCCGCTCACATCCAGCCGCACTCGACCAGTGCCGGCGGCTGCTCGCGACGATGCCGTGGGCGACCGCGATCGCCGCCGGCTCGACGGCGGAGGCGGCGGCCGAGGTCGCCGAGCGCGGCGATTCCACCGAGGCGGCGATCGCGGGTGAGCGGGCCGCTGCGGTCTACGGCCTCACGGCGATCGCCGAGGACGTCGGCGACCACGCCGAGACCTACACGAGGTTCGTCTCGGTGGCGACGCACACGCGGCTCGACTCCGCGGGCGAGGACTGGCGAACGGCCTTCTCGTTCGTCACCGACCACCGTCCCGGCGCGCTCCACCACGCGATCGGCGCATTCGCAGTGCACGGGATCGACCTCGTCCAGCTCGTCTCGCGTCCTATTCCCGACACACCGTGGCGGTACTGCTTTCACGCCGTGCTCGCCGGTCACCCCCTCGACCCGTCGATCCGGGCGGCCCTGGCAGAGACGCGCGCGCGGACACGCCGCCTGAAGGTGTTCGGCTCGTATCCGACCCGCGGAGGAGACGTCTGAGCGTGGCCGCGACCCTGTTCGAGCGGGTGTGGGATGCCCATGTCGTCCGCCGGGAGCACGACGGGCCCGCCCTGTTGTACGTCGACCTGCACCTGATCCACGAGGTGACCTCTCCGCAGGCCTTCGAGGGCCTGCGGCTCGCCGGGCGCGGCGTGCGGCGGCCCGACCGCTCGCTGGCGACGATGGACCACAACGTCCCGACGGTCGACGGGCCTGTCACCGATCCGCTCGCCCGCGCGCAGCTCGACGCGCTGCGGCGGAACTGTGAGGAATTCGGCGTTCCGCTGTACGCGACCGGCAGCGGCCGCGAGGGCATCGTCCACGTGATCGGCCCGGAGCTCGGCGTCACCCAGCCCGGGATGACGATCGTCTGCGGCGACAGCCACACCTCGACGCACGGCGCGCTGGGAGCGCTTGCGTTCGGGATCGGCACATCGGAGGTCGAGCACGTACTCGCCACGCAGACGCTTCCGCAGCGGCGCCCGAGGACCATGCGCGTCCGCTTCGAGGGCGCGCTGCCGCTCGGCGTGACCGCGAAGGATGCGATCCTGGGCGCGATCGGGCAGATCGGCGTCGCCGGCGGCGTCGGCCACGTGATCGAATACGACGGCGCCCTCGTCCGCGACCTGTCGATGGACGGCCGGATGACGATCTGCAACATGTCGATCGAGGCCGGCGCGCGGGCCGGGATGATCGCGCCCGACGACACGACCTTCGCCTACCTCGAGGGGAGGCCCGGATCGCCCAGCGGGGCCGAGTGGGAGCGGGCGCTCGACGACTGGCGTCGCCTGCCGTCAGACCCCGACGCCGTCTTCGACCACGAGGTCGAGGTCGACGCCTCCTCCCTCGCGCCCCAGGTGACCTGGGGCACGAACCCCGCGATGGTCGCACCTGTCGACGGCGTGGTCCCGGACCCGGCGGAGCTCACCGACCCGACCGACCGGGCAACCGCCGAACGCGCGCTGGCCTACATGGCCCTCGAGCCGGGAACCCCGATCGCCGAGATCTCGGTCGATCGGGTGTTCGTCGGCTCCTGCACGAACGCGCGCATCGAAGACCTCCGCCTCGTCGCCGAGATCGTCGGCGGGCGACGGATACACCCTTCGGTCCGGGCGATGGTGGTGCCCGGATCCGCGGCCGTCCGCCGCCAGGCGGAGGACGAGGGCCTCGACGCGGTGTTCCAAAGGGCCGGCTTCGAGTGGCGACGAGCCGGGTGCTCCATGTGCCTCGGCATGAACCCCGACGTGCTCGAGCCCGGCGAGCGCTGCGCGTCGACCTCGAACCGGAACTTCGAGGGACGCCAGGGGCGCGGCGGGCGCACGCACCTGGTCAGCCCCGCAACCGCGGCCGCGGCAGCACTCACCGGTCGACTGGCCGATATCCGCGAGGTGGCGCCGTGAAGGCGTTCACGCGGACGACGGGTCGGGTCGCCGTGCTCGACCGCGCCGATGTCGACACCGACCAGATCATCCCGAAGCAGTTCCTGAAGCGGATCGAGCGCACCGGCTACGGCGAGTTCCTGTTCCACGACTGGCGCCGGGACCCTGAGTTCGAGCTGAACCGGCCCGAGTACGCGGGAGCGACGATCCTGGTCACGGGACGGAACTTCGGCTGCGGCTCGTCGCGCGAGCACGCCGCCTGGGCGCTCCAGGACTACGGGTTCGAGGTGGTCGTCGCGCCCTCGTTCGGCGACATCTTCGCGGCGAACGCCGCACAGATCGGGCTCGTCACGATCACGCTGTCCGAGCAGGAAGTCCGGCGGCTGGGCGGAGCCACAGAGCTGACCGTCGACCTCGAGGCGCTGACGATCGCGATGCCAGGCGCCGAGCCGGCCGCCTTCGAGTTCGACCCGTTCCGCCGGCACAAACTGCTGAACGGGCTCGACGACATCGGCCTCACGCTCCAGCACGAGGCGGAGATCGCGGCGTTCGAATCGTCCCGGCCCGGACGGGTCGAGACCACGTCGTTACCGGTCTAGGCGACCGCGAAGGTGACCGTGACGGTCGCCTCGACCAGCGTGGAGCCGGTCTCCACCGGGGTGGACGCGTCTGCGCTCGCCTTCGCCGTCAGCGGCGTCGGAGAGGGCGCGGCGCTGCTCTCCGCGACGTCGGTGATCCGGCGGATGTGGAGACCCGACGCCGCCGCGATCGTCCGGGCCTTTCCACGGGCATCGGCGATCGCCGCGCGCAGGGCGGCCCGGTAGAGAGATGCGGCGGACGAGCGAACGAGATTGGGGCCCGAGACCTGGTTGGCGCCAGCGTCGACGGCCGCGTCGATGATCGCGCCGATCTTCGCGAGGTTGCGCACCGTTGCAGAGACGGAGTTCGTCGCCGTGTAACCGACCACTGTCTCGCCGTTCTGGGAATACCGCGACGAAAGCGAGACGAGATCGGTCCTGAGATCCGCGGCGGCGATCCCCTGCGACTTCAGCGCGGCGATCACCTTGGTCATCTCCGCCGCGTTCGTCCTCAGGGCGGCCGAAGCCGTCTTCGCGTCCGAGGACACTCCGAAGGAGAGCTGCGCCCGGTCGGGCCGGGCGGCGATCGAGCCCTGTCCGGCGACGACGATCGAGTGCTGGGGCGCCGCCGACGGCGCGCCGCCGGCGCCGGTGACCCCGACGACGAGGACGGCGAGCACAGATGCGACGACGGCCAGCGACTTCATGCGGTGTTCATACGCCGCCGACCGGACGCCGTGTCACAGCGGGCGTGCCGGAGCTCGTGCCGTTCGTGGGACGCTTTGTCCACAGGGGTGCGCGCCTGCGGGATGCCGGCCGCTGCGGCTCAGGCGGCCGCGGCCGAGCCCGGGAGGTAGCGCCTCCAGGTGGTCGGCAGACCCGCCGGAGTGGCGAGCGTGATGAAGAGGGCAGGCGCCGGCGGACGCGGCGGCCGCCGCATCGTCATCGACACCTCCTCCGGCAGACGGTCGCCCTTGCGCAGATTGCAGGGCGCGCAGGCGGTGACGACGTTCTCCCACACCGAACCGCCGCCCCGGCTTCGGGGGACGACGTGGTCGAGCGTGAGGCGGCCTCCGCTCGTCCCGCAGTACACGCAGCTCCATCCATCACGGGCGAACAGCGCTCGCCGCGAGATCTTGCGCTGCGCCGCGCGAGGCACCCGGACGAACTGGACGAGCCTGATCACGTGCGGTCGCGCGAACGTGTCGGTTGCCGAGCGAAGCGGCGCGCCGTGCTCCTCCAGCACCTCGGCCTTCCCCTTGAACACGAGCACATGCGCCCGCCGAACCGAGCAGACGTTCAGTGGCTCGTAACTCGCGTTCAGGACGAGAACCTGTCCCAATGTGGCAACAATGTAGCCGACAGGACCCTGGTCTCCTGGGGGCCTACGGCGCCATCGCGCGCTCGACGGCCTGCTGCTCCTCGGGCGACAGGGCGATCGGCGTTCGGCCCCGGTCGAGCTGCTTCACGTAGACGCGCGCGTAGTCGCGGCCCTGGATGGCGGTCAGCACGATCCCCGACCGCGCGGAGTCGAGGATGGCCATCGAGGCGGACTGGTGGCCGCCGGTGTCCTCGTAGGCGTCGTAGCGGATCAGGGCCGAGCGGGACAGCGCGCCGTCGACGCGGCGGTCGACCCGGGCCAGGGCGGCCGCGACCTCGTCGACCGCCCGGTGCAGGTCGTCGATGCGGGCCTGAAGCGAGACGGCGAACTCGACCACGTCCGCCTTTGCGTTCCCGCCGAGGAGAACGTCCTGCGACCGCCGCACCGCGGTGACCTTCGAGAACGCCCACGCTGCAAGCGCGACCGCCCCGACCGCGATCACGACGGCGACGATCGCGATCCACTCTGCGAGTCCCATCTAGCCCAGCGAGAAGATGACCGGGTACGCCTTGGAGTTGTTGTCGGTGTTCTTCTCCTGCGGAACCGGCGCGACGTCGACCTTCACCGTCGTCTTGGTCGCGAACTGCACCTGCCCGAGGTTGCGGAACACGACCTGCTTCTGCTCGCCCGGATTGATCAGATCGATCGTCTTCGTCTGGACGATCGGGGTCGGCGACTGCTGGATGGTGAGCGTCACCTTGATCTGCACCTCCTGGGAGTCGCCGGTGTCCTCGACCGTGACCGCGAAACCGAGGTCGGTGGTGGCCGTCACCGTGTTCTCGGTCGACTCCGAGAGCTCCTGGTTGGCGGGTAGAGCGACCGTCTTGACGATCCCGGTGCCGTGCAGGCCACCACCGGTCGTACCGCCGCTCGTCGCGGCGCCCTGGAGGCGTTGAAGGATCGCCTCCCAGTAGCTGCTGCTGCCGTAGTCAGGGCTGGGGAGAAACTTCGAGCCCGGGACGGCGACGCCCGTGATCCCCTCGCGCTCGAGCACCCCGCCGTTGCCCTGCGCCGGCGCCTGGAAGAGGTCGCTCCAGACCACGTCGCTGGTCACGAGGCGTGACGCGGGCGGCTGGAGCAGCTTGAGGGCGTTGGAAGTGACGTTCTTCGGAGAGCGTGAGGCCTGTGTGAACCCGTCGGCGAGCCCGCGGAGCCCGCTGACACGGAAGCCGAGAGACTCGAGTGCGGCCTGGTGCTGGACGCGGAGCGGACCGGGAGGATGGATCGAGCGCAGCTGCGCGACGTTCTGCTGCTCCCGCTGGGCGAGACCGTTCACCTTCGACTCCAGCTCCCCGAACTTGATCCCCTGCGTCGTCAGCGCATCGTTCAGCTCGCGGCCGACCTGCGCCGAGTCGTTCGCGACGACGCCGACCTTCTCGTAGTAGTTCTTGTACGAGCTCTTCTTCCCGGCGTCCTGACAGCTGGAGACCCAGAAGACCAGCAGGACGACGATCAGGATCCCGAAGGCGATCAGGCCTGCCAGCCGCAGGAGCGGCGTCATCCCGACCGGCGGGCGCCCTCCCGACGGTCTCCTGCCGCCGCCTCCGCCGCGGCGCTCGGCCGGCGGCGGCTCGCGGCCGATCTGCGTCTCCTCGTCGGCAGGGCGCGTCGGCGACGGTTGGTCGTCGTCGAAGAAGTCGAAATCGAGGTCGGTGTCGTGCTCGCTCATCGGGCGCTTTGCAGCGGAATTCGGCGCACTGTAGCCCATTCCTCGCCGTCCAAAGGACTTCGGCGGCGGGCGGGAAACGTGTCATGGGGATGGGTGAGCTCTCGACTCACGCCGCCGCGCCGGCGCTCGTACTCGACCGGTACCGGCCGCTCAGACCCCTCGGCAGCGGGGGGATGGGATCGGTCTGGCACGCCTTCGATACGAGGAAGGAGCGCGAGGTCGCGCTCAAGATCGTTGCCCGGGCGGGCACGGCTGGACCGCGTGCCGAGCGGGAGGCGACGTCGGCGGCTCAGCTCGAGCATCCCGCCTGCCTGCGCGCCTACGCGCTCGCGCGCGACGAGGGACACGTCTATATCGCATACGAGTACGTTCCCGGCCGGACGCTCCGGCATGCGCTCGAACGCGGCGAGCTCGACGACTCCGCCGCCGTCGAGGCGGCCGCGCAGATCCTGGAGGGCCTCGCGCATGCGCACGCGCGCGGCATCGTCCACCGCGACATCAAGCCGGCCAACGTCCTGCTCGCCGACGGTTCCGGCGTATCGGTTCGCATCCTCGACTTCGGCCTGGCGCTCGTCCGCGAGGAGGAGACCCTCACCGCCGCCGGCGACGTGCCGGGGACACTCGCCTACATCTCCCCGGAGCGCCTGGCAGGCGACCCGGCGGATGCGGCGACCGACGTGTGGTCGACCGGCGTCCTGATGTGGGAGGCACTCGCCGGCCGCCACCCCTTCGGACAGGGCCCCTTCCTCGAGCTCGCCAAGCGGATCGGGCGGGGCGCTCCGTCGCTCGGCTCAGCCCGGCCGGACTTGCCCAAGCCGCTGGTTCGGCTCGTCGACTCCGCCCTCGCGGTCGACCCCGCGAAACGGCCGCCCGCGGCGAAGCTTGCGGCGTCGCTTCGACGCGCGCCGACACACCGGCCGCGGCCCACCGCCACACGCCCACGCCTCAAGGTCCCCTCGCTGCCCACGCTCCCGCGGTTCATCCCGAAGCTCGCACCTGCTGTCCTCGCCGCGCTCTTCGCCGGCTGGGTCTCCTCCACACTCGCATTCTTCCCCGCGTACTGGCCGGTGGGGCTCGCAGCGCTGGCAGCCGCCCTCACGTACGCAACGCCGCGACTCGGCCTCCTCTTCGCGCTTGCCGTACCCATCCTGCCGCTCGGAAACATCTCGCTGGGGCTCGCGGTCGTCTATTCGGTCATCGCCGCCGCCTGGCTCGCGCTGTTCTGGCCCCGGCCGAGAACGGCGCTCCTGTTCGTCGCAGGCGCCCTGCTCGCCCCGCTCGGCCTGCTCGCCCTGATACCGCTTATCGTGCTCCCCGTCGGCGATGCAGCGCGACGAGCAGCTCAGGCCGCGGCGGCGGTCGTCGCCGCAACCGTCGTCGCGGCGCTCGCAGGGCACTCGCTGCCGATCGTCGGCGGCGCAGCTCCCGATCTCGCGGTCGCCGGGGCCGGCGGACCGTTCGGCGCAGCCGGCCAGCTCCTGGACGGAATCACAGCCTCCGGCGGTCTGTTCCTCGAGACGCTCGTACTCGCCGCGGCCGCAGCCGCAGTCGGCGCCTTCCGACATCGCGGCCCGTGGGGCGGAGCCCTGTTCGGGGCGTCGCTCGCCGCCTCGGCGCTGCTTTCCGACCCGGGCGCGGCGGCGTTCCCACTGGTCCTGGCGGCCTGGGCGTGCGCAGTCGTGCTCGCGCTCGAACCCGTCCGGACGCGGCGGCCGAGCCGATTTGCGGCGCGGGTGCGAGGCATGCTGCAGCTCCGCCCGCGGCTGCGCCCCGTCCACGGCAGCTAGAGCGCCTAAGTACACTCGCCAGCGGGGATTTTCCTGGCCGTGAGCGTGCTGCGCAGCATCGAGCAGAAGATCGAGGGTCTCTTCGAGGGCCTGTTCGGCCGTGCCTTCCGGACGAACGTCCAGCCGGTCGAGCTCGCCCGGAAGCTGGTCAAGGAGATGGAGGACCACCGGACGGTGTCGGTGTCGCGCGTCTACGTGCCGAACGAGTACACCGTCTACCTCTCGACCGTCGACCGCGAGCAGTTCGCCGACTACGAGAGCTCGCTGCAGGGGGAGCTCCGGGACTACCTCGCCGAGCATGCCCGCCGGGAGGGATACGTGCTCCTCACCCCGCCGAACGTGCTCATGGAGACAGACGACGATCTGTCGATGGGCGAGTTCGGGATCGCCACCAGGATGGTGCAGGGCGAGCGGCCGAAGACGGACGGGCCGGAACCGGCGCAGCAGGTCGAGCCCGGCGCGACGATGATCTACCGCCCCCGGACGCCGCTCTCGCCGGACGGCCCCACTGCCGATGTCGCCCTCGCGCAGGAGATCGTGACGCTGACTGTCGGCGGCAAGCGGCGCGAGGTCACCAGCCGGCGGGTCGTAATCGGGCGCTCGAAAGACTGCGACGTCCAACTCGCCGACCCCAACGCCTCGCGGCGTCACGCGGAGCTGCGCCAGGAAGGCTCGGCCTACTGGCTGATCGACCTCGATTCGACGAACGGGTCCAGCGTGAACGGGCATCGGACCGCGCGGGCGAAGCTCGACTCCGGCGACGTGATCACGATCGGCTCGACCGAGCTGCTCTTCGAGCGGAGGCTCGTGGAGTGATGATCGTCGGCTCGCTGGCGGTCGGCGAGGCGCTGCTCATCCTGAAGATCCTCTTCCTGCTGCTGCTCTACCTCTTCATCTGGCGGATCGTGCGAACTGCCAGCCGCGATCTGCGCCTGCCCCAGGAGAGCTTCGTGCTCGCCCCCGAGCAGGCGGCAGGTCTGCTCGGCGGGTCGAAGCCGGTCAACACCGGTCACCTCGTCTTCCCCGACGGCCGCAAGCGTGGAATCGATTCGCGCACGCTCTTGGTCGGACGCAGCGCCGACAACGACATCCCGCTGGACGACGACTTCGCCTCCGCGCGCCATGCCCGGGTCGAGCCGCGGCGCGATGGGGTCTGGGTCTCTGACGCCGGCTCGACGAACGGGACATACGTGAACGGGGCGAAGCTCTCCAAGCCGCAAAGACTGAAGACCGGCGACGTGATCCGCGTCGGCAACACCGACCTCCGCTACGAGCGCTGACCGATGAAGCTGATCCAGCATGCAGCTGCAACCGATCCCGGCCGCCGCCGCCTCCGGAACGAGGACGCCTACGTCGTCCAGCCGCCGCTGTTCGCGGTCGCAGACGGGATGGGCGGCGCCCAGGCAGGCGAGATCGCCTCACGGATCGCTGCCTCGGTGCTGCGGGAATCGGGGGCGGAAGCGGGCGAGAACGCGGTCGTCGCGCTCATCCAGGAGGCGAACCGGCGGGTCTACGAGGCGGCCGCGAGCGACGAGGCGCGGGCCGGGATGGGGACGACGATGACCGCCGCGCTGGTCGCGGGCCACACCGTCAGGATCGGACACGTCGGCGACTCGCGTGCGTACCGGGTCAGGGACGGGGAGCTCGAGCAGTTGACCGACGATCACTCGCTGGTCGCCGAGCTCGTCCGGAGCGGGAGGCTCTCTCCCGAGGAGGCCGACGTCCACCCGCAACGCTCGGTGATCACCCGGGTGCTCGGCACAGACCCGGAGGTCGACGTCGACACCTTCGAGGTCGAGGCGCGCCCCGGGGACGTGTTCATGATCTGCTCCGACGGGTTGACGTCGATGGTCGACGACGCCTCGATCCTCGGCATGGTCGAGCGCAACCGGGCGAGTCTCGACAGGGCCGCGCGCGCGCTCGTCGACGCCGCAAACAAGGGCGGCGGCGAGGACAACATCACCGTGATCGTGTTCGAGCTCGGAGACGACGACGCGGAGACGACACCGGTGCCCGCGGCGTTCGCCGACGACGGCCCGGACGACGAGGAGCGGACCCTGACCGAGCTCGACGCGGTCCCGGCGATCGACGACACCGTGCTCGTCACCCGTGATCAGCTCGAGGCGCTCGCAGCGTCCGGCAACGGGCACGAGCCGCGCCGCCGCCGACGGGTGTCCCGGGCGGTGATCGCCGCCGTGGCCGCGACCGCCGTCATCGTCTTCGCCGCGCTCGTCGTCTGGACGCTCTCGCGCTCGTACTTCGTCGGCGTCCAACCGGATGGGCACGTCGCCGTCTACCAGGGCTTCCCGTGGGACATCGTCGGCGGCGTCAGGCTCTACCGGATGCGCTACGAAAGTCCCGTCCTCGCCGGGCAGCTCTCGCAGGGAGAGCGAAGAGCGCTGTTCGACCACGACCTGCGCACGTACGACCGCGCGCTCGACGCCATCAAGCAGTACGAAGCGCAGGTCGTCCCCTAGGACCTTGTCGGCGCGGAATCGAGAGCTCGTCAACCTCGTCGCGGTCGGCATCATCACCGGCCTCGGCTTCGCGAGCGTCTATATCGCGCGCCAGTCGGTGATCTCGGCCGGCTCGATCTCGTACGCGCTCATTTTCCTGGGCCTGTACCTGATCGCGCACGTGATCACCCGCTACACGGTCCCGTGGGCCGACCCGTACCTGCTTCCACTCGCGGGCCTGCTGACCGCAATCGGGCTGACCGAGATCTACCGCCTCGGATCGACCGATGCCTTCAGACAAGGCTTCTGGATCGTCGTCGGCGTCGGCGTCTTCGGGCTGACGCTGATCGTGCTGCGCGACGACTTCCGCGTACTCGAGAACTACAAGTACCTCTTCGGCGTCTCCGCGGTGGGGCTGCTGGTGCTGCCTGCGCTGCCCGGGGTCGGGACGACGATCAACGGCGCTCGCCTCTGGGTCAAGTTCGGGCCTGTCCAGTTCCAGCCCGGCGAGCTGGCCAAGATCGCCCTGATCGTCTTCCTGGCCGGCTACCTGCGCGAGAAGCGCGAGGTGCTCGCCCAGGGCAGGCTGAAGGACTTCGGGCCGCTGCTCCTGATCTGGGGCGCGGCGATGCTGGTGCTGGTCGAGACCAACGACCTCGGCAGCGCGCTCCTCTACTTCGGGATCTTCCTGGCGATGCTGTACGTCGCGACGGGGCGCGCGCTCTTCGTCGCAATCGGGCTCGTGCTGTTCGTCGGCGGCGCGGCGGCCGCCTACCAGGAGATCGCACGCGTGCAGGAGCGCGTCGACATCTGGCTCGACCCGTGGCAGGACCCGCACGGGAAGGGCTACCAGCTCGTCCAGTCCTCGTATTCGATCGCTCACGGCGGCTTCTGGGGCACCGGCCTGGGGCGCGGCACGTTCACGACCACGGGCGGCACCGACCTGATCCCCTTCGTCAACACCGACTTCATCTACTCCGCGCTGGCACAGGAGCTGGGCCTGATCGGAGCGGCCGGCGTGCTGCTGCTCTACATGGTCTTCGTCCTCCGCGGGTTCCGGATCTCGGTCCTCGCCCAGGACGGGTTCTCGAAGCTGCTCGGCGCCGGGCTCACCTTCGCCTTCGCACTCCAAACCTTCATCATCGTCGGCGGCCTGTTGCGGGTGATCCCGCTGACCGGGATCACGCTCCCGTTCGTCAGCTACGGCGGGTCGAGCATCGTCGCCAACTTCATCCTGCTCGCAGGCCTGCTCCTCGTCTCCAACCGGGCGAACGTGCCGAGGTGAGCGCGTGAACAGGCAGATCACCCGCCTCGCCGTCGTCGCTCTAGGACTTCTGGCAGCGCTTGTGGTCGCCACCACCTACTGGCAGACGTGGGCGCCGCCGGGACTGGCCGCGCGTCAGGACAACGCGATCCTACGGGTCGCGCAGTTCAAGATCCGACGCGGGCTGATCTACTCTGCCGACGGCAAGCTGCTGGCCGCCCGCCGCGCGCAGAAGGCGGACGGGCAGACCTACTACTTCCGCCGCTACCCGAGCGGCCCGCTCGCCGCCCAGGTGGTCGGCTACTCGACGCAGTCGCGCTCGCGGGCCGGCCTCGAGCGCTCGCAGGACGACTACCTCACCGCCTCGAACTCGCACCTGAACACGGTCTTGCGCCGAACGCTGGACAGCCTCAAGGGCACCACCGTCACCGGGAACAACCTCGTGCTCACGATCGACTCGAAGGCACAACAGGCCGCGCTGGACGCCCTCGACGGAAACTGCGGCGCGGTGGTCGCGCTCGACCCGCGTACCGGTGCCGTGCTGGTAATGGCCTCGTCGCCGTCCTACGACCCGAACCTCGTCGAGCGGCACTTCGGCGAGATCGCTCGCCGCGCGAGGAACGTGAAGTGCTCACCCGGTGCGCCGCTGATCAATCGCGCGACGGCAGGCCTGTACACGCCGGGCTCGACCTTCAAGGTGATCACCGCCGCGGCCGCGCTCGACTCCGGCAGGTTCACGCCGGACTCCAGCTTCGTCGACCCCGGCTACTGCACCGAGTACGGCAAGAAAGTGTCGAACTTCGCGGACCAGGACGGGCCGGAGGTCTTCGGCCGCGTCAGCTTTACGACCGCACTCCAGCACTCGATCAACGCGGTCTTCTGCGAGATCGGCAAGACGATCGGACCGCTGACCGTCCTCGACTACGCGCGCAAGTTCGGGTTTTACGACGATCCGCCGCTGGAGACGCCCTCGAGCGAGCGCTCCCCGAGCGGCCTCTACAGCAAGGGACGTCTCTTCCGGCCGCGGGACCCCAACCAGGTCGACCCGGGGCGACTTGCATTCGGGCAGGAGCGGCTGCAGGTCACGCCGCTGCAGATGGCGATGGTGGCGGCGGGGATCGCGAACGACGGAGTCGTCATGCAGCCCTACGTGGTCCAGAAGATCACCGCCCCGAACGGCTCGACGATCGTCCGTCACAAACCGAAGGTCTACTCGCGGCCGATCTCGGCGCAGACCGCGAACGAGCTGACGAAGATGATGGAGTCCGTCGTGAGCGGCGGCACCGGCACCAACGCGCAGATCTCCGGGGTGGCGGTGGCGGGCAAGACCGGCACGGCCGAGACCGGCGCGCCCGGCGTGAACACGACCTCGTTCATCGCGTTCGCGCCGGCCGACGCGCCGCGGGTCGCGATCTCGGTCTTTCTGGAAAACCAGCACGGCGTCGGCGGCCAGACGGCGGCGCCGATCGCGAAGACGGTCATGGAAACCTTGCTCCGGCGGCGTCCTTAACCTGTAGCCGAGGATGGCGGGCCCCGACACCCTCATCGACCAGGTCTTCGACGGCCGCTACAAGGTCGTCCGCAAGCTGGGTACCGGCGGTATGGCGAACGTCTACCTGGCGGAGGACCAGGAGCTCGGCCGGCGCGTCGCGATCAAGATGCTCGACGACCGCCACGCGCAGGACGAGCAGTTCGTCGAGCGCTTCCGGCGGGAGGCCAAGAACGCGGCCGGGCTCTCACATCCGAACGTCGTCTCGATCTACGACCGCGGCCAGGCGGAGGGCACGTACTACATCGCCATGGAGTACCTGGAGGGGCGCACCCTCAAGGAGCTCCTGGTCGCGCGCGGCCCTACCCCGATCCCGGTCGCGATCGACTACGCGCGCCAGATCCTCGCCGCGCTCGGCTTCGCGCACCGGCACGGCGTCGTGCACCGCGACATCAAGCCGCACAACGTCGCAGTCGGGCCGGACGGCCGGATCAAGGTGATGGACTTCGGCATTGCCCGGGCCGGGACGAGCCAGATGACCGAGACCGGTTCGATCATCGGCACGGCGCAGTACCTCTCACCCGAGCAGGCCAAGGGAGCGCCGGTCGGGCCCACGTCGGACATCTACTCGGTCGGGGTCGTGCTCTACGAGATGCTGACCGGGTCGGTCCCGTTCACCGGCGACACGCCGCTCGAGATCGCGATGAAGCACCTGTCGGCCACTCCCGAGCCACCGTCCGAGAAACGGCCCGAAGTGCCGCACGAGCTCGACTCGATCGTCTTGCGGGCGCTCGCGAAGCGGCCGGAGGACCGCTACCAGACAGCCGAGGAGATGGACGCCGACCTCGCGCGTGCCGCGCGCGGCCAGGCCGTCGCACCGGAGACCGAGGAGGCGGCCACGCACGTTCTCCGGGGCGTCGGCGCGGCGACCACGATCGCGTCCGCTCCGACCGAGGTGGTGCGCCGGCCTCCCGGCGCCGCCCACCCTCCCGCCTACGGCCCGCCGACCGGCTTCTACGAGTACGAGGAACCGCGTCGACGGCGCTCGTTCTGGCCGTGGCTCCTCGCCGCGCTGCTGATCGCGGCTGCGGTCGCAGGAGGCTGGTACGTCTACACGAAGGTGCAGGACCAGCTCGAAGCGACGAAGCCCGTCGCGGTCCCCTTCGTGGAGGGGATCAAGGAGGTGAACGCGGTCGACAAGATCCGGGAGGCTGGGCTCTCTGCTCACATCATCCGAAGGCCGGACGACATGGTGGCCGAGACCTTCGTCATCTCCCAGGACCCGTCCGCCGGAACGAGGACGGACAAGGGCAACCCGGTGACGATCGTCGTTTCGACCGGCCTGCCGAAGGTCGACGTGCCCGGCGTGGTGGGCGATCAGGCAACCGACGCGGTCGCCGCGATCACGGAACGAGGGCTGAAGGCCGACGTCCACGACATCAACTCCGACAAGGAGACCGGAACGGTCACCGGCCAGGACCCGGCCTCTGGAACCCGCGTCGTCAAAGGCACGAAGGTGCGGATCAACGTCTCGCAGGGGCCGAAGCCGGTTGCCATCCCACCGGTCGTCGGCGTTCCGTACGAGCAGGCGGCCGGGCAGCTCCAGGGCGCCGGCTTCGCGGTCGCACGCAGAGACGTGGAGTCGAATGATCCAAGGGACACGGTCGTGCAGCAGGATCCGCCTGCGAACAGCCTTGCGCCGAAAGGCTCGACCGTCACCCTGTACGTCTCCAAGGGGCCAAAGGACCTCGTGGTACCCGAGGTGGGGAGCTTCTCGCGCGCGGACGCCATCGCCACGCTGCGCAACTCCGGCTTCAAGGTGGTGGTGGACACGAGCGACGTCCAGGACCCGTCGCTGGACGGCGTCGTCCTGTTCCAGACCCCCGGTGCCGGCACCTCGGCCCCACCGGGCTCGACTGTGACGATCACGGTCGGCCGCTACGTTCCGCCGCCGACCACGACGACCGAGCCGGCCACCACCACCGAGCCGACGGACACGACCTCGACCGACACGACAACGCTCGGCACGCCCCCCGTCCCGTGAGCGCCCGTCGGCGGGTCGCGGTGCTGATGGGCGGGCGCTCATCCGAGCACGAGATCTCGCTCGCCTCGGCCCGCTCGGTGATCGAAGCCCTCGACCCGAAGCGCTACGAGGTGGTCACGCTGGAGATCGGCCAGGACGGCCGCTGGGCCCTCCCCTCCGGACCCGTCCCGCAAGCGCTGGGTCCCGGCGCGTCCCGTGCCGGGGATACGCCACAACTGCCCGTTCCGGTCGCGTCGGGGGAGGTGGCGACCACCCTGGCCGGTGTGGAGGTCGTGCTGCCGATCCTGCACGGCCCATTTGGCGAGGACGGTCGGCTACAGGGGCTGCTGGAGATGGCAGGCGTCCCGTACGTCGGCGCCGACCACGCCGCGTCGGCCGTATGCATGGACAAGGACCTGTTCAAGGCGATCATGCGCGACCAGGGCATCCCGGTCACCCGCAACGTGACGCTCAGAAACGGCGACGCGCCACAGACCCCCTTCGGCTACCCGGTGTTCGTCAAGCCGGCGCGGCTCGGCTCGTCGGTCGGCATCTCGAAGGCGCACGACGCCGAAGAGCTCCGGGCCGCGGTCGAGCTCGCCTTCCGCCACGACGAGAAGGTCCTGGTCGAGGAGTTCGTCTCCGGGGTCGAGGTCGAGGTCGGCGTGCTGGGGAACCGCGAGCCGTTTGCGTCGCTCGTCGGTGAGATCGCCGTCACCCACAACGAGTGGTACGACTACGAAGCGAAGTACGAGGAAGGCGAGATGGATTTGGTAGTCCCCGCCCGGATCACGCCGGATCAGACCACCCGGGTGCAGCAGCTGGCCGTGCAGGCCTTCGTCGCAACCGAGTGTGAGGGGATGGCGCGGGTCGACTGCTTCGTCACGGGCGACGGCGAGGTGCTGGTCAACGAGCTGAACACGATCCCGGGCTTCACCTCGACCAGCGTCTACGCCGAGCTCTTCGAGGCGTCGGGGATCCCGTACGCCGAGTTGCTCGACCGGTTGGTCGACCTGGCGCTCGAGCGGCACGAGCGCAGATCGAAGCTCAGCTACTAGGCGAGGGTCAGAGTGTTGCGGCGAGGCGGTCGGCAACGGCGGCCAGCACCTTGCCCTGGATCTCCGGCGAGTTGCGCAGGAGCTCCCGAAATGCACGGTCGGTGATCACGAGCGCCCGCATCGGGCTCGTCGTCGTCACGGTCGCGGTCCGCGCCTTGTCCGTGACGAGCGCAATCTCGCCGAAGAAGTCGCCGGCGCCGAGCGGCGGCAGGTCCTGGCCGTCGTGGCGAACCGCGGCGCTGCCCTCCAGCAGCACGAAGAACTCCCGGCCGCGATCGCCCTCGGAGGTGAGCACCTTCCCGGCCGGAAGATCGACCTCGTCGGCCAGGCTCGCAATACTCGCCAGCTCCTTCTTCGAGCACCGTGCGAACAGCGGTACTTGCTCCATCGCGGCGATCTTCGGATCCGATTTCATCCCGATCCGGGCGAGTCTACTTCCGAATCAGCCCGCCGTCACCTCGTTGACGTGCGTGCGCGGGTATCCGGGCGCGAGCCGTGTGATCCACAGGAGGTAGTACCGCCGCGCCGGATCGACCGAGAGCCGAAACGACGTCCTCCGGCCGACGGTCTGTGACTGCGAGACCGTGGTGAAGCCGCTCGTGGACGACGGGCCGGCCTCGACCCTCGCGACGTAGCCCGGCGTGTCGGACACGACCGTGAGGGAGCCGAGCTTCACCGCGCGGCCGGCGTCGAAGACGATCCCGACCCCGTCCTTCAGGTTGCCGAACGTGACGCTGCCGCGGTAGTCCTCGGTCTCCCAGAACGTGGCGATGTTGCCGTCGGTTGCATTTGCAACCTCCTCGTCGTGCTCCTGGCCGTCGCCCTGAGGGTCGTAGGCGTTCGACGCGACGAGGTGCACGCGCGGGCCACCCGACCCGTTCCCACCCCCATCGTCGGAGTCGGTTCGACGCACGCCGTAATAGGCGCCGACGGCGACGGCCACGGCTGCCACGGCGACCAGCAGCACCACGAGCGGTGACCAGCGGCGCCGGCGGCGGCGCGGCCTCGCTCGCGGCTCGACCGGGGGCGCGACGATCACCGTCCTGTCGTCATCGAGGTCGCCCAGGCCCCCGAGGCAGGCCGAGAGCTCGGCGACGAGCTCGTCCATCGTCTGGAAGCGGTCGTCCGGGTCCTTCGCCATGGCTCGGCGCAACGCGGCGTCGACCCGAAGCGGCACGTCGGGCCGCGCAGCCGTGACGCTCGGCACCGGGTCGTTCACGTGCCGCATGGCGACCGCGACGAAGCTGTCGCCCGTGTACGGCGGCTGTCCGGCGAGCAGCTCGTAGAGGACCGCGCCGAGCGAGTAGATGTCGGTACGGGCATCGACCTGCCTGCCGGTCGCCTGCTCGGGCGAGATGTACTCGCTCGTCCCGAGCACCGTCCCGGTCTGCGTGAGGCCAACCGGCACGTCCAGCGACCGGGCGATCCCGAAGTCGGTCACCTTTGCGTCTCCGCCCCGAATCAGGACGTTCTGCGGCTTCACGTCCCGGTGGACGAGCCCCTGGGCGTGGGCAAAGGCGAGCGCTCGGCCGATCTGGATCCCGAGCTCGAGCGCGTCGCGCACCGGCAGCCGCCCCTTGCCCGCGACCAGCTGCTTGAGATTTTCGCCGTCGACGTACTCGAAGACGATGAACTGACGGCCGTCGGCCTCGCCGCGGTCGATCACTGTGACGATGTTCGGATGGGAGAGCTTCGCCGCCGCCCGCGCCTCACGCCGGAACCGCTCGACGTAGTCGTCGTCGCGCGAGTAGTGCTCGTGCAGGATCTTGATCGCGACCTGGCGCTCGAGCAGCCGGTCGCGCGCGCGGTACACGCTGGACATGCCGCCGGTGCCGACGAGCTCCTCGAGCTCGTACCGCTCCGCGACCAACTCGCCGACCATTCCGGAGATTTTCCCTGCGGCGGCGCGACTACGCGCCGATGCCCGCAGCGCTAGCCGAGGACGCGCTCGAGTGCCTGCTCCCAGACCCCGAGCGCCTCCGCCAACTCCGCATCTCCGATCGTCAGCGGGACAAGCACGCGGACGACGTTGGAGTAGGTCCCGGCTGCGAGCAGCAACAAGCCGCTGCGGAAGGCCTGGTCGCAGACGGCGGAGACCAGCTCGGGCGCGGGGTCCCTCGACTCGCGGTCGTGGACGAGCTCGACGGCCAGCATCGCGCCGAGTCCCCGGACATCGCCGATCTCTTCGTACCGTTCCTGCCAGCCCAGCATGCAGCCCCGGATCGTCTCGCCGACCGCCGCAGCACGCTCGAGGACGCGTTCGTCGTCGAAGACGTCGAGCACGGCGAGGGCGGCGGCCTGCGCAACGGGATTGCCGACGTACGTGCCGCCGACCGCGTTCGGCCCCGGAGCGTCCATGATCTCCGCGCGCCCGAGGACGCCGGATAGGGGCAGCCCTGCCGCAATCGACTTCGCGACGGTGATCAGGTCGGCCTCGACCCCGTAGTGTTCGATCGCGAAGAGCTTCCCCGTCCGGCCGAAACCGGTCTGCACCTCGTCGACGACCATGACGATGCCGTTGTCGTCGCAGATCCGGCGGATTCCCTCCATGAACTCCTGCGGCGCGACGACGAAGCCGCCCTCTCCCTGCACCGGCTCGACCACGATCGCCGCCACCGTCTCGGCCGCGACCTGGGTGACGAGCGCGCGCTCCAGCGCCTCGAGCGCCTCGCCTGCGCCCGGCCCTCGGTAGTCGTTCGCGAACGGGACGCGGTAGACCTCGGCCGAAAACGGTCCCAGGCCGGCCTTGTACGGATGCGTCTTGGATGTCAGGGACAGCGAGAGCAGCGTTCGACCGTGGAAGCCGCCCTCGAACGCGATCACCGCGGGACGTTTTGTGTACGCGCGTGCGAACTTGACGGCGTTCTCGACCGCCTCGGTGCCGGCGTTGAAGAACGCGGCCTTCGCCGGCCCGGAAAAGGGTGACGGCTCCAGCAGACGCTCGGCCAGCTCGACGTACGGCTCGTACGGGACGATCGTGAAGTCGGTATGAGCGAACCGCGTGAGCTGCTCCTGCGCGGCGGCGACCACCTGCGGGTGGGAGTGACCGACGTTCAGGCAGCCCACGCCGCCGGTGAAGTCGACGAAGGTGTTGCCGTCGACGTCGGTGAGTAGCGCACCCTGCGCCGACGCGGCCACGATCGGGAAGGTGGCGCCCAGCGCCGCCGCGACCACCCGGTTTTTGCGCTCGAGGATCGCCCGGGAACGCGGCCCCGGAAGCTCCGTGCGGAGCTCGATCGACCGGGTCGCCGCCATTGCGATCACGATAGCTCAGGCGCCGGATCGGGCACACTCGCTGGTGGCCGGCAAGGAGAAGGACTGCGCCGCCGACATAGAATCGGCGGAGTGGTCCTCTCCGACCGCACGATCGAGCGGCTGCTCGCCGAGGGCCGCATCGAGATCGACCCCTACGACCCCGGACTGCTCCAGCCGTCCAGCGTAGACGTCCGCGTCGACCGCTACTTCCGCGTCTTCCGCAACTCGCGGTATCCGTTCATCGACGTGAAGCAAGAGCAGGAGGACTTGACCGAGCTGGTGAAGGTAGACGGCGACCCGTTCATCCTCCACCCGGGCGAGTTCGTGCTCGGCTCGACCCTGGAGCGAATCAAGCTGCCGGACGACGTGGTGGCCAGACTCGACGGGAAGTCGTCGCTGGGCCGGCTCGGGTTGCTGATCCATTCGACCGCGGGGTTCATCGACCCCGGCTGGGACGGCAACGTGACGCTCGAGCTCTCGAACGTCGCCAACCTGCCGATCACGATCTATCCCGGGATGAAGATCGGGCAGCTCTCGTTCGTGCAGATGACCGAACCCTCGCTGAACCCGTACGGCAGCGACAGTCTCGGCTCGAAGTACCAGGGCCAGCAGGGACCGACGCCGAGCCGCTACTGGCGCAATTTCCAGACGTGATCCTGGTCACGGGCGGAACCGGGTTCGTCGGGCCGAAGGTCGTCCACGCGCTACGCGCCCAGGAGCTCGACGTGCGCTGTCTCGTCCGCAAGCCCGGCCACGCCGGGACGCTGAAGACGTGGGGTTGCGAGGTCGTGCAGGGAGACGTCACCGACGCCGCGAGCGTGCGGCGGGCCGCTGAGGGCTGCGAGGCAGCCGTCCACCTGGTCGCGATCATCGCCGGCAGCCGGGCGGACTTCGACCGCGTGATGACCGGGGGGACGCAGAACGTGGTCGCCGCGGCGAAGGCGGCAGACGTGCGCCGTTTCGTGCTGATGAGCGCCCTCGGCGTCTCGGAGCAGACCAGGACGCTCGTCCCCTACTACGGGGCCAAGTGGGCGATGGAGGAAGCCGTCCGCGAGTCGGGCCTCGAGCACGTGATCTTTCGTCCAAGCTTCGTCTTCGGCCGCGACGGCGGCGTGCTGCCGACCTTCGTCCGGCAGGTCCGCTGGTCGCCGGTCACGCCGGTCCTGGGAAGCGGCGAGCGGCAGCTCCAGCCGATCTGGGTCGAGGACGTGGCGGCGTTCTTCGCGGCGGCCATCGGCCTGCCGGCGGCGAACCGGACGTTCGACCTCGTCGGGCCCGAGCGGGTGACCTGGAATGAGCTGTACGAGCGGATCGCGCGGACGCTGGGCAAGCATCGAGGGCAGGTCCACCTGCCGATCGCGCTGGCACGCGCTGGGGCCACGGTGATCGAGCGCCTGCCCCGTGCACCGCTGACCCGCGACCAGCTGACCATGCTGGAGGAAGGCGACAACGTCGGCGACCCCGAGCCCGCACGGGAGGCGTTCGGCATCCAGCCGATCGGACTCGACGAGCAGCTGCGGCGGGCGACCTGAGGTAGGGTCGAGGCGTGCCGAGAGCCCTCGTTCTCCTCGTCGCACTGGGCCTCCTCGTCGCCGGCTGCGGCGGAGGCGGCGGGAACGATGAAGCGAGCAAGCCGCTGACGAAAGCCCAGTACCAGGCCAAGCTCCAGCAGCTCTCCAACGAGATCGGCGCGGAGCTGCGCCAGTCGGTCGGTGCGTCGACGACGCTGAAGAAGAGCGACGTCCCCAAGCTGCAGCAGTCGCTGCGCTCGTTCTCGGACAAGGTCGAGGCGCTCAACCCGCCCGCGGCGGTCGCCGACCTGCACACGAGGCTGGTGGCGGCGATGCGCGGCTTCGCCGACGACCTCCCGTCGCTGGTCACGACACTCGACAAGGCGAAGGATCCCTCCGCGGCGATCGCCGCCCTCTTCGGAGCAAAGCCCATCCAGGAGCTGATCCAGCTCCAGCAGGCGTTCAAGGACAAGGGCTACGACATCAGCAGCCTGCTGGACGCCGGCTCCGGCCCGTAGAAAGACCGAGGGCCGCTCGAAAGCGGCCCTCGTATCCGGTCACCAGCCTGTACTAGCAGGGGCGCTTCCTGCCACCCTGTCTACGAGGGCGGCGGCGCTCACAGCGAAACCCCTACGCTGGCTAGGCGATTCCCCTCTTCAGGTCCCGGGGCACGCCCCTACCGGCTGGCACCTCCACTGCCCGTACTGTCATCGCTCAAGTCGGACCACCTCCTTTCCGCGGTGATCTCACTCTAGCGACTCGGTCAGGACGACGCTCAGCTCCAGGCCACGGTCGAGCGGCACCGTCACGCTGACCAGGCCGGGATCTGCCTGCCGGGAGCGCGAGTAGGCCCCGAGGGTCTCCTCGTGGGAGAGCACGTTGTCGGCGACGACGAGCGCGCCGGGCTCGAGCTTCGGGCGGGCGAGTCGGAAGTACTGCTCGTAGTCTTCCTTCTCGGCGTCGATGAAGACGACGTCGAAGACGTCCTCGATCGCTGGCAGATTCTCCTTGGCATCGCCCTCGACGAGCTCGGCCCACTCGCTCAGCCCGGCCTCCTCGATGTTGCGGCGCCAGGCTTCGCACTTCGCCGGGTCGTGCTCGAGCGACACGATTCTTCCGCCGAGAATGCGGGCGCCGGCGGCGAGCCAGATCGTCGAATAGCCGCGCGAGCCGCCGATCTCGAGCACCTCGCACGCGTTCTGCGGCGCAACGAGCGCGAACAGGAACTGTCCGGTCGTCGGGGAGACGGCTCGCGCGCGGACCTCCTGCGGAAGGCCCCGTGCCCGCTCGTCCGCGTCCTCCGCTGTGAGGCGCTCGAGCACGGCTCGCATGCGATCGTCCAGCACGCCGCCAGCTTAGGCGACGGTGCGAGCCCGCAGCTAGAGCTCGACCTTGACGATTCCGTCGACGACCCGGACCGGGTACGTCGAAACCGGCTCGAAGGCGGGCAGCGTCAGCGCCTCGCCGCTGCGGATGTCGAAGTTGGCACCGTGGCGGGGACAGATGACCACGCCGGTGTCGGGCTCGAACTCGCCTTCGCAGAGGGGACCGTCGTCGTGCGAGCAACGGTCCTCGATCGCGTAGTAGGTCCCGTCGAGGTTGTAGACCCCGACCGAGACGAGACCCGCAGTGACGATTTTCATCTCCCCCGGCGGCAGCTCCTCGACCGGGCAGACGTCCAGCTCGGGCACCTAGCGTGGGGGAGCCCATGATTCCCCCATGGGCTCCCTCCTCGGCCGAATCGAACCACGGGTCCTGGTGTGCGTCCCGCCGGGCAAAGCCCGGCTCCGGCGGCCAATCGCCACGACACCAGAGCCAGGTGAACGTCTCCTCCGCATGCGTCCGAGAGAAGATGCGCTACTTGAGCTCGAGGTCTTCGAGCTCGGCCAGTCCGTCGGGGAGCGGCGTTCCCTTGCCCTTGTGCAGCGCGAGCCGGAGCGTGGTCAGGCCGAGGATCGCGCACTTGAGCCGCACCGGAGTCAGGGGGATGCCGATCTCCTCGAGCAGCTCCTCCTTCGGCATCGCCGCCACGTCACTCGCCTTCCGGCCCTTGACCATCTCGGTGAGCATCGAGGTGGCAGCCTGCGAGATTGCGCAGCCTCGCCCGGAGAACATGACGTCGTCGATGGTGTCGCCGTCATCGCCGAAGGCGACGTAGATCGAAACCTCGTCGCCGCAAAGCGGGTTCTGGCCTTCCGCTTCGGCGTCGGCATCCTCCATTACTCCGTGCCCGCGCGGGTTCTTGTAGTGATCGAGGATCACCTCGCGGTAGAGCTGGTCGAACTCACTCACCCGAGGACCTCCTTGACCTTGTGGAGGCCTTCGACGAGGCGGTCGATCTCTTCCGGGATCGTGTACAGGTAGAAGCTCGCGCGATTCGTCGCCGCCACGCCGAGTCGGGTCATCAGCGGCTGGCAGCAGTGGTGCCCGGCCCGGATCGCCACGCCCTCCCAGTCGAGCACCTGCGCGACGTCGTGTGGGTGGACGCCCTCGACGTTGAACGAGACGAGCCCGACACGCCGGTCGGGCGGCGGCCCGTAGACGGTCACGAACGGGAGCTCCGCCAGCTGCTCGAGCGCGTACTCGGCCAGCTCGTGCTCGTGCTGCTCGATCGCCTCGAGACCGACCGCCTCCAGGTAGTCGATCGCAACTCCGAGCCCGTAGACCTCCGCGATCGCGGGCGTGCCGGCCTCGAACTTGTACGGCAGCTCGTTCCAGAGCGTCTCCTCCACCTTCACCGAGCGGATCATCGAGCCGCCGTAGTTGAAAGGTGACATCGCCTCGAGCAGCTCCCGCCGGCCCCAGAGAACCCCGGCGCCGGTCGGGCCGCACATCTTGTGCGACGAGAGGGCGACGAAGTCGGCCCCGAGCGTCTGCACGTCGATCCGGCGATGCGGCGCGGCCTGCGCGGCGTCGACGACCATGATCGCGCCGCGCTCTTGCGCCCACCCGGCGAGGCGCTCGATCGGATTGATCGTGCCCAACGAGTTGGAGACGAGGTTTGCGGCGACGACCTTGACCCGCGCGTCGCCGGCGACCTCGTCGAGCAGATCCATCCGCAGCTCGCCGAGGTCGTCGATCGGGATCATCCGGAAGTCCGCCCCCGTACGCCCGGCGATCTGCTGCCAGGGAACGAAGTTCGAGTGATGCTCGAGCTCGGTGACGAGCGCGAGATCGCCTGGGCCGAGGTTGTCGAGCCCCCAGGCGTAGGCGACGAGATTGAGCGCTTCGGTTGCCTGGCGGGTGAAGATCACTTCGCGCGTGGACGGCGCGTTCAGGAAGGAGCGCACCTTCTCGCGCGCGCCCTCGTAGCCTTCGGTCGCACGCTCCGAAAGCGTGTAGACGCCCCGGTGCACGTTCGAGTACGAGGTCGCGTAGAAGTCACGCATCGCGTCGAGCACCTGCCGCGGCTTCTGGGAGGTGACCGCGGAGTCGAGGAAGGCCAGCGGCTTCCCGTGGATGGGCTGCTCGAAGACCGGGAAATCGGCGCGCAGCCTGTGCGCATCGAGTTTGGGAGTGGCCGTCACCGCCATGTGTCCATCGTACCGGCGTCAACACGGGGAATCGGCCGGGTTCCCCCGAATGCCCCTTCCCACAAGCGAGTTCGCACCCGAGCCGGCCCAGTGAGCCGCGCCCGCCTCGTCGGTCGCGGCGGCGGAAATCGGCTTGTGGTCGAATGGGGCGATGAGCCATCCAGTCCTCGATTCCGTGTTGCCGGTCGTGGAGACCGCACGCGATGTCTCGATCGATCTCGGCCGCCTTGCCGACCACGCGGGCTGGATGGCGTACGAGGAGCTGCCGCCGCCGGCGTTCATCCTCCCCTTCCCACTCGAGCTCGACCGCGACGGGATCGTCGACTTCGTCCTGACGGCGACCTGCGTCAACTTCGCGTTCACGGATTTCACGACCCGGGAGCGATGGGAGGTCGTCCACGACGGCCGTGTCCTGGCCGACGCGGACGGGATGCACTTCTGCCTCCAACGGGCGCTCGCCGAGGACGTGCCGGTGCTCGACGGCGCCTGGCTGGCCGAGGTCACGGAGAACGACCTGCGCAGGATCTTCGGCGGGGGCAACTTCGAGCTGCAGCTCCTCGACGAGCGCGCCCGGATCTGGCGTGAGATCGGCGCGACACTGGTCGAGCGATACGGCGGCCGCTTCTCGAACGTCATGGCCGCAGCGCCCCGGCGCCTCTACGACGGCGGCGCCGGTTTCCTCGAGGTGCTCACGCGCGAGTTCCCGCGATTCGACGACGTCGCGGCGTACGCGGACGAGACCGTCCGCTTCTGGAAGCTCGCCCAGCTCTCCGTCTGGATCCTGCAAGCGACGCTCCCCGGCGGCACCGGGTTCGAGGACTTGGACCGCCTGACCGCGTTCGCCGACTACATCGTCCCGGCGGCGCTCCGCGTTCTCGGGATCACGCGCTACTCGGACGAGCTGGACGCGGCCGTCCGCAAGGGTCGGCTGATCGAAGCGGGCTCGTCCTGGGAGGTCGAGATCCGGGCACACACGATCTTCGCGTGCGAGGAGCTGACGAAGCGCGTGAACGAGCTGCGCCCGCCGGAGCTCCGGGCGATCGTGCCGCAGGTGGATGCGCGCCTATGGGTGCCGTTCCACCGCACGCACTACCCGCATCACCTGACGCGGACGATCTACTACTAGGTCTACGTCTGGGGGATCCGTGCCTCGAGCGCGTCCGCAAGGGCCTCTCGGACGGGTTCCAGCACGATCCGGTCGAGCACGTCCTGGAAGAAACCGCGGACGATCAGGCGCTCGGCCTCCGACCGGGAGAGCCCGCGGGACATCAGGTAGAAGAGCTGCTCGCGGTCGACTTGCCCCAGTGTGGCGCCGTGGGTGCAGCGCACGTCGTTCGCGAGGATCTCCAGGCCGGGGATCGAGTCGGCATGGGCCCGCTCGGAGAGCAGCAGATTGCGGTTCTCCTGGTAGGCATTGGTCTTCTGCGCCTCGTGCTCGACGCGGATCATCCCGCGCCAAACGGTGGTCGCCTCGTCGCGAAGCGCTCCCTTGAACGCGAAGTCCGAGGTTGTGTTCGGGGCGATGTGCTCCTGAAACGTGTCGTAGTCGAGGTGCTGCTCGCCGTCGGCGAAGTAGGCGCCGGTGACGCGCGAGGTCGCACCCTGCCCGGCGAGGTCGTTCTGGATCCGTGTCTTGCCCTTCCGCGAACCGAAGCCGCCGGCAACCCAGTCGAGCTCGGCGTCGCGTTCGACCCGCGCGTGGTGGGTGGCGAAGTGCCACGTCCCCCGGGAGAGGTTCTGGAGCGACACGTACTCGAGCCTCGCGCCCTGCTCGACGAAGAGCTCCACCGCAGCGTTCGTGTACGCGGCCAGGTCGGGCGATGCGGAGGCGTACTCCTCGATCAGGGTGAAGCGCGATCCCTCCTCGGCGACCACGAGCAGCCGCCAGAAGAGCGACCCGTCCGGGCTCGAGTTGGCGATCCTCACGTAGAGGGGCTGCTCCAGCTCGACCCCCTTCGGCACCCGGACGAGCAGGCCGTGCTCCCAGCTGGCCGCGTTGTGGGCGGTGAACTTGTCGTCGGCGCCGACGAGGGTGCCGAGCCGCTCGTGCTCGGTCAGCGGCTCGAAGGTGACGCCGTCGGGGGCGCGTGCGATCTCGATTCCAGTCTCGTCCACGGACGCCACGCCCGCAAGGTCGATGTCGAGCATGGACATTGCCGGAGCCTGCCTCCCGCCATGTCCATTTCGGCCGAAGGCGTCCGGGTCGAAGCCCTTCAAGTCCGTGAACCGCCAGGCCTCCTGCGTCGTGTCGGGCAGGGGCAGCTCGCGATAGTGCTCGAGGAGCTCAGCGCGGGGTGCGAGGGGCATAGCGTCGGTGAAGGATGACCACGTTTCCGTCCAGATCCCTGAAGAACCCCATGTGGCAGACCTTAGAGTCGAAGGTGTCGCCGAGGAACTCGACGCCCCGGGTCTCGAGCTCGGACCGTGCAGCCTCGACGTCCGCCACACGAAGACCTAGGCCGGCCTCGTTCGGCTTGAACTCGAGCCCGTCCCGCTCGGGTTCCCAGAACGAAAGCGTGACGTTGGACGCCTCGATCTCGCCCTCGGTGTACTCGCTCTCGCGTAGACCGAGGACGTCCCGATAGAACGCGACCGCACGCCCGGTGTCGCGAGTCGGAACCGTGACGAAATCGACCTGTTCGACCTGCATCAGGGTGTGCTCCCGTCCGGATAGGGCGCGTAACGATGGTGGAGCATCAGCGCGTTCCCGTCGGGATCGTCGAAGAACGCCATGTGGCAGACGGTCGTGTCGTAGACCTCGGGGAACTGGAACTCGACGCCGTTTCCCCTCAGGCGCTCCATCGACGCCGCGACGTCCGGGACGCGGAGAGCAATCGCGTACTCGGGCTCGTAGTCGCCGTCGGCGAAGGCGTGACGCTCGTCGCCCTTCTGCTCCGGCGTGCTGGTGATCAGACAGACATTTCCGACGTCGTATTCAGGCCATTCGTCGTCCGACAGGGGATTCCGCCCGAGGCCGAGCGTACCGGCGTAGAACTCGGCCGCCCGTCCCCGGTCCCTGACGTTGACTCCGACGAAGTCGGTGCGCTGGACGTCGGCGGCGGGCGGTTCGAACGCCTCGAGCGGTGCGTAGCGCCGATGGAGCAGCAGCCGGTTGCCGTCGGGATCTGCGAAGGGCGCGCCGTTGCACACACCCGAGTCGAACGTATCCATCGCGAACTCCACACCGTCGTTCTCGAGTTCTGCCCGTGCCGAATCCACGTCGCGGACACCGATGCCGATTCCGCCGCCGAACGTCGAGAGCGCGATCGTCAGGTTGCCGGTCTCGTACTCGACCCAGCGCTCGCCCGAGCTGTTGGGGTTGCGCGGGAGGCCGAGCGCATCCCCGTAGAACTCGTCTGCTCTCTCGAGATCGGAGACGGGGACAGCGATGAAGTCGACGCGCTGCGCGTCGATCAACCCACACCTCGAAATCTGCTTGCAGATTTCGAGCCAGCCAACATCGGGTTCTCAACCAACATCGGGTTCTCAACCAACATCGGGTTCTCAACCAACATCGGGTTCTCAGCCAACATCGGGCTCTCAACCAACATCGGGCTCTCAGCCAACATCGGGTTCTCAGCCAACAGAGCCTTCCATCTGAAGCTGGATCAGCCGGTTCATCTCGACCGCGTACTCGAGCGGAAGCTCCTTGGTGATCGGCTCGACGAAGCCGGACACGATCATCGCCGACGCCTCGGCCTCGGAGAGACCGCGGGACATCAGGTAGAAGAGCTGTTCCTCGCCGATCTTCGAGACGGTCGCCTCGTGGCCGATGTCGACGTCGTTCTCGTCGATGCGGATGTACGGGTAGGTGTCGGAGCGCGACTCCTCGTCGAGGATCAGCGCGTCGCAGACGACCTTCGATCGCGCACCGTGCGCACCCTTGGCGACTTCGAGCAGTCCGCGGTAGCCGGCGCGGCCGCCGTTCTTTGAGATCGACTTGGACGTGATCACCGACGACGTGTGCGGCGCGACATGGACCGCCTTGCCGCCCGCGTCCTGGTGCTGCCCCGAGCCGGCGAAGGCGATCGAGAGCACCTCCCCGTGAGCGCCCTCGCCCATCAGCCAGATCGCCGGGTACTTCATCGTCAGCTTGGAGCCGAGGTTGCCGTCGACCCACTCCATCGTCGCGTTCTCGTACGCGACCGCACGCTTCGTGACGAGGTTGTAGACGTTGGTCGACCAGTTCTGGATGGTCGTATATCGGCAGCGGCCGCCCGGCTTGACGATGATCTCCACGACCGCCGAGTGGAGCGAGTCGGACGAGTAGATCGGGGCGGTGCAGCCCTCGACGTAGTGCACGTACGCGCCCTCGTCGACGATGATCAGCGTGCGCTCGAACTGGCCCATGTTCTCGGCGTTGATCCGGAAGTAGGCCTGGAGCGGCATCTCGATCGAGACACCCGGCGGCACGTAGATGAACGACCCGCCCGACCAGACCGCCGAGTTCAGCGCGGCGAACTTGTTGTCGTTCGGCGGGATCGTCTTCCCGAAGTACTGCTTGACCAGCTCCTCGTGCTCGCGCAGGCCGGAGTCCATGTCGAGGAAGAGCACGCCCTTCTTCTCGAGATCCTCCTGAAGCTTGTGGTAGACGACCTCGCTCTCGTACTGGGCGCCGACGCCGGCGAGGAACTTGCGCTCTGCCTCGGGGATGCCGAGCCGGTCCCAGGTGTTCTTGATATCCGGGGGCAGGTCCTCCCAGGACTGCGCCTGCTTCTCGGTCGGACGGATGTAGTAGTAGATGTTGTCGAAGTCGATCCCACTCATGTCCCCGCCCCAGCGCGGCAACGGGCGGGCCTCGAAGTAGTCGAGTGCCTTCAGCCGGAACTTGCGCATCCACTCGGGCTCGTCCTTGTGCGACGAGATCGCCTCGACGACCTCTTTCGAAAGGCCCCGGCCCGACTTGAAGAAATAGTTCTCCTCGTCGTGGAAGCCGTACTTGTAGTCGGCGCCGATCTCGGCGACGACCTGGGTCTCAGTCTTCTCGCTCATGCCGTTGCCTCTTCCATCTCGGGGATGAAGGCCTTGTAACCGTCGGCCTCGAGCTGCTGGGCCAGCTCCGGCCCGCCCTCGGCGACGATCCGACCGTCGGCGAAGACGTGCACGTAGTCGGCCTTGATGTAGTTGAGCACTCGCGGGAAGTGGGTGATCACGAGCGCGCCCATCTCCGGGCCGACGAGCCGGTTGACCCCGTTGCCGACGACCTTGAGCGCATCGATGTCGAGGCCGGTGTCGGTCTCGTCCAGCACCGCCAGGCGCGGCTTCAGCATCGCGAGCTGCAGCATCTCCATCTTCTTGCGCTCGCCGCCCGAGAACCCGTCGTTGATGTACCGCTGGGCCAACTCGCGCGTCACGCTCAGCTCCTCCATCCGCGCGAGCAGATCCTTGCGGAACTCGGGGATCGGGATCGGGTCGTCCTGGCCCGCCCGCGCCTTCCGGATCGCGTTGATCGAGGAGCGCAGGAAATTGGTCACGGTCACGCCGGGCACCGCGTGCGGATACTGGAAGGCGAGGAAGAGGCCACGCTGCGCGCGCTCGTCCGCCCCGAGCTCGACCAGGTTCTCGCCCTCGAAAAGGATCACGCCGTCGGTGATCTCGTATGCGGGATGCCCCATCAGCGCGTATGCAAGCGTGGACTTGCCTGAGCCGTTCGGGCCCATGACCGCGTGGACCTGGTCGAGGTCCACCGCGAGGTTCACGCCCTTGACGATCTCCTTGCCGGTCTCCTCGTGCGAGACGTGCAGGTCTCTGATTTCCAGCAGTGCCATCGCATTCAGTCTAGCCAAGCCGCAATTCCGGCCGGTACACCGAAAAAAGCGCTAGGCTAGATCCATGCCGGAGATCGGTATCACAGGCCTCATCGTCATCCTGCTCGTCGCGCTGATCGTGTTCGGGCCCAAGCGGCTCCCCGAGATGGGCCGCTCCCTCGGCCGCGGCATGCGCGAGTTCAAGGACTCGATCAGCGGCAAGGACGACAAGCCCGAGATCCCGCCGCCTTCCGCCGACGACAGCAAGCCACCCGTCAGCTAGGCCATGAGGCTCTACCCGCGCCGGCTTCGCCACGGCGAGGAGGCGACGCTCGTCGAGCATCTCGGCGAGCTTCGGGCCAGGCTGTTCATCTGCCTGGGGGCGATCCTGGTCGCCTTCATCGTCACCTACGTCTTCCACGGCCACATCCTCGACTGGCTGAATCGGCCGCTGCCGGACAACCTGAAGAAGCCCGCCACCTTCAGCCCGATCGAGCCTTTCTCGACCTCGATCTGGGTCAGCCTCTGGGCGGCGCTGATCATCGCGCTGCCGATCCTCTTCTGGCAGATCTGGGCGTTCCTCGCCCCGGCCTTCGCGGAGCACTACCAGCGCTCGATGACGATGCTGGTCGCCTTTGCCGCCGTGCTAGGCCTCGGCGGCCTCGCCTTCGGCTACTGGGTCGTCCTGCCCCCGGCGATCCACTTCCTCACGAACTACGACTCGTCGCACTTCCAGATCCTGCTGCGGGCCAAGGACTACTACCGGTTCGTCAGCTTCGTGCTGATCGGAGTCGCGCTCGCCTTCGAGGTGCCGGTCTTCGTGCTCGGACTCGTCCGGCTGCGGATCCTCACCGCCGCGATGCTGCGCCGTACCTGGCGCGTCGGCGTCTTCGTCATGGTCGTGATCGGGGTGATCCTCCCGGGCGTCGACCCCGTGACGACGATCCTCTCGGTGATCCCGCTCGTGGTCCTGTACGTACTCTCGATCGGCCTGGCGACGTTCTTCGAGCCGCGCTGGCGGGCCGAGCGCGAGGCACGCCGCGAGGCGACCGAGTACTAGGGGAGATCCCGCCGGGAGAAGGCGAATAGCCCGGCCGCTCCGACGAGCCCCAGGTACGCCGCCGCCCAGAGCACGACGCCGACCCCACCTCCGGACGAGCCACCGAACGGCCCCAGCTCGAGCGCGAAGCGCTCGAAGCCGGTCGTGCCCGAGGTGAGCACGTGCAGTGCGTTCTGATAGAGCGCCTCGAACGGCAGCACGTACGAGGCCCAGCGGCCGATCGAGCGGAGCGTGTCCGAGCCGATCGCACGACCGATCTGCGCGAGCAGACCGGCCACGAGGCCGCCGCCGAAGACCATGAACACGGCGATACCGTTGGCGGTTGCGGTCAGGAAGATCGAGCCGAGCAGCGAGAGCGCGACCACGATCACCACCGCAAAGGCGAGCTCGGCTCCGGCCGCGACCACGTCGTCCGGCCACCAACCGCCGATCAGCCCGGTGGTGACCGTCTCGATCGTGAACAGGACGGCGACGTAGAGCGCGCAGACGCCGGCCGCCGCCAGGAAGCGCGAGACCAGGAGCGTGCTTCGCCCGACCGGGCGCACGACGAGCGGCTGGAGCAGCCCCCGCTCGGCGTCTCCGCGCACGACTCCAAGGGTGAGGAAGATCGCCAGCACGGTGCCGAGGAAGAGCGTCGCGAACATCGCCAGCCCGAGCACGGTCGCGCCGGTGACCACGGTCGGATCGAGCCCCAGTTGGTCGGGCGCCACGAAACCGGTGGTGTCCTCGAACGCCCGCCAGACGCCGAGCCCGTACAGCGCCAGGAAGGCGGCAGAGAGCAGGAGCACGATCAGGAAGACCTTGCGGCGCATGCTCTCGCGGAGCGCGTAGCCGACGATCACGACGACGTCACTCACCGACCGCCTCCAGGTAGACGTCCTCGAGGGTGGTCGCGAGCACGCGGACGCCATAGACCTGCTCGCCCTCGGCAACGAGGCGGGAGACGATCGCGGGCACGTCGTCGCGCGTGGCGCCCTCGAACAGACGGACGCCGGACGCTGTCTCCACCTCGACACCGCGTGTGCGCGACAGATCCGCCGGCGCCCCCTCGGCGACGAGCCGCCCGCGCGAGATGATCGCCACGCGGTCGCAGACCAGCTCGATCTCGCTCAGCAGGTGGGAGTTGAGCAGGACGGCGTGGCCGCGTGACCGCAACTCCTCGAGCAGTACACGAACCATGCGCCGGCCCGCCGGGTCGAGCGCACTCGTCGGCTCGTCGAGCAGGAGAACGGGCGGGGCGCCGACCAGAGCCTGCGCGATTCCAAGCCGTTGCTGCATGCCCTTCGACATCTCCTCGACCCGCCGCTCGCGCGCCTCGGTGAGATCGACCAGCGCGAGCAGTTCTGCTCGCTCGACCGCGCCGCCATCGGAGCCGGCTAGGCGCTGGTGGAGGACGAGCAGCTCCTCGGCGCTCACCCAGCCGGGAAAGCGAAAGAGCTCGGCGAGGTACCCGAGCGCCCGTCGCGAGTCCGCCGACCCCGCCGGCGCCCCGCAGATCTCCGCCGTCCCCTCCGTCGGGTGCACGAGGCCGCAGGCGATCTTGACCAGAGTCGACTTCCCCGCGCCGTTCGGCCCGAGCAGGCCGACGAGCTCGCCGTGGGCCAGTTCGAGGTCGACGCCGTCCAGGGCGCGGACGTTCGCGTACCGCTTCCCGAGGCCGCGGACGGCGAGTGCAGGAGCCATCCGTCGAGTCTAGGCAGCCCGTCCTCTACGATCGCGCCCGGTGTCGAACGAGGCCACCCCGTATCCGAACGTGGAGGAATCCATGGTTCCCCCACGAGCCCCCTCCTTCGCCAAACCGACTGGCCATCGGTTCGAGCGCTCCGGCGAGAGCGCGGTCTCGCCTCCGCGCGCCGCTCGCAGATGACCACGGAACCGAGGACCCCCTATCCCAAGATCGAGTTGCACGTGCACCTCGAGGCGACGATCCAGCCCGAGACGCTGCTCGAGATCGCGAAGCGGAACGGCGAGGCGCTGCCGGCCGACACGGTCGAGGGGCTGCGGGAGCTCTACCGCTTCCGCGACTTCGACCACTTCATCGAGGTCTGGATCCTCACCACCAACTGCCTGCGCACCGAGGAGGACTTCCGGCAGGTCGTCGTCGACTACGCGGCCGAGGCGAAGCGGCACGGTGCCGTCTATCTGGAGGCGATCTTTTCGCCGATCGAGCGCACGTGGCGCGGCATCTCGTGGGACACGATTTTCGAGGGCTACTGCAGCGGGGCGCAGCTCGCGCGTGAGCTGCACGGCGTCGAAGTGCGCCTCGACCCTGACATCACCCGCAGCGCCCCCCTTGAGGACGCGCACGCGCTCGTGCGGCACGCGGCCCGCTACCGCGACCGCGGCGTAGTCGCCGTCGGCCTCGGAGGCGAGGAGGCCCACTACCCGAACGGTCCGTTCGCGCCGGCGTTCCGGGCTGCCCGCGAGGCAGGCCTCGGCTCGGTGCCGCACGCGGGCGAGGTGGTCGGGCCCGAGTCCGTGCGGACGGCACTCGACGAGCTCGACCCCGACCGCATCCGTCACGGGTTCCGCGCGATCGAGGATCCGGCACTCGTCGCAGAGCTCGCCGAGCGCGGCCTCGTCCTCGACATCACCCCGATCTCGAACGTCCGCACGGGCGCGGTCGCCTCGCTGGAGGAACATCCGCTGCCCGAGCTCGTGCGCGCGGGCGTCCGCTGCTCCGTCTCGACCGACGACCCGGCGATGTTCGACACCGATCTCACCCGCGAGTACGAGGCGGCCGAGCGGCTCGGGCTCGATCCGCAGGCGCTGTACGGCGCAGCGTTGTCCGGCGCGCTCTGCGACGACGCGACCCGCGCGCGGCTCGAGCAGATCGGTTCGGCGCACGACTGGGAACCGATCGCCGGCGAACGACGCTAGGCTGTTCTCTCCGAGATGGCACGTGCCGCGGCAAAAAAACGGCCTCCTGCGCGTCGTCACGACACGGGCCGGAAGCATAAGGACTCGAGCGGGCAGCGCTACGAAGACACCCTATTCTTCAACAGGCTGCGCACGCATGCCAAGTGGGTGTTCGTGCTCCTGATCGTCGTCTTCGCCGGCAGCTTCGTCTTCCTCGGGGTCGGCTCGTCCGGTCTCGGTCTCGGTGACCTTTTCAACGGCATCACGGGCAGCGGCAACAGTGGCCCGTCGGTCAGCAAGGCGCTGAACGCGACGGAGAAGAACCCGAAGGATGCGCAGGCCTGGAAAGACCTGGCAACCGCCTACGACTCGAAGACCGACTACGCCTCCGCGGCGCCCGCGTGGCAGCAGTACACCCTGCTGCGCCCGAAGGACGCAGACGGCCTGCAGCTGTATGCAAACGACCTCACCCAGCAGCTCCAGGCCCAGGGAGCCGAGGCGCAGAACCTCCAGCTGGCCGTGCAGCAGTACCAGCCGTCGACGTTCGGGCCGCCGTCGACCTCCCCGCTCGGCCGCGCGCTCGGCAGCCTCTCCGACCCGATCGACCAGGCGGCCGGCACGTCGGCCACGACCGCCTATCAGAACGCCCTCACCGCCCTGCAGCAGACCTCGACGCAGCTCATCTCGGCCTACAAGAGGCTCGTCAAGCTGCAGCCGACCGAGCCCAGCGTCCGGCTCCAGCTCGCGAATGCGGCCGAGATCGCCGGGGACGCGACCACGGCGATCGCCGCGTACAAGCAGTTCATCAAGCTCGCGCCCGACGACGCGTCCGTACCGCAGGCGAAGGCGCGGATCAAGGCGCTCGAGAAGCAGCTCGCCGGCTCGTCCGCGACGACGCAGGGTTAGACTCCTCGCGCAGCGAGAGGGACGGTCTTTCTCGTACAGCGAGCTCGAGGGAACGACGTGAACTTCGATTTCAACCGGGGTCCGACGCGCCGCCGCGCCCTTCTCTGGGCCGTCCTCGCGTCGGTCGCACTGCTCAGCGCCGGCTGTGGGACCGGCGGCCTGCAGGCGGGCCCCGCCGACAAGGACAACGGCAAGAAGCTCTTCGTCGAGAAGTGCGGCTCCTGCCACACACTCGCGGACGCCGGCACGCAGGGGAAGATCGGCCCCAACCTCGACGATGCGTTCTCCGGGCCACGCGAGCAAGGCTTCGCCGAGTCGACCATCCGCAACGTCGTCCACGACCAGATCCTCTTCCCGGTCACGAACCCGTCCGGGGTGGACGTCGGCAAGAACGGCGTCGAGAACAAGGTGACCGGCATGCCGGCCAAGCTGGTCGACGGCGAGGACGCGAACGACGTCGCCGCGTATGTCGCGTCCGTCGCCGGGCTGCCACCGGGCGGCGCCACGACCGGCGGAACGACGACGACTGCGCCGCCGCCGCCGCCCACGACGTCCACCCAGGCGACTACCACCACGCAGGCGACCACCACGTCCCAGACGACCACTACGACCACCGGCGGCGGGGGCGGCACGGCCGAGGTCGCGCAAGGCAAGCAGGTGTTCGAGACCGCCGGCTGCACGAGCTGCCACACGCTGAGCGACGCAAACGCCACCGGGACGGTCGGACCCAACCTCGACGACGCGAAGCCCTCGAGAGACAAGGTGGTCGAGCGCGTGACGAACGGCAAGGGCGTAATGCCGTCGTTCAAGGGCCAGCTGACGCCACAGCAGATCGCCGCCGTGGCGGCCTACGTCTCCAGCGTCGCCGGGATGTAGACGGACGCCGCGCCCGCGGTGACCGACACGTTGACGGTGCCTCCTTGCCGTGCCTCGGCGGTCGCGTCTACCCTGGACGCATGGATCTACGCCACCGCCGGTCGGCGAACGAGCGCCTCGTCGTTCTCGCCGGCCTGGGCGTCGCTTCGGCACTCTGCCTCGGCCTGGAGCTCGTCCGCGAGCACCGCTATGGCGCGTACGACTTCCGATTCCTGATCTGGAACCTGATCCTCGCCTGGATCCCTCTGCTGATCGCGCTGATCGTCTACGACCGCTATCGGCGCGGCCGGCCGCTGCTCCTGCTCGCACCGGCGCTCGTGCTCTGGCTCTTGTTCCTGCCGAACGCGCCCTACATCGTCACCGACTTCGTCCACCTCTCCGCCGGCTCGCCTGCGCCACTCTGGCTGGACGGCGTCGAGGTCTCGGCCTTTGCCTGGACCGGGATGCTGCTCGGCTTCGTCTCGCTGTATCTCGTGCACGCGGTCGCCCGCCACCGGCTCGGCGCCGTGCCGAGCTGGATCGGAGTCCTCGGTGTCCTCGCGCTCATCTCCGTCGGCGTCTACCTGGGCCGCGTCAAGCGCTGGAACAGCTGGGATCTGCTCACGCAGCCGGGAGCACGGCTCGCCCAGCTGCACGCCCACCTCGGCGACCCTGCCTCGCTCACCCGCGCGGTGGGCATCAGCCTGGCGGTCACCTGCCTGCTCGCCACCGCCTACCTCGTCTTCTACGTGCTGATGGCCGTCCGGCTGGAACCGGTCGCGCGCCGCGCACGGGACTGACGCTCAGTCGGGAACGACCTCTGCCTCGGCCTCGAGGTCGACGACGACGTGCGTGATCGGCACCGCGAAGCGTTCACGCGCGGACGTCACCACCCCGTGCTCCAGCCAGTTCGACCGGCCGGGTGGGTGCGTGGAGATGACGATCAGGTCGGGGCCGAACGTCCGCAGCGCGTCCTCGATCGCCTGGACCGGATCGGCGTCCCCGACCTCACCCCGGGCCGGGATGCCCAGCTGCTCGAGCGCGGCGATACTACGGCCGAGGCGCTCCTCCGCGGCCGCTCGGGCCTGGTCCTCGTCCGAGACCCAGTGCTTGAGCTTGCTGTTCAGCGCCGGGCAGACGACCAACACGTTCGCGCGGCCACCGGCGACAGCCTCCTGAACCGTCTCGCGGAGCGCTTCGCCGGCGACGGTCTCGTTGGCGACGACCAGGATGCGCTTCTCGTCGTCAGTGCCACGACGACGCGTCTCGACGGTGCGCTGCTCGCGGGCCTCGCGTCGGAGGATCCAGACCGCCACGGCAACGGAGAGCACCACGAAGACGCCCAGCCCCCACCAGCGCCCTCCTGCCACGGCCGCAATTGCGATCGCGCCGAAGTAGACGACCGCACCGATCACCAGCCGGAAGGCATCGGCTTCGCTTCGGAACGGGTTCTTCATCCGCGCCTCCTTTCCGGCGGCGGTGCCTGCTAGATGATGTAGACCGTGAAGTAGACGACGATCCACATTACGTCGACGAAGTGCCAGTAGATCCCGGCCAGCTCGACGCCGTGGTGGTGCTCGGGGGAGTAGTGGCCGCGGAACGCGCGGATGATCGTGACCAGCAGGATGCTGAGACCGACGAACACGTGCGCGCCGTGCAGCCCCGTCAGACAGAAGAAGATCGTCGTGAACGCGTTGTCTCGGGGCGCGAACCCGATCCGCGCGTACTCCGTGATCTGCGTGGCGAGGAAGGTGAACCCCATCAAGAAGGTCAGGACGAGCCCGGCCTTCAGCCCCGCCCGCTCACCCCGCTTGACCGAGGTGAGCGCCCAGTGCACCGTGAAACTCGATGTGACCAGGATCGCCGTGTTCACCCCGGCGACGAAGACCGGCAGATGGAAGCCGATCGGCGGCCAGTGCGGCGGGTTGTTGACGACCCGGACGAAGAAGTAGGCCGTGAAGAACGAGCCGAAGAGCATGACCTCGGACGCGATGAACATGAGCATCCCGAGGACGCGCGAATCGACGTTCGAGCTCTGGTTCGCAGCAGGTGGGCCGTGGTGGTCGTGACCGAGGTCGTGCGCCTCGGCGTGTGCGCTCATCCTGGGACCGCCGCCGTCTCGGGCTCGACCTCGACGTGCTCGACCGGAAGACCGGTCGCGTTGCGCAGCCGCGTGACCACGTCCTTCCGGAGCCAGCTCGAGCGGGCCTCCCCAGGGAACGTCGAGATGATGATCTCGTCGACTCGCTCGTCATGGACGGCGTGCATCGCCGCGGTGTATGGATCGGGATGGGCGATCTGGCCGTGCGCGTCGATGCCCGCACCGCGCAACGCGGCCAGCGCGCGCCGGAGTCGGCGCTCCGCCTCGGGATGATCGTGGTCCGCCGCGTCGCTCTGTGGGCAGATGAGCATGAAGCTCGCGGGCGGCTCCTTTGCCGCACGCTCCTTGATCGTGCGCAGGAGCGTGTCGCCCAGCACCGTCTTGTTCGCGATGACGAGCACGTTCGCCTCTCCGCCCTGACGTGCCATGTCGACGACCACGTGCTCGACGGGGATGTCGCCCGCAACCTTGCGGATCTCGCCGGGAACGTCCCGCCGAAGCCAGCCCGACTTCTGCTCGGGATGTGTGGAGACGACGATCTCGGTGACCGGCGGCTCGAGCTGTGCGATCGCGTCGCGCACGGCATCGACCGGCCCGGCGTCGACGACGAAGCCGTCCGCCGCGATCCCGGCCTCGCGAAGGTCTGCCAGCGCCTTGTCGAGCCGTCGCCGTGCCGCCGCGCGCCGTGTGTCCTGATAGACGACGTAGCCCTCGCGCGGCGCGTTCACAGGGCAGACGACCGTCACCTGGAAGCCGGCCTCCGCATGTCGCCGAACCGCCTCGGTCAGCTCTTTCCCGGCAACCGTTTCGTTCGCGACGACGAGAAGATGACTCACGCGCGCACCTCTTCGTGCTCGAGCGTCCGGTCGCCGTTGAACACGGCGTGGCGCGCGTCGGGGACGCCGTACTCGTACGGGTTGCCGACCACCTGCGGCAACTCGTCGAAGTTGAAGTACGGCGGCGGGGACGAGACCTGCCACTCGAGCGTCCGCGAGCGCCACGGGTTCGGCCCGGCCTTCGGGCCGCGCACCCAGCTGACGATCATGTTGTAGAGGAAGACGATGATCGAAGCGCCGAGGAAGAACGACGCAATCGAGATCAACATGTTCCAGTTGCCGAAGCGCGGGTCGTAGTCGGACACGCGGCGGGGCATCCCCTGCGTCCCGAGCCAGTGCATCGGGAAGAACGTGACGTTGAACCCGATGAACGTCATCCAGAAGTGCAGCTTCCCGAGCCGCTCGTCGAACATGCGGCCGGTCATCTTCGGGAACCAGTAGTAGATCCCGGCAAAGATCGTGAACAGGGAGCCGCCGAACAGCACGTAGTGGATGTGCGCGACCACGAAGTACGTGTCGGAGACGTGGATGTCGATCGGCACCGCCGCGAGGTAGATCCCGGAGAGCCCGCCGATCACGAACATCGAAACGAAGCCGAGCGCGAACAGCATCGGTGTGGTGAAGTGGATCCGGCCCTCCCAGATCGTCGCCAGCCATGAGAACACCTTGATTCCCGTCGGCACGGCGATGATCATCGACGTGACCATCATCGGGATGCGCAGCCACGGCGCCACGCCGGCGACGAACATGTGGTGCGCCCATACCGAGAAGCCGAGCACGAGGATCGCCATCAGCGAGAGGGCCATCAGCCGGTAGCCGAAGATCGGCTTTCGGGCCATGGTCGATATGACCTCCGAGGCTATCCCGAAGCCGGGCAGCATCATGATGTAGACCGCCGGGTGCGAGTAGAACCAGAAGATGTGCTGGTACCCGAGGACGTAGCCACCCTCGGCCGCGTCGAAGAAGTTGGTGTGCATGATCCGGTCGAACATCACGAAGAACTGCGAGCCGGCGATGAACGGGGTGGCGATCACGACCAGCAGCGAGGTGGTGAAGTTCGCCCACACCAGGAGCGGCATGCGCCAGAAGGTCATCCCCGGCGCCCGCATGGTGATGATCGTGACCAGGAAGTTGAGCGCGGTCATGATCGACGACGCGCCCGCCCACTGGACGCCCATGTTGAAGAACACCTGCCCCAGCGGCTGGTCGGTCGCGAGCGGCGCGTAGCTCGTCCAGCCGGTGGCGAAGGCGCCGCCGGGCACCAGGAAGCTGAGCAGCATCATGAAGCCGGCGATCGGGAGCAGCCAGAAGGACAGGGCGTTCAGGCGCGGGAACGCCATGTCCGGCGCGCCGATCATCAGCGGGATCACGTAGTTGCCGAGCCCGGCGAAGGCCGGAATCACGAACAGGAAGATCATCAGTGCCGCGTGCACCGAGACCAGGCCGTTGAAGGTCTGGTTGTCGACGAACTGCATCCCCGGCCGCGCAAGTTCGGCGCGGAAGAGCATCGCCATCATCCCGCCCGCGACGAAGAAGAAGATCGTCGTGACCACGTACTGGATGCCGATCACCTTGTGGTCGGTGTTCGGGCGGAAGTAGTCCTGCCACGTCTTCCCGCCGTGCGTGGAGTGGTCCTCCGGGACGGTCGGGGCCCCGCTCGCGTACCGGACCCAGTAGTCGAACGCGCCGAGTCCGGCGAGGAAGCCGATCGGCGCGGCAGTCAGCGTCGCGACCACCGTGATCACCGGCCAGCTGAAGAGCGGCTCCCAGCCCGCCCAGGCGCGGAAGATGAGGACGATCCCGAGCCCGATGCCCCAGAACAGGCAGGTCATCCAGGCGGCGCGGATCCAGCCTGCGTTCAGGAAGTAGTCGCGGGCCGTCTTCGGCGTCCGCGGTGCACCGACCGGGACGTGGTGCTCGGCGACGGCGGTGGTCACTGTCCTCCTCCCTTGCTCGAGTCGACCAGGTACGTGACCAGGGCATCGAGCTGATCCGCCGGCAGCGTCGAGAAGGACGGCATCAAATTCTTCGGAAAGCCCGGCTGGACGTAAGCGTTCGGATCGACGATCGACTCTTTGACGAAGGCCTCGAGCGGCTTGCCCGCCTGGTTCGCGTACGCGGGGAGCTTATCGAGGTCGGGACCGGCCGTGCCCGTTGCGTTTGCCGCTTTCAGGGTGTGGCAGCTGGCGCAGCCGTTGCTCGCGAACACCGCCTGCCCAGCCTGGCCGGGGGGCGCCTTGGCGGCGTTCTGCTGCTCGTGTACCCACGCCTGGAATGCTGCCGGCTTCATCACGATCGAGGACGTCCGCATCAGCGCGTGGCCGAGCCCGCAGAGCTCGGTGCAGATGACCGGATAGGTGCCGGCCTTGGTCGGCGTGATCACGAGGCTCGTGTCCTGCCCGGGGACGGCGTCCTGCTTCTGGCCGAACTCCGGGACCCAGAACGAGTGGATGACGTCCAGCGCGCGCAGGTGGAGCTTCACCGTCCGGCCGAGCGGGAGGCGAAGCTGGGCCGAGGTCAGGTCGCCCTGGCCCGGATAGGAAAACGTCCAGGCGAACTGTCGCGCAGTCACGTTCACGTTCAGCGGGTCCTTGCCGGCATCGTCGTTCTTGACGAGAGCGATGGCGGAGACGATCGAGATCGCCGTCACCAGGACCGCCGGCACCGCCGTCCAGACGATCTCGACGCCGGTGTGGCCGTGAATCGGCGGGCCGTCGGAGTCGTCGTCCGGACGCACTCGGAACTTGACCAGCGAGTATGCGATCACCGCGGCAACGAGCGCGAAGACGGCGATCGAGATCCCCGTGGTGAACCAGAACACGAAGTCGATCCGGTCGCGCTGCTTCGAGGCGACGGGCGGAAGCCACGGGATGAGGACGGCGACCAGTGTCGCCGCGCCGCCGAACAGGACGCCCAGCCCCACGAGCTGGAGAATCGAACCCCTACGCACGGTGGTCCGAGACTAGTGAATTCCGACCCGCGGCGCGGACAGTACCCTCGGCCTCGAAAACGAGAGAGGGAGGGCTTTCGCCCTCCCTCTCGAGACCCGCAGTCGCGAGTACGCCTAGGCGGCCTTGACCAGCGACGACGGCGGGCGGAGCACGGTGTAGTCAGTGCTCTTCCCGGCCCTGATTCGATAGATCGCCACCGGGCCGCCCTGCACGTCACCGTTGGGGTTGAACGACACCGTGCCGGTGATGCTGTTCGGCAGGTTGGTCTTGAAGATCTGCTGAGTCACGCTTGCGCGCGTCCCGTTTGACTTCGAGACCGCGTTCAACAGCACGATCGCAGCCTGCGCCGCGTACACCGCATACGGGTCGGGCTGGGTCCCGCCCAGAGCCTTGGTGAAGGCAAGCAGGAACGCCTTGCCCGTTCCCTTCAGCTGCGAGTTGGGAACACCGGCGACGCTGACGTACGCGCCGTTGGCGGCCGCACCCGCACCCTGCGCCACGGCCGAGATCGGCGTGAACCCGTCCGGCAGGAGCAGCTTGACGTTGGGACCAAGCGTGGACCGCATGTCCTTGATCAGCTTGCCGCCGTTCTCGCAGATCAGGCCGCCGATGAAGAGCGCCCCGGCACCCGTCCCCTTGATCTTGGTGGCGAGCGCCGTGTAGTCCGACGCCTTCGGGTCGAACGCGGCAAACCCGGTCACCTTGATGCCGAGCTTCTTGAGCGAGTTCCTCATGTTCGAGGCGACGCCGAGACCGTAGGCCTCCTTGTCGTTGAGGATGTACACACTCTTGACGCCGAGCCGCTTGGCCAGCATGGCATCGGCTGCGCCCTGGTACTGATCCTGAGCCACTACGCGGGCGTAGTTCCGCTTGCCCGTCGGGTAGTACTTGCCGGGCTCACCAGGTGCGGTTCCCGGACCGGTGGTGGTCAGGCCGGTGTAGGTGTTGGCCGGGCTGACCATGCCGACCGGTCCGCCGGGAGCGCGGTTCAGGATCGGGACGATGATCTCGGCACACCCCGAGTTGAAGGTCCCGATCACGCCGATCAGGTCCTTGTTCCGTGCGTAGGCATTGCCGTTCGCGGAGCACTTGGCCGAGTCCCATTTCCCGGCCTGGGCGGTCGAGTCGTCGCAATCCTGATACGCGATCGTGTAATTCCCGGCCTTCCACTTGGCCGAGCTCAGGACGAACTGGATCGCCTTCGTCATCTGGGTCGACTGTGACCGCTGCGCGCCCTGGCGAGGCAGGTCGGAGGCGATCAGGAACTTCGCCGTTCCGGATCCCTTGTAGACGAGCGGGGCACACGACGACGCGGGGAGCGGGCTTGCTTGCTTCTTGCTCGTACCGCCGGAACCGACGGTGGCGAGCACGAGCGTTCCGGTCGCGCCGACCAGGAACGCTACGAGAAGACGCTTCGTCACTCCTACCTCCTCCTTGCTTACGAGTCTCACGTTTTTGCGAAGCAGCCAGTATCAAGCGAAGCGCTCCCGGTTTCAAGTGGGAAAGCGCCTCGCGGCCCCGCCCCCACTCGACTCGCGTCCGGGGAGCCCCACGAACGCGACGGCGGCCCCAGCGAGCGAAAGACCGACGCAGAGCAGGATCCCGGCCCGGAAGGCGTCACGAGAAGCGACCTGCAGCTCGGCCGTCTCGCCGCGGGCGAGCGGAACCTTGTCTGTCGCGGCGTCGTGCCGGTGGAAGACGGAGGCTGCGACCAGGCCGACGATCGCAATCGCGAACAGACCGCCGAGGCGGGAGACGGTGATGCTCACGCCCGCGGCCAGCCCGGAGTGGCGGTGCGGTGCCGCCTCCATCACGACCGCGGTGATCGGAGCGACGATCCCGCAGAGCCCGACACCGAAGATCAACGCCCCCGGGATCACCGTCGCCCAGCTCGAGCCTGGGCGGACGAGGAAGTAGAGCAGGAGCCCGACCGAGAGTACGAGCGGCCCGACCGTGAGCGGCAGCCGAGGCCCGCGGCGGTCGGCGAGCCGGCCGCCCCACGCGGCGCCGAGGGCCAGCACGACGCTCGTCGGCAGGCTCAGCAGGCCGACCGCGAACGGTGAGAACCCGATTGCCTGGAGGTAGAGGTTGAACAGGAAGCCGGATCCGTACAGCGCGCCGTAGACAAGCGCGGTCTCGACGTTCCCGACCAAGAACACGCGGCGGCGCAACAATTCGGGCGGCACGAGCGGGTGGGCGACACGGCGCTCGACCACGACGAACGCGGCGAGGAGCGCCAGTCCGACAGCGAGCGCGAGCAGCACGCGGGTGTCACCGAACCCGCGCGGACCGGCCTCGACGAGGCCGAATGCGAGCGCGGCGAACGCCACGGCAGCCACCGCCGATCCCGCCAGGTCGAGACTGCCCTCGGTGTGCCGCTCCTCGTCGAGGTCGCCGGCGGCGAGAGCGAAGACGACGGCGATGACGGCGATCGGAATGTTCAGGAAGAAGATCCATCGCCAGGAGACCCAGTCGATCAGCGCGCCGCCGATGGGCGGGCCGGCGAGGGTGGCGAGCGTCGTCCCGGACGACCAGAGGCCGATCGCCCACCCGCTGTCCCGTCCGTAGGTCGCACGTAGGAGGCCGAGGCTCGTAGGCGTCAGCAAGCCGCCGGCGGCGCCCTGAAGCACGCGCCCGGCAATCAGCACGCCCTCGTTCGGAGCGGCGCCGCAGATCACCGAGGCAACAGCGAATCCGATCACCCCAGCCATGAAGACCCGCCGCCGCCCGTAGCGGTCGCCGAGCGCTCCGCCGGGGAGGTAGAACGCCGCCAGCATCAAGGAGTACGAGAGGACGATCCACTGCTGGCCGGCGAGACCGGTGTCGAAGTCGTTCTCGATCGCGGGCAGCGCGAGGTTGAGGACGGTGGCGTCGACGAACGCGATCGACGACCCGGCGATGGTGGCGACGAGGATGAACCGGCGGGCTCGGATCCGACCGAGCCTAGCGGCGTCCTTCACGCCTGCAAATGCGTCGCCGACCAAACGGCGTCCTTACAAGCCAGAGCTAGGATCGCGGCGCCGTTTCGCCGTTCGGGGTCGGAGGAAAGGGACGCCGAACCGGCAGCCGAGCTGTACAAGCCAACGCCCAGAGGAGGTCCTCTTGTTCACACTACGCCGACTGCGGCCGTCTCCCGCGATGATCATTGCCTGTCTCGCGCTCCTGGTCGCCCTGGCGGGAACCAGCGTCGCCGCCGTCCAGGCCGTCATTCCGAGGAACAGCATCGGAGCGCTTCAGCTGAAGAGCAACAGCGTCGGTGCGCTCGAGCTCAAGCCCAATTCGGTCAACTCGTCGAAGGTCCTGAACCATTCGCTGCTGAAGACGGACTTCAAGGCGGGCCAGATTCCCGCAGGTCCACGTGGCCTCCCCGGCCCGGCCGGCCCTACCGGTCCTGCCGGTCCCGCCGGTGCAGCAGGAACCTCCGGGGTCGCCGCGCCCGGGTACGTCGCCCAGGTCCTGACCACCACGGGAACGAAGGACGACCAGACCAACTCGACGTCGTTCACGCCGATCGACGCAGCGAAGCTGGACGTCACCGTCCCGGCCAACGAGACGGACAAGCTCCTCGTCTTCTTCAACGCCGAGACTGCCTGCTACGGCAGTGCCGCGGGTGCACACTGCCTGGTACGGATCACGGTCGACAATAACGAGATCGATCCGGCAACCGGCTCGGATGCGACGTTCGACAGCAACGGGCCCACGGGATCGGAACACACAGCGAACACGCAGGCCCAGCACGCGATCGTGCGGATCAGTCCGACGCTGAGCGCCGGGACGCACACCGTCAGGGTCGAGGTGTCCACCACCAACTCCGGGGCCACACTGCGCTACGACGACTGGACCCTCGCCGTCGAGCGCGTCCGCGTCACCTAGGACCGCTGCTCTGGCAGGGCGGACAGGCAAATGCCTGTCCGCCCTGCTGACTAACTCGTCGGCCGATCTGACGTCTCGGGGACACGTATGGGCCTGTCCCCGAGGCGAGGCCGCGCCGTGGCCATAATCTTGCTGTGAGCACGGAGCTCGAGCGGCAGGCCACAGACGAGGAGCAGCTCGCAGACGCGGTCGAGATCGCCGGACGCCTGCTCAGAAACGTCGAACGGGTGCTGCGCGGCAAGCACGACGAGATCAAGCTGGTCCTGGCCGCGCTCGCCTGCCACGGGCACGTCCTGTTCGAGGATGTTCCCGGCACCGGCAAGACAGTCCTGGCCCGCGCGATCGCGCGCAGCGTCGAGGACACCGCCTTTGCGCGCATCCAGTGCACGCCCGACCTGCAGCCCTCGGACGTGACCGGAGTGAACATCTACGACCAGAAGCTCCGCGACTTCGAGTTCCGCCGAGGGCCGCTGTTCGCGAACGTCGTCCTCGTCGACGAGATCAACCGGGCGATGCCGAAGACCCAGTCGGCCCTGCTCGAGGCGATGGCTGAGCGCCAGGTGACGATCGACGGGCAGACATACGTGCTCCCACAGCCGTTCCTCGTGCTGGCGACCGAGAACCCGATCGAGTTCGAGGGCGTCTTCCCACTGCCGGAGGCCCAGCTCGACCGTTTCTTCCTGAAGGCGCGGCTCGGCTACCCGGGCGAGGAAGACGAGCTCGCGGTCGTCCTCGACCAGCAGGATGGCCACCCGCTGGACCGGCTCCAGCCCGTGGTGAGCGTCGCCGAGCTCGACCGCCTGGAAGCGTCGCTCGGAGCCATCTACGTGGACGAGCTGGTCCGCCGCTGGACCATCAAGCTCGTCCGTGCGACCCGCGAGCTCCCCGAGATGTCGATCGGCGGCTCGGTGCGCGGCAGCCTCGCGCTGGAGCGCGCCTCCCGTGCGTGGGCGTTGCTCGACGGGAGGGCCTACACGACCCCCGACGACGTCGAGCACATGTTCACCCCCGTCCTAGGGCACCGGCTCGTCTTCTCTCCGACGTTCATCGCCGAGTCGCGAGGCCGCTCCCGGGACGAGATCGTGAACGAGGTCTACGGACGCTGCGTTGCGGTGGCGCCGCCGCCCGACCTCGCCGACGGCACAGGGGCGCACGGGGCGGCGAGGTGGACGTCGCCGAGCTGAGCTTCCCGCTCGTCCCACGCTGGCGCCCGGTCGGCTCGGCTTTCGGCCGTCTGCGTGCCGCGCGGCGTGGGATCGGCTCGAGCGTCGCCACCACCCGTTCGTACGTTCCCGGCGACGACCCGGGCCTGATCGACTGGAAGCTCTCCGCCCGGCTGTCGTCGATTCGCGGCACGGCCGAGTTCATCGTCCGCGAGGACTTCGCCGACGAAGCGCCGCGAGCGGTCGTGGTCGCCGACCACGCGCCGACCATGGGGCTCTACCCCGACGAGCTGCCCTGGCTGTCCAAGCCGACCGCGCTCCATTCGATCTGGCAGGCGGTCGCAGCCGCGTCGGCGCAGGAGCTCGGCCTCGCGGGCTACCTCGACACCGCCGGCGGCGACTGCTGGTTCGCACCGCGGCCGAAAGCGCGGTACGCCGAGATCGAAACACGCGGACGCGAGGCGCCGTTCGACGCGGACCGAGCCGGGCTGGAGGCGGCCTTCGACCACCTTGGCCGCTGCCGCCGTTCGCTGCCGGCCGGTACCTTCGTCTTCGTCTGCTCCGACTTCCTCACGCCCCCGGCGGCGACGACGTGGCTCCGCGCCCTCGGCGTGCGCTGGGATCCCATTCCCGTCGTCGTACAGGATCCGGTCTGGGAGCAGAGCTTCCCATCGGTGGACGGCCTGGTCGTCCCCTTCGCCGATCCCGTGACCGGCCGGGTCAGGCAGGTGCGGATCTCGGCCAAGGAGGCACGCCGACTTCGCGAGCTGCACGAATCCCGTCTCGCCGAGCTCCTGGCGGAATTCGACAGCCTCGGCCTCGACTACGTGGTCGTCGGCGACTCCGACCCGAGCGCCGTCGTCCGTGCGTTCATCGACTGGGCCGAGGCCCGGATCGCGTACCGCCGGGGTGCCTGGCGATGAGGAGCCGGGTCTGGATCCTCTACGCGGCAGTCCTGGCCGTCCTGCTCGTCCTGTTCGTGGCGCTGGGCTGGCGGCCGGGGGGCGGCGACGAGGCGCAGCCGGCGCAGCCGATTGAGGCGACGGCGTCGGTGTCACCCTCGGCCGTCTCTTTCGGCGACCGGCTGGGCGCACGGCTCGACGTCGTGGTCGATCCCCGGAAAGTCGACGTCGGCTCGGTCGAGGTTCGCCCCCGCTTCGGGCTGAACCGGATAGTCGGCGCGACACTGAAGCGGACATCAGGCGCCGGGAAGCTGCTCTCGTACCGCTACGTCCTCGAGTGCCTGCTGCCCGGGTGCACGCCCCAAGCCGCGCGCGTCGCCCGCCGCTTCCCGCCGGCGCTGGTCTCGTACCGCACGCGCGACGGCCAGCTCGTCAACCAGCAGATCCGGTGGGCCCCGTACCAGCTGGTTTCGCGGGTGACCGACGCCCAGCGACACCACCCGGTGTCGAGCCTGCGTTTCGACACTTCCCTGCCCGCGCCGAGCTACCGCATCGCGCCGGACACCCTGAGGGTGCTCGCGGTCGGCCTGGCCGCCCTGCTCGCGGTGGCAGCCGTCACTCTTGCCTGGATCGCCCTGCGACCACACGCCGTGGGCAAGGGAGGCCCGTCGGCGTCGCGACTCGCCCAGGCGCTGCAAGCGGTTCGGGCGAGCACCGCGAACGGCCAGCCAGAGGAGCGCCGCAAGGCTCTCGGGTGGCTCGGCCGGGAGCTCCGCGCGGTGGAGCGGCCCATGGAAGCCGACACTGCCCGGCGGCTCGCGTGGTCGTCCGAACCGCCGACCCCGCGATCGGCCGGGGACTTTGCCACCGAGGTCGAGAGTGTGGACGGAGTCGAATGAGCAGGACGCCGTCGATCCCGCTCTCTTCCCCGGCTGCACTCTCCGGCAGTGCGTGGTGGACGCTGGTCGTACGGGCCGTCCTCGCCGTGGTCCTCGTCGCGGGTCTGGTCGTGGCCTTCCTGCTCACGCGACACCACCCCCGGACGGACTCGTTCCTGGAGTCGGGCCGGAGCCCGGTGATCGCGCTCGACCTCTCCTGGAGCGTCTCCTACGCCAACTCGAAGCTGATCGAGCAGACCCTGCACGACTTTGCCGACTCGGGCCGGCGGCTCGGGCTCGTGCTTTTCTCCGACACCGCGTATCAGGCGTTGCCCATCGGCACGCGCTCCGATGCGCTGCGGCCGTTCCTGCGCTTCTTCTCAGGGAGCGGGCCGAACCCGTGGACAGCGACATTCTCGGCGGGGACGCGGATCTCGGCGGCGCTCGACCTCGCCCACTCGATGCTGCGACAGGCGCACGTCGAGAAGGGCTCGGTCGTCCTGATCAGCGATCTGGACGACTCCCCGAACGACGAGGTCGACCTCGCCCGAAGCCTCGTCAACTACCAGCGCGACGCGATCCCGATCCGGATGATCGCGGTGAACCCGGTCCCGCAGGACGCCCAGTTCTTCCGCGACGCCCTCGGCTCCGGCGGCTCGGTAACGACGCTGCGTACCCTGAGAGCGGCCGACACCGGAAGGCGGTCGTTCCCGACTCTGCTGGTGGCGCTGATCGTGCTCGTCGTGCTGCTGCTCGCCCTGAACGAGCACCTGCTCGGCCGGCTGGTCTGGGGCAGGCGGAGGAGCGCGGCATGAGGCGCACGACAGGCCTCCTGGTCGCCAGCGCGGCCTGCGGCGTGCTCGCGGTCGCGCTGGCGCTGTTCGCGCGCGACGCCGGGCGCTGGCCGCAGGTGATCCGCTCGGGCGACGTCGCCGCAGCCGACCCGGCTCGGAGAGCGGGCGTGTCGTGGACGGTCGACGAAACTCTGCCGTTCTCACCGGCCAGAGCAGCGCTAGGACTCGGCGACGACGTGGCGTACCGCCGGGCAGCGTTGGGCTTCCGTCGCGCCTACACCCGCGACCTCGAGCTCGCCCGGACCAGCGACGCCGGCCAGGCGCGCATCCGCGCGGAGACGGCGCTCGCCCGCGAGATCCGCGGCGACTCGGACCGGCGCCGCGCGTCCACCGCCTCCAATCTGCTCGGCGTTCTGGCACTGGTGGACGCAGCCACCGCGCCCGCCGGGAACGTCCCGATCGACCGCAGCGTCTTCGAATTCCAGGACGCGGTCAGGCTCGACCCGTCGAACGAGCAGGCGAAGACCAACCTCGAGCTTCTCTACCAGCAGAGCACGTACAAGTCGTCCGTCCGCGGTCGCGAGCGCCTGCAGCGGTCCGCGCACGCCGGAGCGAGCTCCTCCGCGGCCGGCCACGGCTACTGATGATCCACTTCGACTCCCCCACGGCCGCACTGGTCGCCCTTGCCGGGCTCGTCCCGCTGGCGCTCGTCCTCGTGGTCGAACGGCGCAACGAGCGCGCACGTGCACTGCTCGGGCTCTCCGCTCCGCCGCCCAGATCACGGTGGACGCTACGCATAGCGGTCGTCGCCATCGCCGCCGCCCTGGGCCTCGCCGCGGCGCAGCCCGTGCTGAGCAGCACCACCCCCCGCCTGGCCCGACTCGACGCGGAGGCGCTCGTCGCCGTCGACACGTCGAGATCGATGGACGCATCGGCGACGGCGGAGTCGGACGTGCGCCTGGACCGCGCGCGCCGGATCGCACTCCGCATCCGCGCCGCGCTCGGCGACGTCCCGACGGGGCTCGGCACGTTCACCGACCGCCCGCTCCCACTACTGCTCCCGACGACCGACCGTAACGCGTTCGCCGCCGCCGTCGAGAAGTCGCTGGGAATCGAGCGGCCACCCGGACTCCAGAGCAGCACGACGATCTCGAGCTTCGACGCTGTTGCGCCCTTCCCGCTCGAGGGCTACTTCAGGCCGGGAGCAAGGAAGCGACTGCTCGTGATCCTCACCGACGCGGAGAGCACGGGTTTCAACGAGCCGGGCGTCCGCAAGAGCTTCGAGGCCAAGCCGCGGACGGCCGTCGTGCTCGTCCGCATCGGCCGCTCCGGAGAGCGGGTCTTCGGAGCGAGCGGACAGCCGGAGAGCGCCTACATCCCACCTCCGGCGACCGGCGAGACCCTGCACGACTTCCTTGCCGCCACGCACGGGCGCGCCTACCCGGAGGACGACGTCGCGGGCGCCGAACAGGCAGCCGTCAGGGCGATCGGCTCCGGACCGACCGCGAACCTCGGCTCGACCACGGCCAGGCACGACCTGGCGCCCTGGCTGGTCGTGGCGGCCGCCGTCCCGCTGGCGATCGTCCTGCGCCGCCGGAACATCTAGCCTGGGGACGGCATGAGCGGGGCGGTGACCTGGCTCGGGCACGCGACCGTCGTCGTCGACCTGGACGGCGAGCGCGTCGTGACCGACCCGGTCCTTCGCCGCCGCGTGGTTCATCTCCGTCGCGCCCGTGCGGCGAAGCCCCCGACGGGCGCCACGGCCGTGCTGCTCTCTCACCTGCACTACGACCATCTCGACGTGCCCTCGATGCGCACGTTCGCGCGCGAACTGCCGGTGGTGCTGCCGCGCGGGGGCGCGCGGCTGCTCCGCGGCTTCGCGGATGTGAGGGAGGTCGAGCCCGGGGACAGCGTCCAGATCGGCGACCTCCAGGTCGACGCGGTCGAGGCAGACCACGACGGACGCCGTCGGCCCGGAGGCGCGAGCGGGCCCGCGCTCGGGTACGTCCTGCGCGGCTCCAGGGCCATCTACTTCGCAGGTGACACCGATCTCTTCGCCGGGATGGCGGCGTTCGCACCGCTCGACGTCGCGCTGCTGCCGGTGGCGGGCTGGGGAAAGAAGCTCGGGCCCGGCCACCTCGACCCACATCGCGCGGCAGCCGCGCTGGCCCTACTACGACCGACGGTGGCCGTCCCGATCCACTGGGGCACCTACCGGGTCGGTCGACAACCGGAGCCGTCGGCCGGCCCGGCAGAGGCGTTCGCGCGCGCCGCCGCCGAGCTGGCGCCAGAGGTGGCCGTCCGGATCCTCGGGGTCGAGGACACGCTGGCGCTCGACTAGTACGATCGCGGCGGCGTCGCCCTAACCCCCCGAAAGGAATCGCATGCTCGCTACCGGCTTTCTGACCTTCCTGTGGTCGCTGATCGTGATCTTCTTCATGGTCGTCTACTTCCTGATGCTGTTCAGCATCATCGTGGACGTCTTCCGGCGGCACGACATCCACGGCGGCAAGAAAGCCCTGTGGCTGCTCTTCATCCTGTTCTTCCCGCTGATCGGGCTGATCGCCTACCTGATCGTCAACGGGCACGGGATCGCCGAGCGCCAGGCGAAGGACGCGCAGCAGTCGCAGCAGCAGTTCGATCAGTACGTGCAAAGCGTCGCGGGCGGCAGCGCCGACCAGATCGCCAAGGCGAAGGAGCTCCTCGACGCCGGCACGATCACCCAGGCCGAGTTCGACCAGCTCAAAGCCAAGGCCCTGGCTTAGCTCGAGACCGTCTCGGGGACGGGATCCGTCCCGTCCCCCACCTCGTTGGCAGCTGCCGCAGCCCGAAGCGGGATGGCATCGTCGCCCTGGAGCGTGCGACGCCACCCGGCGAGCAGGCCGTGCACGGCGGCGGCGCCGACGATCGCGCCATCTGGCGCGGGCAGCTCGGCCGGGTAGAGGACGAACGGGCGCGTCTGAGGGCCGCCGAGTCCCCCGTGGAACGAGACCAACTCCTCGAAGGCGCAGCCTTCCTCCAGCTGCGAGTCGTAGAAACTGCCGACCATGATGTCGGCGACGTTGTCGAACCCGTCGGTGCGCAGGAGGTGATCCGCCGCGGTCGGCGTGAAGACGGCGAGCGGGTCATCGCCCTCGACGGCGTCCTCCTGGAGGATGCGGGCTCCATTCGCGCCGAGCACGACGGCGCCACGGTCGCGGGAACGGACGAGCAGCCAGCCGACGTGCGGATGCGCGCGTAGCTCGGCGATCAGCCGCGGATGGCGCTCGTCGATCTCCTCGAGCGTCAGCCGGCGCGGCTCGTCCATCAGGTAGACGAGCCCGAGATTGCCCGAGCCGAGCACGACCACGCGGCGGTCGCCGACCTGCTGCTTGGACGCTTTCGGCGGCTTCGCCGTGGCGCCGACGGCCTCTCCGAGCGCCAGTCCGGTCATCGCCTGCTGCTCGTCGCCGCCGCCGATCGCCTCGACTTTGCCGTCCTCGAGCGCACGCTCGACCAGCTCGTCCAGCCCGTAGCCGTTGCGTTGCCTGAAGGTCGCGCCCTGAGTCTGCCCGTGGTCGGAGAGGACGACGATGAGATAGGGACGGGCCGCGTACTTCCGCGCCCGGCCGATCCGGCCGAACTGCTGGTCGAGCTTGCGCAGCGCCTCGAGGGTGTCCGTGCGCTCCAGGCCGGAGTGGTGGGCGACCTCGTCGTAGCTGGAGAAGGTCGAGTAGACGACCGGACGGCCGAACATCATGTCCGAGATCACGCCGTAGACGATCAGGTCGCGGACGATCACGCACATGGCCGCGCGCATGAACGGATAGATGCCGCCGCGGTGCCCGCGCGGGCGCACGTCGCGGCGGGCAGCGCGCAGGGCCGACGTCCACTCGAGCACCACCTCCCAGAAGAAGAGGACGAACGTGCGCGCGACGTTGATGCCGTTGGCGAAGAACGCGCGGTAGCCGGGGTTGGCCCGGGTCTCCGCGCTCATCCTGCTGCACGTGAGGATCACCTCGTCGGCCTCGCCGGACAGGAGGTTCCCGCGGCTCGAGCCGCCGTTGACGAGCAGGCCGATGCCGGTCGCGTGCTCCTGCTCGATCTCGGCGCAGTCCTGCGGACCCGAGCAGGCCACCACCCTCCCGGTCTCCTTCACAACCCAGCGGAATGCGGGGATGTCCTGGTTCGAGCCCAGCAGGATCCCCGCCTGGCTCGCCCCGGTCTGCGACGAGAGGTCGGGCTCCCACTCGACCAGCCGGTGGGTCCCCTCGTCGATCCACCGGGCCAGTGTCGGCGCCGAGCCGTCGCGCATCGCCCGCTGGAGCACCGGCAGCGCGAGCCCGTCGATCTCGAGGAAGAGCAGGCCCGGCACGTCGCTGACCGCTCCGCCGCCCTGCCGCCTCGCGATCCGGCGCGTCATCTTCAGCATGTACGTGTCGTCGTCGTTCGTCCCGAGCAGGACGCCCAGGGCGACGCCGATCGCCGACGCCACCAGCGCGGCGAGGAGCGCCCAGCCGAAGTTGGAGACCTCGATCGAGCTCGCGTCGACCCGGGCCGCGAGCAGCAGCATGACGGCATTCAGGATCAGGGCGATGAGGAACCCGAGCGCGGCCATGAACGGGATCCGCAGCGCCGCGAAGAGCGGCGGCAGCACGGCGTTGAAGATGGCGATCAGGAGCGCCGTGACAAGCGCACCCCTGAAGCCGTTGATCTCGATGCCCGGGAGGATCGCGGCCGCGATCAGCAGCGCAGCCGCGGTCTCGATCCACGTCAGCAGGACCGGCAGCGGCCGGTAGCGCAGCCTCGCCGGCTGCCAGGACTCCGCGCTCATGCTGTCGGCGTGGCCACGGCCTCTTCGGGCGCTGGATGCTCACGTGCGAGCTGGCGCCGCACGACCTCCGTTCCGATCATCAGCAGGACGAAGAAGATGATGATGTTGAGCCAGTAGCCGAACTGCGGCGTGGGGCGCCACCAGAGCAGGAGCAGGAAGCCACCGATCGTGACGGCGTAGATGCCCACCCCGGAGAGGTACGGCGCGAGGAACGCCCTCGCGGACTCGGCGTGGCGGCCGGGGCCCGTCAGCCACGCACCGACGAGCGCAACGGCACCGAGGATCACGGCCGTCCACCCTGCACCCTTGAGCAGCTCGGTGATGATCGAGTAGGCGTCCTTCGCGGACGGGCGGACAGTGTCGGACTCGACGATGTTGTTCACGAAGTAGCGGCCGGCCGAGTTGCGCACGATCAGGATCAGGAAGCCGGAGGCGAGGATCCCGATCGCAATTGCCCTGACCTCGAGGCGCCGCCGGCCGGGCACGAGCAGGATCGCACCGATCCAGGCTACGAGGGCGAGCGCCCAGATCCAGTCGGCCACGAAGCGGAGCGCTCTCGTCGCCCGCTGGCCCGTCTTCAGCTGGTCCGAGTGGAGAAGGACGATCCGGCCCGCATCGGGCGAGACGCTGTCGGCGACGTTGAACCGCTCGCCGAGCTTCAACAGGAGCGGCCGGAAATCGAGGACGACGTCGCCGTTCGTCGTCCGCAGCACGTCCTTGTCGTCGTTGAGGAGGGCGACGAACTGCCGCTGCGCCAACGAGGCTGCGTTCACGAAGAGATCCTGGACACGTGGCCGCGCCAGGAGCTGCTTCGCGGCGCTTTCGGTCGCGTTCTGCACCAGCCCGGCGATCGGGACGGCGAGCGGCTGCAGGTTGTCCGGCAGCCTCTTCTGGAGCGTGGCGGCGACGTCTGCGTTCGAGTAGAGCTCGTCGGTCAGCGTGGAGGCGACCTGGTTGCGGATCTTGTCGTCCGCGATCAGTGCCCGCGCCGTGCCGCGAAAATTGTTCTCGTCGAGCGCCGTTCGCTTGACGTAATTGGCCAGCACCGAGACGACCACGAGCAGGATCCCGATGACCGTCAGGATGCGCGCGGTGATGATCCGCCAGCGCGGCAAGCGTCGTTGCGGCGCCGGAGCGGGAGGAGCGGGGGTCTCGCTCATCGGGTGGCTCCCTTCGTGAAGGACTGGGCGGTTTCACGCAGCATCTCACGCCGGAGCAGCCACGTCATGGCCCGGCACGGATTGCGCTGGCAGCACCGCGGGCTCCTCTCCGGCATACCGGCGACGGAGATCGTAGAAGAGCAGCGTGATCGCGATGCCCGCATACGGCACGACGACGGCGTAGACCAGCGAGCTGATCAGGTTGATCACGGCGAGCGAGCTCGAGGTCAGGAACAGCACCGCCACGCCGACGACCGGGCCGAGCAGGAATGCCGTGACGTTGACGAGTGCGCTGATCGCGAGCACCCGCGGCCCGTGACCGCCGACCAGTTCACTGCTGCGCCGGAGCGCAGGAGTGGCGTGCAGGTCCTCGAGGACGCACGCCTGGGTGAGCACCACCTTGCGCACGAGGTAGACGACCGCAAGTGGGATCCCGACGATCGTCAGCGTGAGGAGGCCGGCGACGACGATCACGCGGAGCCACGCCCAGCCGAGCGACCACAGGCGGGGCAAGACCTCCTTGAACGCCTCGACCGCATCGGGCCGGCCGCCCTGCTCGATCCGGTCGAGTGCATGCGCGACGGCCGCGACGACCACGATTGCGGCGATGATCGACGAGAGCTCGCCGAAGAGGAGCGCGCAGACGCCGCTGACGACCGGGTCGCTCGCAGCCGTATCGAGGAACGTGCCCGCGCCCGTCAAGTGGATGAGTAGCTGCTGCACCAGGATGCTGACCGCCGCGAGCGGTACGAAGATCAGCCCGATCCCGACGAAGAGGCGACGGTAGCGGCGGTAGAGCCTGAACCCGGCGCGGTAGATCTGCCCGCCGGTGCGGGCCGTGTCGATCGGAAACGGCTCGTGCGGAGACCAGACCGTGCGGCGGCTCAGCCACACGCCGAGCAGGCAGACGGCGGCCAGCACGCCGAGCACGAACCAGGGCGTACGCAGGAAGTCCAGGTAAAGCTGCGACCCCTTGGCGACGGCCCCGCAGAAGAAGCTGGTGGCACTGAGGCCCAGCGTCGAGCCGGAGGGCACCTCGGTGCTGCCGTCGCGCCACTCGTCGTCGACCCAGCTGACGGGCTCCGTCCACTGCTGCTTCGTATTCGGGCCGGTCGGGCCCGTATTGGGGCCGTGCTCCTTCTGGCCCCAGTGTCCGCCGTACGCGAGCCAGGCGAACGGCGCCGACGCGGAAGCGGGCGGCCCGTCGGGGAGAAGGACAGCCTTCGTCGGCTCCTCGTTCGAAGGTGCCGTCGTGTTGTCGCAGCCGAAGCCCTCCTGAGCGCTGTGGCCCAGCCAGACTGCCTGCTCGTAGTAGTCGGCGTGCGAGCCGCGGCCCGGGAAGACGACCACGTGGGTTCCCTGCTTCTGCAGCTTGTCGTCATTCCAGTCGGCCCGCTCGGCGCCCTCGTGCTGCGAGTACCCGACCTGCGTCGGGCTGCGCTCGAGGGCCTCCGACGCCGTGGCGGCGTCGAACATCAGCTGGACTATCTCCCAGTCGGACTCGTGCTTGTTGTTCCAGTCGTTGAAGGGGTAGTAGAGCCAGTACTGGAGGGCGAGCTTGCCCGGCTTGCCCCGCTCGGTGCTCACGTGTGCGTACGCGGTGGTCGGTTTGCCCGCGAAGACCTGGTCGGCCCACTGCTCGTAGCGGCAGCCGGGATCGAGCGGGGAGCCCGGGAAGTTCAGGTACGTCTGGTCGTCGCGGCCGTAGAGGTCGGCCGCGGTCGGGGCCGACCGGATCAGCTGACCGTTCGAATCGACCAGGCGGACGTCGGAGCGGCCGAAGAGAGGGTCGACGGGAACGGGCCGGTAGGGCTCTCCGTCGGAGCTGCAAGCTTCGGACTGCTGCTTCAGTGCGACCACGGGGGCGTAGCGGTCGGCGAGCTGTTGCTCCGGCGAGAATTCCGCAGCCGCGGGGGATGCGACCCAGACGGCCAGCAACGCCACAACCGCGGCCTGTGCGATTCGGCGCACGACGCTCAGGAAGCGGTGGGCCCGCGAAGTGAAGCCTGCAGCCGATCGAGCTTCCGGTCGAGCTCGGCGAGCCTCGCCTCGATCTGCTCGAGCTCGGTCATCTCGTCCTTCGCCTGGGCCGCATCGCGGGCCCTGGTCGCGCGGGCGACGAAGCTGGAGGTGATCACGGCGGTGATGATCGCGATGAACGCGATTCCCTGGAGCATGACGGCGGCCGCGACGACGCGGCCCAGTACGTCCTTCGGCGTGACGTCGCCGTAGCCGACGGTCGTGACCGTCTGGATCGCCCACCACATCCCCAGCCAGACGCTGTCGAACTCCTTGTGGTCGAGGACCCGCATGAGGACTCCGCTGATGACGACGACAGTGAGGGTCGCCACGACGATCGTGCTCACCGCGCCTCTGACGGTCGGCGGCGCGTTCATGTACTTCGCAACGCGGCGCTCGACCGGGTTCCATGGCGGCACGGACAAGACGTTACGCCAGCGACCGGACCGTCTACGGGCGATGAACCGGGTCAGATGTACGGCTAGCCGTACATTGTGACGCATGGTGGCTGCACTGCCCGGGGGCGCCCAGGACGCCATGCTCCCCGGATGCCGAGCACCATCGCATCCTCACCTCCGCCCATTGCCCGATCGGCCCGCGTTATCGGCGGAGAGACGTACCTGATCGGCCGACGCGGATCGCCGCACGTCCACGAGTACCGCGACTTCCTCGAGCGCAACCGGGTCCCGTTCCGGTGGATCGACATCGACCGGAATCCCCTCGTCCGCCATCTGGAGGCGGCGCCTGCGCTTCGGAGCCGGACGCTTCCCTTCTTCCTCTTTGCCGACGGCAACCACCTCGAGCCGTCCACCGGGCCCGATCCCGACCTCGCGTTCGTACGCACGCGGGCCGAGCTCGCGGCGCGGGTCGGCCTGCACGCGGCGCCCGACGAGGAGCGCTACGACGTGGTGATCATCGGCGCCGGGCCGGCAGGGCTGACGGCCGCCGTGAACGCCGCGTCGGAGGGGCTGAGGACTCTGGTGATCGAGCGTCACGCGCCCGGGGGCCAGGCCGGCACGAGCGCGCGGATCGAGAACTATCCCGGGTTCCCCCAGGGAATCACGGGCAGCGAACTGGCGCAGCTGACCCATGACCAGGCCGTCCGGCTCGGCGCCGAGATCGTGGTCGGCTCCGAGATGGTCAACGGCTGGGCAGAAGCCGACGGAACGATCGCGTTCGAGCTCGCCGACGGAGCGGTCGTCCAGGGAAGAACCGTGATCGGAGCGATGGGCTCGGAGTACCGGCGGCTCGAGGCGGCCGGCGTCGACGAACTCGTCGGCTCCGGCGTCTACTACGGGTCGGCGCCGAGCGACGTCCTCTTCCACCGCGAGGGCGACATGTTCATCGTCGGCGGAGCCAACTCCGCGGGCCAGGCCGCGCTCCACGCGGCCGAGTTCGCGCGGTCGGTCACACTGCTCGTTCGCGGACCGTCGCTGAACGACTCGATGTCGCAGTATCTGGTCGAGCGCTGCGACCAGCATCCGCGCATTGCGATCCGGACGAACACGACGGTCACGCATGCGTTCGGCAACGGCAGGCTCGAGCGGATCGTCGTCCTCGACCGTCAGAGCGGGGCGGCCGAAGAGCTCCGCGCCGACGCGCTGTTCATCATGATCGGCGGCGAGCCGACGTCCTCGTGCGCGCACGGCTGGCTGCACCGAGACGACCACGGGTTCCTGGTCACCGGCCCCGACGTGTTCGGCGGCAAGGGCCAGAGCGAGTGGCCGCTCGAGCGTGAGCCGTACTTCCTCGAGTCGAGCCAGCCTGGCGTGTTCTTCGCGGGCGACGTCCGCCACGGCTCGGTGAAGCGCGTCGCATCGGCCGTCGGCGAGGGCGCGATGGCCGCACAGCTCGTTCACCGCTACTTCGCGGAGACCGCGCCCTGAACACCAGGATCTGCGTCCCTCGGCTACCCGTCAGGGCCGAGGTCGACGACCAGCTGGATCAGGCCGAAGACTACGGACGCGACCGACAAGGTGTCGTCGCCCTCCTGGGTCTGAACGCGGAGGGTGTCGTTGAGGAGCTCAGCGCCCCCGATCCGGGTCTTCGCCTGGAGGCCGGAGATCTGGACCTCGCCGCTCGACCGTGACACCTTGACCTTGTCGGGGCCGGCGGTCCCGGTGACGGCGACGGTGTCGAGCGCGCCGTCCCCGCCCCCACCCTGCGCAGCCAGGTCGGCATCGACCGTCTCGACGTCGGTGCCCGTCAGGTCGTCGACGGTGACGGTGTCCGCGCCGCCGAGGGCGCGGAAGGCGATCCCTTCGACGTCGTTCAGGTCCGTGGTGATGGTGGCGATGTCACGGGTGAAGCGCACACGGCCGCCGTTGGCCGAGACCTCGACGCGCTCGTTGATGTTCGAGCCGCTGAAATCGAGAAGGTCTCCGCCCGACTGACCCTCGACGACGTCGCTGCCGTCACCTGGATCCCAGTGGAACCTGTCGTTGCCGTCGCCCATCAGCGCGACGTCGTCGCCCTGGTTGCCGTCGACGAAGTCGTTGCCCAGGCCACCGACGAGTAGGTCGGAACCGTTGCCGCCCATCAGGATGTCGTTGTTCTTTCCACCGTCGATCGTCAGCGACGTGATCCCAGCCAGTCCGGTCGAGCCTGCGATCGTGTCCGAGCCGCCCTCTCCTCGGACGACGAGACCCTCGGCCGTAGAGTTGACCGGCGTTCCCGCTCCCAACTGGACGGTCGCGACAGTCCCGTTCGGCACCACGGTGATCGTGTCGGGCTTGTTGGTTCCCTCGATCACCGTGCTGTCGGTGTCCGCGCCGCTGTCGACGTTCACTGCGGCCAGCCCCGAGATGCCACCGTTGACGGCGATCGCGTCGTCGCCCGTGCTCGCGTTCATCTGGAGGACGTCGTTGGCCGCCTCGCCGCCTGAAACCGTGACGATTGCCGCGAGGCCCGAGACCACGGGCTTCCCAGCGACCATGGAGACGGCGGCCGAGTCGGCGCCGGCCGTGCCGTTGACGACGACGGTGTCAACCGCCGCGTCGCCGCCTCCGTTCTGCGCGAGGAGGTCGGCGCCGACCGCTGTCACGTCGGTGCCCGTGAGGTCGTCGACGGTGAGCACGTCAGTGCCCCCGAAGGCGTTGAGGACGATCCCTTCGACGTCGTTCAGGTCCATCGTGATATTCGCGATGTCACGGGTGAACCGCACACGCCCGCCGTTCGCCGAGACCTCGATACGCTCGTTGACGTTGGCGCCGTTGAAGTCGAGGACATCGTCGTCCGACTGACCCTCGACGATGTCGCTGCCGTCGCCCGGATCCCAGTGGAACAGGTCGTCGTTCTCGCCCAGGAGGGCCACGTCGTCGCCCTGGTTGCCGTCGACGAAGTCATCGCCCTGGCCGCCGATGAAGAAGTCGCCGCCGCTTCCTCCGAGCAGCGTGTCGTTTCCGGGGCCACCGTCGATGGTGATCGCCTCGTCCGTGAAGGTGCCGTTCGACTGGTCGATCCGGACCCGGTCGTTGCCGACAGCGGCGCTCACGTTGATTGCGGTGAACAGGCTTCGGTCGAACGAAGCGTCGACGGTGCCGTTGTCGCCGACGTCGACCTCGAGCACCGTCGGAACGCCCGGCTGGAGCCGGAGCGACAGCTTATCGCTCGCCCCGTTGCCGGTGACCTGGAGAGTTCCGCCGACGATCTGCTCGGTGTACGAGGCCCACGCCGGTGCCGTGCCGAAAGCCAGGCCGGCCACGATCAGCACTCCGAAGACAAGGCTTCGCGTCATCGCTGTCCGCCGCATCGATGTGAGCGCCCCTCCCGGACGGCCTGCAAGGACGACCCGATACTACTCGGGTCGAGCAAAGGGAACGCGGGGGAAACCCGACCGTCTCCCCCCGCGTTAGCGAGCTCGGGGCGTCGTGCGCCCTTTAGCCGGGTCTACGGAGGAGGAATCCGGCCGGCGCCCTGGGTGACCACCTTCACAGTGCCAAGGCTGGGCGGGCTCGGACCGTTGGGCGGATTCGGATGAGGGGCGACGTCGGAGACGACACCGGTCTGGAAGTTCATGACGAAGGTGTCTGTGATCGTGCCGTCGTCCAGGTACCAGGTGACCATCAGCATCTTGTTTCCCACCGGCATCGCGACGTAGTTGGAGATGAAACGCTGACCGTTGTCGGGCACCGCGTGCGCGGACACCGTGGTCGGCCCGTACGTCTGCTGGAACGTGAATCCGGTGTTGGCCCCAAGCGAGTAGCTCGTCTGGAGTACGTAACCGTCGAGATTGACCTTCCTGATCTGGTTCGGGTATCCGGTGATCGTGGGTGCGTCTGCGCTGGCGGCAGTAATGCCCATCGTGGCAAAGGCTGCGAGCGTAACGAGGAGCGCCCTTCTATAGCGAACCATGCCAGGCTCCTTTCGTGAGTCCGTCATCACCTTGCGACGTCTCGTGTCGCGCGGTCGGCCGGAACGAGCGACGTCGGCGCGCGGAGGTATACCCCTCGTCGAGCGCGGCAACACTCGTCACTCGGGCGATCGTTTGCCCCGACGACCGAGCTCTCTCCGTGCATCATTGCGAAGTGGCCTATGCAGAGGCTTCTTGCATGGGCCGTAAAGCAAGCCGCTCTGCACAGCACTGCGACTGCGAAAACTCGACCCGGTTCGGTAGGTCCTGTGGCCCCGCTCGGCGTGTCGGTTCCCTTGACCTTGAGGCGACTCTCGCCGTAGATTCGTCCGAATGGCGGCGGGTGGGCGCACGATCGCGGGATCGGTGGCGGTTGCGGGAGTCGCCGGTTTTCTGCTCATCACGGCGTCGTCGGCTTCGCCGTCCGCAGCCGGTAGTTTGAATCTGCACGCGACTTTGGGAACTTTCTCGCCCGCAGCGGCGTGCCCTCCGGAAACGCCGTCGGGTGCTGACTGTCACCCTCGTACGGGGTCGGGCTCTGTGCCGGGGCTCGGAGGGGTCGTCGCCAAGTACACCTGGTTCTTCGGGACGGGGGACTGTCCCTCGACGCTCGTCAAGCCGCTCGCGACCACCGGTCGCTTCGTCGTTGCGAACAAGGGAGCGATCGACTTCGCACTCGCCGACGGAGCCCGATGCGTGGAACAGGAGCCGGTGCGCAACGAGCCGCAGGCGTTCACGATCACCGGCGGCACGGGTGCCTACCAAGGGGCATCGGGAAGCGGCACGGTCGAGCGGTCGCTCAGTGGGGGGTTTGGCGTGGAGCGGTGGACGGCAACGTTGACCGTTCCCGGGCTGGAGTTCGACACTTCGCCTCCCGCGATCATCGGGGTGGTTTCGAAGACCGTTCGGGCTCCAACCAGCGCGAGGCGGGCGCGAGTGACATACAAGGTCACCGCACGCGACGCCGTCGATGGAGCCGTCGCCGCGACGTGCAGGCCTCGCTCAGGTTCCTTCTTCAAGGTCGGACGGACCGTTGTGACATGCACCGCGAGCGACACCAGCGGTAACAACCGTGCCGCTCGGTTCGTCATCACGGTTCGGAGATAGAGGTCCGGCTATGAGTGGGATCTGGCGACACGACCAAACGCCCTGTCTCCTCGTGCAGGACGTCCCGCCGGGCGCTTGGGCCGGCACCTGTCGCGTCCGTGAGGCCGGCCCGCCCGGGCCTACGTGCGCGGAGCAAGCCGCCTGACGAACCGGCCAACGTAAAGGCCCACTCCAGCGAGCGCGGCCATGCCGACCATGACGATGTTCGTCGTCGCGCAGGAGCGGCAAACGCCGCAGCACGCCTGCGCGGCCGGCATGACATCGGGAACTCGGTTCAGGACCGGCAGCGCACGAGTCTTGGCCTGCTCCAGCACTCCGTCATTGTATGGGAGGGAACCTGCCGCGCCTCCGGCGTGGCCCGTACGTGGCCGCGGCCCCACTGCCGGTTGACCGGCCGACAGAGAAAAAGCCCTTTTGCAGGGCTTTCAGTGATGGGCCGTGAAGGATTCGAACCTTCGACCTTGGGATTAAGAGTCCCCTGCTCTACCAACTGAGCTAACGGCCCCGCGGGCTGCGTAGTGTAGCCCCGGTGAGGGTGCTGTCGGTGGTGGGGAACCGGCCTCAGTTCATCAAGTCCGGGCCGGTCTCCGAAGCTCTTCGCGACGCGGGGATCGAGGAGATCGTGGTGCATACAGGACAGCACTACGACCCCGAGTTGTCGCAGGTCTTCTTCGACGAGCTCGGCCTGGGCCTGCCGCGCCGCCGACTCGACGTGGGCGGCCTGAGGCGCGACGAGATGCTCGAGGCGCTACGGCCCGGGCTCGCCGCCGCGATCGCCGCGGAACGGCCCGACTGGGTGCTCGTCTACGGCGACACGAACTCCACGCTCGGAGGCGCCCGGGCGGCTGCCGAGGCGGGAGTGTCGCTCGCCCACGTCGAGTCGGGGCTGCGCAGCTACGACCTGTCGATGCCGGAGGAGCACAACCGGGTCGAGACCGACCGGCTGTCGCAGCTCCTGTTCGCACCCGACGAGCGCTCGCGGGCGACCCTCCGGAGGGAGGGCGTCGCGGGCAGGGTCGAAGTGGTCGGCGACGTGATGATGGACGCGAACCTGCGGCTGGCTCCGCTCGCGCGGGAGCGGTCGAAGATCCTCGAGCGGCTTCGCCTCGAGTCCGGCGAATACGTGGTCGTGACGCTGCACCGTGAGGCGAACGTCGTCGAGCCGCGCCTAGGGCGAATCCTCGACGGGCTCTCGCGGATCGACGGGCCCATCGTCTTTCCGGCGCATCCGCGCACGCGGGCGGCACTGCAGGGGCACACCCCCGGAGGTCTGTTCCTCCTGGAGCCGCTCGGGTACCTCGACTTCGCCGCGTTGGCATCGCAGGCACGCGTGATCATCACCGACTCGGGCGGGCTCCAGAAGGAGGCCTACTGGTACGGCGTTCCTTGCGTGACGGCACGACCGTCGACGGAATGGGTCGACACCGTCGAGGCCGGCGCCAACGTGCTGGTCGACGACGACCCGGACCGGCTCGTCGAAGCGGTCGTGAACGCCCGCACGCCGACCGAGCGGCCGCAGCTGTACGGCGACGGGCATGCCGCGGAACGCATCGCGGCGGCTCTGTACCCTTCCCGACCGGAATGACCGCCGACGCCCGCTACGACATCGCCGTGATCGGCGCCGGCTACGTCGGCATGCCGCACGCCCAGACCTTCGCCGAGGCCGGCAAGAAGGTCGTGCTCGTCGACGTGGTCGAGGAAATCGTCGACGCGGTCAACCGCGGCGAGAGCCACATCGGCGATGTCTCCTCCGACAAGCTGAGGCCGATGGTCGAGCAGGGCGCGATCACCGCGACCACCGATTTCGCCGTGGTTGCCGACGCCGATGCGATCGTGATCGCGGTCCCCACCCCGCTATCTGTCCAGCGCGAGCCGGACCTCTCCTACATCGAGAATGCGGCGCGCTCGATCGCGCCTCACCTGCACGAGGGGCACCTGATCGTGCTCGAGTCGACCACGTACCCCGGGACGACTCGCGACGTCCTCCGGCCTCTGCTCGAAGAGGGCAGCGGCCTGAAGGCCGGCGACGACTTCCACCTCGCCTTCGCCCCCGAGCGCGTCGACCCGGGCCGCGAGGACTTCACGACGCGGACGACCCCGAAGGTGGTCGGCGGAATCGACCAGTCCTCGACCGAGGCGGCCGCGCGCCTCTACGCAGGGGCGGTCGACGACGTCCACACCGTCTCGACCGCGGAGGCGGCCGAGCTGACGAAGCTGCTCGAGAACATCTTCCGCTCGGTCAACATCGCGCTCGTCAACGAGCTCGCGCAGCTCTGCGACCGGATGGAAATCGACGTGTGGGAGGTCGTGGAAGCCGCCGCGACCAAGCCGTTCGGGTTCATGTCGTTCAAGCCCGGCCCGGGTCTGGGCGGACACTGCATCCCGCTCGATCCCTTCTACCTCTCGTGGAAGGCGCGCGAGTACGACTTCTCGACCCGCTTCGTCGAGCTGGCCGGCGAGATCAACGCCAACATGCCGTACTTCTGCCGGTCGGTGATCTCGCAGGCACTCAACCACGGCGCCAGGAAGTCGCTGAGCGGATCGCAGATCCTGCTCCTGGGCGTGGCCTACAAGTCGGACATCGACGACGTCCGCGAATCGCCGGCCGAGAAGCTACTGGTACTGCTCCGCAACGCGGGCGCCGAGGTCTCGTACCACGACCCGCACGTGGCCGAGTTCGACGGTCTCAGCTCTGTCCCGCTCGAGCCGGAGCGCTACGACTGCGTCGTCATCGTCACTGCTCACTCGGGGATCGACTACGCGGACGTCGTCCGGCGCGGCAACGTGATCGTCGACTTCCGGAACGCGACCAAGGACATCGAGGCGGACGGGAAGGTCTGGAAGCTTTGACGCGCGTCGCCGTTGCCGGACTCGGCCACTGGGGCCCGAACCTGGCACGCAACTTCGACGATCTCGCCGCGCTCACGTGGATCTGCGATGGATCTGCAGAACAGCTCGCGCTGTTCCGCAGAAGGTTCCCGCAAGCGCAGGCCACGGAGCAGTTCGAGGAAATGCTTGCCGACGAGACCCTCGAGGCAGTCGTAATCGCCACACCCGTGCCGACTCATTACGAGCTCGCGAAGCAGGCGCTGGAGGCCGGCAAGCACGTGCTGGTGGAGAAACCTCCCGCGATGCGCGCCGCCGAGATGGACGAGCTCGTCGCGCTCGCCGGCAACCGGGACCTCGTGCTGATGCCCGGCCACCTGCTGCTCTACCACCCCGGTGTCCAGAAGCTGAAGGAGCTGATCGACGGCGGCGCGCTGGGCGAGGTGCTGTGCGTCTACGGCAACCGCCAGAACCTGGGCATCGTGCGCGCCAACGAGAACGCACTCTGGTCGCTCGGCGTCCACGACCTCTCGGTCATTCTGTATCTGCTCGACGAGGAGCCCGTGCTGGCGACCGCCCAGGGCCGCGATTTCCTCCAGGAGGGCGTCGAGGACGTCGTCTTCTGCTACCTCCGCTTCCCGTCGGGGAAGATCGCACACATGCACCTTTCGTGGCTCGACCCGCACAAGATGCGGCGGCTGACCGTTGTCGGCCGGGACAAGATGGCGGTGTTCGACGACATGGAGCTCGAGCGCAAGGTGACGATCTATGACAAAGCGCCCTGGAAGCGTGCCGAGACTTACGGCGAGTGGCAGACGCGGAGCGGAGACATCTTCATCCCAAAGATCGCCACGTCGGAGCCGCTCAGGCTCGAGTGCGAGCACTTCCTCCGCCTCGTCGACGGCGACGGCGACCGCGAGAAGGTCGCGCGCGATGGCGCGATGGTGGTGAGGGCACTGGAGCGACTGACCGACTCCCTGCATGCGTAGGCTCGACGGAGCATGCCCAGTAGCGGATGCGACGGCTTTGCCGCCGGAGCGGAATCGTGCCGGCTGAGGTCCACCCGACCGCCGTCGTCCACCCGGGCACGGTGCTGGGCGACGGTGCGCGGGTGCTCGAGTACGCGGTCGTGGGAAAGCAGCCGGTCCTGTCGCCGCGCTCGACCGCGAAGCGGGAGGACCTTCCGCCCGCGGAGATCGGCGACGGCGCCGTGATCTCGACTGGGGCGGTCGTCTTCGCCGGAACTGCAATCGGCGCCCGGGTGATCGTCGGCGACCAGGCGTGTGTCCGCGAACGGGTCAGCCTCGGTGACGACGTCGTCGTCGGCCGGGGCTCACTGGTCGAGAACGACACCACCGTCGGAGCGATGACGAAGATCCAGGCGGGCGCCTACATCACGGCATACTCGACGCTCGAGGAGCACGTTTTCATCGCGCCTTGCGTGGTCACCACGAACGACAACTTCATGGGACGGACCGACCGCAGGCACGAGCTGATCGAAGGACCGACGATCCGGCGCGGCGCCCGGATCGGCGGCGGCGCAATCCTCTGCCCCGCGGTCGAGGTCGGCGAGGAGGCGTTCGTAGGCGCCGGTGCGGTGGTGACGAAGGACGTGCCCGCGCGTGCGGTGGTCGTCGGCAACCCCGCGCGGCAGATCCGTGACGTCCCGGACGAGGAGCTGCTCCCCTGAGCGGCTTCGAGACGGCGCGCCTCGACGACCTGCGCCGAGAGGACGGCTGGGCGCCGATCCGGCTCGCGCTCGACATCCGCTCGTTCGGGATCAACAGCTGGAGCGGACGCGAGGCGGGCGAGGCGATCATCCCCGAGCACGACGAGGTGCCGACCGGGCATGAGGAGCTCTACCTCGTCACCGCCGGTCATGCGACGTTCACGGTCGGAGGCGAGGAGATCGACGGGCCGGAAGCCACGATCGTGCTCGTCCGCGACCCGTCGCTGTCCCGGGGCGCGGTCGCCCGCGAGCCGGGGACGACGATCCTCACGGTCGGCGCCAAACCCGGCGAGCCCTTCACGCCGGTCCCGTGGGAGACCAGCCGCGACGTCGTCGCCCACCTCGACGGCGGCCGGCCGGCGGAGGCGAAGGCGCTGCTGCTCGACGCGCTCGAGCGCTACGAGGACAAGAGCGTGCTGCTCTACAACCTCGCCTGCGCTGAAGCGATGCTCGACGAGGGAGACGAGGCGCTGACGCGCCTCGAGCAGGCGATCGCTGCTCGTCCGTCGCTCGCCGAGGACGCCCGCGAGGACGCGGATTTCGCATCGATCCGCGACGACCCGCGTTTCGCCGAGCTCCTAGGCTGACAGCAGCGACCCGATCGCCTCGATCGACTGCTCGGTGATCGGGCGGAGGATCAGGATCGCCTCGTCCGCACCTGCGTCCCGCAGCGCGGCCAGATGACCCCTCAGGGCGTCGGCGGTGACTGGTTCCACATCCTCGTCGGAGCGCGGGCGCCGCACCGCCAGCGGGTCGAGCTCGACCAGGACGCAGGCGCTGCGCTCGACCTCGGACGGGTCGCGGCCGGCTCTTTCGGCCGCCCCATCGATGCGCTCGTTCAGCTCGGCAAACCCCTCGACCGTGTTGCCGTAGCCCGCGTACCAGGTGTTCCAGCTGTCGACGTGGGGCAGCGCGGCCGCCAGCATCCGTTCGCCGTTCGAGCCGATCATCATCGGCACGCGTCGGGGAGTGCGCGGAAGCAGAACTGCGTCGTCCGCCTGCCAGAATCGGCCGGCCAGCGTCACCCGCTCGCCGGCGAGCAGCCGCCGGACGATCTCGAATGACTCCTCGAACCGCGAGACGCGGTGGTCGTACGGCAGGCCGAAGGCGCGGTACTCGGTCTCGTTCCAGCCTGCGCCGAGGCCGAAGACGAAACGGCCGTCGCTGACCTCCGCGATCGTCGCCGCCATCTTCGCCAGCAGTCCGGGAGGATGGAAGCTCGCGCAGGCGACCAGCGGCCCGAGCGAGAGCCGCTCGGTCACCGCAGCAAGGGCGGCGAGCAGGGTCCACGCCTCCCAGGGCCCTCGCTCGGGGCGGCCGTCGCCGCGGTAGAGGAGGTGGTCGCCGAGCCAGATCGAGTCGAAGCCGCCGGCCTCGGCGGCTCGGGCCATCGCGGCGTACTCGGACCAGGTCGCCTCGCGCTCCACCTCGGGTAGCTGCACGCCGGCGCGGATCACGAGCTCTTCGAGATGTGCAGCCGGTACTGCCCGGAGCCCTGAGTGGTCAGCTTGACCTCGACGTAGTACCAGCCAGAGACGCGCGCCCGGTGCAAAAAGTGCTCATTCGGGCCGACATGCGCCGACTGCGTCACCCGCCAGGCCTGCAGGGCCGCCTGCTGGCCGATCGACGGCGCCTCCACCACCTGCGTCCCCGGCCGCCAGAGGATCAGGTTCGAGTCCATGCCGGTGGGGCCGCGCAGCCAGACCGACATCGTCTGCCCCTTGCGCAGCCGCACTCGGTAGACGTCGATGTTGTCGTCCCAGTAGTCGAGGGTCGCCTTGACGTCGATCGTGCTGCCGTACAGCTTGAACGCCTGGTTGCCCGCCTCGTCGTTGCCCTCGTACCGGTCGCGCGGCGGCGGCGGCCCGGCGAGCGCCTTCAGGGCCGCGGCGACGTCGAGGCGTCCCCAGCCGCTGTACCAGTCGCGTCCGAGGGGACAGCGCAGGCAGCCGGTCGCGGCGCTGACGTCGTCGGCCGAGTGCTCGAGGATCGACATCACCTGGTCGGGAGAAAGCGAGGGCCGCGCTGCGATCAGGAGCGCCGCCGCTCCGGAGACCTGCGCGGCGGCATACGACGTGCCGTCGGCCGGCCGGAACTCCGGCGGCCCGCAGAGCGAGTAGCCCTGGTCGGCGCAGGCCGGATGTGCGGCGGTCAGGGCGCGCGGCAGCGTCGAGACGATTCCGACCCCAGGTGCAGAGAGGTCGTTGTAGATCTTGTCGCGAATCGAGAACATCGGCACCGCACCATCGGCGGCGAGCGCGCTGACGCCCAGCACGTGCGGGAGCGCAGCGGGGTAGCTCGCGTAGTGCCACGGCGTCCTCGGCGCCTCGTCCGCGTTCCCGACCGCCGCGATCACGACCGCGCCCTTCGAGTATGCATAGGCGATCGCGTTCTGCTCGGCGGCCGAGTACGTGTCCTGATCCGGGTCGGTGGGGTCGCGCAGGCCTCCGAGCGAGAGGTTGATCACACGCGCGCCGTTGTCGGCCGCCCAACGAATCGCCTTCGCCTCCGCGGCGGGGGAGATCGTCCCGTCGGCCCGGACGACCTTGGCGATCAGCAGCTGCGCGGGGAAGGCGATGCCCGCGATCCCTGCCCCGTTGTTCGGCGTGGCGGCGATGATGCCCGCGACGAACGTGCCGTGGCCCTGCCGATCGGTGACGTCTCCGCCGACGAAGCTCTGCTCGTTCACGATCCGACCGGCGAACTCGGGATGGTCGACGTCGATGCCCGAGTCGATGATGGCGACCCTGACCGGCGCGAGGTCGTTGACCGGAACTTCGGCCCAGAAGTCGAACGCGTGGATCGCGTTCAGATACCACTGCTTGACCGCGAGCGGGTCGTTCGGGACGAAGGATGCGCTCCCGGCCGCTCCTGCAGGCACGACGAGGGCGAGCGTGGCGAGCGCGACCGCGAGTCGCCTCATGCGGCTGCGACCGCGACCTGCAGGACGCCGCTCTTGACCGTCCCGGACGAGAGACGGTACTGCGTCGTCTGCGTGGGAGCAACATCGATCGAGAAGGTGCCATCTGGTTGCAACGTCAGGCTCGGCCCTGCCTGCCACGTTCCGCCGACGGCCGGCCGCTGCTCGAGGACGGGCTTCTGCACCTTGGTCGCCCTACCGCTGATCGTCACCGACGCTTCCGGCGCCAGGACGCCGACCGGTCGCGAAAGCCACAGGACGCCGACGCTCATCCAGGTCGAGCGGAGCCCCAGCGCGCGACGCACGTCCGATGCGGGCAGCGTGACGTCGCCGTTGTGGCCGGTGACGACGACCGACTTCGCGTGACCGCTCACGGGCACCGGTTGGAGCGCATCGGCGCCGGCGACCCCGAGCAGCTTGGAGACGGCTGCGCCTGCGACCACGACCGGGCCCCAGTCGTGGTACGGCGAGTAAGTGTCCCAGGGGTCAGGCACGGAGACGAGGTACGGCGTCGGCTTCGCCCCGGTGAAGACGTCGGTGACGGCGGCGGTTCGACCGCCCGAGCTGGAGAAGAAGAACGTGTTCGCGACCTTGCCGGCGTAGAGCAGGACCTGGCGCTTCGTCCCCGCCACCGCCGCATCGCCCACCGGCGTCTCGGCCGCGATACCGCCGTAGACCTGGTCGCGCGTGTCGTTGTAGACGTCGAAGGCGCCGCCGCGACGGTGGGCGAGCGCGTAGGAGCGAGCCGCGACCGCCTGCGCCTTCACTGCCTCCACCGGCCAGTCGTGCGGCATCTCGCTGGAGACCACCCCGCGGGTGTACCCCTCGAGCGCAACGGTGTTCACGACCGTCAGGTTCTTGCCGTCGGACGACACGGTAAAGGTGCCGCGGTACGGATTGCGCAGCGAGAGCGGGCTCTTCCCGGGAAGGAAGGTGAGCGGGCCGAAGAGCTTCTTCGCCGGCTTGCCCGCAGCGAACATCACCGCGAACGTGGGGTCGACCGCATGCTCGCCGGCCGCGAGCTTGCGCACCTGGCCGGCAGCGTCTTGGACTTCGAACGGGCTCGACGACGAGACGACCACCCGCTTCGCCCCCTCGACCAGGAGCACCTTCAGCTTCGTCACCGGCGCGGGCGCGAGCGTCGTCCCCGGGTAGTAGTGGGAGAGAATCTTGCCGTACGTGACGCCGTGCTTCGCGTAGCCGTACGCGCCCCACTGGGCCATGCCGACGCCGTGGCCCCAGCCGTGGCCCGTGATCACGAACGTGGTCACGTCAACCGTGGTCGGCTTCACCTGCGGGCTGGCTCCGGCCGGGCCGAGCAGGGCGGCCACGAGGAAGGCGAGAAGAGCGAGGCGACGGCTGGGCATGAAGGCGGGCAGAGCCGGCATCTCAGGCTAGCTGACCACGTGCGGGTTTACAGGGACTTAACCGAGGCGCGCGCCGTACTGCTGCTCGTAGTAGCGCCGGTATTCGCCACTCTTGATCGGCTCCCACCATGCCCGGTTGTCGCGGTACCAGGCAACCGTCTCGGCCAGCCCGGTCTCGGCGAAGGCGTGCTGCGGCGACCAGCCCAGGCCGCGGACCTTCGAGTCGTCGAGCGAGTAGCGGCGGTCGTGACCGGCCCGGTCGTCGACATGCCGGATCAGGTCTTCGCCGGCCTCGGTCAGCTCGAGGATGCGATGGGTGACCTCGAGGTTCTCGAGCTCCTCGCCGCCGACGTTGTAGACCTCGCCGCGTTTCCCCTCGCGCAGGACGAGCTCGACCGCCGCGCAGTGGTCCTCGGCGTGCAGCCACTCGCGCCGCTGGCGGCCATCGCCGTACACCGGCAGCGCCTCGCCGTCGAGCGCGTTCGTCACGAACAACGGGATGATCTTCTCCGGATACTGATTCGGTCCGTAGGTGTTGGCGGCACGGGTGATGCATGCGTCCACGCCGAAGGTGCGGACTGCGGCGAGCACCTGGAGATCGCCGCCGGCCTTCGACGCTGCGTACGGGCTCGATGGCCGCAGTGGGTCGGCCTCGACCGAGCGCTGTCCCTCGGGGATGTCGCCGTACACCTCGTCGGTGGAGACCTGGACGAGGCGCACCCCCGCGTCGCGCGCCCAGCCGAGCAGCACGTACGTTCCGTGGACGTCGGTCTCGATGAATTCGGCGGCGCCGAGGATCGAGCGGTCGACGTGGGTCTCGGCGGCGAAGTTGACGACCGCGTCGCAGCCCGCCCCCGCTTCCGCGACGGCCTCCGCGTCGCAGATGTCGCCGACCACCAGCTCGACGTTCGCCCCTTCGAGGTTCGCCTTGTTGCCGGAGTAGGTCAGCTTGTCGAGGACAACGACCGCGTCGCCGCCTGCGTCAAGCCGCTTCGCGAAGTGGGAGCCGATGAAGCCGGCGCCGCCCGTGACCAACACGCGCACGACGGACAGCCTAGAGAAGGTAGTCGAGGCGTGCCCGCGCCTGGTCGGCCATCGGGAGGTCGCCCTTGCGCTCGAAGAGCTGGAGTCCTGCTTTCGCCTCCTCGAGAGCCTCGGAGCGTCGGCCCGCGCGTTCGAGGACCTCGGCGAGATCGAGATGCGCCACCGCGCGGTTGACCAGCATGTCGGTGCGGACGCCGTACTCGATCGCTTCGCGGGCGAGACGCTCGGCCTCGTCCGCCTCCCCTCCGTGCGCATGCACGCGCGCGAGCACCTGGCGCCACAGCATCTGCGTCACGATGTCGTCGCTGCCACCGAGCTCTCTGCTCTTCGCGCCCCAATCTGCCGCTTCGTCCCAGCGCCCGAGCGAGCACAGCACGTGGCCGAGGTTCGCCGCGTAGGTGGAGAGCCAGCCCCGGGCGCCGAGCTCCTCGCCCAGCTCGCACGACTCCCGCAGCGCCCGCTCGGCGGCGGCGTGATCGCCCGCGCGGGTCTCGACGGCGGCGACGTACCAGCGCTGGAGGATCGTCCGTACGGTCTGTCCCAGCTCCTCGTAGCGGGAGCGCATCTCGGCGAGCAGGCCCCGGGCATCCTCGAACCGCCCCTCCATCGCGTCCAGGCAGGCTCTCACACCCAGCTGCGCCGGACGCGCAGCGTCGTCCGGCCGCAGAGCTGCGCACCAGCGCAGACCCTCCGCGACCGGCGCCTGGCCGAAGACGTAGCCCGGGCCGATCGCGCTGATCAGATTCTGCTCCGAGCGCTGGTCGCCGAGTCGCGCGGCAGCATCGAGGGCGTGCTGGAACGCAAGGTTGCGCGGCTCGAACTGGCAGTCGACGTGCTCCACGTGGCCGATCGCGGTCCACGCGTGCATCAGCCCGAGCTCGTCATTCGCCTCCTGGAACACCGGCAGAGCCCCCTGCGCGAGCGCGCGGAGCTCCGCCCCCTTGCCTCCGGGGTCGATCTGGAACCCGAATCGCCCCCGCACGACTCGGGCGAGCAGTGCGGCCCGCGCGTCGCCGCCCGCCTCGGCACGACCCGCAGCCTCGCCGAGCAGCGCTTCCGCATCGGCCAGGCGTCCGGACAGGAACAGCGCATCGGCCAGATCGAGCTCCAGCGCGAGATCCTGCGGTGATCCGGAGCGGATGCGGAGCGCCCGGTCGAGCAGGTTGACGGCCGCCTTTACGTCCCCGCGGAGGACGGCGCCTCGGCCGGACGAGGCGAGATGCTCGGCCGCGCGCGCGGACAGCTCGGGGTCGTCTGAGCCGAGCTCGCCACGGTACGTGACGGCCTTCTCGAGGTGGTAGCCGAGGATCTCGTCGAGCTCGACCAGCTCGGAGCCGTGAGCCATCAGCCACGCCGCGAAACGTTCGTGCAGTCCGGCGCGGGCCGACTTCGGCAGCGCGGCGTACGCGGCGTCGCGGATCAGCAGGTGCCGGAAACGGAAGGCGTCCTCGCCCCGAAGCTGCGCCCGATCGGGACGCACGAGCTCCTTGCGGACGAGCGCGGTCAGCTGCGCGACCGCCTGTGGCTCGTCCGGCGCGAGCGCCTGCACCGCGCCGCGGTGAAAGACACGGCCTTCGACGGCCCCGCGCTGGAGCACGCTCCGCTCGAGGGCCTCTAGCTGGTCGAGCCGCGCCGCCATCAACGCCTGGATCGTCGGCGGGACGGTCACGTCATCGTCAGCAGACTCACGGACCATCGCGACCATCTCCTCGACGAACAGCGGATTCCCCTCGGCCGCCTCCCGGATCCGCTCGCGCAGCGACTCGTCGACAGGCGCAAGACTCTCGATCAAGGTCTCGGTCTCATCGGCGCCGAGCGGCTCCAGGAGCACGCTGCCGGCGTTCGCGGTCCCCCCGGCCCACCCGGGGCGCCGGTCGAGAAGGTCCGGCCTCGCCATGCAGAGCAAGAGTATGGGAGCGCCCCGCGACAGGACGACGACATGGTCGACCAGGTCGAGGAAGGTCTCCTCGCCCCACTGGAGGTCGTCGAACACACAGACGAGCGGCGACTCGGCCGCGACCGTCTCCAGGAGCTTGCGGAACGCCCAGGCGATCTCCTCGCTCGACGTGACAGCCGTCCGCTCGCCAACCACCGCCTGAATCGTCTCCGCGGCAATCTGGTCGAGCGGCGTCTCCGGTAGCTCCTTCACGACCTCGACCACCGGCCAGTAGGTGATCCCCTCGCCGTACGGCAGGCACCGGCCGCGCACCACGAGCGCCTCGTCGAGCGAGGCGATGAACTCGGCGACGAGGCGCGACTTGCCGACCCCAGCGGCACCGAGAACCGTGAAAAGGCGGCACGCGCGCTCGGAGACGACCTGTTCCCAGGCCGCCGCCAGCAGCCCCAGTTCCTGCTGCCGGCCGACCATCGGCGCCGCGGAGCGGCGTGGCGCCTCCGTGGCGTGGATGGAACGGAGGCAGTAGGCGGGAACGGGCTCGCCCTTTCCCTTGAGCTCGAGGAGTTCGACCGGTTCGACCTCGACCGAATCGCGCGTAAGCCGGTGGGTCTCCTCGCCGATCAAGATCTGACCGGGGGCCGCCGCCTGCTGCAGCCGGGCGGCGACGTTGACAGCGTCGCCGGTGACCAGCCGCTCCTCGGTGCCGGTCACCACCTCGCCGGTGGTCACCCCGATCCGACCCTCGATTTCCAGTTCGGGCAAGGCGTCGCGCATCTCGACGGCGGCACGGAGGGCGCGCAGGGCGTCGTCCTCGTGCAGGACCGGTACGCCGAAGACGGCCATCACCGCGTCGCCGATGAACTTCTCGACCGTCCCGCCGTGCCGCTCCACGATCGACCTCATCCGCTCGAAGTAGCGGTGCAGCAGCGCGCGCAGTGCCTCCGGATCGAGCCGCTCGCCGAGCTCGGTCGAGCCGGTGACGTCGCAGAACACGACCGTGACGACCTTGCGCTGCTCGCGGCTCGTCGAGACCTCCGCGAACGGCGCCGCGCAGTACGGGCAGAAGGCGAACTCGCCCGTGCTCTCGCGTCCGCAGCTCGTGCAGGTCGCCACCGGCGGAGGCTAAGGCATGCGCGTCAGGCAGTCACGCAGACCCTCGCGCCAGTGAGGCAGCGCCGGTGCACCCCGCACCGAGCGCAGTACGGAGTTGGCAGGCCGGGGTGCCGCCGCTCCGAACTCGGCGGTGGTGATCCGGCGGACGCGACAGTCCAGGCCGGCCTCCTCGAAGATCGCCTCCGCGAAGTCGGCCCAGCTGCAGTCGCCGTCGGCGGCGACGTGGTACAGGCCGTGCGGCAACCCGAGCAGTTCGCGAGTCACCCCGGCGAGGTGTCCAACGTAGGTGGGGCAGCCGCGCTGGTCGTCGACCACGGCGACCTCGTCGCGCGCGGCGCCGAGCCGCAGCATCGTGCGGACGAAGTTGTGCGACGTCCAGCCGAACAGCCACGACGACCGGACGATCCAGCCGTCGCGCACCTCGCGCTCGCCGGCCAGCTTCGTCCGGCCGTAGACGGAAAGGGGGTTTGGCTCGTCCGACTCGACGTACGGCTCGCCCTTGGTCCCGTCGAAGACGTAGTCCGAGGAGAAGTAGACGACGGGAGCGCCGCCCGCGACCACGTTCCGTGTCCCCAGCACGTTCACCTCCTCGGCTGCCTTCTGCTCGGACTCTGCTCCGTCGACGTTCGTCCAGGCGGCCGCGTGCAGCACGAGATCGTAGGCCTCCGGCACCTCCCGCACGACGTCCAGCTCGAGCCGCCCGACGGCGTGGGCCTCCGGGAACACCTCAGCAAGCGCCGTCCCGAGCTGCCCGCCCGCGCCTGTGATCAGGACGCGGCGGTATCTCTCGCGGACAGGATCGGTGATGAGGTGCTCCACAGGTGCTTGACCCGGGGGTCGTCCCAGGGAATCCCGTACTCGTCCGGATCGGCCGGGTCGTACTCCTCGGTCACGTGGTAACAGAAGACGAGATCGGTCAGCGCCTCGAAACCGTGCGCATGCCTGCCGGGGATGAAGAGCGCGACCGGGTTGTCGTCGCCGATGTCCTCGGTGAACGCCTCGCCGCTCTCCCGGTCGAGGACGACCACGCGTGCGGTTCCGCGCAGGCAGCAGAAGAGATCGTCCTGGCGCTCGTGGTAGTGCAGGCCGCGGATCACACCGGCGCGCGAGAACGACACGTTCGTCTGCCTCGTCGGCTTCGGCAGCGCCGTCTCGCGGCGGATCTCCATCACCCAGCCGCGTTCGTCCTCGAAGCGGCGCAGGGGGAACCGGACGATGCCCTCGACCATCAGTCGTGGTTCGCGCCGCCGGAGCGGACGAAGTCATTGACCACGTAGTACGCGTCGATCGACTCGCCGGCGTCGCCCCAGAAGCCCTCGAGCACGTCGTACTCCATCGTCCCCTGGCTCACGTACCAGTTGTTCACATCGGTGATCTCGAGCTCGCCGCGACCGGACGGCACCAAGGTGGGCAGCACGTCCCAGACGGTCTCGTCGTAGAAGTAGATCCCGGTGACCGCGTACTCGCTCGGGGGCAGCTCCGGCTTCTCGACGATCCGCGCGATCCGGCCGTCGCCATCCAGCTCAGGCACGCCGAGGTGACGGAGATGCTCCGAGTCGTACTCGCGCGAGAGCAGGACGCGCGCGCCTCGCTCCTGTACGGCGAAGCGCTCGGCCGAGGGGCGGAACGACCGCTCCAGGATGTTGTCTGCGAGCATCACGCAGACGCGGCCGCGGTCGACGAAACGCTCGGCCAGCCCGAGCGCCTCCGCGATCCCGCCGGGCTTCTCCTGGTAGGCGTACAGCAGCTTGTCAATGCCGTGCTCGTGGCCGTTGCCGAGCAACCGAAAGAACTCGCCGGCATGCGTCCCGCCGGTGACGAGCATCAGCTCGCTGATCCCGGCCCGGACGAGCGCCTCGATTGCGAACGAGACCATCGGCCGGTCGTTGATCGGCAGCAGGTGCTTGTTGGTAATCCGGGTCAGCGGATGCAGCCGCGACCCTGTCCCGCCGGCGAGGATGACGCCCTTCACGACGCTCGCTCCGCTCGCCTCACAGGGCCGCCGGCGGCGACGAAACCACATCTCCTCGAGCGCGCACGGCTGCGATGCTATACGGCATGCGGATCGGGATCGCACTGTTCGAGGACGCGGAGGAGCTGGACTTCGCCGGACCATGGGAGGTGCTCGCCGCCTGGGCGCGTCGGTGGCCTGACGACGGTGTCGAAGTCCTCACCGTCGCGGACGCGCTCGGTCCGGTCACGTGCGCCAAGGGATTGCGCGTTCTGCCGGACGCGACCTGGGAGACGGCCGGGCCACTCGACGTCCTCGTCTACCCGGGCGGGATGGGAACGCGGCCGCAGCTCGGTGTCGAGGAGATCCGCGAGCGAATGCGCGGCCTCGCCCACGACGGGACGCTGATGACCAGCGTCTGCACCGGCTCGCTCGTCTACGCCGACGCGGGCCTGCTGGACGGCCGCCCCGCCACGACCCACTGGGCCCAACTAGATCTGCTGCGGTCGCTGGGTCGCGACATCGACGTTCGCGGCGACGACCGCTTCGTCGACGACGGAGAGGTGATCACGGCCGCCGGAGTCTCGGCCGGGATCGACATGGCCCTTCACCTCGTCGCCCGGCTGCACTCGCCGGAGCGCGCCCGGGACGTCCGCCGCTACATCCAGTACGACCCTGCCCCACCGGTATAGATGCGACGGCTCCGAAGGCCTGCCGTCGATCTCGATCAGCGCTGCTCCCAACAGTGCCCGGCGCCACCTGGTCGCGACCAGTCCTGTACAGAACCGTCGACGCAGATCGACGCCTGGCCGGCTACACCCAGCCGCGTTGTCTGGCGATCTTGCACAGGGCGCGCCGCTTCGCGTACGGAGACCCTTCCGTCAGCCCAGCCTTCGCATAGGCTCGGCGGAGCGCCGCCTTCACCGTCTCGGTGGCGCCGGGGGTGCCGAGCCGGGCTGCGATCTCGTCGTTCGTCGGGAGGTCGTCGAGCGACCCGCCGGCAAGCCAACCAGAGCAGAGCGCCTCGACTACCTGCCGCTGGAACGGAGACAGCGGCCGGGTCAGCGCAGGCGGGCCGGTCTGCAGGGCAGTCGTCACCTCGGGGTCGACCAGCGAGCCCGGCGCCGAGAAGACGACGCTCTCTGCGCCGAGGCCGATCCGATCGCCGTGGCGCAGCGGAACTTTCGACCCCGCCTGGATGCGCGACCCGTTGATGAACGTGCCGTTGAAGCTGCCCCGGTCCTCGACGAACCACCGGTCGCCTTCCTCGCTGACCACGAGGTGATGTCGGCTGACCGTCGGTTTCTCGATGGTCAGGTCGTTGTCCTCGGCCCGTCCGACGGCAAACTCGGAACCGAGCTCGCGCTCGCTTCCGTCAGGCAGGATCAAACTGGCCCGGTCGGCCACGGCCTCAACTTCTACCACGCTCTCGACCGGTCCCTTGCAAGCAGCGCGATTCGGGCGTTGGACGATTTTCGGCTGCGCACCAGAGCCGGCGGCGAATCGGGCCGGCTCCTCGGCCCGATCGCAAGGCTTTCGTGGGCCGGCCGGAGCCGTGGCTCAGCGAGCCTTCAGCGGGGATGGTCGGACTCGGACCACGCGGGCGAGGCGCACGGGAAGCCACCAGTTGTAGCGGCCCATGACCGCCATCAGGGCCGGCACCATCACCGCCCGGACAATCGTGGCGTCGAGCAGGATCGCGACCGCGAGCCCTGCCCCGAACTCCTGCAAGCCGACGATGCTCCCCGCCATGAAGCCGCAGAAGGCGGCGACCATGATCACCGCCGCCGCCGTGATGATGCGGCCGGTCCGCTCGAGACCGAGCGCGACCGCGCGTTCGTTGTCGTGGGTCGCATCCCACTCCTCGCGCATCCGGCTGACCAGGAAGACCTCGTAGTCCATCGAGAGGCCGAAGAGCATTGCGAACAGGAAGATCGGGATCCATCCCTCGATCTGCGGGAACTGATAGAGGCCGAGGAGGTCGTGGCCTAGCCCGAATCGGAAGACCAGGACGAGCGCCCCGTAGGCGGCCGCGACCGAGAGCAGGTTCAAGACCACTGCCTTCAGCGGCAGGATCAGCGACCGGAACGCCCGCATCAGCAGCAGGTACGTGAGGAGCAAGACAGCGGCGACCAGCCAAGGAAACGCGCCGTAGGCGACGTGCAGGAAATCGACGCCCTGGGGGGAAGCTCCGCCGGCCAGGACGGTCGAGCCGGCCGGAAACCCCGCGGCCGGGATCAACGAGCCACGGAGGCGGTCGACGAACGCCTGCGCCTCTTCCGCGCCGTATTCGTGCCTCGTCGCGACGATGACCTGCGCGTAACGTGCGGTCGAATCGACGAAGCGCCCTCCGGGAAGGTAGTACGCGGCGGCCACCTCGGGATCGACCTCCGTCGCCGCGACCAGCCGCCCGATCGCCGCCTGCACGGCAGGATCTGACACACCACTGGGCTTGCCCGTATCGACGAGCACCTGTGCAGGCGCGATCGCTCCCGGGCCGAGCGCCGCCTTCAGCACGTTCAGGCCGCGGACCGACTGCGGCGACTGCGGAATGCCCGCGGTCGCGCCCGGGGTCAGCTGCAGCCAGGCGACCGGCACGGCGAGGGCGAGCAACAGCGCGGCGGCCGCGATCACATAGCGCCGCTTCCGTCGCATGATCGAGCGAGCCATGCGCGCCCAGAAACGATGCTCGACGTCGTCCGGCTCCTCGGCGGCCCGCACCGGGAGCCGCAACCGATCACGTAGGAAGGCGGCCACCGGCACGCGATGGGCGCCCCGGCGTCCGAAGATCGCGAGCAGCGCGGGCTGGAGCGTGGCCGCCGCGAGCAGGGAGACGACGGGGAGCAGGAAGCCGCCGATCCCGATCGCACGGATGAACGGAAGCGGCATGAAGATGAGCAGCGCGAGCCCGATTGCCACCGTCGCGCCGGAGAAGATCACCGCCCGTCCAGCTGTCTCCATCGTCCTGAGGACCGCGGCCTCGACGTCCAGCCCGTGCGCGAGCTCCTCACGGAACCGATAGACGATCAGTAGGGAGTAGTCGATCGCGATCCCTAGCCCGATCAGATAGATCAGGTTGGTCACGTACGTCGGCATGGTGATGAAATGGGCAATCACGTAGACGAGGGACAGCGTCCCCAGGACGGTGCTGGCCGCGAACAGAAACGGGATCAGCACCGCCCAGGACAGGCCGAAGACGAGCAAGAGCACGACGAGCGCGATCGGCAGAGCAATCGACTCGCCCTTGGCGAGGTCCCGGTTGAAGATCGGGTCGAGATCGTGCTGGATCGCCGGTGCGCCGGTGACGTAGGCCTGCGCACCAGCCGGCTGCCCGACAGCGCGGAAAAGGTCGGACGACCTCGTCTTCGCGTCGGCGAGATCGAGGGTCGAGATGACGTTGCCGTACAGAACGTGATCACCGGCCGGCAGCAGCGCCGTCCCCTGGCCTGTCGGGATCGCCCCGGCGGCGCGGTCGAGCACACCCTGGAGCCGTGCGCGCACCGCCGGGTCGCTTGCGTCGCGGACCCGGAACACGACGGTGAACGCACCGTCGCTGCGGTCGCCGAAATGGTGCTGCAATACCGACCGCACGTGCTCCGCGTCCGTCCCGGGCACGGTGAAGACGTTCGACTGCAGCGAGGAGAGGCGTCCGGAAGCCCAGAATCCGATCACGACGGCCGCGAGCCACGCAGCAACGATCGGCCAGCGCAGCCTCATCGCCAGTCTCGTCGATGTGGTGATCACGTTAGTCTCTGCTAACTTAGTGGACGCTAACCAGGTTCCACCCCACGGAGCGAGGGTACCCTAGAGGCCCATGGACAAGCGCCGAAAGATCAGTGCCGAACAGATCGAAGAGCTCTTCGCCGAGCTGTGGCAGTTGCCGAGCTTTGCCCACCGCGGCTTCCGGCCCCAGGCGGACTGCTACCGGTCGGACCAGCCGCCGGCCGTGACCGTGGTCGTCGACCTGCCCGGCATCGAGCCGGACGACGTCGAGATCACCGTCACCGAGCGGACAGTGAGCATCGCAGGCGTGCGGCGGCGGCCGACGCCAAAGACCCCGGTCTCCTATCGCCAGATCGAGCTGGAGTACGGCCCCTTCGAGCGACGCGTCTCCCTGGCCGAGGACGTCGACCCCGAACGCGCCGAGGCCCACTACGAGCGCGGCCAGCTGACAATCGTCATGCCGTTGGCCCGGAAGCCGTGCGCCGGCCGGATCATGATCGTGCTCGGAGACGAGCGAGGACAGCGGTGAGCGAGCTCGAGCAGGAGATCGTCGTCGACGAGCGCGAGATCGAGGTCCCCTCCACCTTGCCCGTGCTCCCGCTGAAGGAGACCGTCGTCTTCCCGCAGTCGATGACGCCGTTGGCCATCGGCCAGGAGCGCTCGATCACGCTGGTCGACGAGGTCGCGTCCGGCGAGCGGATGCTCGCGCTCGTCGCGGTGCGGAACGAGGACGTCGAGACGCCGGGCTGGGACGACCTGCACGAGATCGGCACGGCGGCGGTCGTCCACAAGCTGATTCGGATCCCCGACGGCACGCTCCGGATCCTCGTCCAGGGCGTGAAACGGATCCGGCTCGAACGGCGTGTGCAGGAGGAGCCGTACCTGGTGGGCGAGTTCGCCGACGTGCCCGAGGTCGTCGAGGAGTCGAAGGAGCTCGAGGCCCTGACCCGCAACGTCCAGAACCAGTTCGCCAGCATCATCGGCGCGGTCCCGTACCTGCCCGAGGAGCTGCAGATCGCGGCGGCGAACATCGACGACCCGACCGTCCTCTCCTACCTCGTGGCCTCGACGATGCGGCTGAAGGCCGAGGAGAAGCAGCAGCTGCTCGAGACCGCGAACGTCGAGGAGCGCCTGCGCGCGCTCTCGGCGATCCTCGGCCGCGAGCTCGAGGTGATCGAGCTCGGCTCGAAGATCCAGTCGCAAGTCCAGTCGGAGATGGAGAAGGGCCAGCGCGAGTACTTCCTACGCCAGCAGCTGAAGGCGATCCAGGACGAGCTCGGCGAGGGCGACGAACAGCAGGCCGAGGTGAACGAGCTGCGCTCCCAGCTCGCCGAGCTGGAGTTGCCCGAGGACGTTCGCAAAGCTGCCGAGCGCGAGCTCTCGAGGCTGGAGAAGCTGCCGCCCGCGGCCGCCGAGTACGGCGTCATCCGCACCTACCTGGACTGGATCCTCACGCTCCCCTGGAACAAGGTCACCGAGGACAACCTCGACCTCGAGCAGGCGCGCCGCGTCCTCGACGAGGACCACTTCGATCTCGACAAGGTGAAGGACCGCATCGTCGAGTACCTCGCCGTTTCGAAGCTGAAGGGCGACGTTTCGGGGCCGATCCTCTGCTTCGTCGGCCCACCCGGTGTGGGCAAGACGTCGCTCGGCCAGTCGATCGCGCGCACGCTCGGCCGCAAGTTCACACGTATCTCGGTGGGCGGCGTTCGCGACGAATCCGAGATCCGCGGGCACCGGCGCACGTACATCGGTGCCATGCCGGGCACGATCATCCGCGCGATCCGAGACGCCGAGTCGAAGAACCCGGTGTTCCTGATCGACGAGATCGACAAGATGGGCGCCGACTGGCGCGGCGACCCCGCCAGCGCGATGCTCGAGGTGCTCGATCCCGAGCAGCATTCGACCTTCCGCGACCACTACCTCGACCTCCCGTTCGACCTCTCCAAGGTCCTGTTCATCTGCACCGCGAACCAGCTGGAGACGATTCCGGGGCCGCTGCTCGACCGCATGGACGTGATCCAGCTCTCCGGTTACACCGAGGACGAGAAGATTCAGATCGCGAAGCGGTTCCTGGTCCCGAAGCAGCTCGAGGCGCACGGCCTGTCCGCGGAGCACGTCGAGATCGACGACGACGCGCTACGCACGATCGTTCGCGAGTACACCCGCGAGGCCGGCCTCAGGAACCTCGAGCGGCGGATCGCCGACGTCCTGCGCAAGACAGCTCGCCGGGTCGCCCAGGGCGAGAGCGGAGATGTCCGGATCGACGACGCGGCCGTACGCGAGGGGCTTGGTCCGCGGCGGTTTTCCGGCGAGGTGCGGAAGCGCACCTCCGACCCCGGCGTCGCCACGGGGCTCGCGGTCACCGCGGTCGGCGGCGACGTGCTCTTCATCGAGGCGACGGCCTATCCCGGCAAAGGCGGCCTGCGCATCACCGGCCAGCTCGGCGAGGTCATGCAGGAGTCTGCTCAGGCTGCGCTGTCCTGGGTGCGCAGCCACGCCGAACGGCTGGGCATCGACCCGGACTGGTTCGCCGAGAACGACATCCACATCCACGTCCCGGCGGGCGCCGTCCCCAAGGACGGCCCGTCCGCCGGCGTGACGATGGCGACGGCGATCGTCTCCCTCGCCACCGGCCGAACCGTCTCCGAGGAGGTCGGGATGACCGGCGAGATCACGCTCACCGGCCAGGTGCTGCAGATCGGCGGCGTGCGCGAGAAGGTGCTCGCCGCGCAGCGAGCCGGGCTGAGGACGGTGATCCTGCCGCGGGAGAACGAGGCCGACCTGAGCGAGCTCCCCGAGGAGACGCGTGAGGAAATCACCTTCGTGCTCGCCGAAACGGCCGACGAGGTGCTAGACACAGCGCTCGGAAACGGTGCGTCCGCCCGGCCGCGGCCGGCGACGGAGCGACAGGCGGCTAGCGGAACCCGAAGCTAGCCGCGAGCTGCCCGCAGGCGTCGGGCTCGTCGTCGCCCTCTCGCCAGCGGCACGTGAGCTGGTAGCTGCGCTTCCCGCGCAGCACGAACGTGATCAGGTCGACGAGGCCGCCGTGCGCGATTCGGTACTCGCGCGCCTTCCGGCCGCCGACGTCGACCGTTCGCTGCGAGCTGACCGTGCTCTTCAGGTTGGCCGCATACGTGTCGGCGACGCGGTCGAGCTCCTTCGCCACCTCCGGGAAGAGCGCAATCCGGTACGGCTTCACGAGCGGCAACACCACCACGGAGACGAGCGTCGACGGATCCTGCCGCGCGGAGGCTGAGGTTGCGCGGACGGACGTCTGCCAGTCCTCCGGGGCTCGGAAGACGAAGCCGGTTCCCTTCACCTCCTGACCGCCGGCCGCCGTGGTCTCCGTCGTCCCACCACCGCCTCCTCCGCCGCATCCGGCGGCCGCCAGGACGAGCAGCAACGCGCCCACGACGCACACAGGCTGTTTGCTCCGGTTTCTGTGGGGATACACTCGGCTGGATCGACGACCGAAAGGACTCGGAACATGCCGAAGACGACGGACAAAGTGGCCTCGATGGCCGGGACAGCGAAACCTTACGTGGATCGGGCGCTGAAGGACGAAGAGCTCCGCGACCACGTCAAGCAGGCGTATGCGGCGGCGCGCTCGATCTACGACGAGCTGATCGCCCCCCGCGGCGTGGTCACTGCAGCCCAGCGGGTGGCCTCCGACCAGGACCTCCAGGACAACTTCCGCGTGGCGGTGGCTGAGCTGCGCGAAGCCGCGGGCCGGCTGCAGGGACAGCCCCGTGAGAAGCATCCGGGCCGCGGGATCGTGCTGCTGATCGGGATCGCCGTGGGCCTGCTCTTCAACCCGTTCACGGGCGCGGAGACGCGCCGTTGGCTGAAGGACAAGCTGTTCGGCGGCTCTGACGAGTTCGGCTTCGACGACCAGCCCCAGTCGGGCAACGGCGGAATCGGCGCGGCGTAGCTAGATCGCTCGCAAGCCGGGCAAACCCCGGCCGCTCGCTCCCGCTCTGCGCGGGGAAACCAAGTGCCAGGAGAACCGGAGCCGGTCGACGCTCTACGCCCTGTCCAGCACCGGCAGAGGCGTCGGCAGCTGGCCGAGCGGGCTACCGCGGGTCTCGACCGCGACCGGGGCACGCATGGCACGGCGGAGCGACCCGGGGTCGAGGCCGCTCGCGGTCGAGATGTCGCTCGACTCCAGCAGCATCGCGCCGGGAGTCGGCGCGCTGGTCGCCGCCCCCGCCTGCGACTGGGTCGCGTACAGCGGCACCGCCGCGAGAATCCTGATGTCCTCGAGTCGCTTCCAGGCGTCGAGGTACTTGGTCGGATCGACCGCTCCGTCGTATCCCAGGAAGAGCATCGAGACGGGGTGCACCTCGAAGTGGAGGTGGAACGGCGTGCCCTGGGCGTCGCCCGTGTTGCCGACGAACCCGAGCACCTGGCCGGCGTTGACGTGCCGGCCGTTCACCGCGAGGCTCGTGTAGGCGGACAGGTGGGCGTAGTAGAACTCGTTCCCGCCGCCGTCCCGTAGCCAGAGCCGCCAACCGCCGACCTCGTTCCAGCCGACGGAGAACACCGTGCCGCTCGCGACCGCAAGGATCGGAGCGCCCAGCGGCGCGAAGATGTCGTCGCCGTGGTGCCAGCCGCCGGACACGTCCCCGCGCGGTGCGCCGAACGTGTCTCCGTAGCCCGACGGCCCGTAGACCGGGAAGACGTACCCCTGCGAGGTCAGCTTGGGGGTGACGCTTGGCGGCGTGAGGACGAGCGGCCCCCCGCTCTTCGGCTGTTTCTTGAGTGATTTGGCCTTCACGCCGGCGGGCGGCGCCGACGGCGCGGGCATCTGCGCCCCCCGTGGCCGGTGCGGCAGGCGCAACGGCTTTGCCGTGGTGCTCGTCTTCGCGGTGGTCGTCGGAGTCGTTGCGGGCGGCGCCGGTGGACGCGAGTAGGCGTCTGCATAGCCGATGCGGATCTCCGTGCCGGCGGTGAGGCCGCCGTGATCGGCGTCGAGATGGACGACGAGCGCGGTCACCGTGCCTCGCCAGGAGGGAGCGGCCGAGCCGCCCGCCTGAGTCGACTCCGCGAGCAGCACTGCGTAGCCCCAGTCGGCCAGGGGAACCCGCGCGTTGGGAGTCGCCGACACAGGGGCCCCGAGCACGACCAGGTTTGTCAACCCGGAGTCACCGAGGTCGCCGACGGTCCCGGCCGAACTGACGGAGCTTTGCACCGTGTCGGCAGTGATCTCACCGTGGAACAGCGAAACCGCGGACAGGCTCGTGGTCACGCTCGCCGTTCCGTCGCCTGCACTGGCGGTGGCGTTTACCGACGTCGACGCGGCGGAGACCACCGAGCCGTCCGCGGGGTACGCGAACGACGTCTGTGGCGACGCTGTGTCCGGCGGGGCGCCCGCCTGCGACGTCGCGCCGACGAGGGATTGGTCTCCGGCGACGACCTGGACCGCAAGCCCGGTCGCGGTCGCCGGCGGACCGGGCGCGACCGGCGGCGAGCCGGCGGCGGCACCGACGACGGCAGCGCATGCGGCCACCAGGCCCAGAGCAATACTGAAGCGCCCCTTCACCGTCTCCGCATTATGGGGAATCCCCTGGAACGCGGCCGCTGGCGAGGACTATCCCCGCCGACGGGCCCGCCAGGCCACCTGCAGGGCGACGACGATCATCAGAGCTCCGAACAGCCGCTCGAGCACGGCCTCCGGGACGCTCTCGGCGACGGCCACGCCGGCCTCGACCCCACCGATCGCCGCCAGCCCGATCACGATCGCCGGGCGCCAGCGCACGTTGCCATACCGCTGCTGGCGCCAGGTCCCGGCCGCGACGGTCGGGATGATCGCCAGCAGGGACGATGCCTCGGCGTGCAATTGCGTCAGGCCCAGCCCAAGCGTCAAAGTGGGCACGAAGAGAATGCCGCCGCCGACGCCGAACAGCCCGGCGAGAACGCCGGCGAGGGCACCGAGTCCGATCGCGAGCAGCGCAACGTCCATCAGACGAGCAGCTTGACCCCGACGGCCGCGAGCATGACCGCAAAGAGAAGTGAGAGCGTTCGGCCGGCCAGTCGTTGCTGGAGCGCCGTGCCGGCGATCGCCCCGGCGGCTGCAGGAAGGCCGACCAGCGCGGCGGCGCCGGGCTTCAGCTCCCCGTGGAAGCCGTAGGAGATGGTGCCGGCGAGCGCGATGATGCCGATCGCCGCCAGTGAGGTCGCCATCGCAGGGCGCTCCTGCCAGCGTCCGAGCAGAAGCAGCAGCGGGACGACGACGATCCCGCCGCCGACGCCGAAGAGGGCGCTGAAGAAGCCCGCCGCGACCCCGATCAGGAGCAGCTGCAGCACGTTGCCTATTCTCCATGGATGGGGGATACGATGACCCTGGTCGCGCGCATCGCCGAGCAGCCCGACTCCGCCGGCCTGCTGCTCGACGTCGACGGCACGCTCGCGCCGATCGTCGACCGCCCGGAGGACGCGGCCGTCCCCGAGGAGACGCGCGTCGTCCTTCAGGGGCTGGCCGGCCGCTACGCGCTCGTTGCCTGCGTCAGCGGACGCACCGAGGACGACGCCCGCCGGGTGGTCGGCATCGACGAGCTGGTCTACATCGGCGAGCACGGAATGGGGCTCGACCGGCGTGCGGAGCAGTGGACGGAGGAGCTGGACAGCCTGGTCGAGGAGAGCAACTGGGAGCCCGAGCGGAAGGACTACTCCGCCGCCTTCCACTATCGAACCGCAGACGACCAGTCGGCCGCGGTTGCGTCACTCCGCAAGGTCGAGCGCCGGGCGGTCGAGCTGGGCCTCCGGGCGCGCTGGGGGCGGAAGGTGCTCGAGGTGCTGCCGCCCGTCGACGCGAACAAGGGCACGGCCGTACGCGCGCTCCTCGCCGGGCGCGGACTTCGTCGCGCCCTCTACGCCGGGGACGATGCCACCGATCTCGAGGCGTTCCGGGGGCTGGACGGCCTGGAACTCGCCGTTCGGGTTGCGGTCGTCTCCGACGAGGGGCCGAACCAGCTCGGCCGCGAGGCGGACGTGATCGTCGGCGGCACCCGGGAGCTCGCAGACCTGCTCCGCACGCTCTGATGCACCTGACCGACGAGGTGCTCGCTCCGATTCGCGCGCGCTACGGCGAACCGGCGCTGCTCGACTGGCGGGGTGACGTGACCGAGCAGGAATACGGCATCGCAACCTACAACCCGTCGCGCACCCACGACGTCACGTTGTTCATTCTCAACGGATCCCGGCTCGCGTTGATCCGGAAGCACCCGTTCCCGACGGACGTCTGGCGTCCCCCGGGCGGGGGCGTCAAGGAAGGCGAGGACTTCGTCGAGGCAGTGCGCCGCGAGGCGCTCGAGGAAACCGGGCTGCGGGTCGAGCTCGACCGGTACCTGGTCGAGACACGCGCCCAGTTCGTCCACGAGGGGCGCGTGCTCGACTGGCGAACGCACCTGTTCTCGGCGACCACCGAGGACGAGACCATCGCCCCCTTGGACACGGTCGAGATCGCCGAGGCACGCTGGGGAACGCTGGACGAGCTGGCCGGCCCGCTGCGCGACCGCCTGCTGGCCACGGGCCGTGCGTTCTGGCGCTATCGGGTCGCCCTGCACGACGCCGCGATCGCGGTTCAGCGGTCGAGGAACGACCAGACCATCTGATAGTCGTGCCAGTGAACGCCGCGGCCGCCCTCAGCGAGGCCTAGCCGCCGCATGACTGCCAGCGAGCGGCGGTTCCTCGGCGTCGTGAACGAGTACAGGCGCGGCTCTTCGGCCAGGTGCTCGCGCCAGGCGTCGACGCCCGCCTGGCCCCCTTCCGTCGCGAGGCCACGGCCCCACCAGTCGCGGTGGAGAACCCAGCCGACCTCTGGCACGGGTCGGTCGACGAGCGGCCAGTCGTGATGGCAGAGGAGCCCGATGCGGCCGATCAGCACACCGCTCTCGCGATCGCACGCAGCCCACTGGCAGTACCCGTCGTCCAGCCACCGCTGCCTGAACCGCTCGACCTGCGTCCGGGTGTATTCGAGGTCTTGCGCAGGCATCGTCTCGAGGTACTCGGGCTGCGAACAGATCTCGTACAGCGTCTCAGCGTCTTCGTCCCCCCACTGGCGCAGAAGCAGCCGTTCGGTCACCACTTCGCGAGGCACCATCGCGACGTAGGCTAGTCTCGTGAGCGGCCTGTCCACACCGCTCGTGGTGGCGGTGTTCGTGGCAGGCTCGGCGGCGACCTGGATCGCGGGCATCTCTCTGTCCAAGTCGACCGACTCCCTCGACCGGCGCTTCGGGCTGGGCGAGGAGCTCGGCGGTCTGATCCTGCTGGCAATCGCAGGGACGCTGCCGGAGATCGCGATCGTCGCCTCGGCCGCGGTCGCCGGCCATCTGGACATCGCGGTCGGGAACCTGATCGGCGGGATTGCGATGCAGACGCTCGTCCTGGTCGTGCTGGATGCTGCGTCCGGCCGGGAGCGGCCGCTCAGCTACCTGGTCGGCTCCTTGACGCCGGTGCTCGAGGCTCTGATCGTCGTCGTCTGTCTTGCCACCGTCCTCGCCGGCGCGGCGCTGCCCGCCTCGACCAGTGTCGGCGGGGTCAGCCCGACCTCGATCGCCGTCGTCCTCTTCTGGCTCGGCGGCGTCTGGATCGTCAACCGCGTTCGCATGCGGACGGACTGGAAGATCGAGATGCCGGGCAGCAGGCCGGGCCGTCGGCACGTCCGCGAGGACCATCCACAGGAGCGCCGGCCGTTCTCGGGACGGTCGACCGCGCTGGTCGTCGCGGTGTTCGGTCTGGCAGCCGGGATCACGCTGGGCGCGGGCGTCGCTCTCCAGTCGTCGGGCAACGTGCTCGCCGACCGGATGGGGCTCCAGGGCGCCATATTCGGCGCGACCGTGCTCGCCGCCGCCACCGCTCTGCCGGAGATCTCCAGCGGGATCGCAGCGGTGCGGCTCGGCGACCACCAGCTCGCGGTCGGCGACATCCTCGGCGGCAACTCGTTCCAGCTGACGCTGTTCCTCCTCGCCGACGTCCTCGCCGGCACGCCCGTGATCGTCGCCGAGCGCGGCTCGGACGTCTGGCTCGGCGGCGCGGGCCTGCTGATGACTGGGATCGTGGCCGCCGCCGTGATCGCCCGTCCGAAGCGCACGGTCCTCCGTCTGGGAATCGACTCGATCGCGCTGGTGGCGGTCTACGCAGCGACGATCGCGCTCTTACCCAAGGTCACGTAGCACGTCCCAGGCGAGACGCACGTCGGTCTCGGTCGTACGGTCGCTGCCGATCGCGAGGCGTAACACGTAGCGACCGTCGAGCTTGGTGTGGGAGATGAAGATCTGGCCGCTCGCGTTCACGCGCTCGAGAATCGCGGCGTTCTCGTCGTCCGACCCGTCGCGCCGGAAGCACACGGTGGAGAACGGCCGCGGTGCGCACACCTCCCACCCGGGCTCATCACGAACCCAGCCCTCGAACAGCTCGGCGAGACGGATTGCCTCTCGGATGCGGCGGCGCAGCCCCTCGGCGCCGTAGCAGCGCAGCACCGCCCAGAGCTTCAGGGAGCGGAAGCGGCGGCCGAGGGCCGGGCCGTACTCGCTCAGGTTGAGCACGTCCTCGTCGGTCGTGCGCAGGAACTCGGGGACGAGGGTGAAGGCGTTGCGAAACTCGTCGGGCCGGCTCGTCCAGAGCAGCGAGCAGTCCATAGGGGTGTACATCCATTTATGTGCATTGACGACGAGCGAATCGGCACGCTCGACGCCGTCGAAGGCCCAGCGCAGCTCCGGGCAGACCATCGCCGAGCCGGCGTACGCGGCATCGACGTGGAGCCACGTGCCGGCGGCCTTGCAACGCGCGGCGATGGCCGCAACGGGATCGACAGACGTCGTCGAGGTCGTGCCGACGGTGGCGACGACCGCGGCGACGTCGTCGAGCTCGAGCAGGTCGGCGCGCATCCGGAAAGCGTCGTCGGCTGGGATCTTGCGCAGTTCCATGCCCAGCATTCGCGCGGCCTTGTCAGCGGCGGAATGGGCATGCTCGGAGCAGACGACGACGTCACGGCCTGTGGTGTGCCGCGCGGCGATCAGCGCGGCGAGCGTCGAGGTCGACGCGGTGTCCTCGATGTGGCCGTGCCAGCCGCCGGGCAGTCCGAGCAGCTGCGCGACCCAGTCGCAGACGAGCAGCTCCAGCTCGGTCGAGGCCGGGGCTGTCCGCCAGAGGAAGCCGACCGAGTTCAGGGTCGCGGCCAGGAGCTCCGCCAGGATTCCCGGCTCGGCGGCAGTGACCGCGAAGTAGGCGAAGAAGCGCGGGTGCTGCCAGTGCGTGACCCCAGGAAGCAGGATCTCGTCGAGATCGCGAAGCACGGCCTCGAACGGCTCAGGCTCTTCGGGCGGGGACTGGGGCAGGCGTGCCCGGATCTCTCCGGGCCGAACCTGCGCCAGCACCGGCAGGTCGTCCACCCGCTCGAGGTAGTCCGCGGCCCAGTCGACCGCCTGGTGACCATCCGCGCGGAAGGCGCTCACGCCTTCGTTTCTCACTTCTTGACCTTCGACCACGGCCGCGAGTTGACGATCTGCTCCTTCGTCAGCCAGGCACGGCGGGCCTGGCCGATGCCGAGTGTCGCGTAACCCAGCGCGCCGACCGAGTGCGCGTCGGTCGAGACGACGATGCGGACGCCCCGCTCGCCGGCCAGCCGGGCGTCGGCGTCGCGCAGGTCGAGCCGGTCGGGCTGCGAGTTGATCTCGACCGCCGTCCCGGTTTCGACCGCCTTGGCGAACACCTGGTCGAGATCGACGTCCATCGGTGCGCGTTTGTTGATCTTGCGACCGGTGAGGTGGCCGATCACGTCGACATGGGGGTTCTCCATCGCCGCCAGAACGCGCTCGGTCGGCGTGGTCGAGAACGCGGCGTGGATCGATGCGACGACCCAGTCGAGCCCGGCGAGCGTGTCGTCCGACACGTCGAGGGTGCCGTTCGCGCGGATGTTCACCTCGACTCCGTGCAGGAGCCGGAACGGCTTCAGCTGCACGTTCAGCGCCGCCAGCTCCTCGGCCTGCGCCTCCAGCCGCCCGTCACGGAGGTAGTGCGAATGGTCGGTGATCGCCAGGTACGAGTAGCCGCGCGCCTTCGCCGCGAGCGCCATCTCCTCCATCGTGTTCTTCCCGTCCGAGGACCACGTCGTATGCGCGTGCAGGTCGCCGCGCAGGTCGTTCTCCTCGACCAGCACCGGCAGCTCGCCGCGCCGCGCCGCCTCCAGCTCGCCCGCCGCCTCGCGCAGCTCGGGCGGGACGAACTGGTAGCCGAGCCACTCGTACAGCTCCTCCTCGGAGGTGAACGTGTGCACCTCGCCGGACTCGACCTCGGTGATCCCGTACTCGGAGATCGACAGCCCGCGGCGTTGCGCTTCTTCACGCATCGCCACGTTGTGGCTCTTCGAGCCGGTGAAGTGCTGGAGCAGGTTGCCGTAGCACTCGGGGGGCACCACCCTCAGATCGAAGCGGAGACCGTCGTAAGAGATCACCGTCGCCTTCGTCCCTCCCTTGGCGGCGACGTCAGCGACCCACTCGAAGCCGGTGAAGGCGTCGATCAGCGCCTTCGCGTCGGTGGCCGTGGCGATGATGTCGAGGTCGCGGAACGTCTCGCGGCGTCGACGCACGCTCCCCGCCTCCGACACCTGCTCGGCCGCCGGGTGCGCGCGGAGCGCGTCAACCGCCGCGACCACAGCCGGCAGCCCCTGGCCGAGCAGCGGCCGCGAGGGGGTCTTCGGCTTCGCGCGCTCCTTCAGCGCCTTGAGCACGTTCTCCTCGACCTTCGGTCCAAGGCCGGTCAGAGTCCGCAGCCGCTGCTGCTCGGCCGCCTCCTGCAGGCCGGAGAGCGTGGTCACGTCGAGCTCCAGCCAGATCCGCCTCGCCGTCTTCGGCCCGAGCCCGGGCAGCCGCATGAAGGCGACCACGTCGGGTGGGATCCGCTCGCGCCGCCTCGTCAGCGCCTCGATCTCGCCCTTCTCGACGATCTGGACGATCTTCTCCTCGATCGTCTTGCCGATCCCCTGGAGTTGCTTCGCCTTGCCGTCGAGCGCGAGCTGGGCGATCGAACCGCCGGTCTCGCCGATTCGCTGCGCCGCCCGCCGGTAGGCGAGCACTCGGAACGCCTCCGTGCCCTCGAGCTCGAGCATGTCGGCGAGCAGCTCGATCTGCTCGATCACCTCTGCGTTCCTGGGCAGCGCCACTCCCGCGATCATAGGCTCCGTGCCGAGAGCGACCGTCTGCCTCCCCACCTACAACGAGCGCGAGAACCTCGGGCCGATGGTGACCGCCCTGCTCGACCGGCTCGGCCCCGACGACACCATCCTCGTCATCGACGACCGTTCGCCCGACGGCACGGGCGAGCTGGCCGACCGGCTCGCCGCAGAACACGGCGGCCGCGTCGCCGTGCTCCACCGAGCGGCGAAGGAGGGACTCGGCCCCGCCTACCTGGCCGGCTTCCGCCGCTCGTTGTCCGACGGCGCCGAGCTCGTGCTCGAGATGGACTGCGACTTCTCCCACGACCCGGGCGACGTGCCGCGTCTCATCGCCGCAGCGGCCGACGCCGACCTCGTCCTCGGCTCGCGCTACGTCGAGGGCGGCCGCATCGAGGACTGGGGCGGCGGGCGCCGCTTCGTCTCGCGTGCGGGCTCGTTCTACGCGCAGACCCTCCTGGCCACCCACATCCGTGACCTGACAGGCGGCTTCAAGTGCTACCGCCGTGAGGTGCTCGAGCGCATCGACCTCGACGCGGTCTCGTCGCGTGGCTATGCGTTCCAGATCGAGACCACCTATCGCGCCTTGCGGGCCGGGTTCCGCGTCGTCGAGATCCCGATCGTCTTCGCCGACCGCGAGGCCGGAGCCTCCAAGATGAGCCGGGCGATCGTGCTGGAGGCGATCTGGCGGGTGCCGTACCTCGGCCTTCAGGCCCTGACCGGCCGACTACGCTGACCGACGATGGTCGAGGTGACCGATGCGACCTTCGCCGCCGACGTGCTCGAGGCGGACCGGCCCGTCGTCGTCGACTTCTGGGCGCCCTGGTGCGGGCCGTGCAAGGCAGTGGGCCTGGCGCTGGAGGAGCTCGAGGCCGAGCACGGCGAGCGGATCGGGTTCATGACGGTGAACATCGACGACCACCCGATCAATGCCGCCGATCACGGCGTGCTGTCCCTGCCGACGGTGATCCTCTTCGACCGCGGCGTGGCACAGCGGACGGTCGTTGGCGCGCGCTCGCGCAGGCACTTCGAGAAGCAGTTCGCCGACTGGCTGGTCTAGGAGGGCGTCGATCTCAGGCGCGGCTGCGGAAGTGCTCGAAGCCGCCGAGCCCGACCGGCTTCCCTCCGAGGCGAAGCTCGACCCCTTCGCCTTCCTCGCAACGTCCGACCTCCGAAAATGCGGCGCTCCCGCAAGGGAGCGCCGCAAGAAGCTCGTAGTCCTCGCCGAAGCCGAGGTCCTCGACCTCGGCGCCCTCGGCCAGCGGCACGCGCTCGAGCTCGATCACCAGCCTGCATCCCGAGCGGCGGGCGATGTGACCGGCGTCCTGGGCAAGCCCGTCGGAGAGGTCGAGCATGGCATGAGCCGTGGCGGCCAGCGCGCGACCCTCTTCGAGGCGTAGCGGCGGGCGCGAATATCGCCCGTCGCGAAACGCCGCCCCGGCAGCGCCGAGCGGCCCGGTCACGACCAGGACATCGTCCGGACGGGCGCCCGCTCTGCCGGGAACGCGATCGGAGCGGCCGATCGCAGTCACGCTCAGCACAAGTTGCTCGGCGGAGGTCGTGTCGCCGCCGATCACGGGCACGCCGGCCTCGACGAGGCCTTCATACAGTTCCACGACGTCGGCGACACCCGTCTCGGATGGCGCCGCGAGCGTGACCACGAGCCCTTCGGCCTCCGCGCCCGAAGCGGCGAGATCGCTCAGATTGACGGCGGCAGCACGGAACCCGAGCTCGCGCCAGGAGATCCAGTCGAGGCGAAAGTGGACGCCCTCGACGAGGGCGTCCTGGGTGACGACGCGGCCGTCTGCCAGCCGGGCGGCGTCGTTCTCGATCCGAACGGCGAGACCGCGCTGCTCGAGCTCGGCAAGCAGGCCGAGCTCGCCGACGTCACCGAGCCGCACGGATCCCCAGCACGTCGACGGGGCCCTCGCCCGCGCCGATCTCCTCGAGCCCGTCTCCGACCGCGCGACTCGCAGCAGCGGCGGCTGCGCACGCAGCTTCCGGCAGGGACAGTCCCCTCGCCAGTCCTGCGGCGAGCATGGCCGAATGGGTACAGCCGGCCCCGTGGGTGGCTGCGACGTCATGCCGGTCGACGGGGATCTCGACGTGATCGTGGCCGTCGAAAAGGTGGTCGATCGATCGCTCGGCATGACCGCCGGTGATGACGACCGCGGGCGCTCCGAGAGCGTGAACGCGCTCCGAGAGCAGTGACGGGCTCGAGCCTGTCACTGCAGTGAGCGCCTGCGCCTCCAGCAGGTTCGGAGTGACCACGGTCGCCAGCGGGAAGAGCCGCTCGACCAGCACCTCCACCGCATCGTCCCGGAGCAGCCGCGCGCCCGAGCTCGCCACCATCACCGGGTCGACCACCAGCGCCCCCGGATGCTCCGCGAGGAAATCGGCGACCGTCTCGATCACGGCCGCCGAGAAAAGCATCCCGGTCTTGGCCGCGTCGACACCGATGTCCGAGAACACGGCCTCCAGCTGCGCCCGCACGAACTCGGGCGGCACCTCGAGCACGTCGGTGACGCCAACCGTGTTCTGCGCGGTCAGGGCGACGATCGCCGACATGCCATGACACCCCGCGGCGGCGAAAGCCTTCAGGTCGGCCTGGATCCCGGCCCCGCCACCCGAGTCGGAGCCGGCGATGGTCAGGCAGCGCAGAACCGGCGAGTCGGTCATTCCCGGTTAGCATCGTGTCACGGCACCGCTTTCCGTGGAGGTGCGATGGGAACAACGTTCACGCACACGACCTGGCAGGTGAAGCCCGGCCTCGAGAACGAGTTCGTCGAGCGCTGGCGGGAATGGGCGGAATGGAGCCACCGGCAGGGGCTCCGGGCCCACGCGCGGCTGCTGCGCGACGTCGAGAGCCCGGGAACGTTCGTCAGCTTCGGGCCGTGGGAGACAATCGCAGCCGTGCGCACCTGGCGCGGCGAAGCCGGCTACCACGAGCGGGTGGCGCGGCTGCAGGAGCTGGTGGAGCGCTTCGAGCCGCGAACACTCGAGCAGGTCGCCGAGATCTGAGTCATCCGCCCGCTACCCTCGGCGGGTGGCGGTCGAGACTGCTCCCTGGGCCGGGATCCTCGAGGGCGAGGAGCTGGCACATGTCGCCGGCGAACCCCCCCGCGAGGCGCGCACTGCCCCGTTTCCGGGCGACCTCTCGCCGAAGGTACGCGCTGCGCTCGAGGTGCGAGACGTCCACGAGCTGTACGAACACCAGGCCGAAGCCTGGGCAGCGGCACGGCGAGGCGAGCACGTCGCGATCGTCACCGGCACGGCGAGCGGCAAGTCGCTTGCGTTCAACCTGCCGGTGCTCGACGCGCTCGCGCGCGAACCCAGGCGACGCGCCCTCTACCTCTACCCGACGAAGGCGCTCGCCCAGGATCAGCTCCGATCGTTGACGGCGTTGAAGATCCCGCGCCTTCGCGCGGCGATCTACGACGGCGACACGGAGGCCGAGCGCCGCTGGCAGATCCGCAAGTCGTCGAACCTCGTGCTGTCCAACCCGGACATGCTGCACGTCGGCGTCCTGCCTCACCACGACCGCTGGGGCGACGTGCTCGCCAACCTCGCCTACGTGGTGATCGACGAGGCGCACGTCTACCGCGGTGTCTTCGGCTCACACGTCGGCAACGTCCTTCGCCGACTGCGCCGGATCGCGCGCATCTACGGCGCCGAGCCGCAGTTCCTGCTCGCCTCCGCCACGATTGCGAACCCGGACCGGCTCGCACACTCGCTGCTCGGGATCGACGTCACCGTCGTGGACGACGATGCCGCCCCGCGCGCGGAGCGGACGATCGCGCTGTGGAACCCCGAGCTGCTCGACGAGGAGCTCGGAATCCGGGCGAGCGCGCTCGGAGAGGCCTCGCGGCTGATGGCTTCGCTCGTCGAGCGCGGCCTGCGGACGCTCTGCTTCGCAAAGAGCCGGAAGTCGGCGGAGCTGATCCACAAGTTCACCGCCGACCGGCTCGGGGCCGAGTACCGCGACCGGCTGTCCCCGTACCGGGCCGGCTACACGCCGGCGCAGCGACGCGACATCGAGCAGCGGCTGGCCGGCGGCGAGCTGCTCGGAGTGGCCGCGACCGACGCGCTCGAGCTCGGTATCGACATCGGATTGCTCGACTGCGTGATCTCGACCGGCTTCCCCGGCACGTTTGCGAGCCTCCGCCAGCAGTGGGGTCGGGCCGGACGCCGCGGCCACGGTCTGGCGATCCTCGTCGCGAGCGAGGACGCACTCGACCAGTACTTCATGCGCGAGCCCGAGACGCTCCTCGGCCGCCGTGTGGAAGCGGCGATCCTCGACCACACGAACCCGCGCGTGCTCGACGGGCATGTCCAGGCAGCCGCCTTCGAGGCGCCGATCGACGACGGCGACCGCAGCTTGCTCGGCGACGCGGCACTCGAGCGGGCGGCACTGCTCCCCGAGTTGCGGCATACACAGGCGGGCTGGGTGTGGGCGGGACGAGACTATCCGGCCGCCCGCGTCCCGCTGCGCTCGACCAGCCCCGACGCCTTTTCGGTGATCGACACCTCGACGGGCTCCGTCCTCGGCCTGGTCGAGCAGGAGCGCGCGTACTCGACCGTGCACGACGGCGCCGTCTATCTCCACCTGGGGCAGTCGTACCGCGTCGCGGAACTCGACCACGCCGCCCGCGTCGCGCTGGTCTCGCCGTTCGACGGCGACCTCTACACGCAGGCGAAGAAGGACACGACGACGGCGATCGAGGAACCGCAACGCGTCGAGCCGCGACTCGGTCTCGAGCTGAGCTGGGGACGCGTCTCGGTGACCGAGCAGGTGGTCGCCTACCAGCTCAAGAAGGCCTCCACCCAGGAAACCCTCGACCTCGTGGCACTCGACCTGCCCGCCACGACGTTCGACACCGAGGCGATCTGGTTCTGCCCCGAAGAGTGGATGCTGGAGGGGATCGACCGGATGCCGGCGCTACTGGGCAGCCTCCATGCGGCAGAGCACTCGATGATCGCGCTGTTGCCGCTCTGGGCGATGTGCGACCGATGGGACATCGGCGGTCTCTCGACGAACGTCCACTTCCAGACGGGCAGGCCGACGATTTTCGTCTACGACGGACACCCCGGCGGAGTCGGGATCACCGAGCGCGGCTTCGAGGCGTTCGAGGGCTGGGTCGGCGACACCGCGAAGCTGCTGGCCGGCTGCCCCTGCGAACACGGCTGCCCCTCGTGCGTCCAGTCGCCGAAATGCGGCAACCTGAACGACATGCTCGACAAGGCCGGTGCGCGCCGGCTGCTCGAGCGGATGCTGGCATCCGGTTAGGCGGCCACGACCAGCACGCGGTCGCCAGCCCTCCGCAGCAGCCTCCGCGCGGCCCGGCGAGGACGGCAGCCGTCGCGGTCGACCACGACGATCTCTGCCCCTTCCTTCTCGGCGAGCTCGAGGACCGCCGACACCACCTCCCGTGCGCGAACGAGGTGTGGCACGAAGTGGACACCGCAGGCCTCCGCAACCGAACGCGCCCGGACGAGAAGCATGCGAGCCGATGCTTCCTCTTCATCCATTCGTGCGTCGAGCGGGAGAAGCGGGGAGATCTCGATGACGACGACGGCGTTGATCGTCCCGTCTTCGCCGGCGAGCGCGCAAGCCGTTGCCACCGCACGCTCCGGATCCGGTGACCCCAGCAGCGGTACCACGAGATTGCGGGACGTGGCCGCCATGTCTCCACGCTAGAGCGGACCCTCCGAAGCGGGGCTGAAAAAGGGCTCAACCGGTCTTAACGACGTCTGAATCCGGGGCGACCAGCCGATAGCCGACACCAGCCTGCGTGAGTAGGTAGCGAGGTCTTGCCGGGTCGGGCTCGATCTTGCGGCGGAGGTGCGAGACGTAGACGTGCAGATAGTTGGACTCCTCGCCGTAGGCCGGCCCCCAGATCTTTCGCAGGATCGCCGGATGAGTAAGCAGCTTGCCCTCGTTGACCGCGAAGAGACGCAGGAGGTCGTACTCGGTGGGGGTAAGCGAGACCGGCTGGCCGGCCATCGTCACCAGCCGCTTCTCCAGGTCGATCCGCAGCTCGCCCACCTCGAGCACCGGTAGCCCGGGAGACGCGCCTCGGCGAAGTTGGGCGCGGACACGGGCGAGGAGCTCGTCCCCGCTGAACGGCTTCGTCACGTAGTCGTCAGCACCCGCGTCGAGCGCCGCGATCTTCTCGTGCTCTTCCCCGACCGCCGAGAGCACGACGATCGGCACGGCACTCCACGTCCGAAGCTCTCGGCAGATCTCGACGCCACTTCCGTCGGGGAGCAGCAGGTCGAGGATGATCGCCTCGGGCGGTCGCATCGCCGCCTTCATCAGCGCCTCGCCTGCGCTTGCAGCGGTCTCGACGACGTAGCCTGCCGTCCGAAGCTTCAGCTGCAGCGCGCGCAGGATCTGCGGTTCGTCGTCGACGACCAGAACGCGCGCTCCGTTCATGCCCGGACCTGGGCGTCGATCTCGACTGCGGGTAGAGCAAGCGAGAACGTCGCGCCCCGGCCGGGTGTCGACTCGACCCAGAGACGACCGCCGTTGAGCGTCGCGAACCCTCTGGCGATCGCCAACCCGAGGCCTGCCCCCCGCTCGCCTGCGCCGGGCCCACGGCTGAACGGCTCGAAGACCGAATCCTGATCCTTCGTGCCGAGCCCCGGCCCACGATCGACGACCGAGATGACGACGTCGCCACCTGCGGCAACCGCTTCCACGTCGACCCGGTCCGCAGGCGAGGAGTAGCGAAGGGCATTCTCGAAGAGGTTGACGAGCACCCGTTCGAGCTGGGCGGCATCGACTCTGACTGCCGGGCAGCTGGGCGCGAGCGAAACGGCCACACGGTCGGCGCCCGCCCCGAGCGCATCCAGCGCGCGGCCGATCAGCTCGTCGACGGGCCAGATCTCGGCGAGCGGCTCCGCCGCTCCTGCTTCCAGCCGCGATACGTCGAGCAGGTTCCCGACGAGCCGGTCGAGTCGCCGCGCCTGTTCGCGGATTGACGCAAGCAGCTCATCGCGGTCGGCGGGGGAGAGTAGGTCTCCGGGCTCGGCCAGCATCTCGGCGGCCGTCTCGATCGCCGTCAGCGGCGAGCGCAGATCGTGACTCACCGACCGGAGCACGGTCGTCTTCGTCGCGTCGCTGCGGCTGAGCTCCTCGCGCTCGACCGCAGTCGCAAGAAGCGCCGCGAGGACGGCGAGAACACGCTCCGTGAGTGGCTCGTCGAGAGAGCGTTCGACGTCGAAGAAGATCCGGCCGACCTGTCTCCCGCCCGCCGCGAGATCGCGGAACGTCTCGTCGGCGTCCGGCTTGCGCGGCGGGCCGAGCTCGATCCAGCAATGCGACACGCCGAGGAGGTCCGCTGTCCGGACAGCGATCTCGGGGAGTTGCGACCCGACCGGCGATGCTCCGAGCAGGAGACCGGAAACGTCAGCGGCAAATGCGGCTTCCCGGCGCTGCTGCTCCGCTTCGGCGGCGCGGCCGCGCGCGCGTGCCGCGAGCGCGCTGACGCTCACGGCGACGACGAGGTAGACCGCAAGCGCGACCCAGTCCTCCGACTCGGCCAGGTGGAACGTATGAGTAGGTGGGAGGAAGAGCCAGTTGAAGGCGAGCATGCTGACCACGGACACGACGACCGCGAAGCGCAACCCCCAAACCGCTGCCACCGGCACAACCGCAAGGAGATAGAGGACGCCGAGGCCGAGCACCGGCGCGATCGGGTCGAGTGCATATACGACGCCGGTGACAAGGGCGACCGCCGCAGCGCTCGCCCCCGTTCCGACGAGGAGACGGGTGCGCATGACCACAGCATAGGCTCGCCGCCGCCGGCTTAAGAAGCTCTCAAGATCGCATAGCCAAGCCGTTCGGGCCCTCACATCGGGACTAGCGTGGAGACGAGAGGCGGCGACGATGATCACGACCGAAGAGAAGCCGAAGCCGACACAGGAACAGGTCCGGCGCCCGGATGCGCTCGACACGGTGAAGCGGGCCGTCATCGGGCGGCCTCGCACCACCGCCGAGCTGGGCGAGACCCTGCTCTCGAAGAAGCTGGCCCTGCCGATCTTCGCTGCGGACCCGCTCTCGTCGGTCGCCTACGCAACCGAGGCGGCGCTGGTGGTTCTGGCCGGTGCGTCGATCACAGCCGCCCACCTCGTGATGCCGGTCTCGATCGCCATCGCCGCGGTGCTCGGAATCGTCGTCCTCTCCTACACGCAGACCGTCAAGGCGTACGAGACGAGCGGCGGCGCCTACGTGGTCGCGAAGGAAAACCTCGGCACGCTGCCGAGCCTGGTGGCCGCTGCCGCTTTGATGGTCGACTACGTCCTGACCGTGTCGGTCTCGGTCGCCGCCGGTGTGCTCGCGATCACCTCGGCGGCGCCGTCGCTCGCGGCTCACAAGGTCGGGCTTTCGCTGCTGCTGATCCTGCTGTTGACGGTCGTCAACCTGCGCGGCGTCCGGGAGTCCGGAATCGCCTTCGCGCTGCCGACCTACGCCTTCGTCGCGGTCATGTACCTGATGATCGGGACCGGAGTCGCAAGGTGCGCCGTGGGCGGCTGTCCGCAGGCCCACGTCCCGAATCCGATCACGGTCGGGGCCGCCGGCGGAGTCGGCGTCCTGATCGTCCTCCGGGCGTTCGCCTCGGGCGCAGCAGCGTTGACGGGGGTCGAGTCGATCTCGAACGGCGTCGGCGCGTTCAGGCCGCCGCACGGTCGCAACGCCGCGACCACGTTACTCGTGATGGGCGGCATGGCCATCTCGCTGTTCGTCGGGGTCTCCTGGCTCGCAGTGCACATGCATGCCCTCCCGAGCAACTCCGTGTCGGTCGTGTCGGAGATCGCGCGGGCGACCTTCCCGGCCGGCTCACACGGCTCCGCCTTCTACTACCTCGTCCAGGGCCTGACCTTCGCCATCCTCGTACTGGCCGCCAACACGTCGTACCAGGGTTTCCCGCGCCTGAGCGCGATCCTCGCCCGCGACCGTTACTTCCCCCGGCAGTTCGTCAACCTCGGCGACCGGCTCGTCTACTCGAACGGAATCGTCGTCCTCGCCGGAGTCGCTGCTCTGTTGATCTGGGCGTTCAAGGCCGACGTCAACGCGCTGATCCACCTGTACGTGATCGGCGTCTTCACGGCCTTCACGCTCTCGCAGGTCGGGATGGTCCGGCACTGGAACCGCCTCAGGACTCCCGGGTGGCGCAGGTCCCTCGCACTGAACGGAGCCGGCGCAGTCGCCACCACACTGGTCGCGCTGCTCGTGGTCGAGACGAAGTTCCTCGAGGGAGCCTGGGCGGTGGCGGTCGCGATCCCGCTGCTCGTCGCCGGCTTCTACGCGGTCAACCGCCACTACCGCAAGGTCGGGCGGCGCCTGCGGGCCGGAGTCTCGGCCGTCGCCGCGGCGCCGCCGGCGACGAACCGCGTCGTGCTCTACGTCGAGTCCTACGACGCGGCCCTGCTCGAGGCCGTCTGGTACGCGAAACAGATCGCGGGAGACGACTTCCGCGCGATCCACGTCCCCGGCCCACACACCGATACAGGTATTCGGCCGCGATTCCGGCAACTCACCGATCTGCGCCCCGACCTGGACATCGTGCACGCCGAGGGCGGCCGCGCCGACGCCGTGATCGACGAGGTGTGGGGGATTCCCAGCGGCGAATCAAGCTTCGTGACGGTGATCATCCCGGAGGAGTTCCACCGCCCGTCACTGCTCGCCCTGCTCCGTCGTCGGACCGAGCTCGCGCTGAAGATGCACCTGCTCAGCGAGCCCGGCGTGGTGATCAGCGACGTCCCGGTGCTGGCCCGGAACCGCGACGAGTGGCGGCCGCCGAAGAGGGCGGTCTGCCGGGTGCTCGTCTCCGGCGCCCATGCAGCCACGCTGCGGGCGGTCAACTACGCCGGCTCGCTTGGGCTCGAGGACACACGCGCGGTGCACTTTGCCTTCGACGCCGATGACGCTGACCGAATGCACGACGAATGGGCGCGGCGGCCGATGCGGATCCCGCTCGAGGTGGAGGAGGCCCACTACCGTGATCTCGGCGACCCGCTGCTCCACTACCTCCGGCAGCTGACCGCCGACCAGGAGACCGTCGCCGTCGTGGTCATGCCGGAGCTGATCTTCAGCGGGCCGCAACGCCTGATGCACAACCAGCGCGCGCTATACGTCAAGCGCCTCCTCCTCTTCGAGCCCCACGTGATCCTCACGGCCGTGCCGTACCGGCTGACCTAACCGATCGGGGCCGGAGCTAGTCTGAATCGGTATGCGCGGCCGCGTTCTCTTCGCCGTCGCCGCGGCCGCACTCGCCTTGCCCGCAATCGCTTCCGCGAACGGCGGTCCCGGCGACACACCGTTCGGCTACGGCAAGTACCCGCTCGAGTCGCGGACCTTCACGAGCTGCAAGCGGTTCGAGGCGACGCTGCCGTTCTACCGCTCGTGCCTGATCGACCAGGCAACTCTGCTCGTCGAGCACACGAACGACCCGGCGAACGAGCTGCCTCGCATCGACGCCTACGTGCATTCGGTCGGCGCCTGGCTCCAGGCGAATTGCCATGTGATGATGCACTCGGTCGGCCGACGCTACGGCAAGAGGGAACACGTGACGCTGACCAAACTCCTGAACTACCTGCCGAAGACGAACGACCCCGGCTGCTCGGCCGGCTTCGCGCACGGGATGCTGATCGCGCTCGGGCCACAGATCGAGAAGCTCGGCCCGAAGGGCGCAGCCGCCGACTGTCACCGGGCTCCCACCCGCTACCAGCGGTACAGCTGCATCCATGGGCTCGGACACGCGTACGCGCGGCAGTTCAACGACTTCGTCGACCCGGCGCTGGCGTCGTGCAGCAAGCTCGGCCCGGACGACTCCCTCGACTGCGCACAGGGCGTCTTCCACGACTACTGGATCGCGGTCGCGGGGCTCGACGGGACGCGACGGCCGACCGGCACGGTTACCTCGCCGCGGAAGCTGTGCGCCGCCCAGCCCTCGCGGTACGTGCGCGTGTGCTGGTATCGCGCGCTGCTGGAGCGGCCGCCGCCGAAGCTGCCGAGCTCTGCGGGCGGGATTCTCGGGACGTGCAGCGGGCTACACGCGCTCCAGCTCTCCGGCTGCCTGACCGGCGCGTCGCTGATCCGGTCGGACGATCCCCTGGAGCAGCTGCGGACGTGTGCGGGCCTCGAGGGCTCCGAGGCCGCCGACTGCCTGCGCGGGCTCCGCGTCCAGACCTACGCGCTCGCCCCGTTCTCGACGAAGCTCGGGCTGATCCGCGCCTGCGCGAACGTCCCCACGGCGCAGGCCTTCTGCTACTCGTGGCTCGGGAAGACGCTGAACGTGATCACCAACGGCTCCTTCGAGACGAAAGGTTGTTCGCGCCTACGGTATGCAGCCTCCCGCGCAACCTGCGTCCGCGGCGCCCGCTCCTACGAAGGGGCACTGGAAACCTTTTCCTAGCAGGGGATCAAGCACGAACCGGGGCCCGCCGATATCTGCGGCGTGCGGCTTCCGGGACACACGGCAGTGCCCGCGCTCGCGTGCGCGGCAGCGGCGATCCTCCTACCGACCAGCCTGCTCGGCTTCCTCGCGCACGACCAGGTCTCGTTCGGAGCCTGGACGCACTTCGCCGGCGTCGGCCTCACCGCCCTGGTGGCGACGCTCGCCGCCGTTGCCCTGACGATCGTCGGTGCGAAACGGAACGACGGCCGCACGGTTCTGCTCGGTACCGCGTTCACGGTCATGGCCGCCCTGCTCGCGCTGCACGGGCTCGCGACGCCGGGGATCATCCTTCCGTACAACGGCCTCGTCGGCTTCACCGGCGCGGCCACCCTGCCGATCGGCGGCGCCGTGCTCGCGCTCTCGGCCCTGCCGTCACTTCGCCGGCCGCGTGGCGTCAGCCGTCTGCTTGTCCTCCAGGCTCTGCTGCTGCTCGCAATTGCAGCCCTCGGTACCGCCTGCATGCTCCGCCCCTCGCTGCTGAGCAACATCCCGAAGCCCGGCGGGCCGGTCGCGCTGGCGGCGCTGGCGGTCGCCGTCGTGTTCTACGGCGTCCTCCTCCTGCGCGCGCAGCGGACCTATCGGCTCACCCGGCGGAGCAGCGATCTCGGCGTCGTAGTCGGACTCGTGTGGCTGATGGCCGCCGTGCCGCCGGCGATGCTGCTCACATGGTCGGAGCTGGGCTGGTGGCTCGGGCATCTGCTGGAGCTCTCCGGGATCGTCGCCGTCGGCGTGCAGGTCGCGCTCGACCTGCGTCGCTCGGCGCAGTCGCGCCCCCTTTCAGGTGACCTGCGTGCGGCGGAGCTCGTCGCCCAGGAGGAAGCGTTCCTCGGCGCGCGCGTCCGCGCCTTGACCAGGCATCTGGCCGAGAAGGACGTCTCGACCGAGGAGCACACGCGGCGGGTGGCAATGCGCGCCGTCCAGGTCGGCGAGGAGCTCGGCCTGCCGCCTCACCGGCTCCGCCAGCTGGCGATCGGCGGTCTGCTCCACGACATCGGCAAGCTCCGCGTCCCCGACCCGATCCTGAAGAAGCCCGGCCCGCTGACCGACGACGAGTTCGCCGTGATCAAGCGCCACCCCGAGTGGGGTCGAAAACTGCTGGGCGAACTCGGCGGCTTCGCCGAAACCGTCCGCCGGCTCGTGCTCGACCACCACGAACGGCTCGCCGGGGACGGGTACCCCCGCGGGATCGAGGCCGGTGAGCTCCAAATCGACACCAGGATCCTCACCGTGTGCGACGTCTACGACGCGCTCATCTCGCCGCGCGTCTACCGCGAGGCCTGGACGCACGAGCAGGCGATCGCCCTCCTGCGCGAGGAGACCGGCGAGGCCTTCGACCACCGCTGTGTGACGGCGCTCGAGCGTGTCCTCGCCCGCGAGCGCGAGGGCGAGTTGGCCGTGGCGGTCTAGCGCTACTTGGGCCCGTCGGGGACGAACTCGGCCGCGAGGCCGTGCGCCCTGAACCAGTCGACCATCGCCAGCTGCGGCGGCTTCTCCATCCCGTAGTGCATGGCGTCGATGAGCGTGACGCCGGCCTCGTCGGCGTGCCGGCGGAACGCCCGGACCTCCTCCTGCACGAAGTCGAGCCGGCAGTTGGTCGCGGCGTTGCCGGTCACGTACGTGTCGCAGCCGCGCTCGAGCGACGCCTCGAGGATCTCCGACACGGCGCCGCCGCCCGCGACCATGGCCACGCGTCCGGCCTCTCCTCGTGATCGGGTGAGGACGTGCACGAGAATCTCCGGCCCGAGGAATGACCGCAGCGCGTCGGCGACCCCGTCGACGGTCAACCGGCTCTCGCCGATGATCGCCGCCCCGCCCGGAATGCCCTCGCAGATCGGGAAGTACTCAACGAGGCTCTCCAGCCCGACTCCGAGCGCGCAGAGTCGGGAGGGCGAGACCTCGGGGTGCATGTCGAGCGGCGCATGGACGTTGTAGAAGCTGATCCCGTCCTTGCGCATCCGCTCGAACGTCGCCGCCGAGAGCGGCAGGAACCCCGGCTCGTCGCCGAAGTCGAGCGGATGCTCGGAGAAGAGGAAGGTCCCCGGCTCGAGCCCTGAGACGATCCTGTCGCTCGGAAAGACACAGGTGGCGACTCGCTCGACCTCGGCGGCACCCCGAACGCACAGACCGTTCCAGCGGCCCTCCCAACCGGGCACCACGTGGTCGCGCCAGTAGGGCTCGACGTAGACCTGGTCGAACGCCTTCGACCAGTCGTCGCCGCGGACGTCGGGCACCCGGAAGTAGGCGTCGAGCTCCGCGACGAGCGTCGCAAGCTGCACGCGCGGATGCTAGAGCGGCCCCGGTGTCCTGTCGAGTACCGGCCGTAACGAAACCTGAACCGACGAGGTCGTAGACTCCACCGGCAACAACCGGAGAAGGAGGTACGAGAATGAGTGCAACGGAGGCTGCCCGCCGAGAGTTGGGCGCGGGCTTCGAGGGAGAGTTGATCGGTCAAGAGGACACGGGTTACGACGAGGCACGCGTGGTGTTCAACGCGATGATCGACAAACGTCCGCTGCTGATCGCCCGCTGCGCCTCGAGCGAGGACGCCGCGCGGGCGATTGCGTTCGCGAAGGACAACGACGTCCCGCTGGCGATCCGCGGCGGCGGTCACAACGGCGGGGGGCTCGGCGTCGTCGACGACGGCGTCGTCGCCGACCTCTCGCTCATGCGGTCGGTGTCGGTCGATCCCGCGAACGGGACGGCCCGAGTCGGCGGCGGGTGCACCTGGTCCGACGTCGACCAGGCCACACAGGAGCACGGGCTGGCGGTGCCCTGCGGAATCATCTCGACCACCGGCGTCGCCGGCCTGACGCTCGGCGGCGGGACGGGCCATCTGACCCGCGGTTACGGACTGACGGTCGACAACCTGCTCTCCGCAGAGGTGGTGCTCGCCGACGGGCAGCAGGTCACCGCCAGCGAGGACGAGAACAGCGATCTGTTCTGGGCGCTTCGCGGCGGCGGCGGGAACTTCGGCGCCGTCACCGAGTTCACCTTCCAGGCGCAGCCGGTGTCCGACGTCGTCGGAGGGCCGACGCTGTGGCCACTGGAACAGGCCGACGAGCTGTTGGCCGCCTATCGCGAGTTCCAGCCGGCGCTCCCCCGGAACGCGAGCGGTTTCTTCGCCTTCCACAAGGTCCCGCCGGCCCCGCCGTTCCCGGAGGAGATCCACCTGCGCAAGGTGTGCATGGTGGTCTGGTGCATCGTCGGCACGGACGAGGAGGCAGAGGAGCTCATGGCGCCGATGCTTGCGGTGAGCGAGCCGCTCCTGCACGGCGCCGCACGGATGCCGCTGGCGGGACTGAACAGCGCCTTCGACGGCCTGTACGGGCCTGGCGACCAGTGGTACTGGCGCGCCGACTTCGTCGGCGAGATCCCGGACGAGGCGATCGCACTGAACCAGGAATGGAACGACAAGGTGCCGACCTGGAAGTCGGGCTCGCACATCTACCCGATCGACGGCGCCGCTCACGACGTCGGCAACGACGAGACGCCCTGGGCGTACCGCGACGCCGGCTGGTCGCAGGTGATCATCGGCGTCGACCCCGACCCGGCGAGTGCCGGGGCCCTCCGCGACTGGACCGTCGGCTACTGGGAGGCGTTGCACCCGTACTCTGCGGGCGGCGCCTACGTCAACTTCATGATGGATGAAGGACAGGAGCGGGTCCAGGCGACGTACGGTGCGAACTACGAGCGCCTCGCGAAGATCAAGGCGCAGTACGACCCCGACAACGTCTTCCGCGTCAACCAGAACATCCGGCCGGCGGCATAGGCGCTACCGGACCGCGGCGAGGGCCTGGCCGAGAGACTGCTTCTCGGCCAGGACACCCTCGAACAGGTCGCCGTGCTGCTCGACTCGGGCCAGGACGACATCCGGCCCGAACGCCTTCGGATCCAGCCCGTCTCGAACCTCCTCCCAGCGGAGCGGGGTCGAGACGGGCGCGCCCGGATGCGGCCGTACCGAGTAGACCGACGCGATCGTCTTGCCTTCGCCGTTCTGGTTCGCGTCGATCAGGACGCCGCGCCGCTTCGCCTTCGACCACTCGGTCGTAACCAGCCCCTGGTGGGTGCGCGCGAGCGTGCCCGCGACGATCTCGGCGAACTCCCGCGTCTGGTCGTACGTGTACCGCCGCTCCACCGGCACGAGCACGTGCATGCCGTCGCTGCCGCTGGTCTTCGCGAAACCGGTGAGCCCGAGCGCGTCGAGCACCTCCTTCACGAGCAGCGCAACCTCGACCACCTCCGCGAAACCGACGTCGGCGGCGGGGTCGAGGTCGAAAAGGACGAAGTCAGGCCGCTCGGGCCTGTCGACCCGCGAGTACCACGTGTTCAGGTCGATGCAGCCCATGTTCACCATCCAGAGCAGCGCCAGCTCGTCGTTGACCAGCGGCGCCCGGATCATTCGTCGCTGCCGTGGCGAGTCGCGCGTGGAGACCTCGAACTCGCGGGTCGGGATCCAGTCCGGCATGTGCTTGGGCGCGTCCTTCTGGAAGAAGTGCCCGCCCGCGATCCCGTCGGGGTAGCGCTTCATGGTGAACGGCCGGTCCTTCAGATGCGGCAGCAAGAGCGGCGCGACCGAGCGGTAGTAGGCGAGCAGGTCGCCCTTGGTGATCCCCTCCTCGGGGAAGAAGACCTTGTCGAGGTTGGAGAGCTTCAGCGTGCGTCTGCCGACCCGAAGCTCGGTCGGGAGCGGCTCCTCGCGATGAACCTCGCGCGCAGCCTTGTCCTCGCGCAACCCCTGGAAGGACGGAGCCCGCAGCCGCCCGTCGTGCGTCCACTCGACGAACTCCACCTCGCAGACCAGCTCCGGCCTCACCCAGACCACGTCCGCCTTCCGCACCTTCGGCATCTTCGGCACGACCGGGAAAGGGCACTCCTTCTGCTCGAGCGGCCGCAGCTTCGCCAACAGGTCGTCGATCACCTGGTCGGTGAAGCCAGTACCGACGTTGCCGGCGTAGGCGAGCTCGTCGCCGCGCCAGACCCCGAGCACGAGCGAGCCGAATCGGCCCGAGCGCCGGCCCTGGCCCTTCGTGTAACCGGCGATCACGAACTCCTGCCGGCCGTGCGTCTTGATCTTCAGCCATTCGCGCGTGCGCCTGCCCTGCCTGTACGGAGAGTCCGCCCGCTTGGCGACGATCCCCTCCAGGTGCTGCTCCACCGCCGCCTCGTACAGGGACTGGCCGTCGTCGAACGCATCGGAGACCCTGACAGTCGTGTAGCGCCGGTCGAGTAGCCGCTCGAGCCGCGCCCGTCGCTCATGGAGCGGCAGATCGACCAGCGGCTCTCCGTCGACCTCGAGCACGTCAAAGGCCTCGTAGACAATCGGCGTGCCGGGTTTTCCCTGCTGCATCGCCGAGAAGCTCGGGCGGCCGTCCTCGTCGAGGGCGCAGACCTCGCCGTCCAAGACACAATCGGGCGTTTTCACCGCCTTCGCCAGCTCCTTCGCGACCTTGGCAAAGCGGGCGGTCAGGTCGTTTCCCTTCCGACTGAGGAGCTGAGCCTCGCCGCCGCGCACGTACGCCAGCGCGCGGTAACCGTCCCACTTCACCTCGAACAGCCACGAATCGCCCTTCGGCACGTTTTCGTCCGGGGTGGCGAGCATCACCTCGTAGCGGTGTCGCGACCGACCCTCGCCCTCGGCCCCCTGCCCATCCTCGCGCTTCCGAATCAGCAGCCAGTTCTTGGGGTCGCCGTCCAGCTTCGCCGGGATCAGCGTCCACAATCCCTGCAGACGAGCGCCGTCGAGCCGGACGGTCAGCCCGCCGTCCTTCTTCTCCTCGACGAGCTCGTACGTCCCGCTGTCCCAAATCTCGACCGTGCCCGCGCCGTACGCGCCCTGCGGGATCTCGCCCTCGAAGGTGGCGTAGTCGAGCGGATGGTCCTCGACGTGGACGGCGAGCGCACGCTGGCCGGTCTCGAGCGGCACGCCCTTCGGCACTGCCCAGCTGGCAAGCGCTCCGCCGCGCTCGAGCCGGAAGTCGTAGTGGAGTCGGCGCGCGTCGTGGCGCTGGACGACGAAGATGGGCTTCGGTTTCCCGCGAGCTGTCCTGGGGCGGCGCGAAGACGGCATCGGTTCGGGAGTACGAGCCGCATCACGCTTGCGGCGGTACGCGGTCAGGTCGCTCTTCGGCACCCGTCGCTCCTGCCCCCAATCACCATGCGCAAATCGCGCGAATATACGTTGAAACACATGTTGAAACGGTGGATAACTCGCCGGTCCTTCCGGGGAAAAGCCTGTGGAGAGTGTGGAATATCCCAGGAAATGTGAGGTAGTTACGCGAAGACGCCCATGGTCCGGAACTTCTCGCGCCTACGTCGGACGAGCTCCTCGCCCGGCAACCCCGTCAGATCGCTCAGGGCATCGGCAAGCGACTCCTTCAACATCCTCGCCGCCTCCTTCCAGTCGTTCTGGGCGCCCCCCGGAGGCTCGGGGACGATCCCGTCGACGACCCCGAGCTCGAGGCAGTGCGCAGCGTCCGGCTTGAACGCGGCGGCGGCTTTCCTGGCCTCGCCTGCGTCACGCCACAGGATCGCTGCGCAGCCCTCCGGCGAGATCACCGAGTAGATCGCGTTCTCCTGCATCAGCACGCGGTCGGCGAGCGCGATCGCGATCGCGCCGCCCGACCCACCCTCGCCGATCACGCACGCGACGATCGGTACTTGCAGCCGGGCCATCAGCGACTGAGAGGCGGCGATCGCGCCACCCTGCCCGTGCTGTTCGGCGGCCACGCCAGGGTAGGCGCCCGGCGTGTCGACGAGGCTGATCACCGGAAACGCGTGCCGGTCTGCGAGCTCCATCGCCCGCATCGCCTTGCGGTAGCCCTCCGGGTAGGGCATACCGAACTGACGCTTCGTCCGCTCCTGGATGTCCCGCCCTTTCTGCATCCCGACGAGGACGATCGTCGTCCCGTCGAGGCTGCCCAGCCCCGCGACCATGGCACCGTCGTCTGCACGACCGCGGTCACCGTGCAGCTCGACCCAGTCGTCCAGCATCCGCTGCACGTAGTCGAGCGTGTAGGGCCGCTCGGTGTGCCTGGCGAGCTCGACCGACCGCCAGATGTCCTCGTCGGTCGGCTCGCCCTCGAGCTGGTCGATCTGGCGCTGGAGACGCTCGAGCTCGCCCGAGAGCTTCGCCCCACTGAGGAGCGGCAGCTTCTTCAGCCTGGCCAGCCGGTCGCGCAGCCGGCGCTCCGCCTCACCCGCCATTCGCGAAGAGCCGAAGGACGCGCGCGAGGTACGTCCGCAGCCCGAACCGCGGCACGATCGCGTCGAGATGGCCGAAGCGCAGGTTCGACTCGGCGAGGCCGAAGTCGTCAGGGAGCTTCTCCCGGGTCGTCTGCTGGACGACCCGCGGGCCCGTGAACGAGATCAGCGCCCCGGGCTCGGCGACTGTCACGTCGCCGAGGCTGGCGAAGCTGGCCAGCACCCCGGCCGTGGTCGGGTGGGCGAAGACGTTGATCAGGGCGCAGCGCGCGTCGTGCAGATCCTCGACCGCGCAGACCGTCTTCGGCAGCTGCATCAGCGACAGGATCCCCTCCTGCATGCGTGCACCGCCCGAGGAGGTGACCGACACGAGCGGCAGGCCTCGCTCGGCTGCCGACTCGCATGCCCGCGCGAACTTCTCCCCGACGACACTGCCCATCGAGCCGCCCATGAACCCGAAATCCATCACCGAGAGCTGGCAGGGCACGCCGGCGATGCGCGCCCGGCCGACGACGATCGCATCGCCCTCGCCGGTCTTCAGCTCGGCCTCGGCCAGACGCTCCGTGTACGGGCGCAGGTCGAAGAACCCGAGCGGATCGGAGGAGCGCAGGTCGGCTTCCTCCTCGGCGAAGGTGGCGGGATCGGCAAGCTGCTCGATGCGCTCTCGCGCCCCGACCGGGAAGTGGTGACCGCACTGCGGGCACACGCCAAGGTGAGAGTCGAGCTCGTCGTCACGGTAGTGGGAGCCGCAGGACGGACAGGTATTCGGATGCTTGCGCGCCTCGCCAACGTCGAGCGCCGGCCCTTTCTGCTCGATCGAGACGTCGATCCGGGTGTCCGTCATGGGCTTGGATCTTAGACCCGCCCCGGGGGCAGGCGGTTACAAGCCCACGGCGGCACAGAGCCGCGTCGCCGGGCCGACGTTCTTCGGGTCGGCGAGGAAGCCCGACAGGCCCGCACCGGCGACGGTCGACCCGGCGGCAACGCGCGAGAGCTGGTCGACCGTCTCGGCGACCGAGAGACCGCCGGGAACCGGCATCCAGGACGCAACCTCGCCCGGGTCGAGCCCGTCTCCGTCGATCGCGACGTAGACCGCCTCGGCGCCGTCGAGAGCGCGCTCGACGGCGTCCTCGCCGGTGTGCAAGCCGCTCGACTCGATGAACTCCACTTCCCCAGGATCGAGGTCACGGACACCGAGCAGCGCGACGTCGTCGGGCGCGACTGCGCCTCCCTCGAGGATCATTCGCAGCGGCATTCCCCACTCGTTTCCCGACGGAGACGACTCGGGCGTGTTCAGGTCGCCGTGCGCGTCGATCCAGACCACCGCCAGGCGCTGGTACCGCGTCGCCAGCCCCTCAACGGCACCGATGTGTGAGCAACAGCAGCCGCCGAGGATCAGCGGCCGTTCCGGGAGCTCCGACGCCAGGACGAGAACCTGGTCGGCGAGAGTGTCCTCCGCCACCACTGCGGCATCCGGATACGGCAGCGCCAGCTCCGTCGCGGCCTCGACCATCCCCGCCCCGCGGTCGAGCGTGTGGCCCCAGGCGCGGGGGACCCGAACGAGGCCGGCTGCGAACGTCCGCCCGCACGCGTGACATTCGTACTCCGGCCCGATCGCGACCGCCGTGTTCGTCTTACAGTCCGGACACTTCGCACGCAGCCGCGACATCGTCCTCAGGCTATCTGCAGGCGCTTCTCGTACACGTCGGCCTGCCAGACGGCTCGCATGCCGATGCTCTCGTACAACTGCGTCGCGCCGGTCTCGTTGCCGGCATCGACCGCAAGCGAGACCCGAGGCTCGCCGCGGCGGTGGAATTCGCCGAACGCCTCGAGCAGCAGAGCCCGTCCGAGACCACGCCCGCGCCAGGGCTCGAGCGTGCCGATGGTCCCGATCCAGCCGCCGCCGAAGCGCACCGCGTTCACCTCGGCGGCCACCACCTCGTCTCCTTCGCGAACGAGGTAGACGAGCGACGGGTCCCACCACGGAGCCGCGAACGTGTGCTGCAGCCAGTGATCGAGGTCGCGCTCTTCGTGTCCCCAGTGCTCGGCGAAGGCTTCTTCGATGACGGCGCGGAGCGTCTCCTCCTCTCCGGATCGGAAGGTGGAGACCTCGAAACCCCCGGCCCAGACGGGCTCCGGCGGCGGCGAGTCGAGCTCGACCGCCATTCGATAAAAGCGCCGAACCGGCCCGAAGCCGCGGCCGGCGAGTAGACCTGCGGCCGCGTGATCGACTGCAAGGGCGCTTGTGCGAGCGACGGTGTGCCCCGGGCCCGGGTCTCATCCTCGAGCCACCCGACCAGCGTCGAACCGAGCCCTCGCCCCTGGTGATCGGGCAGGACCCAGCCGTCCAGGCCGAGCACCTCGTCGCCGCGGATAGATGACTCCGATCGAGGCCAGCGCGCCGTCCGCGGCCAGAAATGCGATCGAGTCCGTAGCAAGGTCCGAGCTCGACCACCAGCCCGCGACCTCGGCGGCACCGACGGTATCCGGATCCTCGACGTAGATCCGTTCGAACAGGTTGATCAGGTCTGCGATCGCGGGAGCGTCATCCTGGGTCAGCGGGCGTGCGGCGTAGCCGAGCGGGGCGTTCACGACGCAACGAGCTCGTCCAGCACGTCTGCGAGGCCGGCCAGATCTTCGACCTCGCGGGTCGGAGCAGGATCAGCGGTCTCGCCGAGCCGGTTGACCCACACGCTCTTCAGCCCGAGCTCGTTCGCAGGCGCAACGTCGTGGAAGAGGCTGGCGGCGACGTGCACGTGACGGCCCCGGTCGGCATGCGTGCGCGCGAAGAACTCCGACCAGTGCCGGTGCCCCGGCTTGTACGAGCCGATCTCGGAAGCGACGATCGTCTCCTCGAACAGCACGCCGATCCGGGCCTTGGACGCGGCGATGAAGTCACGGTCGGTGTTCGAGAGAATGGCGAGCCGCCAGCCGCGCTCGCGCGCCGCTTCGAGTGCGTCCGGCACCTCCGGGAACGGCGTCCACGCGGGTAGCGACCGCGCGAGAGCATCGTGCTCACCGTCGGGCAGGTCGAGGTTCTCGCCTTCGGCAAGCCGCTCCAGCGTCATGGTCAGGACGGTGCGGTAGGTCCGCTCGGGATCCTCCGCCTGCACCTGCGGCTCGACCTCGTGGTAGCGCGTGAGCAGCCGATCGGCCTGGCCGTCACCGAAGAGCCGCGCGAGCTCGTGCGCAATCCCGCCGTTCCAGTCGATCAGCGTGCCGTAACAGTCGAAGGTCGCCCAGCGGTCCGCCACGGCCTGAGGGTACTAGCATCGGCATGGTGCGAACCTCGCGCGGATCTAGCCCGTGTACTTCTTCAGAACAATCGAGGCGTTGTGGCCGCCGAAGCCGAACGAGTTCGACATCGCCGCCGCCACCTCCGCCGGACGCGCCTCGTTCGGGATGTAGTCGAGGTCGCACTCGGGGTCGGGATACTCGTAGTTGATCGTCGGCGGGAGCGTCTTCTCGGAGACCGCGAGCGTGGTGAAAATCGCCTCGACCGCTCCGGCCGCGCCGAGACAGTGGCCGGTCGAGCCCTTCGTCGAGGAGATGGGCGTCTTGCGGGCGTTCTCCTCGCCAAGAGCGAGCTTGATCACGCGGGTCTCGCTGGCATCGCCGAGCGGCGTCGAGGTGCCGTGCGCGTTGATGTAGCCGATGTCGGCGGCATCGATGCCCGCGTCGGTCAGCGCCATCTGCATCGCCCGCGCCGGGTGAACGCCGGTCGGGTCCGGCTCGGTTATGTGCTGGGCATCCGAGGACACGCCGTATCCGGCGAGCTCGGCGTAGATCTTCGCACCGCGGCCCTTCGCCCGCTCGAGCTCCTCGAGCACGAGCACCGCGCCGGCCTCGCCCATGACGAAGCCGTCGCGCTCGATGTCGAAGGGCCGGCTGGCGTGCTCGGGGTCGTCGTTGCGTCGCGAGAGCGCACGCATCGCCCCGAAACCGGCGATCCCGACCTGGGTCACGGGTGCCTCGGTACCACCGCAGAGCATCACGTCGGCGCGGCCGAGCCGGATCGCGTCCATGCCCTCGCCGATCGCCATGTTCGAAGCGGCGCAGGCGGTGCAGGGGGCACTGAGCGGCCCCCGCGTGCCGAGCTCGATCGACAACCAGCCGGCGCCGAGGTTCGGAATGATCGCCGGAATCGAGAACGGGTTGACCCGATCGGGCCCGCGCTCGCGCAGCTGCGTATGGCAGTCCTGGAACGACTGCAGCCCGCCGATGCCGGTCGCCACCGCTGCGCCGATCCGGTCCGAGTCGGCGGCGACGTCGAGCTTCGCGTCCTCCTCCGCCATCCTCGCAGCCGCGACCACCATCTGCGCGAAGCGGTCCATCCTCCGCGATGTCTTGTAGTCGATCCAGTTCGTGGGCTCGAAGTCCTTCACCTCGCAGGCGAACTTGGCGAAGTACCCTTCGGGGTCGAACTGGGTGATCGGCCCCGCTCCGGACATGCCCGCGCAGAGGTTCTGCCAGGTCGTGGGCACATCGTTGCCCAGCGGCGTCACCGCCCCCATTCCCGTGATCACGACTCTCCGCCGGCCGTTGACGCTCATCTCACATTCCCAATCCGCCGTCGACGAGGAGCACCTCGCCGGTCACGAACGACGCTTCGTCCGAGCACAGGAAGCGTACCGCCCCCGCGACGTCCTCCGGGGTTCCCAGCCGGCCGAGCGGCGTGTTCGCCAGGATCGCCTGCTGCACGTCCTCGGGGAGGACGTCCGTGAGCGCGGTCTGGATGTAACCGGGGGCGACCGCGTTGGCGCGAACCCCGCGCGACGCCATCTCTCGCGCGAGCGACTTCGTGAAGCCGATGATTCCGGCCTTGGACGCCGCGTAGTTCGTCTGGCCGGGGTTGCCGTGCAGCCCGACCACGCTGGTGAGATTGACGATCGACCCCGCCCGCTTCTTCATCATCCCGCGCGCGGCGGCGCGGCACGTGTGGAAGACCCCGCCGAGGTTCGTGTCCAGCACAGTGCGCCAATCCTCGTCGGACATGCGCAGGATCAGACCGTCACGGGTCAGGCCGGCGTTGTTGACGAGGATGTCCAGGTCGCCGGCCTCCTCGACGAGACGCGCGGCCTGCTCGGGATCGGCAACGTCGGCCTGCACTGCGCGACCGCCGATCTCCGCGGCCAGCGCCTCAGCCTCCTCCGCACCGCTTCGGTACCCGACCACGACGGACGCGCCGGCCGCGGCCAGCTCCGCCGCGATCGCACGCCCGATCCCGCGCGATGCGCCGGTGACGAGCGCCAGCTTCCCCCCCAACGAGCAGAAGCCGGTCACGCCGTGTGCAAGAGGTCCTTGAGCTTCTCGACCGAGGCGAGGTCGTTGACCGGGATCGTCTTCACGCTGCGGTCGATTCGCTTCATCAGACCGGAGAGGACGTTGCCCGGGCCGACCTCGACGAACGTCTTGACCCCGTCGCGAACCAGCTCGCTCGCCGCTTGTGTGTAGCGCACGGGCGCGGTGAGTTGGTCGACGAGCAGTGAGCCCATGCGCTGGGCGTCCTCGAAGCGGGCCGTGACCGTGGACATGAACGCCGCCTGCGGCTCACCGAACTTGACCGACTCGACCGCCGGGCGAAGCCGCTCCGCCGCCCGGGCGACCAGCGGCGAGTGGAATGCGCCCGAGACCTTCAGCTTGACCGTCCGGCGCGCACCTTCCTCGGAAGCCTTCGCGCACAGCTCGTCGACGGCGTCGTTCTCGCCCGAGACCACGATCTGACCCGGACAGTTGTAGTTGGCGGGCCACACCCCGAAGATCCTCCGGCACAGACGCTCGACCACCTCGTCGTCCAGGCCGAGGATCGCAGCCATCGAGCCGGGACGCTCCCTCGCCGCCTCGGCCATTGCCAGGCCGCGCTCGCGGACCAGCGCGATCGTCTCCACCACGCCCACAGACCTGGCGGCGGCAATCGCGGCGAACTCGCCGACTGAGTGGCCGATCACGTATTCGGGGTTCACGCCTCTCGCGCGCAGCGCGGCCAGCATCGCCAGGCTGGTCGCGACCAGCGCCGGCTGCTGTACCTCCGTCTCGACCATCTCATCGAGCGGCGTCTCGAAACAGAGCCGTTTCAGGTCGAGGCCGCACGCCTCGCTCCCGCGCTCGTACACATCCAGCGCCTCGGGCACTGCGGCCGCGACGTCGCGACCCATGCCCTGCGTGAGCGAGCCCTGGCCGGGGAAACAGAACGCGATCTTCATACCGGCGCCGTCCAGCGCATCACGGCGGAGCCCCAGGTCAGGCCCGCGCCCATGCCAGTCATCAGGACGGTGTCGCCCTGGTGGACGCGGCCGGTGGCAACCGCCTCTGCGAGCGCGAGCGGGATCGACGCAGAGGAAGTGTTGCCGTAGCGGTCGACATTCACGATCGTCTTCTCCTTGGGGATTCCCAACTTGGCCAGCGCATAATCGATGATCCGGACGTTGGCCTGGTGGGGAACATAGACGTCAACGTCGTCGACCGACAACTCGCATCTCGCCAGGACGGCCTCCGCCGAGCTCACCAGGACGCGCGTCGCGAACTTGAAAACCTCGCGACCGTTCATGCGCACATAGTGAGCACCGCCCGCGACGGTCTCCGCCGTGGTCGGCATCCGCGAGCCTCCGGCGGGCAGGTGCAGGTCCTTGCCGCCCGCCCCGTCGGCGCCGAGCTCGAAGCCGAGAAAGCCCTCCTCAGCGGCCGGCTCGACGACTACCGCGCCCGCTCCGTCCCCGAAGAGGACGCAGGTCGAGCGGTCGGCGAAATTCATCAACTTCGAGAGGACGTCCGCCCCGACCACGAGGGCACGGCGACTGAGCCCGCTCTCGACCATCCCGAACGCCTGCGCGATCCCGTACATGAAGCCGGTGCAGCCGGCGGCGAGGTCGTAGGCGGCAGCGTTGTCCGCACCCAGCAGGTCGGCCAGGATCGCCGCCGTCGAGGGGAATTGCATGTCGGGCGTCACCGTCGCGACGATCAGCAGGTCGATCTCATCGGTAGAGACGCCCGCCTGGTCGAGCGCGGCCCGAGCGGCGGGCAGCGAGATGTCGGAGAGTGCCTCGTCGTCGGCCGCGAAACGGCGCTCCCTGATGCCCGTGCGAGTGACGATCCACTCGTCCGAGGTGTCCACCAGCTGCGCGAGATCGTCGTTCGTGACCACCCGCTCGGGCACGTGCGTGCCGAGCCCGGTGATCGAGACCGGGAGACCGTTGGCGGCGCCGATCACGCCTGCTCCGCCGTCGCGAATGTGAGCGTGCCGCGCACCGCCAGCTCGTCGCCGACCGTTGCCCGGGCCTTACCGCGGCCGACCGGCCCCCGAACAGCCTCGAGCTCGCAGACGAGTGTCAACTCGTCACCGGGCTCGACGATCCGCTTGAAGCGAACGTCGTCGATCCCGGCGAAGAGCGCGAGCTTGCCTCGATTCTCCTCGAGCGACAAAGCGGCAACGGCCCCGGCCTGCGCGAGCGCCTCGACCATAATCACGCCCGGCATGATCGGTCGTCCGGGAAAGTGGCCGGGGAAAAACCACTCGTCGCCACGCACCTGCTTGCGAGCGACCACCCGGACGCCCGGCTCGAGCTCGAGCACCTCGTCCAGGAACAGGAACGGGTCACGGTGCGGGATGATCTCCTCGATCACCTCGCGGCCGAACGGAACCGCAGGCGTCATCGTGCGAGCCGCTCGCGCAACGAGCTGCGCCCGCGGTGCGCATAGCACTTGGCCGTCCCGACGGGCATCCCCGAGCGGGCGCTGATCTCCTCGAACGACCAGTCGAGCGCGTCCTTGAGCACGACCACACGCGCCTGGTCGGCCGAGATCGCTGCAAGCTCGCCGGCCAGCTCCGAGCGCAGCTCCGACAGGTCGAGCGCACGGGCCGGATCTGCGTCCTCACCACCGACTCGGCGGTCCTCGACGAGCAGCTCGCAGCGGCGCGAGCGCTGCCGGGTAGCCACGTCGCGACAGGTGTTGACCACCAGGCGGTGGAGCCAGGTGCCGAACTGCGACTCGCCCCGAAACTGGCGAACACGAACGCAGAGCTTGGCGAGCGACTCCTGGGCCGCGTCGCGCGCGTCCTCCGGGTCGGACAGGAGGTGACGGGCGAGCCGCTCCACTCGGGGGGCGTGCCGTTCGCACAGCGTGGCCAGCGCCGCGCGGTCTCCGTCCTTCGCTCTGGTCACCAGGATCGGGTCGCTCAACCTCTCGTACGCGAGCGGTGGAGCCCGCCGCAACTCGACACTCTGACGGCGCCGGCGGCGCAGTGGTTGCATCCCGGAAGTCTATTCGCGCTGTCAGCCTGAAACCGTGAACGAGACAGCGTGCCTCGTCCGCCCGAACGGCCCGTCGACGAGGACGACCGCGTCGTATGCTCCGGGCGCCGCCGGTCCCGACGGAGTCGTCCCGTCCCACATCAGCTGCGCGGCACCCGCCGGGAGCGACTCGGTGACGACCGTGGCGACGAGCACACCCGCCTGCTCGATCTGGACCACCACGTTCACGGAGCTCGAGAGGGTGAAGGCAATGCCGAGCGTGTCGTCCAGGCCGTCGCCGTTGGGCGACAGAGTGGATCTGCTCAGCGCAAGCCCGGAGAGCGTGCGGTCGACGGCGAACGGCGCACCGAGCCTGCCGGTGCGGCCATCTTCACCGGCGGCCGAGACGACCACGGTGTAGGCACCGTCGACGAGGCCGTCCGCCGCATAGCTGAACGACTGTTGACGCGGCCCCTGGAGCTGAGCCGCGACCGGCGTCGCCGCCACCGCTCCGGTCGCATCGATGACGGTCACCGTCACGAAGGCCCGGGCAGTGAGCGTGTACGAGACGACCAGCGCATCGTCGATACCGTCCCCGTCCGGCGAAACGACCGGCGGCGCCGCGGCCAGCCCGACGACGATCGGCGAGGAAGCCGGTGGTGGAAGCGGCGGGGCCTTGCCGATCGTCCCCGACGCCGGGCGGGTCTGTGGCCCTGCCTCGATCGTCCACGTGTACGAGCCGTTTGCGATTCGCGCGGCGTTCCACGTCCAGGCGACGGCGGTTCCGGAGCCGCGCCCGCGCGCGACGAGGGCCCCGGAAGCGCCCTTGACCGTCACCGTCCAGGCACCGGGGGCAGAGAGCGTCGCGGTGAACCGAACCGGCCCGCCCAGGCCGCCCACCGCCTGTGGGGCGTACAGCTTCGGGAGCCCGGTGGCAGCAACCATCCGCGCGATGTCGGGCAGCCTGCCGTACAGGGCGGCGCCGGGGCAGCTGGTCGGGCCGGTATCCCGATGACCCGAGATCGCGCGTAACTTCACCGCTTTCCCGAGCCGATACTCCGGATTTCCTCCCGACCGCCACGTGAGCGTGCTCGACGGGTCGACGTGGGCGACGTCGAGCCGCCAGGCCAGTAGGCCGACGAGCGCGTGCAGCGCCGCCGGGGAGATCTTCGTCGAGGAGTAGTTGCCGATGACGGCAACCCCCGTCGACCCGGTGTTGAAGCCCTGCGCATGCGCACCGATCACGTTGCGCTCGATCCCGCCGGCACGACCCTCGAAAACCTGGCCGTACTTGTCGACCAGGAAGTTGTAGCCGATGTCGTTCCAGCCGTTTCCGCGGACGTGGTACAGCTCGATCCCGCGGACGATCGCCGCCGACTGGCTCCTGGTGTACGCGTTGGAGCCGGCCGTGTGATGGACGACCGCGAACGAGTCGGCCCGCGCGTAGCGGGGCGTGCCGCGAGTGATCTCCTCGTTCGCACCCCACGCTCGGCGGAGCACGATCTTGGGCGTCCCGGCCATCGCCGTCGTCCGCAGCGGCGCGCGCTCCACCGGGCTCCACACGTACCAGACGCGGAGCCTGCGCACGTCGCCCACCACCCGGTAGGCGACACGGTCGGAAGCGCCGACCCAGTAGGGACTGCCGAGCCGCCAGCCTCGGCGAAGCCTCGCCTCCCGGCTGCCCGGGTCGGGCAGGTCCTCTGCCTCCGGCGCAACCGGACGCCACGAGCTCCATTGGCCGGCGACCGCATGAGTGCGGAAGAGCACAGTGCCGCTGCCCTGCCAGTGGAAGCCGGCGAGGTCGAACACGGAGGGCGCGGCGGCTCCGGCCGTCGTCCTCGCGCCGCCGACCGGCAGCTCTCGCACCACGATCGTCGCCCCGTCCGCGGCCCTCGCGACCGCCGGAGCGACGAGCGCGAGCAGGGCTGCAAGCAGGAGGGCTCTCATCCGGTTCCGCCAGTGTGCACGCGCAACCAGGCGCGCACGAGGGGCGTTGATAGAATCCTTACGGCTGTGAAAGCGGCTTTCCTGCGGGGACTTCTTGCCGCCTCGGCGGTCCTGGCAGTGGCGCTGGCGAGCGGCGGAGCGGCACGAGCAGCGACTCCGCGCGTCCTCGCGGTCGAGTTCGAGAACGACGTCAACCCGGTGACACAGGGCTACCTGACCGACGAGATCTCGCGCGCGAACAAGGGCGGCTACGACGCGGTCGCGATCGTGATGGACACCCCAGGTGGCCTGTCGGAGTCGATGCGGAAGATCGTCAAGGCCGAGCTGGCGTCGAAGGTGCCGGTGATCGTCTACGTGTCGCCGAACGGCGCTCGGGCAGCCTCTGCGGGCGTCTGGATCGGCCAGGCGGCCGACATCCTGGCGATGGCGCCAGTCACCAACATCGGCTCCTCGACGCCGATCAACCTCGGAGGCACGAACATCCAGAGCGACCTACGGCGCAAGGTGGTCAACGACGCCGCCGCTTCGCTCGTCGCCCTCGCCGCCTCGCATCACCGGAACGCCGTTTGGGCCGCGCAGGCGGTGCGGGTCGCGTCAAACCTCCCCGCTCGCACCGCGCTCAGGAAGAACGTGATCGACGTCGTCTCTCCGACCCTGCCCGCGCTGCTTGACCAGATCGACGGCCGCAAGACGATCCCCAAGGGCATCGTCATGCATACCGCGGGAGCGGAGATCACCACCGCGAAGATGGGCCTCTGGCGGCGGGTGCTCGACTTCCTGATCGACCCGAACCTGATCTCGTTGATGCTGTCGCTGGGCGTGCTCGGGCTCGTCGTCGAGCTGTGGCACCCCGGACTGATCTTCCCGGCGACGTTCGGGATCCTCTGCCTGGCGATCGCGTTCTTCGGACTGGACGTGCTGCCAGTGAACTGGGCGGGGCTGATCCTGATCGCCGCCGCGTTCGCCTTCTGGATCGCCGAGCTGTTCGTCGTCTTCAGCCACGGCGCGCTCACGCTGGCCGGCGCAGCGTGTTTCGTCTTCGGTTCGTTACTCCTGTTCCAGCCGGCCGGGTCGGGCTACCAGGTCTCGCTCGGCGTGCCGCTGGCGATCGCGCTGGCGTTCTCGGCATTCTTCGCTTTCGTGCTCGCCAAGGTCATCCAGGTCCGGCGACGCCCGGCCTCTGTCGGGCCGCAAACGATCGTCGGCACGCAGGGCCATGTCGGCCGCGACGGGCTCGTCTCGGTGAACGGCGAACTCTGGAAAGCACGGGACAACGAGGGCGAGCAGCTGGCCAGAGGCGACGACGTCGAGGTAGTCGGGATCGACGGCATGGAGCTCGTCGTCCGTCGCCTCGGCACGCCCTCGCCTGTATAGGGTGCGGACATGACCGCGGCCATCATCGTCGTCGTCATCGTCCTGATCCTCGTCCTGCTGTTCCTGTTTGCCGCGGTCAAGGTGGCGCGCGAGTACGAGCGGGGAATCATCTTCCGCCTCGGCCGACTGCTGCCCGAGCCGAAAGGGCCGGGCCTGTTCCTGCTGATCCCGATCGTCGACCGGATGGTCAAGGTCGACCTGCGGACGATCACGCTGAACATCCCGCCGCAGGAGGTGATCACGAAGGACAACGTCCCGGCGCGGGTGAATGCGGTCGCCTACTTCCGGATCGTGGCGCCGAAGGACGCAATCGTGCAGGTCGAGAACTTCATGGTCGCGACCTCGCAGATCGCGCAGACGACGCTGCGGTCCGTGCTCGGCCAGCATCTGCTGGACGAACTGCTCTCGGAGCGCGACAAGATCAACGCCATCCTCCAGGAGATCATCGACCAGCAGACCGCGCCCTGGGGCATCAAGGTCTCGGTGGTCGAGGTCAAGGACGTCGAGATCCCGTCGGGGATGCAGCGGGCGATGGCGCGCCAGGCCGAGGCCGAGCGAGAGCGCCGTGCGAAGGTGATCAACGCCGAGGGCGAGTTCCAGGCTTCGGAGCGGTTGCGCGACGCGGCGGCGGTGATGGCCCAGGAGCCGATCGCGATCCAGCTCCGCTACCTGCAGACGCTGCTCGAGATCGGCGCATCGAACTCGTCGACGATCGTCTTCCCCGCACCGATCGACCTGATCCAGCCGTTGCTCGAACGCGCGGTCGGCCCGGCCAAGACGAACGACAAGCCGGAGAGCTAGAGCAGGGCCGCCGGCCGATTCTGCTCGCGAAACCGGCGGGCTGCGTCGATCGCGGCGCCGAGATTGAGGCCCTTGTCCTTCGCCTGCTTGATCAGCATCACGGTCTCGACCGCATCCATGTCGTAGATCCGCTGCTTGCGCCCCTTGGTCGGGATCTGGGCCTTGTTCGTCCAGTAGTCGAGCTGCATCTTGGAGATACCCGCCATCTGGCACACCTGGCCCAGGTACAGCTCCAGCTTGTCCAGGTGCTCCGCCAGGTCTACCGGTTCGAGGAAGTCCACCTGCCCACTGAAGGCCATACCAGCATCCCTTTCGATCGGCACGCCGTCACCCGCGGGCGCTTGTCTATCACGTCCGCCGCCGCTTGTGAAGAGCATCGGTGCCAGAGCTTGCTCTGGCTTCGATTCCTTTTCCCGGCTACTCGGGGGGCTGCTCGGCCGGCTCGCCGACGACTTCGGCGACGTCCTCCGAGTCGGCGACGGGAGCGAGGCTCGACACCTTCTCGCCGTCCCGCAACCGGACGACGATCACACCCTGCGTGGCGCGGCCGAGCCGCTTGATCTCGTCGACCGCCATGCGGATCACGGTGCCGCCGGTCGAGATGAGCATCAACTGGTACCCGTCACGAACGATGCGCGCGCCGGCGAGATGTCCCTTGGCGTCGGTCAGCTGCACCGTCTTGACGCCGAGGCCACCCCTGCCCTTGCGCGGGTACTCGCTGACGGGCGTGCGCTTGCCGTAGCCCTGCTCGGTGATGACGAGCAGGTCGTCGTCGTCGCGGGCGACGGCGAGCTCGATCACCTCGTCGTCCTTCCGCAGGCGCATGCCCTGTACGCCGCCCGTCGCCCGGCCCATCGGCCGCGCCTCCTTCTCGTGGAAGCGAATCGCCTGACCGCTGCGCGAGACCATCAGAACGTCGTCCTGACCGGTCGAGTGACGCACGCCGATCAGCTCGTCGTTCTCGCGAAGGTTGATCGCGATGATTCCGTCGGCCTTCAGCGGCGTGTTGTACTCGGCGAGCTTCGTCTTCTTGATCATCCCGTTGCGGGTCGCGAAGACGAGGTATTCGGACTCGCTGAAGTCGCGAGTCTGGACGACCGCGCGGATCTGCTCGTCCTGTCGAAAGGGGAGCAGATTGACGACCGCACGACCCTTTGACTGACGCGAGCCCAGCGGAAGCTCGTGCACCTTCAGCCGATAGACCTTGCCGACGGAGGTGAAGAAGAGCAGGTAGTCGTGGGTAGAGGCGACGAAGAGGTGCTCGATGTAGTCGTCTTCCTTCAGATCCATGCCCATCACCCCGCGGCCCCCGCGGCGCTGCTCGCGGTAGGTCGTCACAGGCAATCTCTTGATGTAGCCGGACCGGGTGATCGCGATCACCATGTCCTCTTCCGCGATCAGATCCTCAAGGTCGAGCTCGCCCTCGGCCGCGACGATCTCGGTCCGGCGGCTGTCGTTCTTGCCGTAGAGCTCCTTGAGCTCGAGCAGCTCCTCGCGGATGAGCGCCATCACTCGGGACTCGTCGCCGAGGATCGCCCGGAGCTCGGCGATCCGCTCGGTCAGGTCGGCGTGCTCCTGCTCGACGCGCTTGCGCTCGAGCGCGGTCAGCGCCCGGAGGCGGAGGTCGAGGATCGCCTGGGCCTGGATCTCGGAGAGGTCGAACCTCTCCATCAGGCCGGCACGCGCCGCATCCGTGTCCTCGGCCGCGCGGATCAGTGCGATCACCTCGTCGAGGTTGTCGAGCGCGGTCAAGTACCCCTCGAGGACGTGCGCCCGCTCCTCCGCCTTGCGGAGCTCGAATTTCGAGCGGCGGACGACGACGGTGCGCTGGAACTCGAGGTAGTGCCGGAGCAGCTCGAGCAGCGAGAGCGTCTTCGGGACCCCGTCGACGAGCGCAACCGCGTTGTAGCCGAAAGTCGACTGCAGGGCCGTGTGCTTGTAGAGCTTGTTCAGCACGACCTGCGGGATCGCGTCGCGCTTCAGCTCGACCACGACGCGCATGCCCGACTTGTCGGACAGGTCACGGATGCGCGAGATCTCGGAAAGCGTCCCCGTCTTGACCAGATCGGCCATCTTCGCGATGACGCCCTCGTCGCCACCCTTCTTGACGCCGTACGGGAGCTCGTTGATCACGATCGCCGTGCGACCACCCCGCTGCTCCTCGGCGTGCGCGCGGGCGCGCATGACCACACGGCCCCGGCCCGAGCGGTAGGCCTCCTTGATCCCCTCGCGGCCGAGGATGATCGCGCCGGTCGGGAAGTCGGGCCCCTTCACGTGCTTCGACAGCTTCTCGACGTCCGCGGCCGGGTCGTCGATCAGGGCGACCAGCGCGTCGGTCACCTCACCGAGGTTGTGCGGCGGGATGTTCGTGGCCATGCCGACGGCGATGCCTGTCGAGCCGTTGACGAGCAGGTTGGGGAATCGCGAGGGCAGGACCTGCGGCTCCTTCCGCGACTCGTCGTAGTTCGGCCCGAAGTCGACGGTGTCGGCGTCGATGTCGCGCAGGAGCTCGCTCGCCATCCGCGCAAGACGGCACTCGGTGTACCGCTGGGCGGCGGCGGGATAGCCGTCGATGTTCCCGAAGTTGCCCTGGCCGTCGACGAGCGGGTAGCGCATCGAGAACGGCTGCGCGAGCCGGACGAGCGTGTCGTAGATCGCCGCGTCGCCGTGCGGGTGGTAGTTGCCCATCACCTCGCCGACCACGCGAGCGCACTTGACCCGTGGCCGGCCGGGCTGGAGCCCGAGCTCGGCCATCGCGTACAGGATCCGGCGGTGGACGGGTTTGAGACCATCGCGCACATCTGGAAGGGCGCGCGCGACGATCGTCGACATCGCGTAGTCGAGGAAGCTCGAGCGCATCTCGGCCTCGAGCTCGCGCGACTCGATGCGGCCGGCGCCGAGAGGCTCTACGACGTCAGACAGCGGTGTCTCCTAGACATCGAGGAACTTCACGTCCTTGGCGTTCTGCTCGATGAACTCGCGGCGCGGCTCGACCTGGTCGCCCATCAGCGTCGAGAAGACGAGGTCGGCAGCGGCCGCATCGTCGACGGTCACTCGAACGAGCAGCCGGCGGGAGGGGTCCATCGTCGTCGTCGCCAGCTCATCGGCGTCCATCTCGCCCAGGCCCTTGAAGCGGCCGACCTGGATGCCTTCCTTGGCCAGATCGAGTGCGCGGGCCCGCAACCCCTCGAAGGTCCCCGCGGCCGCCGACTTCTTGCCGAAGGTGATCGTGAACGGCGGCGGCCCCATGATCTCCTGAAGGCGCGCATAGCTTTTGCGCAGGCCTGCGTAGACCGGCGAGCCGAGCAGCGCAGTCGGCACGACGACGTGCTCGGCAGCGCTTGTCGCCCGCTCGACGACCTTCACCCGGACACCCTCGCCGGTCGTCTCGAGCACGGACACCTCGTACCCGTTCGGCTCGATCGACCCCAGCGCCTTCTCCATGCCGCCGACGTCGTCCGCCTCGGTCTCGACCAGACGGTGCTCGACAACGAAGTTCGCCGCGGCAGAGCCGTAGTCGGTGCGCAGGCGCGTCGACCAACCCTCGAAGTCGTGGAGCGCGCGGGCGAACCGCCCGTACTTCGCCTCGGTCAGCTTCTGGGACTTGCCCGACCGATCGACGACCTCCATGTCCTTGATCCGCTCGCGAACGAGCAGATCCTCGAACTGGGACTCCTTCTCGACGTAGAGCTCGCGGCCGCCCAGTTTCACGCGATAGAGCGGCGGCACGGCGATGAAGACGTGGCCGCGCTCGACCAGCTCCGGCATTTGGCGGAACAGGAACGTGAGGATCAGTGTGCGAATGTGCGAGCCGTCGACGTCGGCGTCGGTCATGACGATCACCCGGTGGTAACGGAGCTTCGACAGGTCGAACTCGTCGGCGATACCGGTGCCGATCGCAGTCACCATCGACTGGATCTCGGTGTTCGAGAGCACCTTGTTGATCCGGTTCTTCTCGGCGTTGATCACCTTGCCGCGGAGCGGCAGGATCGCCTGGAAGAGCCGGTCACGCGCATCGACGGCGGAACCGCCGGCCGAGTTGCCCTCGACCAGGAAGAGCTCTGCCGCCTCTGGGTCCTGGATCTCGCAGTCGGCCAGCTTGCCGGGCAGCGAGGCTCCCTCCAGCGCCGACTTGCGCCGGGTGAGCTCACGCGCCTTCCGCGCAGCCTGTCGGGCGCGCGAGGCGTCGAGCGCCTTCGTGATGATCTGCTTCGCGTCCTGGGGGTTCTCCTCGAAGAACTGAGCGAGCTTCTGGTTGACGACCTGCTTGACGAGCCCCTCCATGCCGGGGTTCCCGAGCTTCGTCTTCGTCTGACCCTCGAACTGGGGCTCGCTGAGCTTCACGGAGAGCACGGCGGCAAGGCCCTCGCGGACGTCCTCTCCCTCGAGATTGTCCTCCTTCTCCTTCAACAGCCCGCGATCGCGCGCCACCTTGTTCAGTGTCGTGGTCAGCGCCGAGCGCAGGCCGGAAAGGTGGGAACCACCCTCATGCGTGTTGATGTTGTTGGCGAACGAGAAGACCGACTCGGCGTACGAGTTGTTCCACTGCATCGCCAACTCGACGTAGCCCTGGTCGCTCTCGCCCTCGAGATAGACGGCGTGCTTGTGAATCGGCTCCTTCGTCTTGTTGATGTGGGCGACGAAGTCGCGGATGCCGCCGGCATAGTGGAACTCCTCGCGCTTCTCGCCCTCGCGCTCGTCGACCAGGACGATGCGCAGTCCCTTCGTCAGAAACGCGGTCTCGCGCAGGCGCGTGACGAGCCACTCACTGTCCCATTCAGTCTCCTCGAATACCTCGGCGTCCGGCTTGAAGCTGATCGTCGTGCCCGTGTTCTTCGTCGGGCCGATCGCCTTCATCTTCGTCGTCGCCTCACCACGGGCAAATTCCTGCCGGTAGGTCTTGCCCTCGCGCTGGACCTCGGCGATCAGCCATTCGGAGAGCGCGTTGACAACCGAGACGCCGACGCCGTGGAGGCCGCCGGAGACCTTGTACCCACCCTGGCCGAACTTGCCGCCGGCGTGCAGCTTCGTCAGCACGACCGTGAGCGCAGGCAGCCCCTGGTCCTTCATCACGTCCACGGGAATGCCGGATCCGTTGTCCCTGACGGTCATCGACTCGTCGGGGTGGATCGTCACTTCGACGAGGTCGCAGCGGCCGGCAAGAGCCTCGTCGACCGAGTTCGCCACCACCTCATAGGCGAGGTGGTGGAGGCCTCGAGAGCCCGTTGAGCCGATGTACATGCCGGGGCGTTTCCGGACCGGCTCGAGCCCTTCAAGGACCGTGATGTCCTTTGCGGTGTAAGCTGCTTCAGCCATAAGAAAAGCCCTGCAAATTAGCTATTTACGGGCCGAGAACAGTGTATCAGAAACAGCGGTCGGACGGGCTGATCGAGAGTCCCAAAGCGGCCGCTCTTTGCATGCGATTTCGCAGCTCTTCGTCCTCGATTCCGGCAACGAGCTCAGCCGCCAGACGCAGCGCTTGCTCGGTTGGCTCGGGAACATCCGTCCGTGTCTCTGCGATGGCCTCTGTGGAGGGATCGGGGAGGTGCCCGACGGCGAATCGCAACGCTTTCGGCGCACTCTCGCCGAGCTTCTCCGTCAGCCGCGAGAGGATCTCCGGCGCGAGCTGGCCGAGCTCGAACGCCCACGCGGACGAGGCGGTGTTCACGTGCAGCGTCTCGTCGCGGCCGATGCGCGCAGGCCAGGCGTTGGCCGCCACCATCGGCCCGACCGCGTCCGGCCAGGCGGCGAGCGTCTCGGGCATGCCGGCCTGAGGCCCGAAGCGCGACAACATCTCGCGGATCTCGCCGTCGATCCCGTCCATCGCGCTAGCGGACCACCACCGCCCCCGGCGAAACCTCCAACAGCTGTCCAGGCTCGCCCGGCAGCGCATCCGCAGTAGTCGCCGTGATCAGCGTCTGCCCACGACCGGCGACCTGCTCGAGCAGCACACGACGGCGGAGTGGGTCGAGCTCCGAAAGCACGTCGTCGAGGAGCATCAGCGGAGGATCGTCGCGGCGTTCGGCGAGCAATGCCGCCTCGGCGAGCAGCAGGGCGAGTACCGCCGTCCGTTGCTCGCCCTGTGAGCCGAACGAGCGCAGGTCGCGACCGGCAGAAGCCATCGAGACGTCGTGAAGGTGGGGACCGACACCGGTCGACCCGCGTTCCAGGTCACGCTCGAGCCGGGCTTCGAGCTCCGCCTCAGTCGGCGCGTCGCCTTCGTACGACAGACGGGCTTCGGCAAGACCCAGTGCATCGGCAGTCTCTGCGAACGGTTCGGCAAGAAGGTCGAGCAGCTCAACTCGTGTCTCCACCAGCGCCGAGCCCAAGCCGGCCAGCTGCGACGTCCAGGGGGCAATCGTCATGCGATCACCCAGTTTCAGCGCGGCATTCCGCTGCGCGAGCGCGACAGCGTAGTCGGCAGACAGATGCGCCCGTGCGGGCAATAGGCGCGCCGCTGAGCGGTCGAAATACGCGCGGCGAGCAGCCGGCCCCGCCTTGACGATCGCCAGCCGGTCGGGCGTGAAGACAAGCGTCGCCGTCTCTCCGCGGAGCTGTTCAGCGGCGCGTAGCCGCGTGCCGTCCAGCTCTGCCCGCTTTCCCTCCGCGATGGACAGACCTACGCCCACCTTGACCCGGGATTGTCCGCGGCGTCCCTCGAGTCGGATGCGGGCGGCCGACTCACCGAAGCGAATCAGTTCGGCATCGGATCGTGTTCGCGGCGAGAACCCCTGTGTTCCGACATGGAGCGCTTCGAGCAGGTTCGTCTTTCCTGCGCCGTTCGCCCCCACCGCGAGAACCAGCCCGGGCTCGAGTGCGAGCTCCAGTCGCGCATAGGAGCGAAAGTTCGCCAGAAAGACCGATTCGACGATCAGCCGGCGAGGCGGATCGGCATGATCAGATACCAGAAGTCGTCGTCCGGCCCCTGGATCAGGCCGGGTCGCAGCGGGTCGATCAGGCGCAGGCGCATCTCGTCGCCCTCGGCGGACTCGATCCCGTCTCGCAGAAAATCTGCGTTGAACCCGATCTCGAGCGGCTCCCCATCGAAGCGGATCGGCAGCGTCTCGCGAGCCTCGCCCACGTCCTGCGTCTGTGCCCAGACGGTGACTTCGCCTTCGACAAAGCGCAGGCGCAGCGGCGAGTTCCGGTGTGCCATCACCGATGTACGACGAACGACCTCGAGCAGTTCTTCGCGCGGCAGGACAACCTCGTGCTTGAACTCCTTCGGCCGCAACTCGTCGAACTTCGGGAACTGGCCCTCGATGCGCCGCGTCGTCAGCCACGTACCATCGATCCCGAACAGGACCTGGTTCTCCTGGACACCCAACTCGAGCGTGTCGGCGCCAGACGCGAGACGGCGAACCTCTTCGAGTGCGCGCGCTGGCACGATCGCCTCGAGGTCGGGCACGTCACCCTCGAGCGGCGCTTCCTTGTACGAGAGCCGATAGGAGTCCGTCGCGGCCATGATCAGTTTTCCGTCGCCGAAACGGGCGAGGATGCCTGTGAGGACGGGGCGCGCCTCGTCACGCGACACCGCACGTCCAACCGAAGCGACTGTCGCAAGCAGAGACGCAGCATCGACACTGTGGGTCTGTCCAGCAGCGGCGTCCGGAAGTCGCGGAAAATCCTCGGCACCGTAGGTGTTCAGGCGGTATTCCGCCGGACCGCAGCGAACCTGCAGGACGTTCTCGTCCTGACGGTACTCGAGCTCGACCTCGCCCTCCGGCAGCAGCCGCGAGAGATCGGCGAACAGCTTCCCGGGCACGACGACGGCGCCGTCACCCGAAACCGTGGCTTCGAGCGGCGTCCGCAATGAGAGCTCCATGTCCGTGGCGGCGAGCTCGACCCGGTCGCCAACCGTACGTAACAGAATCCCGCCGAGGATCTGCACCGCCGTGCGAGTCGATACTCCACGACTGACGAGCGCAAGCTTCTGGGCGAGCTCGTCTCGTGAAACTGTAACGCTGAGCTGACCGCCCACCACAACCTCTTGGCCGACTTCTATGTCACTCATGTTCTTTCAAAAACCTTTCGTAGTTCGTAGGTGGTGTGAATCCCGTGAACGACGGTCGAGTTCCGGTTGGACAAGCCGTTTTCGCTGTGGGTTCGGATTGGGGAGAACGACCCCGGATCCACAACCACGAACTGGGACGTCACTTGAATCCACAGTTCACCGCACCTGTTTGACACGTGCGGTCAGCTCTTGCACAAGGTTGTACACAGTCCGGTCGGCGCGGATCATGTTCGTGATCTTGGTATTTGCGTGCAGGACGGTGGTGTGGTCGCGATCCCCGAAGTGCTTGCCGATCTTTGGGAGCGACGAGTCCGTCAGCTCGCGTGAGAGGTACATGGCCACCTGACGCGGATAGACGATGTTCTGCGAGCGCTTGTGGCTACAGAGCTCGTCGAGCGACAACGAGAACCGGTCGCAGACCACCTCCTGGATCCGCTCGATCGTCACCTGGGCAACCTCGCCCTGGGGAAAGACGTCCTTGAGGACGTCCTGGGCCAACTCGGCTGACATCGGGCGACCCGTCAACGAGGCAAAGGCGACGACGCGCGTAAGTGCGCCTTCGAGCTCGCGGATGTTGGTCGAGATGCGGCCGGCGATGAAGGTGAGTAGTTGTGGGTCGGCTACGTGAATGCCGTCGGTCTTGACCTTCTTGCGCAGAATCGCGATCCGCGTCTCGAGGTCGGGCGGCTGAATGTCCGTGATCAGGCCCCACTCGAAGCGGGATCTCAGCCGGGCCTCGAGTGTCGCGATCTCCTTCGGCGGCCTGTCCGACGACAGGACGATCTGGCTGCCGCTCTCGTACAGCGAATTGAAGGTATGGAAGAACTCCTCCTGGAAGCGCTCCTTGCCCTCGAAGAACTGCACGTCGTCGATCAGCAGCAGGTCGTAGTTGCGGTAGCGCTGCTTGAAGCCCTCGATTCGCTTGTCGCGGAGCGAGTTGATGAAGTCGTTGACGAAAGACTCGCTCGTGACGTAACGAACGGACATGTTTCCCGGGTGCTCCATTACGTACTGGGCGATCGCCTGGAGGAGATGGGTCTTCCCCAGTCCCGTCGAGCCGTAGATGAAGAGCGGGTTGTACGCTTGCGCCGGCGCTTCGGCGACTGCGAGTGCGGCTGCGTGCGCGAAGCGGTTGGACGAGCCGATCACGAAGAGGTCGAACGTGTACTTCGTGTTGAGCCCCGCCTCGCTGACTCGCTGGGCCGGCTTCGCCGTGTCGGGCACGGCCCCCGTCTCGGCGACCGTGAGCTGGATCCTGCGCTGTTGGCCGGTGGCGTCACGAACGGCGGCTCGCATCAACTCGATGAAATGGCCCTCGATCCACTCTCGCGTAAAGTCGTTCGGGACCGCGAGAACAAACGTGTCGTCCGTCACTTCCAATCCTTCCACCTCGCCGAACCACGTCCGGTAGGTGGAGTCGTTGAGCGCCCCCTTGAGCCGGCCAGCTACTTCGGTCCAGAGCGTCTCTGCGGTCAGCTCGATCGGTTGCTCCACCCGGGGGGCCCTGCTCCTCCTCGTCGACAGCGAGGGCCGAGCATAGCAACGTGAGACAGGCCCGACAATGGCCGTTCGGACACGGCTCCCGCTGCTCAAAAAGAGCTGATTTGCAGGTGATTGTTCGAGTTCCACATCGCTCTCCACAGGTGTGGACAGGGAGTATCCGAAGGGTGACCAAGAACCGGAAAAGCACCTCTCTGCTCGCCCTTTCTGCGCCGCTGATTTCCACATCGAGCCTGTGGAGAACTCGTTGCCGAAATTCCGTGCGAGAGCCGACGGGCCTCCGGGCCGAGGCGGTCGGTGCTCGTCTATACTTGCGACCCGCGGCCCAGGGGCCGCCGTTTTCGTGTTCAGGAGCCCCCGCGAAGTGAGCAGCCATCCGTGAAGCGGACCTACCAGCCCAACGTACGGCGCCGGAAGCGCAAGCACGGCTTCCGTGCGCGCATGTCCACCCGGGCGGGTCGCGCGATCCTCAAGCGCCGCCGCGCGAAGGGCCGCAAGCGGCTCTCGGCCTGACGCGGGTCGCTCGGTCGTGCAGCGCCGGTATCGCCTTTCCCGGTCACGGGACTTCGACACCGTCTACCGGCACGGTCGCTCCGTCTCGACCCGCTTTCTCGTCCTGTACTGGTTTCCGCGTGACGACGACGGTGAGCCCCGTCTGGGGATCGCGGTGCCGAAAGGAGCGGGCAGTGCGGTGGAGCGGAACCGCGTGAAGCGCCGGCTCCGAGAGAGCTGGCGCGCGCGGGTGGAAGGCGTGCCCGGCGGCCGCGACTACGTGCTGATCGCGCGTCCTGCACTCGGGCAGGCACTCACCGGCCACGACGCCGTATGGCTCGGAGAGCGCCTGGACGAGGTGCTCGGAAAGGCCTCGGCATGAGGCATCTGAGCATCGCGCTGCGCGCCTTCTTTCCCTCGCCCGGAGTGGCCGGCATGCCCACGTGCAAGTACCACCCGACCTGCTCCGAGTACGCGTCGCTCGCAGTCCGGGAACTCGGGCTCCTCCGCGGAAGCGCGAAGACAGCCTGGCGCTTGCTGCGCTGCAACCCCTGGAGCCGTGGTGGCGTCGATTATCCGGGACGCCTGCGGTGATCGTCGCCGGGATTCTCAGCCCGATCGAGAACGCGCTCGCGTGGCTGCTCGAGCATCTTCACGACCCCGTCGGCCTTTCGTGGGGCTGGTCGATCGTCGCGCTGACGATCATCGTCCGGATCTGCCTGGTCCCGATCATGGTCAAGCAGATCCACTCGATGCAGCGCATGCAGGCACACATGCCCGAGATGAAGGTGCTCCAGCAGAAGTACAAGGGCGACCGCCAGCGCCTGAACGAGGAGCTGATGAAGTTCTACAAGGAGAAGGAGATCAATCCGGCTGCATCGTGCCTGCCGATGCTGGTAC
>JBKPRA010000052.1:0-39938 GCA_046734335.1 Actinomycetota bacterium | reverse complement strand
GACCGGCGCGATCATCCGGACGCCCTCCAAGAAACGGGAGCTCATTGGCCGTCCTTCGGCGCACGAGCGGGGAGGGCCAGAGGGGCGCCGCAGGCGCCCCGTACTGCCGGCCGGACGTCGCCGCCTTGGCCGGCGACCTTCCAGCCTGAGCGGAACCGGGAGGTTCCCCACTGAAGTCGGCCTCTTTGAAGAGGCGCAGCCGAGCGACGTTCATGCAGGCTCGGGCGTCGCGACCCCGCGCGCGATGCGCTCGGGAGTCATCGACGCGCACAGCGAGAAGAGAACGGCACCCGAGCCGGCCATCAGCCAGAGCGTGGTCGTGAACGTGCCCGTGAGATCACGGGCGGCGCCCAGGAGCAGCGGGGCGACCGCGCCGAGCATGTAGCCGACGCCGAGCATCAGTCCCGTCACCGAAGCGACGTCGGTGGACCGCCTGCCGACGTCGACCGGGAGGGTCATCACGAGCGGGAACATCGCCCCGGTGCAGAGCCCGACGACCGTGGCCCAGGCCCACGCGCCTTCGGGCACGACCACGAAGCCCGCGACCGCGAGAGCCATGGCGGCGCTGAACGAGACCAGGTAGACCCGGCGAGAACCCTTGCGGTCGGAAAGCCAGGGGATGATCACCGTCGTCACCAGCGCTGCGACGTTGAGAACGGCCAGGAGACCGCCGGCCTCCCCGTCGCTCCAGCCCCGCTCGACGTACGCGTCCGGGAGCCAGCTGTTCAGACCGTAGAACACGCAGGCCATCGAGCCGAAGATTCCGACCAGCACCCAGGCGGTGCCACTCTTGAAGGGCAGCCTGATCCGGGCTACCGCTGATCGCTCGTGCGGTGGCTCCCCGCGCGTCAGCCACATCCATGCGGGAACGAGCGCGACCGTCACGGCCGAGAAGACCACGAGCGACCAGCGCCAGCTTCCGGTCGCGTCGGCGATCGGTACGGCAAAGACGGACGAGAGGGCCGAGCCGATGTTGAAGCCGAGCACGTAGATGCCGGTCGCGAATGCGGGGCGCAGCGCGAAGCGCTCCTTGACGGCGGCCGGCATCAGCGCCTGCGCCAGGCCGAGGCCGATCCCGACTCCGAACGTGAGCAGGATCACGGCAGCGGCACCGGGTGCGACGCCTCGAGCTATTCCGAAAGCGCCGATCAGCCCCAGGCACACGCCGATCGCCAAACGTGTTCCGAATCTCCGGGAGACCTCGGGCGCGGGCAGCGCGAAGACGCCCATGCAGAGCACCGGGATCGTTCCGAGCAGACCGGCGACCGCGTGCGAGACGCCGAGGTCGTCCTGGATTTTCGGGATCAGCGGGCCGACGCCGACGATCTGAGGCCGCAGCGCGAGCCCGGCGAGGAACAGCCCCGCGAGCAGGCCGAGCCGACGGTGCACGCTAACCCGAGACGACAGGGTTGGTCAGCGAGCCGACGCCCTCGATCTCGATCGTGATCTCGTCGCCCGGCTTCATGAAGAGCGGCGGGTCGCGGAAGGCGCCGACCCCGGCGGGTGTGCCGGTCGCGATCAGATCGCCCGGCTCGAGCGTGATCGTCCTCGTGACGTACGCGATCACGTCGGCGACGCCGAAGATCATGTTCGCGGTCGTCGACTCCTGGACGGTCGCCCCGTTCAGGATCGCCCGGATCGGGAGCGCCTGCGGATCGGGGATCTCGTCCCGGGAGACGAGCGCCGGGCCGACCGGGCAGAAGGTGTCGGGCGACTTGCCGCGTGTCCACTGTCCGTCGGCGAACTGGAGGTCGCGGGCCGACACGTCGTTGACGCAGACGTAGCCGGCCACGGCCTCCAGTGCGTTCTCCGCGGAGACGTCCTTGATCCGCTCGCCGATGACGACGCCGAGCTCGGCCTCGTAGTCGCACTTGGTCACGACCGACGGAATCACGATCGGGTCGCCAGGCCCGATCAGCGTGTTCTGCCACTTGGCGAAGAGCAGCGGAGCCTCGGGCAGAGCGGTGCCCTGCTCCTCCGCGTGGTCGCGGTAGTTCAGGCCAACGCAGATGATCTTGCCCGGACGGTCGATCGGAAGCATCAACCTGACCCTATCGAGCCTCGTCCGGGGACAGCAGGACGACGTGCACCTCACCGGGCCCGTGGACGCCGACGGCGAGCTTCTGCTCGATGTCGGCGCTGCGGCTCGGGCCGCTCACGATCGCCAGCGCACTGGGGAGGTCGTCACCGAGCGCGACGAACAGCTCGGGGAGACCGGGCAGGATCAGATCCTCGCGCAGCAGGGTCACATGGACGAAAGGAAGCAGCGAACGCGCTCGCGGTTCCTCAGGCGCGGCTGCCAGGACGACCGAGCCGGTGTCGGCCAATCCGTAGATCGCGGACGACACGCCGGCCCCCTCGATCGACGGGGCTTCGCCGCGGTGGACGTGGAACCCGACGGCCGCTGCGTTCGCCGCGAAGTCGTCGACGAGCGTCACCGACGGTGATCCCGGAAGCGCCGGCCGAACCGCGGCAGGGCGCGGCCCGCCGACCACGTACGACCCGGCCCGACCAGCCCCGCGAGCGGCTGGCCCATCCGGGCGAGCCGCGTCGCCAGCCGGTAACCCCACACCGACGACCACGCCCAGGACCAGAGCCAGAACCCCAGCCGCTCACTCCGGGGGGCCACACCGTCCTGCACCAGGTCGCGGCGGAGGTCGAGCAGGAGCTCGTGCAGGGGAATCTTCACCGGGCACGCCTCGGTACACGCGCCGCAGAGCGACGAGGCATGCGGGAGCGACGGCGCCTGGTCGAGCCCGACGAGGAGGGGCAGCAGAACCGCTCCCATCGGGCCCGAGTAGACCGGCCCGTACGCCGCGCCGCCCGTCTTGCGGTAGACGGGGCACACGTTCAGGCACGCGCCGCAGCGGATGCAGGCGAGCATCTCCTTGTACCGGCCGCGCAGGAGGTTCGTCCGCCCGTTGTCGAGGATGACGACGTGCTGATCCTGCGGCCCATCCTGCTCGCCGGGACGGCGCGGGCCGGTGATCAGCGTCGTGTACACGGTCAGCTTCTGGCCGGTTCCGGACCGCGCCAGAAGCCGCAGCAACACGGAGAGGTCGGCCGTCGTCGGCACCAGCCGTTCCATCCCCATTACGGCCACGTGCAGGCGGGGGATCGAGCTGACCAGCCGCCCGTTGCCCTCGTTGGTGACGAGACAGACCGAGCCGGTCGAGGAGACACCGAAGTTCGCTCCGGTGATCCCGACGTCGGCCTGCAGGAACGTCTCCCGGAGCTGCCGTCGCGCAGCGGCCGTCAGCGCCTCGAGCTCGGCAGGAACCGGCTTGCCGTCCACGGCGGTCAGGAGCTCGGCCACCTGCTCCGCCGTCTTCTCGATCGCCGGTGCCACGATGTGCACGGGGTGCTCCCCGGCCAGCTGGAGGATGTACTCGCCGAGGTCGGTCTCGACCGGCTTCACGCCTACCGCCTCGAGGGCCGCATTGAGCCCGATCTCCTCGGTCGCCATCGACTTCGACTTCGCCGCCAGCTTCGCCCCGGCGCGCGTGCAGACCTCCGCGATGTAGGCGCTGGCCTCCTCCGCCGTGCGGGCGAAGAAGACATGGCCGCCGCGGGCTTCCAGCGCGGCCGTGAACCGGTCGACGTGCCCCTGGAGATCGTCGACCACCTCCATCCGGATCGCGTGCGCGCGCTCGCGCAGCGCCTCGACGCCGTCGAGCTCCTCCCAGGCCGACAGCCGGTGCGAGCGCAGCCGGTCGGTCGAGTCGTCGAGCGCCTGCTGGGTGTGCGCGTCGGCGAGCTTGCCTCGTGCGATCACCCGGAAGCGCCCCGCCGGCTGGGCGAGCTCAGGCACCGACTCCCCTCGCCAGCGCCGTCGCGAGATGGACGACCCGGACGGGCGAGCCACTCTTCTCGGCGCGGCCGCGCAGGTGCATCAGGCAGCCCGGATCGGCGGTCACGATCGTCCCGGACGCCTCGCCGTCGGCCAGCTTGTCGTCCGCCATGGCCAGCGAGACCTCGGGCTGGCGCACGGAGAACGTCCCGCCGAACCCGCAGCAGAGATCCGGGCGCGCGAATGGGACGAGCTCCGCGCCGGACCCGCCGAGCAGGCGCCGGGGCTGCGCCGACACGTGCAGCTCGCGCAGCATGTGGCACGAGTCGTGGTAGGCGATGCGCCGTCCCGCGTTCCGCGGCAGCGGACGGAAACCGACCGAGACCAGAAAGGCCGACAGCTCCCATACCTCGAACGGCTCGACGCCGACCAGCTCCGGCAGGTAGTGCGACGCCATCGTCGCACACGAGCCCGAGGGCGCGACGATCGGCACCTCCCGCGAGAATGCGCGAGCGAACGAACGTGCGACTCGCCGCGCCGCCGCGCGGTGCCCGGCGTTGAACGCCGGCTGGCCGCAGCAAACCTGACGTGCCGGGAACTCGACCTCGAAGCCCGCCTGCCGCAGCAGCGTCTCGGCGTCGGCGACCGCGTCGGGGAAGGCGAGGTCGCCGAGGCAGGTCGCAAACAGCTGGACGGCAGGCATAGAGGGACTCTAGGGATTCAGTCGAGCCGGAAGATCTCCTCGAGTGCCGGCGGGCCCGCGTCCGGCACCCGCTCCTCCAGCAGCTCGGCCATCGCGTCTTGCCAGCGTGCGCACACCTCCTGCTCTGCCAGGTAGGCGGCGGCCCGCTCGAGATCGTCCGACTCGAAGTAGCCGAACACCTGCGTCCCGTCCCGGAAGATCGAGTAGTTCCGGATGCCGGCGTCGCGCAGCGCCTCGAGCATGTCGGGCCACACGGCTGAGTGCGCCTCGACATAGTCGTCGATCCGATCGGGCTTCACGCGGAGGACGAACGCCGTGCGCTGCGTCATGTGCGCTCGTACGCGCTCTCGACCGACGCGGTCCCGCGCTCGTCCGCGAGCCGCGCTGCGTGGCCGCCGGCCCGGAAGGCCTCGACCGGGTCCGGCGCGACGCCAACCTCCGTCCGCACACGCGCGAGCAGCGGCCGCACGTCCGTCTCGAACGCCTCGAGCAGGGTCCGGTGCGCGCCGAGCACGTCACCCGCGGCCTGCGCCTCCGTGAGACGCCCCTCGTCCACGAGCAGCGCCTTCGCATAGGCGGTCTGGATGTTCATCACCGACTGGATCATCGCGTCGATCTTCCCCTCGACGTTGTGCGACTGGTCGATCATGAAGGCGACCCCGGCCGAGTCCCCGAGGGCGATCTCGCGCATGATCCGGAAGAGCTCGAACGGGTCGACCGAGCCGACGATCAGATCGTCGTCGGCGTACTTGCGGTTGTTGAAGTGGAACCCTCCGAGCAGGCCCTCGGCGAGCAGCACGGCGACGATCTGCTCGATGTTCGTGCCCTGGGGATGGTGACCCGTGTCCACGAGCACCTGCGCCTGAGGGCCGAGCCGGCGGCAGACGAGCGCGGCGGTTCCCCAGTCGGGGAGGTCGGTGGCGTAGAAGGCGGGCTCGAAGAACTTGTACTCGACCAGCAGCCGCATCCCGGGCGGTAGAGCCGAATACACCTTCTCCAGCCCTTCCGTCAGCCGCGCGTGCCGCGCGCGCAGGTCGTCCTGACCGGGGTAGTTCGTCCCGTCGGGGAGCCAGAGGCTGACCAGCGACGAGCCCACCTCCTTCGCGATCTCGACGCACTGGAGGCAATGCCGGATCGCGGCCGCCCGCACGCCGGTGTCGGGGTGGCACAGGCTGCCGAGGCGATAGGCGTCGTCGCCGAACAGGTTCGGGTTGATCGCGCCGATCCGGATCCCCTGCTCCTGGGCGAGGGCGCGGAGCGCGCCGTAGTCGTCGACCGCGTCCCAGGGAATGTGCAACGCGACGCTCGGACAGCAGCCCGTCAGCCGGTGGACGAGCGCCGCATCTGCGATGCGCTCGTGGACGTCGCGGGCGGCGCCCGGCCACGGGTACACGTGGAACCGGGTGCCGGAGTTGCCGTAGCCCCAGGACGGCGTTTCGATCTCCAGCGACTTCACGCGCTCGACGACGGCTGCCTCGTCCATCGCGTCGCAGTCTGACGCATCCGTCCCTGGATTACGAACCGGCTTTCGGTCGGTGGAGATTCGAAAGCAGCGGTTGACTTTCACCGCGCAGCGCTCTAGGGTCGCGCGCATCGACGGCAACCAGTCGAACCGGGCTTTTTCCCAGAGCGAGCGGATGCAGCACGTCCTCCGTCTGCTCGAGTCACGCGATTCCGTTCACGTTGCGGAACTTGCGGAAGCATTTTCGGTGTCCGAGGTGACCGTGCGCAGCGACCTGACCGAGCTCGCGCGCCAGGGGCTCGTCGCCCGCGTACGCGGCGGCGTCCGTGCCCTCCAGCAGGGCCAGTCCGAGGTCGGCTTCGACCTCCGCCTCCGTCTCGAGGTCGAGCGCAAGCAGGCGGTCGCCCGAGCAGCTGCGGCGCTCGTCGGCGAGGGCGAGGCGGTCGCCCTGGACGCGAGCACGACCGCGTACTACCTCGCGCTCGAGCTGCGCAGCAAGCGGGAGCTGGTGGTCGTCACCAACGGGCTGCTGGTCGCGACCGCGCTCGCCGACGCGCCCGGCATCTCGGTGCTGGTCACCGGCGGCATGCTGCGCCTCTCTGCGATGTCCCTCGTGGGCGACCTCGGCACCGACGTCCTGCGGACGACGCGGATCAACAAGGGCTTCCTCGGCGCCCGCGGGCTGAGCATCGAGCGGGGCCTGATGGATCTCAACCCGGACGAGGTGCGGATCAAGCAGGAGATGGCGGACGCCTGCGAGCAGGTCTACGGCATCCTCGACGGGACGAAGTGGCACCGGAGCGCGCTGCTCACCTTCGTCTCGCTCGACCAGCTGACGGGGATCGTCACCGACTCGGGCGCGCCGGAGGCCGAGGTGGAAGCCTGGCAGGCCGCGGGCGTGACCGTGATCACCACCGACCCCGGGCCGCGCAAGCCGCCGCCGGTGCGGCCACGCGATCTGCGGCGGGCCGTCCGCAACGACGAGCTGGTCGGCTGATGCCGCGCCTGGCCGCCGTCGACCTCGGAGCCCAGAGCGGCCGCGTCGCCCTCGGCACGTTCGACGGCGAACGGCTCGCGGTCGACGAGGTCCACCGGTTCGAGAACACGCCCGCGACGGACGACGGCATTTTGCGCTGGGACTTCGAGCGCCTGTACCGCGACACGCTGGCCGGCCTCGCGGCCGCCGCCCCCGTCGACTCGGTCGCGGTCGACTCCTGGGGTGTCGACTTCGGGCTCGTCGACGCGGATGGACGGCTGCTCGCGAACCCCGTGCACTACCGGGACGGCCGCCGCGCCGCCGCCGTCGGGCGCGCATACGAGCGCGTGCCGCCGCGCGAGCTCTACGAGCGGACCGGCATCCAGCTGCTGCCGATCAACACCGTCTTCGAACTAGCCGCGCTCGTCGCGGAAAACGACCCGGCGCTCGCCGACGCGGAGACGCTCCTGCTGATCCCTGATCTCGTCCACTCGCGACTGTGCGGGAGCCGCTCGACCGAGCTGACGAACGCGACCACGACGCAGTGCTTCGATCCGCAGGCGGGCACTTGGGCCGTCGACCTCCTCGAACGGCTGGAGATCCCGGCCGGTGTGTTCCCCGAGGTGGTTCCGCCCGGAACGCCTCTCGGCCGAGCACCGAGCGGCGCGACCGTGATCGCGGTCGCCACGCACGACACGGGATCCGCGGTGGCGGCGGTACCGTTCAGCCATCACGACTCGGTGTTCATCAGTGCCGGTACGTGGTCGCTCGTCGGACTGGAGGTCGACCGGCCGCTGGTCACGGACGCGACGTTCGCCGCCAACCTGACGAACGAGGGCGGCGTGGCCGGCACGTTCCGGCTGCTTCGGAACGTCACCGGCCTGTGGCTGCTGCACGAGTCGCGCCGTGCCTGGACCGACGCCGGCCGGGAGCACTCGTTCGAGGAGCTGAACGAGCTGGCGGCGGCGGCGCCTCCCCTCCGTTCGCTCGTCGATCCCGATCACGAGTCCTTCGCAGCGCCCGGGGACATGCCGGCCCGTATCGCTGCCTTCTGCAAGCGCACCGGCCAGGTCGCCCCCGAAGATGCCGGCGCGACCGCACGCTGCATCCTCGAGAGCATCGCTCTGAAGCACGCGGTGACCGTCGACCTGCTCCGCGAGGTCACGGGCGCGGACCCGGTCGAGCTGCACGTCGTCGGCGGCGGCGCGCGGAACCAGCTGCTCTGCCGCTGGACCGCGCAGGCGACCGGCCTGCCGGTCCTGGCCGGGCCGGAGGAGGCGACGCTGGTCGGCAACCTGCTCGTCCAGGTGATGGCGCTGGGCGAGCTCGCCTCGCTCGAGGAGGCCCGGACGGTCGTCCGCGCCTCGTTCGTCCCGACCCTCTACGAACCCACGCCGTCGGCCGAGTGGGACGAGGCCCGGGAGCGCTTCGCGACGCTCGCAGGTCGAAGCCGCGACGAGGTGACGGCGTGACTGCCGTACGGTTCCTTGCGCCTGACACGGACGCCTACGTCGCAAGCGTCCAACGTCACGCGGCCGAGTTCGAGCTGCGCTCCGGGCTCGAGCTCGAGATCAACATCGTGCCGAGCGACGAGTACTTCTCGAACGAGATCCACGGCTACCTGAGCGGCGCCGACGGTGCCGATGTCTTCATGTCCGGCCCTGTGCTCGTCTGGGAGCACGCCGCTGCCGGCTTCGTCCAGCCCCTCGACGACTTCCTCGACCGGGCGAGCGATGCCTACCGGCCCGACGACTTCGTCGACGCGCTCCTGGCCGCGAACCGCTGGGACGGCAGGGCCGGCAGCCGGCTCGGCTCGGGGCCGCTGCTCGAGATTCCGGTGAACTGCGAGTCGTACAACCTCGCCTACGTCCCCGCTCATCTCGAGGCGGCGGAGATCGCGGTACCCGAGACCTGGGAGGCATTCTTCGCCGCAGCCCGTGCCGCCGCAGCGGCCGGCGCGTGTCGCGGTTTCGCCCAGCGCGGCGTCGATGTGTGGCACACGATGTACACGGGCTTCGCAACGTACTTCTGGTCGTACGGAGCCCGCGACTTCGAGGACGGACGAAGCGCGATCGCGTCTGACGTTGCGGTGCGCGCCACTGCCGACTTCCTCGCCGCCCTCCGCGCCGCCGGCCCGGACGACTGGCCCCAACAGCGCTGGTACGAGCTGGCACTCGACTTCGCGCAGGGGCGATATGCGCTCATGGTCGACTCGGATCACTACGTCGCCTACTTCGAGGATCCGCGGTACTCCAGTCTCGTGGGCGCGATCGAGTACGCGCTGCCTCCGAGCGGGCCGGCCGGATGTCGTCCGAATCTATGGACCTGGTCCGTGGTCGTGAACGCCCGGACGCGCAACCTCGATGCTGCGTGGCGGTTCGTCGAATGGGCTACCGGGCCGGACTTTCTTCGTCGGTCCGCATCCGAGGGCAACATGAATCCCACGCGCCTCAGCACCTGGGACGACGAAGAATTCCGGGCTCGCGCGGCCGCCTGGGGATCGTTCTACGAAGTGGCGAGAAGGCTCGTCGAGCACGAGGCATCCGTGCTCGTCACGCCGATGCCGAATTACCGCGAGATTGCAACGCGCTGGGTCCTGGCGCTGCGAGAGGCGTACGCGGGACGCGACGTCCGCGACTCCCTCGAGCAAGCCGCCGACGAGATCGACAGCCTGACGACAACCGGGGCGCCCGCGTGACGGCACCGGTAGACACCCTGCGGGGCATCCCCGTCCCCGAGGATCGCTGGGACGAGAGCGCCGCGGCGGACCTTGGCGTCCTCGACGGCCTCGTCCGGCGCTCGAACCTGCTCGGCGCCGATCGGGCGCTGGCCAACATCGGCGGCGGCAACACGTCCTCGAAGGAGACGATCCAGGATCACACCGGACGGGAGGTTCACGTCCTCTGGGTGAAGGGCTCGGGCACCGACCTCGCCACGATCACGAACGCGGGCTTCGCCGGGCTCCGGCTCGACGAGGTGCTTCCGCTCCGCGAGCGCGAGGCGATGAGCGACGCAGAGATGGTCGACTACCTCCTGCGCTGTGCGGTTCGCCCCGACCAGCCGCGGCCGTCCATCGAGACGCTGCTGCACGCCTTCGTCACGGCCGACCACGTCGACCACACGCATCCGGACGCGATCATCGCGCTCACCTCCGCACCGGACGGGCGCAGGCTGGCCGAAGAGGAGTTCGGCGACGAGGCGGTCTGGCTCGACTACCAGCGGCCCGGCTTCGACATGTCCCGGCGCATCGCCGAGCTGCTCGACGCCCAGCCGGAGGCCCGCGGGGTCCTGCTCGAGCGCCACGGGCTCGTCACCTGGGGCGCGACCGGAGAGGAGAGCTACCACGCCACGCTCGAGCTCGTCCGCCGCGCGGCGGAGGCGATCGACCGCGCGGCGAAAGGTGGGTTCGGGCTCGGTGGCCGGAAGGTGGCAGAGGTGGAGAGCCGCGTAGCGTCCGCCCTCCTGACGCGCGTGCTGCCGGCGCTCCGCGGAGCCGTCGCCGCCGACGGCGCAGGCGTGATCCTCGAGGTCGACCGCAGCCCGGAGGCGGTCGCGTTCGCCTCGTCCGAGCGGGCGCCGAAGGTCAGCCAGGTCGGCGCGCCGTGCCCCGACCACCTGATCCACACGAAGCACAAGCCGCTCGTGGTCGATTTCGACCCCGAGCACGAGGACGCCGGCGAGCTGCGCGATGCCCTTACGGCCGGCGTCGAGGAGTACGCGCGCTGGTACCGCGCGTACTACGAGCGCAACGTCGACGAGGAGACGCGGCAGTTCCCGATCGACCCGGCCGGCCCGCGAGTGGTGCTGGTTCCCGGCGTCGGCATCGTTACCTCCGGCCCCGACGCCGGGAGGGCGCGAGTCACCCGCGACCTCTACCACCGAGCGATCGCGGTCCAGGACGCCGCCGACGCGATCGGCGGCTTCCGCTCGCTGAGCGAGACCGAGGCGTTCGCGATCGAGTACTGGCCGCTCGAGCGGTACAAGCTGGCGCAGGCCCCGCCTCGCGGGGAGCTCGCGGGGAAGGTCGCGCTGATCACCGGCGGAGCAAGCGGGATCGGACGGGCGGCAGCGCGCGCCCTTGCCGCCCAGGGCGCCCACGTCGTCGTCGGCGACCTGAACGTTGACGGCGCCCGCGAGGTCGCGGAGGAGATCGTCGCCGCGCACGGCCGGCGCCGCGCGATCTCGGCCGCCGTCGACGTGACCAGCGAGCCGGCGGTCGAGCAACTCGCCGGCCGCGCCGTGCTCGAGTACGGCGGCATCGACATCCTCGTCGCCTCGGCCGGGCTGGCCACGAGCGCGCCGATCACCGAGACCACGCTAGAGGACTGGGAGCGCAACTACGCGGTGCTCGCCCGCGGCTACTTCCTCGCCGCCCGCGAGGCGTTCAGAGTGATGGTCGAGCAGGGCGGCGGCGGTTCGATCGTCTTCGTCGCCTCCAAGAACGCGCTGGTCGCCGGCGCCAACGCAGCCGCGTACTCGTCGGCGAAGGCTGCGTCGCTGCACCTCGCCCGCTGCCTGGCCGAGGAGGGCGGCCCGCACGGCATCCGCGTCAACACCGTGAATCCCGACGCGGTGATCGAGGGCTCGGCCATCTGGTCGTCCGACTGGAAGGCCGAGCGCGCGAACGCCTACGGCGTGGCGGCAGACGACCTGGAGTCGTTCTACCGCGGACGGACCAAGCTCGGGGTCAGCGTCTACCCGGAGGACGTCGCCGAGGCGATCGCCTTTCTGGCCGGCCCGCGGTCGGCCAAGTCCACCGGCAACGTGATCAACGTCGACGGCGGCGTCACGGCCGCCTATCCGCGATGACCCGCACGAAAGGAGGCCGACATCACGAGTTCCGAGCGGCGAGGAGCCGTTGAAGCACCAGTCAGTGGAATCAGTCCCACGAGAGAGGAGGAGCACGCATGCTGAAGGCCAACTCGTCACGCGGTCGCCTGGTGATCATCGCCCTGGCCGGGCTGCTCGTGACCGCGGTGGCGGCTGCGGCGGCGCTCGCCGCCGGCGGCAGCTCGACCAAGGGCAGGACGTTCTACTTCATCCCGAAGGACACCCTGAACCCGTACGAGGTGATCGCCGACCACGGCGGGAAGCTCGCGCTGACCGCCCTCGGCGAGAAGCAGGTCGTCTCGTCCGGCACGGAGGACACCGCCGCGGCGCAGCAGCCCGCGATCCAGGCGGCGATCCAGAGCCACGCGGCCGGAATCGTCATCGCCGGGAACGACCCGCAGGCGGTCTGCCCCGCGCTCAAGCAGGCGCAGGCGCAGGGGACGAAGATCGTCGCGTTCGATTCGGACGTGAACTGCCGCCAGCTGTTCATCAACCAGGCGGACACCGAGACGATCGGTCGCAGCCAGGTCAAGCTGCTTGCCAAGCTGATGGGCTACAAGGGCCAGTTCGCGATCCTGTCGGCGGCCTCGACGGCGACGAACCAGAACGCCTGGATCAAGTACATGAAGCTCGAGCTGAAGAAGCCCGCCTACAAGGACATGCAGCTGGTGAAGATCTACTACGGCAACGACAACCCTGCCCAATCGAGGCAGGCGACCGTGGCCATGCTGCAGGCGTACCCGAACCTGAAGGGAATCGAGTCACCGACGACGGTCGGAATCTCCTCGGCCGCGCAGTACCTCTCGACCTCGAAGTACAAGAAGAAGGTCGTGATCACGGGGCTCGGGCTCCCGAGCCAGATGAAGAAGTACGTCCACGACGGCACCGTGAAGGCGTTCGCGCTCTGGAACCCCGAGGATCTGGGCTACCTGGCGGGCTACGCAGTCACCGCACTCGCGGACGGCAAGATCACGGGCAAGGTCGGCCAGACGTTCAAGGCCGGCAAGCTCGGGACGTACAAGATCGTGCTCGGCCCCGACAAGCGGCCGCAGGTGATCCTCGGACCGCCCTACACGTTCACGATCAAGAACGTCGACAGGTTCAAGTTCTAGCCACCACCGGAGGAGGAGCTCCGCGCCTGCGGGGCTCCTCTTCCGTATGTTCCAGCCGACGACCGTGACGACCTCTCATCCGGAGCCCCTGCTCGCTCTCGAGCACGCCCAGAAGAGCTTCGGGGCCGTCCACGCACTCGAGGACGGCGACATCGAGCTCTTCGGCGGGGAGGTGCACGGACTCGTCGGGGAGAACGGCGCGGGGAAGTCCACGCTCGTCAAGATCCTCGCGGGCGTCCACCGGCCCGACGCCGGCCGCCTCCTGCTCGACGGCGAGGAGGCGATCTTCGACAATGCCAAGCAGTCGCAGGACGCGGGGATCGCGATCATCTTCCAGGAGCCGACGCTGTTTCCCGACCTGAGCGTCGCAGAGAACATCTTCGTCGGGGCGCAGCCGCTCAAGCGCTTCCGCCGGATCGACGGCCGCCGGATGCGACGCGACGCGGCCGCCGTCTTCGACCAGCTCGGCGTCCGGCTCGATCCCGACCGGCTCGCCCGCGGCCTCTCGATCGCCGACCAGCAGCTCGTCGAGATCGTCAAGGCGCTGACCACTAACGCGCGCGTGATCGTCATGGACGAGCCGACCGCCGCCCTCACCAGCACCGAGGTCGACCGGCTGTTCGGCATCGTCGAAACGCTGCGTGCGCGCGGCAATGCGGTGCTCTTCGTCTCGCACCGGCTGGAGGAGATCTTCGCGATCTGCCGGCGGGTGACCGTGATGCGCGACGGCCGCCACGTCCTGACCAGGCCGATCGGGGAGCTGACGATTCCGGCGGTGATCCGGGCGATGGTCGGCCGCGACATGGAGGCGCTGTTCCCGAAGGTGCCCGCGGAGGCCGGCCGGAGCGTCCTGAAGGTCGATCGGCTGACCCGCGAGGGTGTCTTCACTGACGTCTCCTTCGAGGTCCGGAGCGGCGAGATCGTCGCCCTTGCCGGCCTCGTCGGCGCCGGCCGGACGGAGGTCGCCCGCGCGATCTTCGGAATCGACCGCTGGGACGCCGGCTCGGTCGAGATCGAGGGCAGGCGGCTCCCGTCCGCCTCGCCGACGGCGGCGATGGACGCCGGGATCGCGCTCGTCCCCGAGGACCGCCGCCAGCAGGGGCTGGTGATGGACTTCTCGATCGAGCGCAACATCGCGCTGGCGTCGCTCGACCAGGTCAGGCGCGGAGGGCTGATCCCGCACGGCGCCGAGCGGCGGTTCGCCCGCGACTGGGCGCTGCGCCTGCAGCTCAAGTACGGGAGGCTGACCAACCCGGTCTGGACGCTCTCCGGCGGAAACCAACAGAAGGCCGTGCTGGCGAAGTGGCTTGCGCGCAAGCCGCGGCTGTTGATCGTCGACGAGCCGACCCGCGGCATCGACGTCGGCACGAAGGCCGAGGTGCACCGCCTGCTTTCCGAGCTCGCCGCCCAGGGCGTCGCCGTTTTGATGATCTCGTCGGAGCTGCCGGAGGTGCTCGGCATGGCCGACCGCGTGGTTGTGCTCTTCGAAGGCCGCGTCACGGGCGAGTTCACGGGCGCGGAGGCGACCGAGGACGCGATCATGCACGCGGCGACCGGGATCGCGGAGGAGGCCGCGGCATGACAGCCGTCGCCGAGGAGCGCACCGCGATCGAGCAGCGCTCGAGCTCGCACGCCCTCGCCGAGCTGCTCTTCCGCTTCCGCGAGCTCGGGATTGTGCTCGCGCTGGCGATCGTCGTCGGCGCGGCGACGATCGACAACCACCGCTTCCTGAGCACGACGAACGTACAGCAGATCGTGTCCGGCGCGGCGATCATCGCGCTGCTCGCGATCGGCGAGACGATCGTCGTGATCACCCGGAACGTCGACCTCTCGATCGGCTCGGTGCTGGGCATCTCGGCCTACGCGGCCGGGACGCTCTACCGCACCCATCCGCACGTCTCGATCGTGCTGGTCTTCCTGCTCACCCTGGCGATCGGCGCTGCGTTCGGGGCGATCAACGGGCTGATCGTGACCGTCTGCCGAGTGCCGAGCCTGGTCGTAACGCTCGGGACGCTCTACATCATCCGCGGGATTGACGGCGCCTGGGCGGGCGGCAACCAGGTCAACGCCTCGATGCTGCCGCAGAGCTTCAACAAGATCGGCTACGGAACGGTCGTGGGCGTCCCGTACCTGGCGATCATCGCGATCGTCGCCGTCGTGGTCGCGACGTACGCGATGCGGAGCTTCCGGACGGCGCGAGACCTCTACGCAATCGGATCCGATCCGGCCGCGGCGCGGCTCGCCGGCATCCCGGTCGGCTCGCGCGTGTTCCTCGCGTTCGTGCTCAGCGGCGCGATCGCGGGGATCACCGGCGCGCTGTGGCTCTCCTACTACGCATCGGTCGACGCGATCGCCGGCGTCGGCTACGAGTTCCAGGTGATCGCCGCGGTCGTCGTCGGCGGCGTCGCGATCTTCGGCGGCAGTGGCTCGGTGCTCGGCGCGACGCTCGGCGCGCTGCTCCTAGCGACGATCTACAGCGCGCTCGTGGTCGTGAACGTCTCGTCGTTCTGGAGCGCGGCGATCTCCGGAGGATTGCTGATCGCGGCGATCGCCTTCGACCGGCTGATCGCCCTGCGGGTCGCCCCCGCGCTGCGCACCCGCAGGAGGGCCCGTGGCTGAGCTCGAGGACTACAAGCCGGCCGACGAGGTCCCGGGCGGGCCGCCGCCGAGGCCGGTCCGGCAGCACCTCGGTGTCGTCCTGCGCTGGGAGACCCTGCTGCTCGTCCTGCTCGGCGCCACGATCGCCTACGGCGCGAGCGTCTCTCCCTACTTCCTGCACTCGACCAACCTGTTCTTCATCGGCCTGAACGTCGGCGAGGTGGCGATCATGGCGCTCCCGCTGACCCTGATCGTGGTCACCGGCGAGATCGACCTCTCGGTCGCCTCGATGCTCGGGCTCTGCGGCGTGCTGATGGCAGAGCTCTTCAAGCATGGCTGGCCGATCTGGCCGGCGATGATCATGGCTGTCGTCCTCGGCGGGTTCCTCGGCGCATTCAACGGCTTCCTGGTCACCGGGCTCGGACTGCCCTCCCTCGCGGTGACGATCGGCACGTTGACCCTCTACCGCGGCATCGCCCAGGGGATCCTGCCGACGGACACGATCGGCGGGTTCCCCGCGAATCTGTCGAACATCGGGGTGATCCCGATCCCGCACACGCACATCCCGTACTCGATCGCGTTCTTCCTGGCGCTGGCCGTCGTGTTCGCGGTCGTCCTGCACGCGACTCCGCTCGGGCGGGCGATCTTCGCGATCGGCGCCGGGCAGGAGGCTGCCTTCTTCGCCGGTATCCGTGTCAAGCGGATCAAGTTCTGGCTGTTCGTTCTCTCCGGGATGCTGAGCGGGTTCGCCGGCGTGCTCTGGACGCTCCGCTTCGCCTCGGCGCGCTACGACTCCGCGATCGGGATGGAGCTGTTCGTCGTCACGATCGTCCTCCTCGGCGGCGTCTCGATCTTCGGCGGCCGCGGCACGATCGCCGGAGTGGTCCTGGCCGTCGCCGTGCTGGGCTGCCTACAGACCGCGCTGACCGCCGACCTGATCCCGGCGCAGGACCAGAACATCGTCGTCGGCGGCCTCCTCCTGGCCAGCGTCATCGTCCCGAACGGCGCAGACATGTATCGGCGCGCAAGGGAGCGGCTGCGGAGCGCCGTCGCCCGCCGGCATGCGGCTGCCGCCGCGCACGCGGAGAGCCGGTGAGCCGCGAAGGCGCGCCGCACGTCGGCGTGTTCGGGATCGGCCTGGCCGCCTACTGGCCGCAGTTCGACGGCCTGCGCGACCGGCTCGCCGGCTACCAGCGCGGGATCGAGAAGCGGCTGGAGGGAATGGGCGCCGAGGTCGTCTCCGCCGGCCTCGTCGACTCGGCCCAGTCGGCCCGGAAGGCAGGCGAGGCGCTCGCGGGTGCGCGGGTCGACCTCCTCCTCCTCTACACCGCGACCTACGCGACCTCGTCACAGGTCCTCCCGGTCGTCCAGGCGGCCGGCGCCCCGGTCGTGATCCTCAACCTGCAACCGACGCGCACGCTCGACTACGAGTCGATGACCACGGCTGAGTGGCTGGCCAACTGCTCGGCCTGCTGCGTGCCGGAGATCGCCGGCGCTTTCGCACGGGCCCGGATTCCCTGCAGGATCGTCACCGGGACGCTGCTGGACGGCGACCCCACGTGGGACGCGCTGGGCGACTGGCTCGCCGCTGCCCGGGCGGCCAGCGGCCTGCGTTCCGCCCGCATCGGCTTCCTCGGGCACACCTATCCGGGGATGCTCGACCTGTACTCCGACTTCACGCAGGTGCAGGTGCAGACCGGCGCCCACGTCGAGGTGCTGGAGATCGACGACCTCGTCGTACGGGTCGAGGCGGTCGACGCAGCGGCGGTCGAGCACAAGGCCGGCGAGATCCGGGAGACATTCGATCTCGCCGAGCCCGGCAGCGACCCGATCGCGGCCGAGATCACGCCCGAGACCCTCGACTGGTCGGCCCGCGTGGCGACCGGCCTCGACCGGCTGGTGGCCGACTACGAGCTCGACGGCCTGACGTACTACTACCGCGGCTCCGAAGGAAGCAGCGCAGGCCGTGTCGCAGCGGGCCTCATCGTCGGGAACTCGCTGCTGACCGCGCGGGGCATACCTGCGGCCGGCGAGGGCGACCTGAAGACGAACATCGCGATGCTCCTGCTCGACCGTCTGGGCGCCGGCGGCTCGTACACCGAGTTTTACGGCCTCGACTTCGAGGAGGGCTTCATCCTGATGGGCCACGACGGCCCCGGGCATCTGGCGATCGCCCAGGGGCGGCCGGTGGCGCGAGCCCTCGATCTCTACCACGGCAAGGCGGGGGCGGGGCTGTCCATCGAAATGAAGGTGCAGCTCGGGCCGGTGACGATCCTCGGCCTTACCCAGACCGCGGACGGACGGCTGAAGCTGATCGCAGGCGAGGGCGAATCGATCCCCGGGCCGACCTTCCGGATCGGCAACACGAACTCGCGCATCCGGTTCGCGCCCGGACCGGCCGCGTTCTTCGACGCCTGGTGCGCGCAGGGCCCGACGCACCACGTCGCGCTCGGCATCGGCCACCAGGTTCCGCGCCTCCGCAAGGCGGCCGATCTGCTCGGGCTCGAGCTCGCCGTCGTCGGCTGAGCCGTTCCCGGGGCATACTTTGCCCGTGGATGCAGGGCAAATCGACGAGCTACGACGCTGGGCACAGAAGCTCTCCGAGGACGAGTCGCACCCCGAGCTCCAGCCCGCCGGCCGGGCGATCCTGCTCCTGATCGAGGAGGTCGAGAGGCTCCGCGCTCACGTTCCGACCGACGAGCCGCCCGCGCAGGACGGAGACGGCGGCGATCCAGTCGTCGAGCCGGGGACGGAGCGGGAGGCCACGCCCCGACCACGCCGGAAGAAGCCCGGCCTCTTCCACCGGTACCGCCGGCTGGCGATCGCAGTGGCTGTCCTCGGTGCTCTCGTCTTTGCCACGTTCGCGCTCGGCGCCCGCATCTCCGCGCCGGGGCTCGATCCGGAGGGGCCTGCGGCGAACTCGGCGGTCGGCCCCGCCAAGCTGCCCTCGCTCTCGTTCTCGGTCGGCGCGGACCAGTCGGTGCTCGACCGCGTCCGCTGGAAGCTGGACGGCGCCGACGTCACCGGCAAGGCGTACATGAGGGACGGCCGGTTCGTGCTCGACGGCAACCGCCTGACGGACGGGACACACCGCGTCCAGGCGAGCGCCGCCGGGGGGTTCCCGGGCTCCCGCACGACCAAGACCTGGAACGTCCGCGTGGACACGCAGGGCCCGACGATCTCGTTCGACCGGCCGGGCGTGATGATTCCGTACGGGCACCCGCTCGCGCTCGCAGGGACGGTCGAGCCGGGCGCGACGCTGACCGCGGGCGGTCGACCGGTGCTCGTCTCGAAGAACGGCCGGTTCCGACTCTCGTGGCCGAAGCGGCCGACGGCCCCGATCACGCTCGTCGCCACGGATACGTTGCGGAACGCGAGCACCCGCCGGGTCTGGATCTCGATGCAGGCTCGTCGGCCCGCCCACCCGGTGCGCGCTGTCCACGTCACCTTCGACGCCTGGGCCGACCCGACGCTGCACAAGGGCGTCGTCGACCTGATCGACCAGGGCCGGATCAACACGGTCGAGCTCGACCTCAAGGACGAGTCCGGCACGGTGGGCTGGAACGCGCCGGTGCCCCTGGCGCACCGGATCGGGGCGGTCAAGCGAACGGTCGACCTGCCGGCCGCGGTCGAGTTCCTGCACAAAAAGGGCGTCCGGGTGATCGGGCGGCTCGTCTGCTTCCGCGACCCGATCCTGGCGGGCGCCGCCTGGAGGGCCGGCAAGCGCGACGAGGTGATCCAGACTCCCGGCGGCCAGATGTACGGCGGCTACGGGGGCTTCACCAACTTCGCCGATCCCGCGGTGCGCCGGTACCAGATCGACATCGCCGTCGCTGCCGCGAAAGCGGGCGTGGACGACGTCCTCTACGACTACGTTCGCCGGCCGGACGGGCCGCTCTCGACGATGGCCTTCCCCGGCTTGAAGGGGACGCCGGAGCGGTCGATCGCATCCTTCCTCGCCGAGACCCGAGCCGCCCTGAAGCCCTACGGCACCTACCTGGGCGCATCGGTGTTCGGCGTGGCGGCCACACGGCCGACGGAGGTCGCCCAGAACATCCCGATGATGGCTTCGCACGTCGACTACGTCGCGCCGATGGTCTACCCCTCGCACTGGGGCCCCGGCGAGTACGGGGTGGCGAACCCGAACGCGCAGCCCTACGACATCGTCCAGCGCTCGCTCGAGGACTTCCAGCGCGACGTCCACGGCTCCGGCGCCCGGGTCGTCCCGTGGCTCCAGGATTTCTCGCTCGGCGTCGACTACGGCCCGGCCCAGGTCGAGGACGAGATGCGCGGCGCACACGACGCGGGCATCGACGAATACCTGCTCTGGGATCCAGCGGTGACGTACACGTCGGCCGCCCTGCCCACCAACGCGCTCACCGCCGTCTTCCCGAAGCAACAGTCGGCGGCGCAGCGGGCGCGGACGCTGCAGCCGAACGAGCTGGGTCTCGTGCCCGTGCTGATGCACCACCAGATCCGCGAGAACGGCTCGAGCTACGACCTGACCGCGGGCCAGTTCCGCGCCGAGCTGGCGCGGCTCTGGCTGGACGGCTACTACCCGGTGCGGGCGTCGGACCTCGTCTCCGGTGGGCTGGACGTACCCAAGGGGAAGACGCCGGTGGTGATGACCTTCGACGACGCGACCAACAACCAGATCTCCTTCTTGCCGGACGGCCGCGTCGACCCCAAGACGGCTGTCGGGATCTTCGAGGACTTCGCCGCGCAGCATGCCGGCTTCCCGGCCACGGGAACCTTCTACGTCCCGCGAAACGCGTTCGACGGCGACGGTGGAACGGCGAAGAGGACGTTCGACTGGCTGGTCGGGCACGGGTTCGAGCTCGGCAACCACACGAAGGACCACCTACAGCTGAACACGCTCGACGCGACCGCAGTCCAACGGCAGCTCGTTCTCGGCAACCGCCTGCTGACCGCACGCTTGCCCGCCTACCGGGTGCAGACGATGGCGCTTCCGCTCGGAGCGCTACCGCACCCGGCCTCTCTTGCGGTCAAGGGCGCTTGGGACGGCCAGTCGTACCGCTTCGCCGGTGTGTTCCTCTCCGGCGCGGAGCCGGCACCGTCGCCGTTCTCGACGAAATGGAACCCCGGCGAGATTCCGCGCATACTCCCCAACCCGCGCTGGAACGGGGCCCGTGACTTCACCTGGGGCATGTGGCTCGACACGCTCGAGCGCAACCCGGAGCTCCGGTACGTGTCCGATGGCGATCCGCACTCGATCAGCTTTCCGCGGGCACGGGAAGTGGATCTGGCGGCGAAGTACGCGGGCCGCGCGAAGCCCTACTAGGGTCCCGCTTCGGGCTGACCCTCAGAGGCGGACACAGGCACGGACCCGTGCCGCCAGCTCGGCCGGCTGATCCTCCTCGACCACTCGCCCGACGCCCTCCCGCCCGGTCGCGTGCAGGATCTTCCCGTCGCCGAGCCAGAAGGCGATGTGGTCGCCGTAGCAGACGAGGTCGCCTCGCCGCAGCTCGTCGCGCGGAACCGGCATCGCCACCGCCTCCTGCTGGTCGGCGTCGCGCGGGACGAGCCGTCCAAGCCGGCGATACGCCATATGGACGAGGCCGGAACAGTCGATGCCCTTCTCGGTCAGTCCGCCCCACTCGTACGGACAGCCGAGGTACGCACGCGCCTCCTCGACCGGGTCCCCGTCGCGCTCGACGAGCCAGTCGCCGTCCGGCTCGCCGGCGAGCGCGCCCGCCCGCACCCAGCCCGGGTAGTCGTACGCGGTCCGCACACGCGCCCACCCGCGCTCCTGCGACTCGACCATCAGTGGCTCGCCCGGCAGCGCCTGTGTCACCTGCTCCGCGTCATCACGTGGCTCGGCCCGCACCGGCGTGAGCCTGGACACGGCCCGAGCGGTCACGTCAGTCGTAGAGATGGCACTCGACCTCGACCGGCCCCGACCGCACCAGCCGGGGCTCACGCGGCTCGTTCCACTCGATCTCGAGCGCGTCGGCGCCGGGGTGCAGCGCTCGAACGCCCGTCCAGAACGGGTCGTCGGGTTCGTCCGCCCGCACCCGCTCGAGAATCGCGAGCAGGTCGCCGCCGGTGGCGCCGGCACGGGCCGGCACGCGAACGGCGACGCCGTTCGACGCCGACAGCGAGTCCAGGTCGCCGAAAAGCGGCCGCTCGGTTTCGTACTCCTCCGCCCCGACCCGGGCCCAGTGCGCCTCGAGCAGGTCGCGGAGGTCGCGGGTCTCCCACCCGCAGATCTCGAACGCACGCGGGCAGCGCGGGTGGAACGAGCAGCCGCGCGGCGGCCGGGCAGCGTCGGGCACCTCGCCGCGGGGCAGGTCGCGCGGGACGGCGCGGCGCGGGTCCGGCTCGGGGATCGCCCGCAGCAGCGCCTGCGTATACGGATGCTTCGGATCCTCGTAGATCGCCGCTGAAGGGCCGATCTCGACGATGCGGCCGAGGTAGAGGATCGCGATCCGGTCGCAGAAGAACTTGGCGGTGGCCAGGTCGTGCGTGATGTACAGGTAGGACAGGTCGAACTCGTGCTTGAGGTTCACCATCAGCTCGAGGATCTTGGCCCGGACGCTCATGTCGAGCATCGAGACGGGCTCGTCCGCGACCAGCAGCACCGGGTTGAGGATCACCGCCCGCGCGATCACCGCGCGCTGCTTCTGGCCGCCGGAGAGATCCGACGGGTACTTGTCCAGGAACTGTTCGGCGGGCGAGAGGCCGACGACCTCCAGTGCCTCGGCCACACGGCGGCGCATCTGGTCGCGGCCCTGGACGAGACCGTGGATCTGCAGCGGGTGGCCGACCGCGTCGCCGATCGTCATCGCCGGGTTGAGCGACGCGTGCGGGTCCTGGAAGACGAGCTGCATCCGCCGCCGGTGCGCGCGCAGTTCGCGCTCGCTCAGCTTGGTGATGTCACGGCCCTCGAACATGACGCTCCCATCGGTCGCCCGGACGAGCCCGAGCAACGTACGACCGAGCGTGGTCTTGCCGCTGCCCGACTCGCCGACGAGCCCCAGCACCTCGCCCTTGCGCAGGTCGAAGGAGACGTCGTCAACGGCCTTCACCCGGCCCGCCTCCCGGCCGATGAGGCGGTCCCCGAAGCTGCCTCGGATCGAGTAGTACGTCTTCAGGTTGCGGACGGAGACGAGTGCGCTCTCGTCAGGCTTCGTCGGCAACGGCGATCTCCTTGCGCTCGAGCCCGGCAGCCTCGCCGGGCGGGATTTCCTCCTCGGGGCCGTGCAGCCAGCACTGGACCCGACGATCCGGGCCGGGAGCGACGTCGACAGGCTGCTTCCACGAACAGACGCGCATGACGTCGGGACAGCGGGGGTGGAAGTGGCAGCCGGGCGGCGGGTCGATCAGATTCGGAGGAGCGCCCGGGATCGAGTGAAGCTCGGTCGTCTCCAGCGAGATCGTCGAGCGCAGCAGCTCGCGTGTGTATGGGTGCGCGGGGTCGGCGAAGACGTCGCGCGCAGGGCCCTCCTCGACGATCTTGCCCGCGTACATGACCGCGACCCGGTCACAGGCCTCCGCGATGATCCCGAGGTTGTGCGTGATCAGCAGGAGGGCCGTCCCGAAGTTGCGCTTCAGGTCGGCGAGGATCGCCAGGATCTGGGCCTCGACGATCACGTCCAGTGATGTGGTCGGCTCGTCGGCGACGAGCAGCTTCGGCCGCAGCACGAGCGCAAGCGCGATCATGATCCGCTGGCGCATCCCGCCCGAGAACTCGTGCGGGTACTGGCGGAAGCGCGTGGGCGGGATCCCCATCCGGCCGAGCGTCTCCAGCGAGCGTTGACGGATTTCCTTGTCGGTCAGCTGCGGCTCGTGCTGCTCGAGCGTCTCCTTGAAGTGGTTTTCGATCCGCAGCAGCGGGTTCAGCCGCGTCATGGGCTCCTGGAAGATCAGCCCGAGCTCCGGGCCGCGCAAGCGGGAAAGCTCCTTCGGAGGGAGACCCACGATGTTCCGTCCCCCATACAGGACCTGTCCGTCCGACACCGCACCCTCGGGCAGCAGGCCGAGCACGCCGCGGCCGAGCGTCGACTTGCCGCAACCTGACTCCCCGACGAGACCGAGCACCTCGGCTGCCCCGATGTCGAACGACACCCGGTCGACGGCACGCACCGTGCCACGCACGGTGCCGTAGTGCACCCGCAAGTTCATCACCGATAGGACAGGCTCGTCGCTCATGTGACTCCGTCGCGATTGGACCCAGCCTCTCCGATTGCGACCGACCCGGCGGGCGCGGCCAACGGCGGTCGCTCGGGTGCGCACAGGTTTCGGGCGACGGGCGTCACGAGCCTTCCACAGCCTCGACGATCGGCGGCTCCGGCTCCTGCTCCATCGTCACCTTCTGTACCCGCCTGCGGCGAAGCACGGGGTTCATCGTCTCGTTCAGCCCCTCCCCGACGAGCGTGAGGCCGGTGACGAGCAGCACGATCGCAATACCCGGGAACAGCGCAGTCCACCAGATCCCCGAGGCGGCGTCGGAAACCGCGCGCGAGCTGTCGTAGCCCCACTCCGCTGCGTCCGTGGGCTGAATGCCGTACCCGAGGAAGCCGAGCGCCGTGAGGAGGAGGATCGCATCCGCGGCGTTCAGCGTGGCGATCGGCGGCACGTTCTGAACGACGTTGTGGAAGACGTACTTGCGGATGATCGTAAAGGGCTTTGCCCCGAGGGCCCGTGCCGCCTCGACGTACGACTCCTCCCTGAGCACGATCACCTGGTTGCGGACCACGCGGAAGTACAGGGGCACATAGGTGGCCGAGATCGCGATCGCAGCGGTCAGCACCCCCTTGCCGATGCTGTTCGAGAGCAGGAACGCGATCACGATCGCGAGCAGGAGGTACGGGAACGCGTACAGGGCGTCCATGACGAGGACGAGGCCGCGGTCGAGCTTCCCGCCGAAGTACCCGGACAGGAGGCCGAGCGGGACGCCGATCATGACCGCGAAGACGAGCGAGATGATCACCACCTTCAGCTCGGTCTGGGCGCCCCAGATCACCCGGGACATCACGTCCGTGGACTGGACCGTGGTGCCCATCCAGTGGTCGGACGACGGCGCCGCGAGCTGGGGGAACCGGTGGCCGCCGGACTGATACTGGTCGAAGTCGTACGGCGAGATCAGCGGCGCCAGCAGCGCGAGTAGTACGAAGGCGAGCGTGATCCCCGCGCCGATGTAGAGCATGACGCGGGGGAAGCCGCGCGCATCGCGGATCGGGCCGAACGCCCGGCTCAGCCCCCGGGCCCGGCGACGGAACGGCGACTCGACGGGTTGCGCCGGGACGGCCATCAGTACCGAATCCTCGGGTCGATGAAGGCGTTCACGAGGTCGATCACCAGACTGACGGCGACGACGACCAGGCCGAACACGACGACGATTCCCTGCACCGCGGTGTAGTCGCGGTTCTCGAGATACAGGACGAGCTCGTGGCCGATCCCCGGCCAGTTGAAGGTCGTCTCGGTGACCACCGCCCCGCCGAGCAGCAGGGCCAGCGACAGCCCGATCACGGTGATCACGGGCACCAACGCGTTCTTGAACGCATGCCGGTAGACGACGTCGCGCTCCCTGATCCCACGGGCCCGCGCCGCCTCGATGTAGTCGTCCTTCATCGTGCGGATCACGTTGACGCGGATCAGACGGATGAAGACCCCTGCCGTGACCAGCCCGAGCGTGACCGCCGGCAGGATCAGGTGCAGGCTCACGTCCTTCAGGGCGCTCCAGTTGCGATCGTAGATCGAGTCGATCACGAACAGATTCGTGTGGGTCTGGAGCGTCGCCTGCGTGATCGGGCTCGCGCGCCCGGATGTCGGCAGCCAGCCGAGGACAGAGCCGAACAGGAGCTGAGCCATGAGCCCGATGAAGAAGATGGGCATCGCGTAGATGACGATCCCGAACATCCGCCCGCCGACGTCCAGCGGCGTGTCGCGAAAGCGGCCGGCAACGAGCCCCACGAACACACCGACGACGAGCGCGACGATCATCGCGAAGAACGTCAGCTCGAGCGTCGCGGCACCGTTCGTGAGGATGATGTCGCTGACCGGCCGCTGGTCGGTAATTGTCGTGCCGAAATTCCCCCGGAGGATGTTCCAGAGGTACTCGAAGTACTGCTGGTAGAGCGGTTTGTCGAAGCCGAGCCGGTGCTTGATCTGGTCGATCACGGACTGGGGCACGTTGTGCCCTCCGAGCGCCGCCGAGATCGGGTCGCCCGGAGCCACCCGCATCAGCAGGAACACGAACGTGAGCAGGATCAGGACCATCGGCACGACCAGCACGATCCGGGTCAGCAAGTACGACTTGAGCGATGTGCCCTGGGCAACAGCGGCCATGAGCCTCCGAGGTTAGACGTGTCCTGCCGCCGGACGCGCCGGGGGGCGCCGTCGTCGGCGCCCCCCGTGCGTGGTCGGAGCCCTGCCTACTTCGAGATCAGCCAGAACCGCATCAGGAACGCGGCGTCCAGCGTGCTGTCGATTCCCTTCACGTTGCTCCGGGAGACGGCGATCATCTTGCCCTGCCAGTACGGGATGATCGGCACCTCCTTGGCCGCCTGCACCTGCGCCGCCTTGATCACGGCGAGGCGAGCCGAGGTCGTACGAGCGGCGTACTCGGCCTTGATCAGCCTGTTCATGGTCTTGCTGCTGTAGCCGTTGGCCATGAAGTTGTCCGGCTGGTAGAAGGGGACGATGTAGTCCTCGCCGTCCACGTAATCGGGGAACCACCCGAGCTGGAAGGCGTTGTACCGCTTGCCGGGCTGGGCGCTGTACTGCGCCCACTCGGCGGACTTCAGCGTCACCTTGAACAGCCCGCTCCCGTTCAGAGCACGCTGGATCTCGGCGTACTCGTCGGCGGAGGCGTCGCCGTAGTGGCTCGGCGTCCACCAGATGTCGATCGGCACCGGTGTCGTCACGCCGGCCTTCTTGAGCACCGCGCGGGCTTTCGCCACGCTTGGCGCCCGGCCGTACATCGTCGCGAACGCGTCGGTGTGACCGGGCAGGCCGGCCGGCACCATCGAGTACAGCGGCTTCACGAACCCGTGGTAGACGCGGGTCGCGATCGTCTGCCGTGGCATCAGGTACGCGATCGCCTTGCGGACGGCGATGTTGTTCGTCGGCGTGCGGGTCGGATTGAAGACCATGTAGCGAATCACCACGCCGTTACCGGAGTGCACCTTGATCCCGCTCGCCTTGCCGAGCGAGAGGAGCTCGGTCGGCGTGAAGTCGCGGAACGCCATGTCGATCTCGCCCCGCTGCAGGGCGAGCTTCATGGTCGAGGACTTCGAGTAGTAGTTGATGATCAGGTTGTCGTTCTTGGGCTTCGGCCCCCAGTAGTTCGAGTTCGCCTTGAAGACGGCCTGCTGGCCGGGCGAGTACTTGACCAGCTGGTACGGGCCGGTGCCGACCTGCGACTCGGAGTTGCTGCGGATCTTGTCGGCCGGATACAGCGCCTTCGGGACGATGTAGCCCGCGCTCGTGGCGAGGATGAACGGCCATGTCGACTGGGGCGACTTCAGGTGGAAGGTCACCCCGTAGGTGCCGTTCGTGCTCGTGCTCTTCAGGTTAGAGAGCAGCGCGTAGATCCCCTGGTCGCCCTTGATCTTGATCACCCGGTCGAACGTCCACTTGACGTCGGCCGAGGTGAACGGAGTCCCGTCCGCGAACTTGACGTTCCGCCGCAGCGTGCATGCCCAGGTCGAGTTGCCGCCCTTCGGCGCGCACTTGGTCGCCAGCAGGGGCTCGAGCTTCGCCCCGTGCGGGTAGCCGTACAGCCCCTGGAACATCAGCAGGTCCAGGGTGGCCGACCCGTAGTCGTACTCGTTGGCCGGGTCGAGGTTCGTGACGCTGTCGGTGGTGCCGTCGACGAGCGTGCTCGCCTGGGCACTGCCGCCGCGGGCCCACGCAGACGCCGCGACTGCCGCGCCGGCGACAAGACCGAGCGTCGCGAGGATGACCGCCGCCCGCCAGCTGAATCGACTCCGTTTCATGTGCCCCCTTCTTTCGGTGAAATTGGCGCGCTCTGCTTCAGAGCAACGCGTGAGTATGACAACTAGGACGCGACTGAGGGCGCTCGGTTGGCCGGTGTGCGCCGTTTGACGTAGCCCACGCGAACGAAGATACTGCCGCCCATCGAGTGGGGAGGCCCTGATGGCTGCAACCTCCACTGCGGCGCGTTTCGTCGTCCGCCCGAGCGGTGGCGTTGCAGCTTGCGTCCCGGAGCGTAGCCCCGCGACTGCTCCATCCGGTACCCCGGCCCGCATGTTGGACGCCAGGCGCCGCAACACGCGCACGACTCCCTTGAATCGGGCAAGGGACATCGTGCGCCATCACTGTCAAGGGAAAGGAGCTCGGCATGCGTGAGCGCAAGAAGCCCTACAGACCAAAGAAGGGCGAGAAGGAAGTCGTGATCTCCTTCGCCGTTTCGGTGGAGGAAGAGGCGAGCAACGAGGACATCGCGACGAGGCTCGAGGGCGCGATCACCAGCCTCGGAGAGAACGTCCGGAGCGTGAGCGACGTGCAGGTTCGAACGGTTCCGAGGGTGATGGCGGCGGCCCCGGGCGACGGGGGCGGCGGGTACGAGACACGCCTGTGGGAGAAAGTCACCTGCGACTTCCTCGGCGGTCGCCTGCAGAATCCGGGCGACCCTGTCGAGCTCCAGGATGAGATTTCCCAGCTGTCGGAGGCGGTGGCGCAGCTCGGCAAACAGGTCCAGAAGCTGGGTCGGTCGGCAGAGCGGTGAGCGTCGCCCCGCCGAGGAGCCGGGGCGCCGATTTCCGTCGTTCGGCCGGCCTCCGCTTTGCGAGCCACCGACTCCTCCCGCTCGACGGCGACGACGTCGCGGTTCTCGCCGACCGGAGCACCGGCTGGTGCGTGCTGACGCGGACCGATTACGACGCGATGGCGCTGCACCTGGCGGACGGTGCGAAAACGCTCGAGACGACGGAGAATCCCGCCGCCGTCATCGCGCTCTGGGAGGCCGGCCTGCTGCTCGCGGACGGTCGTCCTCACCCCGGCACGAAGCGGGTGCGCAAGCCCTGGCCCGACGCGCTCCTGCTGAAGCTGACCGGCGCCTGCAACTTCGACTGCACGTACTGCTACGACTACGAGCCGAAGCGGTTCAAGGCCCGGCTGCCACAGGAGCGGATCGAGGAGCTCATCTCGTTCCTCCTCGCCCGCCAGGACGGTCTCGCCCTGATCTTCCATGGCGGCGAGCCTCTTCTCCGCTTCGAGGCGATCGAGCAGACGGTCGAGTTCGCGCTCCGGGAGGCAGGCGACGACAAACGGGTCAGCTTCTCGGTTCAGACGAACGGCTCGCTGCTCACCGACGAGATCGTCGACTTCCTCTTGCGACACGATTTCTCGATCGGCATCTCCCTGGACGGGCTCACGGAAGAGACGAACAGGCTGCGCGCGGTCCGACGTGGACGCACCGCGCTCGGCGTCGTGCATGACCTCCTCGACCGTTACCCCGATCTCCTGCGAACGCGCTGCGGGGTCCTGGCGGTCGTCTCGCGGACGTCGGCCCCGGGAATCCCTGACCTCGCGCTGTGGCTCCAGGAACAGGGCATCCAGGGGTTCTCGATCAGCTTCCTCGACCTCACCGGACGCGGCGCCGACCTCCACGAGGAACGGCTCGAGCCGGAGGAAGCCGTCGAGATCTACCGACGGATGATCGACCTCGTCCGTGACGGCAGCCTCGGCGAGCTCTGCTTCAAGAGTCTCACCGGCCGGGTCCAGAACATGTTCACGTTCCAACCGCGAGACCTGTGCCACAAGGGGCCGTGCGGGGCGGGAAGCGAATTCATGGTCGTCGACGCGTACGGCAAGCTCCGCTCCTGCGACTGCATCTATCACCCGTTCTTCGAGCTGAAGGCCACTGAAGGTGGCGTTGTGCCGCACAACCACGTCGAGCCGGCGCGGCTCGGGATAGTCGAACGGCACGCCGCGCTTCGCGATGGTTCGTCCGAGTGCGGAACGTGCTCGCTTTTCGGACTGTGCGGCGGAACGTGTGTCGCGAAGGCGATCGCTCACCACGGCACGCCGCAGTCGGTCGACCCGATCGAGTGCGCGATCTCGAAGTACCTGTATCCGGAGCTCCTCCAAGAGTTCGCAGCCGGCGGCGAGATGCCGCTGTTCGCGTACTACCAGCGGCACCGCAACGTGCCGCCCGAGCTCGCGCCCGAGATGATGCCGAGCTGACCGCCGTACAGTTCGAATCGGGCGAGCCCGACGCTCTCGCACGGAAGGCCGGCTGGGCATACCGACGCGCCGCTGAACGGCTAGGCCTGGCGGCGGTCCCTCCCGGTGTCTTCGAGATCGAGCATCTGGTCGCCTGGGACGAGCACCGTGCCTACGGGGAGCAGGTGGCTCGCGGGGCGCACCTGATCGCGGACGTCCCGGATCTCACCCGTCGTGTGCTGGTCACCTGGCACTTCCCCGAGTACCCACTGCTTCTCCCGCTCGTCGCTCGCCAGGATGCGCTTGTTCTGATCGCGCAGCGAGCAGCCTGGCTCGAGGCGGTCCCGGTGGGCGCCGAGCTCTGTCTTTTTCGAGAGCCGGGCGGTGCGATGGCCGTAGCCCGCGCCTTCCGCGCGCACCGTCCGATCGTCGCGATGCTCGACTACTGCTACGACGAGACCGCGTCGGTGATCGCCGACTTCTGCGGGTATCCGGCACGAACGCCCGCCGGCGTCTTCCGGCTAGCGCACCGCTTCGGCTACGAGCTCACGGTCGTCCAGCTGGACGCGAACGGGGAACCGGCCGTGGTCGACTCGTTCTTTCCCGACGCGGACGCGGTAGACGCCGCGTCGAGAGTGAACGCGACCCTGGAACGGTCGATCTTCGCAGCCCCTGCCCGCTGGCTCCTCTGGGCATCGATCGACCGACGCTGGCTCGACGTCGATTACGAGGAGCAGGCGAGCCGCTAACTGCTTACGCCGCGACCGACTGGAGGTCGCGCAGTGCCGCGAGCCGAGCCAGAGCCTGGCCCTCCAGTTGGCGGACGCGCTCGCGCGTCAGGTCCAGCTCGTGGCCGATCGCCTCGAGTGTCCAGGGCTCGCCCTCGAACCCGAAGCGAAGCTCGAGGATGCGCCGCTCGCGCTCGGGCAGTGCGTCCAGCGCCTTGCGGACGCCCTGGCGACGAAGCGACTCCTCTGCCTCGTCGAACGGATCGGCGGCCTCGCGGTCGGCGAACAGGTCGCCGAGCTCGCCCTCGTCGTCGGCGCCGACCGTCTGGTTCAGCGAGACCGACGCATGCGCGGCGGAGAGCGCCTCGTCGACGTGCTGGATCGGCAGGCCGGTGGCCTCGGCCAGCTCGGCCTTCGTCGCCTCGCGGCCGAGCTCGACCTCTAGCCGGCGGGCGGCTCGGCCGAGCTTCTGCTGCCGTTCGACGACGTGCACCGGTACGCGGATGGTGCGCGCGTGGTTGGCGACGGCGCGCTGCACCGACTGGCGGATCCACCAGGTGGCATAGGTCGAGAACTTGTAGCCGCGCCTCCAGTCGAACTTCTCGACCGCGCGGTTCAGCCCGAGCGTGCCCTCCTGGATCAGGTCCAGGAACGGGACGCCGAGCCCGCGGTAGCCCTTCGCGATCGACACGACCAGGCGCAGGTTCGACTCGATCATGCGCCGCTTCGCGGTCGGGTCGCCGCGCTCGATCGCCTTCGCGAGGTAGACCTCTTCGGCGGCGGTGAGCAGCTTGTGACGGCCGACGTCTGCGAGAAACAGCTGCAGGCTGTCGGCGGCGCCGCTGACCGGACCCGCGTCGTAGGTCGCGGTCGCGGTTGCGGCAGGCGCGGCCTCTGCCCCTTCGGCGGGCTTGCCGACCTCGAGGCCGATCGTCTCCAGCTCGCGCGAGAGCTGCTCGACCTCCTCTTCGCCGAGGTCGTGCTCCAGGGCGAACGCCTCGAGCTCGGCAGGCTCGACGAAGCCGCGCTCCTCGGCGCCCTCGATCAGCAGGCGAGCCTGATCGCTTTCCAGCAGTTCGTGTAGCTGATTCTGCGTCAAGTGACTCTTTTCCCCTATCTTCCGCTCGTTTTCGATTCCCCAAACTTTCTCACCCTAACGGGAATCTCCTGGGCCTTCCAATCGGCACCGTCCATCCGTTCCAGACCGCCGTCCGCTGCTCGTCCTTCCCGCCTCTCGCTCGACCGGTTCAACCCTAAAACGCCCTCGTTAGAGGACTGTGAAGAAAGCAACGCGTGGGTGTGAATACCTATTCCGGGGATCCCGGGCTGCTGGATTCCAAGACGTGGCTCGCTGCAAAAGGTTGGCAGGTTCGGCGGCCGGTGCGGGTGACTACTTCCGACCCCGCGGGCGCCGCTTCGCCGACGGCCCCTTCGAGCGTCGTTCGGCCAATAGCTCGACCCCTCGGTCGAGCGTGAGCGATTCAACCGCGTCCCCTGAGCGCAGGCTTGCATTCGTCTCCCCATCCGTTACGTACGGTCCGAATCGGCCGTCCTTGACCACGACTTGACGCCCGGACGAGGGATCTTTGCCCAGCTCCCGGAGCGGCGGTTTCGCCGCTCCTCGCCCGCGGCGGGTCTTCGGCGCCGCCAGGAGGGCGAGCGCCTGGTCGAGATCGATGGTGAAGAGCTGCTCCTCGCTCTCCAGCGAGCGTGTTTCGGTGCCGCGCTTGATGTAGGGCCCGTAGCGACCGTTCATCGCCAGCACTTCCTCGCCGCCGTCGACTCCCACCACCCGCGGCAGCGAGAGAAGGCGGACGGCCTCGTCGAGTGTCAGCGTCTCCGGCGACATGCTCGCGAACAGCGACCCGGTTCGAGGCTTCTGATCGGAGCCCTCGGGCGGCTCCTCGATCACGTAGGGCCCGTACCGGCCGCTGCGCAGCAGCACCGGCCTGCCGGTCTCGGGGTGGACGCCCAACTCGCGGGCGTCGCCCGGCGCGGCCAGCAGCTCCTCCGCTCGGGCCGGGGTGAGCTCGTCCGGAACGATGTCCTCGGAGAGCGACGCCCGCTCGTCGCCCCTTTCCAGGTACGGCCCGTAGCGGCCGACGCGGACGACAATGTCGCTTCCGGGCAACTCGATCGAGTTCACCGCCCGCGCGTCGATCTCGTCGAGGTGCTCTGTTACCATCGCGTGCAGGCCGGGCCAGTCCGGTGTCGCCGAGTCGCCGTTCGTCCCCTTGTAGAAGCGCGTCAGCCAGTCCACGCGCTGCTCCTCGCCGGCCGCGATGCGGTCGAGGTCGTCCTCCATGCTGGCGGTGAAGTCGTAGTCGACGAGCCGCTCGTAGTGCTGCTCCAGCAACTGTGTGACCGCGAAGGCGAGAAACGTCGGGACGAGCGCCGTGCCCTTCTTGAGCACGTAGCCGCGGTCGAGGATCGTCCCCAGGATCGAGGCGTACGTGGACGGACGTCCGATCCCGCGCTCCTCGAGCGCTCTCACCAGGGTCGGCTCGGTGTACCTCGCCGGAGGTGACGTCTCGTGTCCCTGTGGCTCGAGCGCACGTGCCTCGACGCGGTCGTCCTCGGCCAGCTGCGGCAGCCGGCGTTCCTCGTCGTCGGCCGGCTCGTCGTCGCGGCCCTCCTCGTAAGCGGCGAGGAAGCCGCGGAACGTGATCACCGTGCCGCTCGCGCCGAACTCGGCATCCTCTCCCGCCGAAGAGGTCGCGCCGATCCGGAGCGAAACCGTCTGCCCGCGCGCATCGGCCATCTGCGACGCGACCGTCCGCATCCACACGAGCTCGTACAGCCCCTGCTCGTCCCGGTCGAGCTCGCCCTTGACCTCGTCCGGTAGGCGGAAGCGCTCGCCGGCGGGACGGATCGCCTCGTGCGCTTCCTGCGCATTCTTGACCTTGCGGTCGTACTGGCGCGGCGAGGCGGGGACGTAGTCCTCGCCGTACAGCTCTCGAGCCTGAGTTCGCGCAGCGGCGAGGGCGGTCTCCGACAGCGTGGTCGAGTCGGTGCGCATGTAGGTGATGTAGCCGCGCTCGTAGAGGCGCTGGGCGACGCGCATCGTCGTCTGCGCCGAGAAGCGGAGCTTCCGGCTCGCGTCCTGTTGGAGCGTCGAGGTCATGAAAGGCGCCGCCGGCCGCTTCGTGTACGGCTTCTCGTCCACGGAACGGACCGAGAACTCGGTGCCTCCGAGCCTGTCGGCCAGCCCCCGGGCGTCCTCCTCGGTCAGCGAGCGAACGCCGCCCTTCAGCCGGCCGTCCGGACCGAAGTCACGTCCCTGGGCGACCCGCTCGCCGTCGACCGCCACCAGCTTCGCCGTGAACGCTCCGGGGTCGAAAGTGCCCTCGATGTCCCAGTAGGCGGCGGAGACGAAGGCCATCCGCTCGCGCTCGCGCTCGACCACGAGGCGGGTGGCGACGGACTGGACGCGGCCCGCCGACAGCCGCGGCATCACTTTCTTCCACAGGACGGGCGAGACCTCGTAGCCATAGAGCCGGTCGAGGATGCGGCGGGTCTCCTGCGAGTCGACCAGCGCCTCGTCCACCGAGCGCGGGTTGGCGAGCGCCTCCTCGATCGCGCCCTTGGTGATCTCGTGGAAGACCATCCGCCGCGTCGGCACCTTCGGCTTGAGCTCCTGCAGCAAATGCCAGGCGATCGCCTCGCCCTCGCGGTCCTCGTCCGTCGCGAGCAGAAGCTCGTCGGCGTCCTTCAGCTTGCGCTTCAGGTCGGCGACCACGCGCTTCTTGTCGGGGTCGACCACGTAGTAGGGCTCGAACCCGTCGTCGATCGCGACGCCGAGCGCGCCGTACCGCTCCCGCTTCTCCTTCGGGATGTCCGACGCCCGCTCCGGCAGGTCGCGGATGTGGCCGATGCTGGACTCGACCACGAATCCGGGGCCGAGGTAGCCGGCGATGGTCTTCGCCTTGGCGGGCGATTCGACGATGACGAGTTTCTTGGGCATGTCGGGCGAACACGTTAGCGCCGAGGTCAAACGTCGACGAGGAACGTCACGAACCCGTCGCACGGCAATACTGAGGGGCCGCGCGATGCCAACGCCCCTGTACAACTTCATCGCGGTCGTCTCCTGGCCCGTGCTGCACGGCCTCTTCCGGCTGGACGCACGCGGTCTCGACAACCTCCCCGAGGGCGGGTTCGTGCTCGCCGCCAACCACACGTCGAACTTCGACCCCTGGCCGCTGGGGCTGCCGCTCTGGCCGAAACGGCAACTGCTGTTCATGGCCAAGGCCGAGCTCTTCAACCCGATTCTCGGGCCGCCGCTGCGCGCCGGAGGAGCGTTTCCCGTGCGCCGCGGAGAGGCCGACATGGAGGCGGTCCAGGCGGCGGTGGAGCTCTGCCGCGACGGCGGCGTCGTGGCGATGTTCCCCGAGGGGACGCGCCAGACGAAAGGCCTGCGTAAGAAGTTCGAGCACAAGCCGCGTCCAGGCTCGGCGCGGATCGCGCTCACCGCGCGCGTGCCGCTCGTGCCGGCGGCGATCAAGGGAATGGACCGGCTGTCGCGCCTGCCGAGACTCCAGGTCGCCTACGGTGAGCCCGTCCCGGTCGACGACCTCGACGGGAAGCTGCCGCGCCAGGCGTACCAACTCGCCACCGAGCGGCTGATGGAGCGCGTCTACTCCCTGTACGAGTCGTTTTGACCATGCGGCCGCTGCTCGCGATCGACGGCGACTCGCTCGCCCACCGCGCCTATCACGCGCTGCCGAAGTCGATGAAGAGCGCTGCCGGGCGGCCGTCCGGCGCGCTGGTCGGCTTCGCCAACTTCCTGCTGCGGCTCTGGGAAGCCGAGCAGCCACGGGCCGTCGTCGTCGGCTGGGACACGCTCGGAGTGCCGACGTACCGCAGCGAGGCCTTCCCGTCCTACCAGAGCGGCCGGGTCTTCGACGACGCGCTGGTCGAGCAGCTCGACCTGCTGCCCAAGCTCGTGCGCGCGCTGGGCTTCTGCGCCGCGAAGGGAGCCGGCTACGAGGCCGACGACTTCCTGGCGGCCGCAGCCGCGCAGGAGGAGGCACGCAGGGGGACGACCCTCGTCGCCACGTCGGACCGCGACGCCTACCAGCTCGTCTCCGAGCGCACGAGCGTCCTCCAGCCGGTGAAGGGCGTCTCGGAGCTCGCGCGGATCGGGCCGGCCGAGGTGCGCGAGCGCTACGGCGTCGACCCCAATCAGGTGCCCGACTTCATCGCGCTGCGCGGCGACCCCTCGGACAAGCTCCCGGGCGCACGTGGAATCGGGCCGAAGACGGCAGCGGCGCTCCTCACCCAGTACGGCTCGCTGGAAGCCGCGCTGGCAGACGGACGCTTCGCGGCCCAGCGAGAGGAATTGCTGCTCTACCGGCGAATCGCGACGATGGACGCCTCTGCTCCTCTCCCCTCCATCGCCGACCAAGCGCCAAAGTGGGCGGAGGCGTCCTCACTCGCCGAGTCGTGGGGCCTGGGCAATCTCGCCGCCCGGCTGGAGGCGCTCGCGCGCAACTGATGGAAGTAATCAGCAACGCAGCGCTGGCGCAGCTGCACCCGACGAGCCACCACCCTGAGTCGCCGCGGAGGCTGGAGGTTCTGCTGGACGCGGTCGGAGAGTGGCGCACCTGCGGGCCGGCCACGGTCGAGCAGGTCGAGCTCTGTCACACGCCGGAGCACGTCAGGCACATCCGGGCGATCGAGGCCGAGATCTGGCTGGACGGGGACACGCCTGCCTCGGCGACGAGCTTCGAGGCGGCGCTGCTCGCCGCCGGAGCGTCGGTGGAAGCGGCTCGTGCCGAAGCGTTCGCCCTCGTCCGTCCGCCCGGCCACCACGCGCCCGCCGACCGCGCGATGGGCTTCTGCCTGTTCAACAACGCCGCGATCGCGGCCCGGGCCGCGCAGGCGGAGGACGGGCTCGAGCGTGTGGCGATCCTCGACTGGGACGTCCACCACGGGAACGGGACGCAGGACATCTTCTGGGACGACCCGAGCGTGCTCTACGTCTCGCTCCACCAGTGGCCCTTCTATCCCGGCACCGGGCGGCCCGGCGAGGGCAACGACACGACGGTGAACCTGCCGCTGCCGCGCGGGTCCGGAAACGAGGAGTACATCCGCGCGTTCGAGGAGATCGTGGAGCCGGCGGTGAGAGGATTCGAGCCCGACCTGTTGATCGTCTCGGCCGGCTTCGATGCGCACGCCGACGACCCGCTGGCGTCGATGGAGGTCACCGGCCTCGGCTTCCGCGAGCTCGCCCGCCGCTGCCGAGGGCTGGCGCCACGAGTGGCCGCAGTGCTCGAGGGCGGCTACAACCTCGAGACCCTGCCGGGCCTCGTGCACGCGGCGCTCGACGGCTTCGGCTAGGGCAGATGCAAACCGGCCCCTTGCGGGGCCGGTTTGCGCCAGGAGTGGACTTACACCACCAAGGAGGATCGTTGCTCGTTCAGATCATCGGCGAGCACGGCGGTGGGCGCATCCCCCAGGGCATCCCCCACGGTGGGTGATTTTCGAGGGTCGGCACTCAGTCCGAGCCTGCTTTCGAAGCGCCGCCACGAGCGAGAAAGCAGGGGAGGCTGAAGCCTGTCCCGCCTGGCTCCTAGCGCCTGGCGGCGGCCAGCGCCTCCAACGCCTCCCGCCGAGATGAGACCCCCAGCTTGCGCAGCAGGCTCTTCACGTGCGAGCGGACGGTGTGCTCGGAGATGAACAGCCGCCGCGCGATCTCGTCCGTTCCCAGGTGCTCGTCCAAGAGGAGCAGGACCTCAACCTCACGGGCACTGAGCTCGTTCGCGATCCTGTCGGGCACGCCGGAGTCGAGACGACCACCCTCGCGGACGCGATCGAGGAGGCGGCGGGCGATCTCGCCGGACAGCGCCGCCTCGCCGTTGGCGACTCCTTCGAGGAACTCGGCGATCCGGTCGGACGACTCGGTCTTGAGCAGGTAGCCGGCCGCCCCCGCCCGGATCGCGGCGAGCAGGTTCTCCTCCGAGCCCGAGGCAGTGAGGACGACCACCTCGCACGCCGGAGCGGCAGCCCGGACCAGCGGCAGAGCCTCCAGCCCACCCACGCCCGGCATTGCCAGATCGAGGAGGACGAGGTCGGGCTGCGCCTCGCGCGCCCGTTCGACCGCCTCGACGCCGTCCGCGGCCTCCCCGACGACCGCGAACGAGTGCTGCTCGAGCAGGTCGACGAGCGCAGAGCGCGTCAGCGGATGGTCGTCGACGACGAGCGTGCGGCAGCCCATGTGGGGGTTATCGGCAGGAGCCCCTCTGCCGACAAGACCTGCATGCGGTCTCCACGCGCGAAATATCTCGCCTGGGTGCGCGACGAGGTCGTGCTCGTCGGCTTGCTCGGCGCCGCGCTGATCCTCTTCCTGGGCAGCCCGGGCCGGCGAGGGCCGTACGACCTGCCCAGCCTGCGCCTGTTCCTCGACACCGCGATACTGCTCGTCTCGCTGATCGTGTGCGTGCTCGTCTACGTCCGCTTCGGCGTCGACCGGCGGCGCTTCGACCTCTATCTCGTCTGCGGGTTCTTCGTGATCGCCGCAACCACGCTCGCCTTCGCGATCGTGCCGGTGCTGGACGGCGACTCGGTCGGACGGGCGGAGGCGTGGGCACGGATCGCCGGAAAGCTCGTCGCGGCGGCGCTGATCGCAGCCGCGCCGTTCACGAACGGGCGGATCACCCGGCGCCTGCATGCTTTGCTGCCCGTGGCGTTTCTCACGGCCTTTCTGTGGGCGCTGTGGGTGGTCTGCCGCAGGCTCGACTGGCTGCCGCCGCTCGCGCAGGGCCACAGCCAACCCGACCTGCTGACCGGCGCGGTCGCGCTCCAGGCCGTCCTCGGTCTGGTCGCACTGGTCGGCTTTGGGCTCCGCTACCGCGCGCACGGCGAGGATCTCGACCGCTGGCTCGCCTTCTGCACGACCATCTGGCTCTTCGCCGAGCTGCAAGCGGTGTTCACACCACCGCTCTCCAGCGAGTACGTGTCCCAGAGCGACTTCCTGCGGCTGCTCTCATACGCGATCCTGCTCGTCGGGGTCTGGCGCGCGATCCGGGCGGCAGAGGTGGGACGGGTGGTCGCGGAGGAGCGGGCGCGCGTCGCCCGGGAGATTCACGACGGCCTCGCCCAGTACCTGTTTGCCGTGTCGACGCAGACGAGCCTGCTGGCCGGCGGCGCAGAGCCGTCGGTCGTGGTGCCACGGCTCCGGCAGGCGGCCGACGCTGCGCAGCAGGAGGCCCGCTTCGCCGTCCTCGCGCTCTCCTCGGCCGGCGGCTCGGCGCCCTTCGACTCGGCGCTCAACCGCTACGTCGAGTTCCTCACCGCCGACGGCATGCTCGACGTCGACCTCCAGATCGAGCGCGCGGTCGAGCTCGGCCCCGACGAGCAGATCGAGATCTTCCGGATCGTCCAGGAAGGGCTCGCGAACGTCCGCCGCCATGCCAACGCGCGCCGCGCGATGGTCCTGATCGGGCTGCGCGACGGCCAGCGAGTCGTCCGGATCGTCGACGACGGCGACGGCTTCGTCGACGAGGCTGAGAGCCGCGGGCAGGGCCTTCGGAACATCCGCACGCGCGCAGCGGCGATCGGCGGTGCTTTCCGCCTCGACAGCGTGGGCGGCAGCGGCACGTCGCTCGAGATCGTGCTGCGCGCCTAGGAGGGCTCGACCGGCGCGGGCCTGTGACGTCCGCCTGGAAGCTCGTGGGGGCTTGGCCCGCGCGGGCAGCACCGCCGCGGCCCAGGCGTGGAGCGTACGCACGACTTCGCGCTCGGCCAGGCCCGCGTGGCGCCGCAGCTCGAGATACGTCTCGAAGCTCGTCAAAACGAGAAGAAGCGCGAGCGCTCGCCGCTCGCCCACCCCGGGGGCCAGGCGGCGCTCGCGATGGAGCCGCTTCGCGAACCGGCCGAGCACGCTCGTACGGTCGCGGCGCTGTCGGTCGACGAGGCGCGCGGCGGCCGCGTCGACGGCGGCGACGCCGTAGAGCGGCTCGAGCAGCCGCTCGTGCGCCGCCCAGAACCGGACCGAGTTGGCCACCAGCTCGTCCAGGGCGACACCGGTGTCGTCACGCTCGGTGGCGTCCTTCGCGGCGCGAAGCTCCGGGCTCTGACCGATGGTTTCGCACACGGCGTCGACGAGGCCGAGCCGAGAGCCGAAATGCTGGTCCAGCGTCGCGCGTGCGACACCGGCGCGGTCGGCTCAGCCGGTCGACCTGCGAGCGTCCGCCTGCCGGAGGAGCCAGGCGGTGCGGAGCTCGCGGGCCCGGTCATCCAGCCGCCGGGAAAGCTCACGCGCCTCGCGCAGACGCGGCCTGAGCGTCTCGACTCGTCGGAGCTCGTCGGCGATGTCCGAGAGCGGGCTCGAGGAATCGGCGTTCAGCGCCCGGAGCCGCCGCTCCCCGGCCCGAATCTGCCCGCGCAGGTCGCGAACCAGGGCCGCCGACTCGTCCATCAGCTCTCGCAGATCAGCCTCGGTGGTGTCGCCGCTGGCAAGGACTTCGCGGAGACGGAGCGTGAGCGTTGAGTCGAGCGCGTCGGTCACGGCAGGCGGTCCCGGAGCTTGCCAGACCGCGGGCGCGAGTGTCGAGCGGCCCGGGCAGCCGACTCTGCCCGGGCCGC
>JBKPRA010000051.1:0-45245 GCA_046734335.1 Actinomycetota bacterium | reverse complement strand
CGCCGGTCAGGGCTGGCGGCCCCGTCGCTTGCCCGCCCGGGGGGGCGTGTGCCGCGGGGCCGGGGCCCCCGACTCGGCCCGGGCCGCACGACGGCTCTAGCTGTTGTCGTCGTTCGCGGCAGCCAGCGCGGTGGCCTCGTCCGGCGTGAGCCGGATGATCTGCTCGCAGCCACGGAAGCGCGCGGGGTCGTGCACGATCACGTAGGCGACGTCGTAGCCGGGCCCGCAGTCGAGGATGTCCGGCTGGTTGTCGTTCGCGAGCGCGTGCAGAACGTCGTTGCCCCGGCCGCCGTACTGGACGTCTGCACCGGCGCCCGGCCAGATCACGTCACTGTCGGGCCCGCCGTAGATCACGTCGTTGCCGGGGCCGCCCCGGACGACGTCGTTGCCCTGGCCGGCCCACACCAGGTCGTTGCCGTCGTGGGCGCGGATGATGTCACTCCCCTGGTTGCCGTAGATCAGATCCGGCCCGGCGGTGCCGTTCAGGATGTCGGCGCCCTTGGTGCCGCGGACGAGTTCGAGGCTTGCGGCCGAGGCGGCGGCGACGAGCACGCCAGCCCCGACGGCGACGATGAGCAGCAGCTTGCCTCGCACGGGATACCTCCTGTCGAATCGGTGACTCGTGTGTTCTCGCCGATGGCCGTCACCCCGCGGTCAGAGCGCCGTAAAAGGGACGTAAGCCGTGTCAGACAGGAGCGACGAGCCGGTGGCCGTCGGAATCCCAGCGCCACACGTTGTCCGTGGTGACATGGGTGCCGCCCAGCCAGCGATCGAGCCCGAGCAGCTCGACGCGGTCGGCCTCGCCGCGGAGCACGTCCAGCCCTTCCGCGGTCAGACTCACGGGAAACCGGGCGAATGTGCGGGCGTCCCCGAGGGGAGGCGGGACCGGCAGCGGGCTGCCGTCGTCTCCCTCCACGAGCCGGACGTGCCCGCGGCCGAGCTCGGCGAGCGCCCGGAAGAACCAGGCGTCGCCGAGGAACGGCGCCGTCTCGAGCTCCTGCGCGGCGGCAAAGGCCGCTGCCGGGGTGCGCGCGCCCGACGCGATCGCCTCGAGCGAGCGACGCTCCGTCCCCGAGAGCCCGTCTCGCGCCGCGGGAAGCTCCTCGATCAGCCGCAGCAAGGCGGGGGCGAGCAGCTGGAGCGGCACGCCGCCGCCGGTCGCGACCGCCGCCAGCGCCGTCGGCTCGGGGGCTCGAAAGGCATCCCACGCCGCTCGCGCGGCGCCGACTGTCTCGGGCGGCGCGGGACGCCGGTCGGGCCACAGCCTCTCCAGCTCGTCCGGGCTCAGCTCGCCCAGCCCGCGAAAGCCCGGCTTACCCGGGAATGACGAGACGACGATCAGCTCCGGCAGCGTCCCGGCCTCGTCCACGAGCGCCAATGCGTCGATCAGCTGCAGCTGGTCGTACACGTCGTGCTCGAACCAGAAGACGACCTGGACGCCCTCACGAAGCGCCTGGACGAGTTGCCGGTCGCGGCGCTCGAACGAGGAGCGGATCGCGCGGCGGCTGCCCCAGCCGCAGCCGGAGAGGAACGCCGCCCGGACGTCCAGCAGTTCGCGACGCGGCAGGGCCGGCACGGGCCCCTCGTGAAGGGCGTCGTTCCAGGACAGCACGGCGCCGCCGACCGAAGTCGCCCGGAGTGTGTTGCCGGCGCTTTCTCCGTTCGTCACGTGCAGCAGCGTCGGTCGCGAGGTCGGTTCCCGCCCCTGCCGCGCGAGGTAGGCTGCGCCGCAGGTGCAGTGGTCGAGGGAGTCGCACGCGCAGCCGACGACGCGTGCCAGCTTCTCCCGCATCCGCCGCAGCCCGGCAATCCGACCGTCGATCTCGTCGATCTTCGCCGCCATCCGGACTCGCAGGGTCTCGGACGGGCTGGTCGACCGCCGCGCTGTCCGAAAGTACTCGCCGATCTCGGCCAGGGTGAAGCCGACCGCCTGCGCCTCCTTGATCGCCCGCAGCAACCGCACCGTGTCCTCGTCGTAGCTGCGGTGCCCGCTCGCCTCCCGCTCGGGTGGCGGCAGGAGCCCGCGGCGCTCGTAGTAGCGGAGCGTCTCGACGTTGACCCCCGCGCGCCGCGCAACCTCGCCGACCTTCATCGCCCGACTATAGACCCGTACCCAGGTACGGAAATCAAGCAGACGGCGCGACGCCCGGGCGCAGGTCGAGCACGCGCTGTGCCTTGCCCGCCGAGCGCTCGATCAGGTCGGGCTCGAGCACGTCGACGGCGGCGGTGACTCCGATCGTCTCCTTGATGAGGCCTGCGAGCGCCTCCTCGGAGCGCAAGCGCTCGGCGGTCGAGGCGGCGTCGGGGCGAGCCTCGACTCGGACGGTCAGCTCGTCGAGCCGCTTCGGGCGCGAGAGGACGAGCTGGAAGTGTGGCGCGAGCCCCGGCACGCGCAGGATCAGCTCCTCCACCTGGGTCGGGAACAGATTCACACCGCGGACGATCAGCATGTCGTCGCTGCGCCCGGTGATCTTCTCCATCCTCCGCATCGTCCGCGCCGTGCCGGGCAAAAGCCGGCTCAGGTCGCGCGTCCGGTAGCGGACGATCGGCAGCGCCTCCTTCGTCAGCGACGTGAAGACAAGCTCGCCGCGCTCGCCGTCCGGCAGCACGGCGCCGGTCGCCGGGTCGACCACCTCGGGGTAGAAGTGGTCCTCCCAGACGTGCAGGCCGTCCTTCGTCTCCACGCACTCGTTGGCGACGCCCGGCCCGATCACCTCCGAGAGGCCGTAGATGTCGACGGCATGCATGTCGAGGCGCCGCTCCATCTCGGCGCGCATCTCCTCCGTCCAAGGCTCAGCGCCGAAGATCCCGACCTTCAGCGACGTCGAACGCGGATCCACGCCCTGGCGCTCGAGCTCGTCGACGATCGCGAGCATGTACGACGGCGTGACCATGATCACGTCGGGCTCGAAGTCGACGATCAGCCGAACCTGGCGCTCGGTCATCCCGACAGAGACCGGGATCACCGTGCACCCGAGCCGCTCGGCGCCGTAGTGCGCCCCGAGCCCGCCGGTGAAGAGCCCGTAGCCGTAGGCGACGTGCACGCGGTCGCCCGGACGGCCGCCGGCAGCGCGGATCGAGCGGGCGACGACGTCCGCCCACGTGTCGACGTCCTTGCTCGTGTAGCCGACCACCGTCGGCTGCCCCGTCGTGCCGCTGGAGGCGTGGATCCGCACGACCCGGTCGAGCGGTACGGCGAACATGCCGAACGGGTAGCTCTCGCGCAGATCGGCCTTCGTCGTCAACGGGAACTTCGGGAGGTCCTCGAGGCCGCGACAGTCGTCGGGATGGACACCGGCCTCGTCGAACCGCCGCCGGTAGAGATCGACGTTGTCGTAGGCGTGCCGCAGCGACCACTGCAGGCGCTCGAGCTGGAGCGTCTCGATCTCGTCGCGCGAGGCGATCTCGATCGGGTCGAGCTCTGTGCGCCCCGGAGTCAGGTCGAGCACGCCGCATCATGGACAATTCGTGCCGATGGACGGCAATGGAGCTCTGGATCGCGCACGCGACGCCTACAGCCGCCGCGCCTGGCTCGAGGCACACGATGCCTTCTCTCGTGCAGACGACGACGGCGCGCTCGAGGCCGAGGACCTCGAGCTCCTGGCCATGGCCAAACTGATGCTCGGCCGCGACGACGAGGCGGTCGCGATCCTCGAGCGCGCCCATCACCGCTACCTCGAGCGCGTCGAGACGAGGCAGGCCGTCCGCGCGGCGACCTGGATCGGCATGAACCTCGCCTTCCGCGGGGCGATCGGCCCGGCCAACGGGTGGCTGGGGCGCGCGCAGCGGCTGCTCGACAGCCAGCCGGGGGACTCGGTCGAGCATGGATACCTGATGATTCCGGCCGTGTTCCGACACGAAGCGGCAGGTGACTTCGAGGCGGCCGCCGCCCTCGCAGGCGAGGCGGCGGCGGTCGCCGAACGCTTCGGCGACCGCGATCTCCTCTCGATGAGCCTGAACGCGCAGGGAACCATGCTCGTCCGCGCTGGCCGCACCCGTGACGGATTCGCGCTCCTCGACGAGGCGATGGTGACGGCGACGACGAGCGAGCTCACGCCGTTCGTGCTCGGGATCGTCTACTGCGGTGTGATCCTGGCCTGTCAGGAGGTCTTCGAGGTCGGCCGCGCCCGGGAGTGGACGCTGGCCCTGAGCACCTGGACGGACGAGCAACCCGACCTGGTCGCGTTCACCGGCCGCTGCCGGATCCATCGTGCCGAGATCCTGCAGCTCGGCGGATCGTGGTCGGACGCCCTCGAAGAAGCCGGCCGTGCGTGTCGACGGATGATCGAGACCCAGAACGCTGCGGCGGGCATCGCCTACTACCGGCAGGCTGAGCTCCTTCGTCTCCGCGGCGAGTTCGCGGCGGCCGAGCAGTCGTACCGCGAGGCGAGCGGTTTCGGCTGGGAGCCGCAGCCCGGCCTCGCCCAGCTCCGGCTGGCCCAGGGGAACCGTGACGTGGCATTGGCGGCCATCCGCAGGGCGTCGGCGGAGATCACCGAGCCACTCAAGCGCGCAGCGCTCCTGCCGGCGTACGTCGAGATCGCGCTCGAGGCGGGCGAGGTCGAGGAGGCGTACGCCGCCTGCAGCGAGCTGGAGGAGCTCGCCGGGCGCTACGAGAGCGCGATGCTCGCGGCGATGGTCGCGTACTCGCGCGGTGCGGTCGCGCTTGCCCAGGGGGATGCGCACGCCGCACTCGTCGCCCTGCGCGGGGCCCACCAGACCTGGCTCGGGCTTGACGCGCCGTATGAGGTGGCGCGGACGCGCACGCTCGTCGCGCGGGCGTGTTCAGACCTCGGTGACGCCGAGGCGGCCCGACTCGAGCTGGAAGCCGCCTGTGCGATCTTCCGCCGGCTCGGGGCGACCCCCGACCTCGCCCGCGTCGAACCGCGCGCGAAGGGCGATTCGCATGGCCTGTCCGACCGGGAGCTGGAGGTTCTTCGCCTGGTGGCAGCGGGCAAGAGCAACCGCGAGATCGCCGCCGAACTGGTGATCAGCGAGCACACGGTCGCCCGCCACGTGCAGAACATCTACCGCAAGCTGCGCCTCTCCTCGCGCGCCGCGGCAACCGCCTTCGCCTTCGAGCACGACCTCGTTTGACGCGGCCGAGTGGTCAGAAATGACCACTGGCGCAGCGGCGCAAGTTGGTGGATCGCGGCGATGCGCCGCCCACCGGAGCCGTCCTACCGTTGCCTCGTCGATCAACGAAAGGAGCCAGACGATGGCAACGCGACAGCAATACGGAACCGTGGTGATCGGAGGCGGCCAGGCAGGGCTCGCGGCCGGCTATCACCTCGGGCAGCACGGCCGGTCGTTCGTGATCCTCGACGCCGGCCAGCGTGTCGGCGACAACTGGCGGGCCCGGTGGGACTCGCTCCGGCTCTACTCGCCGGCGAGCCGCGACGGCCTACCGGGGATGCCGTTTCCCGCGCGGTCGACCTCGTACCCGACGAAGGACGAGATGGCCGACTATCTCGAAGCCTACGTCGAGCGGTTCGAGCTGCCCGTACGCAGCGGGACACCGGTCGACACGCTCGCGAAGGAGGACGGCCGCTACGTTGCGACCGCAGGTGATCTGCGGTTCGAGGCCGACAACGTCGTGCTGGCCACGGGGGTGTTCCAGAAGCCACATCTCCCCGACTTCGCCCGCGAGCTCGACCCCGGCATCACCCAACTGCACTCGAACGACTACCGGAACCTCTCGCAGTTGCAGCCGGGACCGGTTCTGGTCGTCGGCGCAAGCCATTCCGGCTCGGACGTCGCCTACGAGGCGACCAGGGAGCACGAGGTGATCCTGTCGGGGAAGGACACCGGCCAGCTGCCGGCGCCGGTCGAGAGCCGCCGCGGCCGGATGTTCTTCCGCGGGCTGTTCTTCGCCGGCACGCACGTGCTGACGGTCGACACGCCCATCGGCCGCAAGGCACGGCCGCACATCAGGCACGGCGGCGGGCCTCTGCTTCGCTACCGGCGCAAGGATCTGCGGAAAGCCGGCGTGGAGCGCGTCCTCGCCCGGACGGCCGGCGTGCAGGGCGGACAGCCGGTGCTCGACGACGGACGGGTGCTCGACGTCGCCAACGTCGTCTGGTGCACCGGGTTCCGGCCAGACTACTCGTGGATCCGTTTCCCGTTCGAGATCGGCGAGGACGGCTACCCGGTGCAGTACCGCGGCGTCGTCTCGTCGTCGCCCGGGCTGTACGTCGTCGGGATCCCGTTCCTGCACTCGTTCGCCTCGATGCTGATCGGCGGAGCCGGCAGGGACGCGCAGCGCGTCGTGAGGCACATCGTCACGGAGCGCGCCGTCGAGCAGGAGGCGCGGTTCGAGCGGCGCCCTCTCGCTGCGTCGTCCGAGGGGATGGCCGCGTGAGCGAGTCCGACCACGACGCTGTGCTCGTCTGGAACGGCCAGGTGGCGGAACCCGCTCGGCGCGTCCGGCGAGGTCGCCGCGGATCAGGCGCGAACGGAAGCGCGGCCACGGAAGTCGCGGCCGCGCTTCCTCCCCTCCCCGGGCTCGCGCTAGGGATTGTCGACGGCGTCCTTGGCGTCGACGATCCTCGCCCGCGCGCGCTCGACGTTCTCGATCGCGCGCGCCACGGCCCGGTCGAACCGGTGCTGGACCCTTCGTGTCGGTGCTGCCGCTCTGGGCAGCCTCGAGCAGCCCCTCGGCCTTCTGGAGCGCGAGGTCGGCCTCGTCCAGCCGAGGATCGGCGGCACGGGCGACGCCGATCCAGAGAGCGAGCACCAACGCTGCGACCGCCGTGACGACGATCAGTAGGAGGCGCCCTCTCCGGGTTGCCGTTGTCACGTTCGTCATCGAGTCCTCCTCTCTCTGCATCGGCCTTGAGTGAACGGTGTCGCGATGAAGTTCACGAGCAGAGCAGCGGCGATTGCCGCGTCCTGCTTCAGCACCTTCCAGCTTCCCTTCAATCGGACCAGACTCAAGCAAGCGCCCTTAAACAGCGCTTAAACGAGACAGAGCGACGCGCGGCTCGTCCTCGACACAGGCCGGTCCGGTTCGCACTCGTCCGGGTCGTCGTTGTCGCGGACGACGTTCGAGCCGGTCGGGAGGATCGAGTAGGCGCTCGCGTCACCGGTACGGCTACGTGGCTCGCCTACGAGCCGACGTTCTCGCTCTCACGCCGAGCCACGGCTCTCGGCCTCCGCTGACGGTTTCCCGGGCGCCGGTGGTCGCCGGCTCGGCTCGGGCGCATCTCCGGCGCCGGTGGGATGCCGTTTCTCGCCGAGGAAGACCGCCCCGACGACGACGCAGGCAAAGGCCGCGATCCGCACTGCACCGAGCCAGCCGTGCGGTAGCGGCTCGCCGAAGATCGTCATGCCCGCGACGATCGGCAGCGCGTTGGTCAGCAGCGTTGCGATCCCTGCCGTGGTCAGAGCGCTGCCTCGCTGGAAGCCTGCCTGGAGGACGAGCGTCCCGAACGCATAGGCGGCGATCAGCGCCGCGACGAAGGCGAGATGGCTGTCGGCCGCCTCGACCGCCGCCTTCGTCGAGATGTCGCCGGCCGCGAACAGGAGCCCGGCCGCCACCCCGTACGCGGGGGCGGCGCCGATCCGGCCGCTGAGCAGCTGGACGGAGACGAGCGCAGCGACCGCCGACGCGCCGATCCAGAGGCCGACGGTGAGGTAGCCGGCGCCGCCGCCCTCCCCGTGCCCGCCCGCCAGCGAGATCCCGAGCAGGACGAGCCCCGCGATCGCGATCGCCACGCCCAGCTCCTCGTGCTTCGAGAGCGGCTCGTGCGTCACCCGGGAGACCAGCACGGCGAGGATGCCGATGCCCCCGGCGGCCGTCGCCTGGACGAGCGAGAGCGGCGCGAGCGAGAGCGCGACCACGAAGAGCGCCCAGCCGCACCCCTCGATCGCGAAGCCGATCAGCCAGCGCCGGCTGCCGAGCAGGTGACGCAGCGACGTCAGCGGCGATCGGATCGAAAGGGGGGGAAGCTTGCTGACGGCACCGTGCTCGAGTAGGTAGCCGACGTTGAGCGCGCACGATGAGGCGAGTGTGGCCACGAGAGCGAGTGCAAGCTGCACGGAGCTTGCATTCTGACCTCAGCCGGGCTCGCTCAACCGCGTCCGGCTCGGAGCAGGCAGCTCAGCGGCGACGGCCTCCCCCACACGACGACACGACGGCGCCTGTCACAGACGCGCCGTGAGGATCGTCGTGGGAGGCGACAGCAAGGAAAGGAGCTTCCATGTGGATCCGACGGGCGGGCAGAGGTAGGGCTAGCCGCACCCACAGACGGTGGCTCTCCCCATTCCGCGCGGCCGCGCGAGGCGGCAGCCTGCCGGGAACGCGAACGAGAGGAGGAGGCGCGATGAAGTTCAACGTCGCAGCCCGCGCCGGCCACTGGAGTGCCGGCCACTGGAAGACCGCCCTCTCCGGCTGGATCGCCTTCTGCGTGGTCGCAGTCGCACTGGGGTCGGTCGCGGGAACGAAGATGCTGAAGGACGCCGACACCGCCGCCGGCGAGACGAAGACGGCGGAAACCATGCTGCGCGACGCGGGCTTCCCGAACCGCGCGGGCGAGAGCGTGCTCATCGAGTCGAAGACGGCGACACTCTCCGATCCGCGGTTCCGCGCCGCCGTCGAGGACGTCGACCGGACGGTCTCGGGGCTACCGAACGTCCAGAACGTCCGCTCGCCGCTTGCCCCCGGGAACGGCGGTCAGATCTCGAGCGACCGCCGCTCGGTGCTCGTCCAGTTCGAGATCGCCGGCGACCAGGAAAAGGCCGACGACAAGGTCCAGCCGATCCTCGACGCGGTCGCCAAGGCCCAGGACCGCCACGACGGCTTCACGGTCGCCGAGTTCGGCTTCGCCAGCGCCAACCACGAGCTCAACGACACCCTGAACAAGGACTTCCAACGGGCCGAGTACTCGTCGCTGCCGGTCACGCTGATCATCCTGCTGGTCGCGTTCGGGGCGCTCGTCGCCGCCGGCCTGCCGGTGCTGCTCGCCTTCTCGGGCGTGCTCGCGACGATCGGCCTCTCGGCGCTCGCCAGCCACGTGGTCGCGGCCGGTGATCCGACCAAGTCCGTGATCCTGCTGATCGGAATGGCGGTCGGCGTCGACTACTCGCTCTTCTACCTCCGCCGTGAGCGCGAGGAGCGAGCCCGCGGCCTCTCGCCGAAGGAGGCCCTGCTGAAGACCTCTCGCACCTCCGGCCACGCGATCCTGATCTCCGGCCTGACCGTGCTGATCGCCATGGCCGGGATGCTGTTTACCGGCAACGCCGTGTTCACCTCGATCGCGGTCGGCGCGATGCTGATGGTCGCGGTTGCCCTGATCGGCTCGCTGTCGATCCTGCCGGCGCTGCTCGGCAAGCTCGAGCACCGTGTCGACAAGGGCCGGATCCCATTCCTCGGGCGCAACTCCGGACGGGAGTCGCGGATCTGGGGAGCCGTCCTCGACCGCGTGATGCGGCGGCCGGCCGTTGCCGCTGTCCTCTCCGGCGGCGCGCTCGTCGCGCTGGCCATCCCGACGCTGACGATGCACACACAGCTGCCGAGCTTCACCGACCTGCCCAAGTCGCTGGGGATCGTCCAGACCTACGAGTCGATCCAGCGTGCCTTCCCGGGGGCGCAGTCCCCGGCGAAGGTGGTCGTGGCCGCGCGCGACGTAACCTCGCCGCGCGTGCAGCAGGCGATCGGCGAGCTGAAGCAGCGGGCACTTGCCAGCGGTCAGATGTTCGAGCCGATCTCGACCGAGGTGAACTCGGACAAGACGATCGAGACGGTCTCGATCGCGATGCAGGGGAACGGCTCGAACGGCGCGTCCGTCAAGGCTCTGGAGACGCTCAGGGAGCGGGTGATCCCCTCTACGCTCGGAACAGTCTCGGGCGTGAAGGCGGCCGTCACCGGCGAGACGGCGGGAACCCACGACTTCAACGAGCAGATGAAGTCGCACGCGCCGATCGTGTTCGCATTCGTGCTCCTGCTCTGCTTCCTGCTGCTGCTGGTCACGTTCCGGTCGGTCGTGATCCCGGCGAAGGCGGTGCTGCTCAACCTCCTGTCGGTGGGAGCGGCGTACGGCCTGCTGGTGCTCGTCTTCCAGCACACCTGGGCTGAGGGGATCCTCGGCTTCCACTCCAACGGCGCGATCACCTCGTGGCTGCCGCTGTTCATGTTCGTGATCCTGTTCGGCCTCTCGATGGACTACCACGTCTTCATCATCAGCCGGGTGAAGGAACTGGTCGACGAGGGGATGCCGACCGATCAGGCAGTCGCGATCGGGATCAAGCGGACGGCCTCGACGGTGACGAGCGCCGCGATCGTGATGGTCGCCGTGTTCGCGATCTTCATGAGCCTCCGCACGATCGACATCAAGCAGATGGGCTTCGGCCTCGCGGCGGCGATCCTGATCGACGCGACGATCGTCCGGGCGGTGCTACTCCCGTCGATGATGAAGATGCTCGGCGAATGGAACTGGTACCTGCCGCGCTGGCTCGAGTGGCTGCCGCGGTTCGGCGGCGAGTGGTCGGCCGAGCCCGAGCCGAGGCAGCCCGGGCGCGACCGGTCCAGGGAGCGGCGGGGCGAGCCCTCGCCGGCCCTCGAGTCCGAGTAGCGCTCGCGCGACGTCGAAGCCGAGCGGCGGAGAGGCCCGAACGGGCCTCTTCGCCGCTACTCGGCAGCGATGCGTCGGGCCTGTGCGCGGCGCCCGGAGAATCGAGCTTGGCCGCTCAGGCGGCTTCGAGCAGCTCGTCGTCCGGCTCGGGCTCGGCTTCGGGCTGGTCGGCGACCGGACGCGGCCTGGTAAGGAGATTGTTCGCGACGAGCGCGCCGACGGTGATGAGCGCGCCGACGAGCTCGAGCGGGCTCGGCCGATAACCCCTGATCGTCTCGATCGTGAACGTGGAGATCGGGATCAGGTTCCCGAACAACGCGGTCGTCTGCGGGCCGAGCCGCTCGACGGCTGCGTTCCAGCAGAGCACCGCGATCACGGCGCCCGGCAGCGCGAGGTAGGCGAGCTCGGGCGTGACGGCGACCCAGTCGCTACCGCTCGGCGCCGAGAGCCACCCGGCGGCGGTCCCGACCAGCGTCGCAGCGGCGATCGCCGGCCACCCGAGCGCCGCGGTCAGGGCGGTGTACCGGAGCGGGGACAGGTCGCGGTGATCGGCCGCGCCGATCGTGTAGAGGACGAAGCTCAGGACGCCGCCCAGTACGAGCAGGTCACCGACTCCCAGCGAGCCGTGCCACAGGGTGCTGGGATGGCCGCCGCTGATCACCAGCGAGACGCCTACGAGCGCGACCAGCAGGCAGACGAACGTCAGACGGGAAGGCCGGACACTGTCGCGAACCCAGAGGACGAGCGCGGTCAGGAGCGGCGCGAGCGCGACGATCAGGGACGCGCTCTCCGGCCGTGCGTGCTCGAGCCCCGTGTAGGCGAGCAGGTTGAACCCGGCAAAGCCCAGCGTTCCGAGCGCCGTCAACTGCCACACCCGTCCGCGCGGGAGGAGCGCACGGCCCCCTTCGACCAGTGCCAGTAGCCCCAGCAACAGCGCGCCCGCCACCGCGTAACGAGCGGTCGTCAGCCAGAACGAGTCGACCGTTGCGAGCGCCGACTTCCCGACGACGAACTGCCCGCCCCAGACGACGCCTGTGAAGGTCGCGCAGAGCACTCCGACTGTCGTCGGCTTTGCGCTCATGTGAGATACAACGCGGCCGGCTGCCCGCCTATTCGCCGACGAAGAGACGAGAGCCGAACGCTCAGACGCTCAGGCTGACCGGCGAGGTCGCGAGCCAGATCGCGGTCACGAGGAAGACCACACAGCCGAGCACGAGCATCGCGACGCGGATCCTCGGCGAGGCGAGCTTGGTGCTGATCCCGGCGAAGAAGAGCGCCGAAGCGAAGAGGACGACGCCGAGCACGTAGTTCGACGCGCGCTGGATGTCGCGGCGCGCATCGGCGGCCGAGACCTCCGCCTCCGCGTCGAGGCGCTCGGCCTCGGCGCGCGCTGCGAGCTTGTACTGAGGCATCGCGAAGGGAGTGAGCGGAGCCTTGGGATTCCGGAGTGGCCGGGTCGCGACCCACGCCTCGACGGCGGGCCTGAACTCCTTGCGGAAGCGTTCGAAGTAGAAGTTCGTCAGCCTGGTCTGCCGCTGGGCGTACGCGTTGATCCACTGGGTGAAAGTCGCGACGTCGACCTCGGTCTGTGTGTTGGCGAGGCCTGCAGCCTTGGTCGAGTCGATGCGCAGTGCGTTCGTGCGAGCAGCGGCCTTCGATTGCTCTCCGTTCCAGCGGGTCGACTGGTATCCGCTCCAGGCGGTTGCGACAGTGGCGATCGCGAGGAGCACCGCAGCCACGAGCTCGAGCCGGTCGCGACCCCCGCCGGTGGACATCACGCCGGCAGCGGCTCGCCGAGCGCGTCGCATGGGAGGCGCACCTGTGCTCCGACGGAGCCGAGGGCCTGGTCGATCATGCGCAGGGACCGTTCCATCGCGACCGGCGGAAGGCCGCCCACGCCGCTGTGGAACGGCTCGTCGAGAGCGCGGAGCAGGAGCATCAGCGAGACGATCACCGCGACGACGGAGCCGATCAACATGCCCTGGACCACCGCACGCTCGCCACGATCGGCGAAGAAGAGCATGAAGGCGAAGATCACCGCGGCGATGAAGAACAGCACGATCCAGAGGGTGGTCGGGATCACGCCGACCGCACCGTGGATGCGATCCCGACGCGCCTCCTCCCGCGCCGAGGTCTGATCCAGCCACTTGTCGTACGCCGATTGCTGGGTATCAGTGCGGGGCCTCACTGTTTGCAGCGTCCGGAACATGCGCACGCCCCACGGGTTGAGCGCGTCTCCCTGCGTGCCGGCCTGCATCCGATCCCACTCGCCGTTGACCACGGAGCGGCCGTAGCAGACCAACTGCCCGGTCAGCACTGTGCGAGCCGGCTGCCCGAAGAACTGCGCGTTCTCGACTTGCTGCACGAGGACCAGCGCCTCCTGCTCGGCGCCGCTCCGCGACTGGTCGTAGCTCTCGAAGCCGAGGAAGACGATGAACCCGAGCAGCACCGAGAATCCCGTCGCCAGCACGCCGAAGACGCCGGCGGCCCGGTCGCCGTCCTCGAAGTAGCCGCCCTCCGGAGCCCGGCGCCGCACGAGCAGCATCGCCGTGACTGCCACCGCACATCCGCCGGCGACGATCAGGATCGACCAGACGAGGTTCACGGACGCCTACTCGGAGTCATTCGATCGTCGTGCGGGTCGCGCTCGGAAACGTCATCTGGTCACCCGTGGTTGCGGTCGCCGCGCGGGCCGGGCCAAGCGCGATCTGCCGATCGTGAGGCTCCGCCTAGTATGGCGGCGGCCGTCCGCTCTTGACGGAGCAATAGAAAAAGCCCTGTTTCCAGGGCTTTTTCCGTAGCAGGCCTGTAAGCCGGATTCTGTCGTGGGTGGCCATCTCTCTAGGCCGCCGCTTGCGCGACGGCTCGAGCGGTGTACCCGGTTCCTCGGCGGGCCGCGTCGTCGGAACCTGCTTCACCTTGCACCGGACGGGGTTTGGCGAGCCGCCGTGTCACCACGACGCTGGTGGGCTCTTACCCCACCTTTTCACCCTTACCGCCGGCGTCTCCGGAGAGTTGTCGCCGGAGGCGGTCTCCTTTCTGTGCCACTTTCCGTCGGCTTTCGCCGCCTGGGGTTTCCCCAGCGTCCTGCCCTCTGGTGTCCGGACTTTCCTCGGCGCCCGAAGGCGTCGCGGTCACCCGGCCTGCGGTCACATGGTAGCGACGCGGTACCGTTCGGCCATGGATCCGGACCGCGCCCGCGAGCTCCTGGCCGGCGAGCGGACCCGCATCGAGCGAGCTCTGGCCCAGCGCGCGCACGCCGATACCGGCGAGGAGGCCGACGACCTCGACCCGGGTAACCTCGCCTCCGAGCTGTACCAGGACGAGCTCGACGAGGGCCTGACCGCCGACCTGCGCGAGGCGCTCGCAGCCGTCGAGCGGGCAGAGGCACGCCTCGCCGCGGGGACGTACGGACTCTCGGTCGAGAGCGGAAAGCCGATCCCGGACGAGCGCCTCGAGGCCCTGCCGACCGCCGAGCGCACGGTCGAAGAGGAAGCGCGCCGGTAGATCGGCGTCGAGACGGCCTCCACTGTCGACTCCGGCCCCGGGGCGAGGTCGAGCTCCAGACAGGCGGACGGCTAGATCGTCTGGGCTGCGAGACGTTCGCCGACGGCGTCCAGCACCTTGGTCCCGATCGAGGGCACGTCGTGCATCAGTGCCGAAAGACCCGATCTGGTCAGGACGAGCGTCTGCAGCGGCGAGCCCGCGACGACCGTGGCCGTTCGCGGCACGTTGGAGAGAAGCGCGATCTCGCCGAACCAGTCGCCTGCCCCGAGCTCGGCCAGCTTCCGCCCGCGGCGTGTCACCCGCGCCCAGCCGTCGACGATGACGAAGAACTCCACTCCGTATTTCCCCTCCTGCATCAGGGTGTCGCCCTCGCGAAACTCGATCAGGTCGGCAAGCGACGCGATCCGGGCAAGCTCCCGCTTCGAGCACCGGGAGAGCAGCGGCACCCGCGAGAGCAGCTCGATCTTCTGATCCTTGCGAAAGCGCACGCGCGGATCCTAAACCTGCGGCGTTCTCTAGACGGAAGATGCGTCAGCTTGCTGCCCGGCCGCAGCTGTCTCGCCCTGAAACTCCAGGCCACATTGCGGGCAGCCGATCCCGTCGGCGCGGTGCAGCAGGAACTCCCCGCAGACGGGGCACTCCAGGCTGGCGCGACGGAGGATCGCGACCAGCTCCTGGTCGAGCGTCCGATGGAGCACCGCTAGGGTCACAGCGAGCGGAACACCCCCGTGACCTTGCCGAGGATCTGGACGTGGTTGGCGTAGATCGGCTCGTAGGTCTGGTTCTCGGGCTGCAGACGAACACGACCCGCGTCGCGGAAGAAGCGCTTCACAGTTGCCTCGTCGGCCGATTCGTCTTCCCCGACCAGGGCAACCACGATCTCGCCGTCGCGGGCGTCCTGCTGGCGGCGGACGACGACGTAGTCGCCCTCGAGGATGCCGGCGTCCTGCATCGAGTCGCCGCGGACGCGGAGGAGGAACTCCTCGCCACCACGGGACAGCGGCTCCGGCACCGACAGATACGCGTCGACGTTCTGCTCGGCGAGCAGCGGGCCGCCTGCCGCGATCTGGCCGAGCAGCGGCAGCGCGTGTACCGGGCCGCCCTCGTGCTCGACGGCCTCCGGCTTGACCCGGCCGGTGAGCTCGAGCGCGCGCGGCTTCGTGGGGTCGCGCTTGATCAGGCCGGCCCGCTCGAGGTTCGCGAGGTGCGCGTGAACCGTCGACGGCGATGCCAGCCCGACCTGCTCGCCGATCTCGCGGACAGTCGGCGGGTAGCCGTGGTCGTCGACGTACGCGACGAGAAATTCCCAGATCTCCTGCTGACGCTTGGTGAGCAAAGCACTCCCTTCGGAGGCGAACATGCGTTCGAGAGTAGCGAGCGGGCCGGACGGCGTCAAGCAGCACGGGGAAGAGACGGTCTTCCCGAGGGGGCCTCCTTCCCGGACCCCTTCAGCTAGACGCCGGACCGAGCAGCGCCCGTCATGCCGGTCGCGGCGGCGTCTCGGAGGTCCGAGGCACGCCGTCGCGCGGCTACAATGCGCGCCGCGCGCTGGTGGCGGAATTGGTAGACGCGCAAGGTTGAGGGCCTTGTGGCCCATTGGGCCGTGGAGGTTCAAGTCCTCTCCAGCGCATTGGCGAAGGGACGCGGCCCTCTGGGCCGCGTTTTCGTCGCACGGCTCCGCAGGTAGGTTGCAGCGATGCGGGAAGCATGTGCAGCGGCGGTCGACGCGGCGCTCGGCGCCGGGGCGTCCTACGCGGACGCGCGAGCAATCCAGCGCCGCTCGCAGTCGGTCGGCACGCGGAACGGCCGGGTGATCACGCTCACCGACGCCGAGTCGGAGGGAATCGGGGTCCGCGTGCTCGTCGGCGGCTCCTGGGGCTTCGCGTGCGACCGTCGGCTCGACGATGCCGGCGCACGGGACGCAGCGCTCCGCGCCTGCGCTTTCGCCGCCGCGGCCGGGGGAAACGGCGCCCGCGCTCTCGCCCCGCTCGAGACCCGCTCCGGCACCTTCCGGCCGCCCGTCGGGGTCGACCCGTTCTCGGTCTCGCTGGAGGACAAGGTCGCGCTCTGTCTGCGCACCGAGGAAGCGATGCGACGCCCCGAGGTCAAGGTCGCGCAGGCGTCGGTCCGGGCACTGCGCGAGCGGAAGGTGTTCCTCTCCTCTGACGGGGTCGAGATCGACCAGGAACTGGTCGAGTCCGGCGGGGGCGTTGACGCGACGGCCGTGAGCGACGACGGCATCGTCCAGCAACGCAGCTATCCGAGCGCCCACGTCGGCTCGAGCGCGCAGGCCGGCTGGGAGTACGTCGAAGGCCTCGGCCTGGAACGGGAGGCGCCGCGGGTGGCAGACCAGGCGGTCCAGTTGCTCAGTGCCGACGAGTGCCCAGCGGGCGTGACGACGGTGGTGATCGACCACGAGCAGATGCAGCTCCAGGTGCACGAGTCGGTCGGCCACCCCACCGAGCTCGACCGCGTCTACGGGACCGAGGCGGCGTACGCCGGCACGAGCTTCCTTCATCCCGGCGACCTGGGCACCCTCCGGTACGGCTCCGAGCACATGAGCATCACCGCCGACCCGACCACGCCGGGCGGCCTCGGCACCTTCGGCTTCGACGACGAGGGCGTGCCGGCGGCACGCGTGCCGATCGTCTCCGCCGGCATCCTCTCCGGCTTCCTGACCTCGCGCGAGACGGCCGCGAAGATCGGACACGGCGCCGGCGGGTCGATGCGCGCGGACGGCTGGCAGCGGATGCCGCTCGTCCGGATGACGAACCTGCACCTGGAGCCGGGCTCGGGGACGGTGGAGGAGCTGATCTCCGAGGTGCCCGAGGGCCTGTACCTGGAGACGAACCGCAGCTGGTCGATCGACGACAAGCGCCTCAACTTTCAGTTCGGCACGCAGATGGCATGGGAGATCAAGCGCGGCCGGCTCGGACGGCTGCTGCGCGACGCGACCTACACCGGCGTCACGCCGCGGTTCTGGGGGTCGCTCGAGCGGGTCGCCGGGCCCGAGGCGTGGGTGATGCACGGCCTGACCAACTGCGGCAAGGGCCAGCCCGGCCAGGGCGCGCACGTCTCGCACGGCGCGTCGGCCGCCCGGTTCCGCGACGTCCAGGTCGGCGTCAAGGCATGAGCCAGAGCCTCGAGCTCGCCGAGCGCGCCCTCGCGCTCGCCGAGGGGGACGCGGCCGAGGCAGTAGTGACGGCCGAGCGGTCGGGCTTCGCCCGCTACGCGGCGGGCGAGGTGCACCAGCCGACGCTGATCGACGACACGGTCGTCCACCTCCGCGTGATCCGCGACGGACGATCCGGCTCTGCGAGCACGAATCGCATCGACGACGAGGGCCTGGCCGACCTCGCCCGGCGCGCCGGGGAGGCCGCCGCGAGCGCCGATCCCGATCCGGACCTCGCGCCGCTCGCGCCGCCGGTCGAACTGCCGGAAGCCGAGGGGTACGACGAGGGAACGGCCGCGCTGGGAGCCGACGACCAGGCTCGGCTGGCCGAGGCGGCGATCGCCGCCTCGGACGGGCTCGGGCTGTACGGATTCTTCACGAGCGGCGTCTGCGAGCTGGCGATCGCCTCGACCACGGCGCTCCGCGCCAGCGAGCGCACGACCGACGCCACGTGCCTCGCCCTGGCCGCGTCCGACGACGTCTCCGGCTACGCGGAGCGGACCTCCTGGCGGGTCGGTGAGATCGACCCGGCGGCGGTCGCACGCGAGGCCGTGGCCAAGGCGGAGCGGACGCGTGGCGCGGTCGACGCTCCACCCGCGCGCTACCGCGCCGTCCTCGAGCCGTACGCGATCGCCGAACTCCTCTACTACACCGCCTTCGACATGTTCAACGGCCAGGCGCTTCTCGAGGAGCGCAGCTGGTTCGCAGGCCGGATCGGCGAGCGCAAGTTCGACCCGAAGATCACGCTCATGGACGACGCGCTCGACCCGCAGGGCCTCCCGCGCGCCTTCGACTTCGAGGGCACGCCGAAGCAGCGCGTCGTGCTGGTCGAGGAGGGCGTGGTCCGGGACACCGTCTGGGACCGCGACACGGCCGCCCGCGGCGGACGCGCTTCGACCGGCCACGCCTTGCCGCTCGGCGCTCGCGCCGAGGGCGCGATCGCGACGGCGGTGGTCATGTCGCCCGGCGAGGCCGAGTCGACCGACGAGCTGGTGGAGCTGGTCGGCGACGGCATCTACGTGACGCGGCTCCACTACCTCGGCGTGGTCAACCCACGTGAGGGCGTGATCACCGGGATGACGAAGGACGGTACGTTCCGGATCCGCGACGGCAAGGTGGCGGAGCCGCTCGTCAACCTCCGCTTCACTGTCTCGATGCCAGAGCTGCTCGCCGACGTCCCCGGACTGACCCGCGACACGCTGCTGGTGAACCAGAGCGACTTCTACGACGAGCGTTGGGCGTACGGCTACCGTGTTCCGGCGATGGCGACCGCCTGCTTCAACGTCACCGGATCCGGCTCGGGCCCCGGCCTCTGACGCGCCCGTGCCTCGTGCGTTGGTCGCCGTCTTTGCCGCCGTGGTGGCGCTCGGCGCGGCCGGCGCGGACGGTGCCAATCTGCCCGCTCGGCTGACGCTGGACTACCGCGTTCCGGCGCGCTATGGGCTCGATTCGAACCACGACGGGGTCGTCGACTCGTTCACCACGCCGGCACAGATCGCCCCCGCCGCCTGGTCCGCCCTCGTCACGTTGCGCTGGCCGAACGGCGGGTTCTGCACCGGGACATACCGTTGGACGGTCGACGGCAAGCCGAGCACGTTCGTGCAGCAGCGGAGCGCACTGACCGGGCTGCGGACCTGCACCTTCTCGTTCGCCGGCTTTCGGGCGCCGGGCCGTGCCCATCACGTCAGGGTCGCGGCCACCCGCCGCGGGGCAACAGGAACGGGACAGACGACCGTGACGATCCGCGACACGCTCATCGTCGGGCTCGGCGACTCGATAGCCTCGGGCGAGGGCGATCCCGACCGCGGGACCGCCTTCGTCAGTTGGCAGGATCCCCGCTGCCACCGGTCGGCCAAGGGATTCGAGGCGCAGACGGCGGCGCAGCTCGAGGCCGCGGACGCGAAGTCGTCGGTGACCTTCGCGGGCCTCGCTTGCTCCGGCGCGTCGATCCAGGCCGGTCTGCTCGGGCCCTATGCGGGAATCGCGCCGCCGGGCGGAGCTCCCCTCCCGCCGCAGGTCGACGCGATGAAGGCGCTGGTCGGCTCCCGACGAATCGACGCCGTCCTCGTCAGCATCGGGATCAACGACCTCGGGTTCGGCAGCATCGCCCGGTTCTGCTTCGACGACGGCGTCGACCCAACGACCGCAGCAACCGTCGACTGCTGGACGAAGCCCTACCCGGCCCCGACGTCGCCGACCACGCTCCGGGACTTCGTCCGCAGCCGCACCGCCGCACTACCCAGCGGTTACGCACAGCTCGCCGACGCGCTCGGGAAGGCGGGCATCCCCGCGGCGAAGATCTACGTGACCGAGTATCCCGATGCCGTCCGTGACTCGAATGGATTGCCGTGCAACCCGCTGATCCCGTACCTGGACGGCAGGCCGTTCGGCTTCGACGTCCGCGGGACGATCACGCGCACCGAAGGGTTGGAGGCAGAGAACGAGCTGATCGCGCCGGTCAACGCCGCGCTCGAAGCGGCTGCCGCGGCCTACGGCTGGCATCTCGTCTCCGGCATCGCGGCCCAGTCGGCCACCCACGGTGTTTGCGCGGCCAGGCCCTGGTTCCTCGACGTCTACGACTCGGCGATCACGCAGCACGACGTACGCGGGACACTGCACCCGAACCAACAGGGGCAACAGGCGATGGCGCGCCTCGTCGTCGCCGCGCTGAAGCCGGCGCTCGGTTAGCCGAGCAGGTGGAAGAGTGCGACCGTGCAGATCACGAAGCCGATCGCCACGGCCACGGTCAAGCGCGTGAGGTTGCGCTCGACGATGTGCGTGCCGCCCTGCGATGCCGGTGTAAAGCCCATGCCGCCGAAGCCCGTGTCACGGCCGGAGTGCATCAGGATCAGCCCGATCAGCGCGATCGAGAGCAGCACCTGGAGAACGGCGACGAACTGGAGCACGCCCGCATCGTACCCGCGTGCGACGGCCGTTGCGTTTCGTCAGAAATGATCTGGGAACGCCCGTGGCCAAGCTCACTGCAAGGGGGTGCAGAAGGTGACGACGGCCACGACCGCAACCGGCAAGTTCGTCTGGCACGAGCAGGTCTCGCCCGATCCGCAACGGGCACAGGGGTTCTACGGCGAGCTCTTCGGCTGGAGACCGAGGAGTTCAAGACCGGTGAAAACGACTACACGATGATCTCGTCGGGGGGCAGGACCCACGGCGGCTACGCCACGGCCATGGAGGGCGCGCCGCCGCCGCACTGGCTCTCGCACGTTCGAGTGGAGAATCTCGACGAGACGCTCGAGAGAGCGAAGGGCGCCGGCGGCAAGATCGCGGCGGGCCCGTTCGACATGGAGGAGGTTGGGCGGATGGCGATCATCCGCGACCCGCAGGGAGCGTTCATCAGCGCCTACCAGTCGGCGCAGGACGGTCCGCCGGCGGAAGGGGTGTTCGTGTGGGACGAACTGGGCACGACCGACGCGGACGCCGCGCAGCGCTTCTACGAGGTCGTGTTCGGGTGGACGACGGCAGACATGGGCGCCGAGTACGGCGGCTACCGGATCTTCAACGTCGGCGAGACCGGCGTCGCCGGGCTCATGGGCCTGCCCGACAGCTCGATCCCGCCGCACTGGCAGCCGTACGTCGCCGTCGACGACGTCGACGGCACCGTTGCAAGAGCGCGCGAGCTCGGCGCATCGGTTCTGGTGGAGCCGATGGACGTGCCGCAGGTCGGGCGCATCGCCGTCCTGAACGATCCTCAGAGCGCGACCTTCGGGATCATCAAGCCCCAGCCCGGCTCATAAGGGTTCTGCCGTTTCTGCAGGGACAGACCCCACCCGGGTTTGTCCCTGCTACTTCAGGCCGCGACGTCGAGAATCGCGACCACCAGCTCGGCCGCGATCCGGTCCTTGGTCATGTACCCGGCGGCGCCGGCAGTGCGGGCGGCCTCGACGTCCTCCTGGGCGTCGGAACCGGTCACCATCAGCACGCGCGCGTCCGGCCGGGTGGCGACGATCCGGCGCGTCGCCTCCACCCCGTTCAGCCCCGGCATGCTGATGTCCATCAGCACGACGTCTGGCTCGAGATCGTCCGCCTGCGAGACCGCCTCGTCACCCGACTCGGCGAGGCCGACCACCTCGATCCGCTCGTCGGTGGACAGCATCGCGCGCATGGCCTCGGCAAAGAGGCGGTGATCGTCTGCGATCAACACCCTGACTGACACGGCACTGGAATTGGAACAGAATTGGTCGGGAATGGGAAGGGGGAAGCGTGGACGCGCGTGAGCGGATCCAGAAGCTGCTGATCACCGGCGACAACCGGCTGAAGCAGGGAGTCGCCGCCGACAAGGTGCGGGCGACCTACGAGGAGGCACTCGCCCTCGCCAGCGAAGCCGGGATGGAAGAGCGCATCCGGCCGCTCGTCGAGGCCCGCCTGGCCGACCTCGACCGGCTCTCCGGCGGGGCCTGATCCATCCGGACCGCCTGCGACCCTGAGCGCCGACGCGTTCACGGTCGCCCGGAAGGAGACACATCCATGACCAAGCAGGTGCAACAGCTGCTGGCCGAGGTCTTCGGGACCTTCGTGCTGGTGTTCATCGGCGCCACCGCCATCGTTGCCTGGGGCTCAGGTGCAGGAGGCGTCGCCCCCTTCGCCTTCGGGCTCGGCCTGATCGCGGCCCTCTACATGTTCGGCGAGACCTCCGGGGGACACTTCAACCCCATCGTCTCGCTGGCCATGTTCCTCGATCGGCGCTTAGGGGCGCGGGAGGCAGTGAGCTACTGGATCGCGCAGTTCGTCGGAGCGGTGCTCGCGTGCCTTGCGCTGCTGCTGATGTCGTCCAGCGACGACGTCGCTCTGGCGGCAACGGTGCCGGGGTCGCACGGCATCCGCGGAGCCTTCTTCGCCGAGCTCTTCTGCTCCGCGCTCTTCATGATCGTCATCCTCGCCGTGACCAAGAGCGAAGCATCGAGGAGCACGGTCTTCGTCGCGATCGGGTTGACGCTGCTGGCGATCCACTGGGCGATCGTCCCGTTCAGCGGCTCGTCGGTGAACCCCGCGCGGAGCTTCGGCACCGCGCTGATCGGCAACAGGTGGACGGACTTCTGGATCTACATCATCGCCCCGCCGCTCGGAGCGATCCTGGGCTGGCTGCTCTACACGGTCGTCGTCACGGGCAAGACGGACATCCGCGGCGACCTCGAGGCGATGCGCACCGATTTGTCGCGCCCCGGGCCGGACCCGGGGTCGCCCGGCGGCGGTACCGCTGGCTCGGGCGCCGGCGGCTCGCGCGACGACGCCGCCTAGACGCTCCCCCTGGAGAGGGCCGCGCTCGCGGCCCTCTCCAGGATCGCCTCGACCCGCTCGGCCTGGCGCCTGACGTCGTGCGCGGCGGCGGCCGCGACTCCGGCCTCGTTCGGGCAAGGCAGTGCGGCCGCGCGGCGCAGGCCGTCGAGGATCGCGTCCTCGTCGAGGGGATCGACGAGAACGCCCGCCTCGGCCGGAACGAACTCCGGCGGGCCGCCGACGTTGGTGGCGACCACGGGGCGGCCAGCGGCCAGCGCTTCGAGCAGCGCCTGGCCGAACGGCTCCACCAGGCTAGGCCCGCAGACCACGCGGGCGGCGGCAAGACGCTCCGGGATCTGGCCGTGCGGAACGTTCCCGGCGAGCTCGATCCCGCGCCGCCCCGCCAGCTCTGGCCGCAGCGGGCCGTCGCCCACGAACGTGAGGGTGCCCTCGCCGAGCCGCTCGAAGGCTTTCGCCAGCCGGAGCACGTTCTTGCGCTCGGTCAGCGAGCCGATGCAGAGATAGGCGGCCGGGCCGGAGGGGGCAGGCGAGGGGCGGAACCGCTCCAGGTCGACCCCGGAATCGACGACCTCGACCTTGCCGCGCGAGCCCGGCACCTTCGCCTCCAGCTCCCGGCGCAGCCAGCCCGAGACTGCCACGACCGCGGCCGCCCGTCGGACCACGTAGCGGGTTGCCGTCGCGATGCCGGCCCGCGTGCCGACGTTGGCGACGTCCTGCCCGTGTGCGGTAACGACAAGCGGTGCCCGCGACGCCAGGGCGCCAACGAGCCCGGCCGGGACGAGGAAGTGGGCGTAGACGACGTCCGGCCGGAAGCGGCGCGCGGCCGACCTCGCGTCCCGGAACAGCCGGGCCGAGCGCGCGTGGCCGCCGGAGCGGATGTCGATCACGGCCCGGTCGAACTCGTGGCCGCGTTCCTCGAGCGCCCGCTCGAGCTGGGCGACGAAGACGCCGAGGTCCGGGTCGTCCTGCCCCGGGTACATCTGGGAGACGAGCAGGATCCTCACGTCGTCCGGGCCGCATCAGCGCCGAGCCCCACTGCTGGCCGAGCAGCGTGCCCCGGGTCGCGGTCGGCAGCTTGATCCCGGCGCCAGGGAACGTCACGCCGACCTCCAGCATCAGCGCGGATTGCGCTGCTCATCGGCGTGATCCTCCACGGGCTGGAGAGGACGACGTCCAACTTCTGGGCGGCGACCGGCAGCCCCTTGCCGGCCTCGAGCTCTCCGGTGGACATCGTCCCAGTTTGACGACGCCGGCCGCGGTCGTTTGTGGCGTGGCTCCTGCGGAGGCCAGTTTTCCACAGTCCCTGCAACTCGCGCGGTTTTCGGGGTCAGACCCCGCGGGAACGTCACGAAAGCCGCGCGCGTGTGCCAAGGCGCGTCCCCGGCCGGTCGGGCCGGTCAGGCGTGCTGGGCGTCGTAGGTGCCCCACTCAGAGCGCAGCACCTCGCAGATCTCGCCGACCGTGCAGCCCACGCGCAGCGCCTCGCGCATCGGCGGGAGCAGGTTCTCGTCGGTGCCCGCGACCCGGCGCACCTCGGCCAGCGCCGCCTCGGCCGCTCCGCGGTCGCGCTCGCCGCGAACGCGCGCCGTCCGCTCGAGCTGGCGACGCTCGACCTCGGGATCGAGCCGATGGAGCTCGATGTGCTCTCCCTCATCCTCCACGAACTCGTTTACACCGACGATCACGCGCTGGTTTTCCTCCACCTGCCGCGCGTACCGGTACGCCGCCTCCTCGATCTCCGCCTGGACGAAGCCCTGCTCGATCGCCGCGACCGCGCCGCCGCGCTCCTCCACCCGGTCGACCAGTTCGAGCGCCAGCGCCTCGAGCTCTGCGGTCAGCTCCTCGAGGAAATAGGCGCCGCCGAGCGGGTCGGCGGTGTCGGTCGCACCGGCCTCGTGGCGGAGGATCTGCTGGGTGCGCAGCGCCACCCGCGCCGCGTGTTCGGTCGGAAGAGCGAGCGCCTCGTCGAACGAGTTCGTGTGCAGCGACTGCGCGCCTCCGCAGACCGCGGAGAGCGCCTGGATCGCCACCCGCACGATGTTGTTCTCGGGCTGCTGGGCGGTCAGGGTGGAGCCGCCGGTCTGCGCGTGGAAGCGCAGCGCCAGCGCCCGCTCGTTGGTCACGCCGAGCCGCTCACGCAGGAGCTTCGCCCAGAGGCGCCGCGCCGCCCGGAACTTCGCCACCTCCTGGAAGAAGTGGTTGTGCGCGTTGAAGAAGAACGAAAGGCGTTCGCCGAATTCGTCCGGAGAGAGCCCCGCGTCGACCGCCGCGCGGCAGTAGGCGAGCCCGTTGGCGAGCGTGAAGCCGATCTCCTGGACGGCGGTCGAGCCGGCCTCGCGGATGTGGTAGCCGGAGATCGAGATCACGTTCCAGCTCGGCAGATGCTCTGTGCAGTAGGCGAAGAGGTCGGTGGTCAGCCGCATCGACGGCCGCGGCGGGAAGATGTAGTTCCCGCGCGCGGCGTACTCCTTGAGGATGTCGTTCTGGACGGTGCCGCGCAGCTGCCCGCCCGGCACGCCCTGTTTCTCGGCGACGAGCTCATAGAGCAGGAGCAGGAGCGGCGCGGGGGCGTTGATGGTCATCGAGGTGGACACCTCACCAAGGGGGATCCCGTCGAAGAGCAGCTCCATGTCGGCGAGCGAGTCGATCGCGACTCCCGTGCGCCCCACCTCGCCGGCCGCGCGCGGGTCGTCGGAGTCGAGGCCGAGCTGGGTCGGCAGGTCGAATGCGGTCGAGAGGCCCGTCTGGCCGCGCTCGAGCAGGTAGCGAAAACGCGCGTTCGTCTCCTCGGCCGACCCGAACCCGGCGTACTGGCGGATCGTCCACGGCCGCCCGCGGTACATCGTCGGGTACGGGCCTCGGGTGTAGGGGAACTCGCCGGGCAGCTCGCGGTCGAGCCCCGCGACGTCGTCTGCCGTGTAGACCGGTTTGACCTCGATCCCCGAGTCGGTCTCGCGCCGCTCGCCCGTCGTCGCCACGGTGCCACTGTACTTCGCCCTCCAATAGGGTGGCGCCATGGCCCCGGTCGTCGTCGCCGAGGCGCTGACGAAGCGCTTCGGGAAGCTCACTGCGGTCGAAGATCTCTCCTTTTCGCTCGAGCCGGGCACGATCACGGCGTTTCTCGGACCGAACGGCGCCGGCAAGACGACCACCCTGCGGATGCTGCTCGGGCTGGCGAGGCCGACCAGTGGACGCGCGCTCGTGTTCGACCGGCCGTACGCCCAGCTGGACCGGCCGGCGCTCCGGGTCGGGGCCGTGCTCGAGGCAACCGATTTCCACCCTGGGCGTTCCGGCCGCAACCACCTGCTGATCCTGTCCCGCGCCGCCGGCCTGCCCGACACCCGCGTCGACGCGGTCATGGGCATGGTCGAGCTGACGGGGGCGGCGAAGCGACGCGTCAAGGGTTACTCGCTCGGCATGCGGCAGCGCCTGGGCCTGGCCGCCGCGCTCCTCGGCGAGCCCGAGCTGTTGATCCTCGACGAGCCTGCCAACGGCCTCGACCCGGAAGGCGTCCGCTGGCTGCGGGACTTCCTGCGCGCCTACGCCGCCGAGGGCCGCACCGTCTTCGTGTCGAGCCACGTCCTGGCCGAGGTCGCGCAGACGGTGGACCAGGTGCTGATCATCAACAGGGGTCGGCTGGTGATCGAGTCGCCGCTGGTCGAGCTCACCGCCCGCGTCGGCGGGGCAGTGCGCGTACGCACTCCCCGGCAGGACGAGCTCGCGGCGAAGCTGCGCGCCGACGGCCTCGAGCCCACCGAGACGGCCGACGGCGCCCTGCTCGTTCCCGGCACCGCCCGCGAACTCGTCGGCGACCTCGCCTTCGCCGCCGGTATCCCCCTCCACGAGCTGACCACCGAAGGGGCCTCCCTGGAGGAAGTCTTCCTCGAGCTGACCGCCCAGCCGGAGGAGACGGAGACGTGATCGACCAGTTCCGCTCCGAGCTGCTCAAGATCCGGTCCACCCGCACGACCCTGGGGCTGCTGCTGACGATGATCGCCCTCGTGCTGCTGTTCGCCTTGCTCGGCGGGCTGCTGACCAAGGCGGACGGCCTCGACGAGGCGAGCGAGCAGCGGGACCAGCTCGGGATCGGGGGGATCGCGACCATCTTCGCGGCGCTCGCCGGCCTCCTGGTCGTGACGAGCGAGTACCGGTTCGGGACGGTCCGGCCGACGTTCGTCTTCACGCCGCAGCGACTGCGGGTGGTCGGCGCGAAGCTGGTGGCCTCGACCGTCGCAGGACTGGCGCTCGCCGCGGTCGCCGTCGGGCTGACCTTCGGCATCGGACTCGCGATCCTGTCTTCGCGCGGCATCTCGCTGGAGCTCGACAGCGGCGACGTCCTGCTGATCGTGTTCGGAGGACTCGGCGCGGCCGCTTTGTGGGGAGCGATCGGCGCGGGCGTGGGAGCGATCCTGCACAACCAGGTCGCCTCGGTGATCGCCCTGCTCGTCTGGGTGTTCGTGCTCGAGAACGTGCTCTTCGGCCTGGTGCCGTCGGTCGGGCGCTTCGGACCGAGCCACGCCGGGGATGCGCTCGCGGGCATGACCGGCGACCATCTGCTGCCGGCTGCCGCGGGCGGCGGGATCCTCCTCGCGTGGGCGGTGCTTCTCGGTGCCGCCGGGCTCGTGCTCACCGCCCGGCGCGACGTCAGCTAGACAGGGCTCGCGGGATCGGCGACGGCTCGTCGAGCACAGGCGCGAGCTCGGCGTCGCGCCTGATCAGTAGCGCGTAGCGGCCGCCGCGGGCAAGCAGCTCCTCGTGACGGCCGATCTCCACCACGCGACCTTGGTCGAGGACGACGATCTGGTCTGCGTCGCGGATGGTCGAGAGCCGGTGGGCGATCGCGATCGTCGTCCGCCCGGCCGACAGGCCGTCGAGCGCTTCCTGGACGAGCCGTTCCGTCGCCGTGTCGAGCGACGAGGTCGCCTCGTCGAGCACGAGAATCGGCGGGTTGCGCAGGATCGTCCGGGCGATCGCTATGCGTTGCTTCTCGCCGCCGGAGAAGCGGTAGCCGCGTTCCCCGACGACCGTCTCGTAGCCGTCGGGCAGCGCCGAGATCACGTGGTGGATGCGCGCCGCCTCGGCCGCGGCCCCCAGCTCCTCGTCGGTCGCGTCCGGCTTGGCGTAGCGCAGGTTCTCGGCCACCGACGCGTGGAAGAGGTAGGACTCCTGCGAGACGACGCCGACCAGGTCCGAAAGGGCCTTGAACGACAGGTCGCGGACGTCGACGCCGCCGATCGAGACGGAGCCGCGGCTGACGTCGTACAGACGCGCGGTGAGGTACGCAAGGGTCGTCTTCCCCGATCCCGTCTCGCCGACGAGCGCGGTGGTGGTCCCGGCTGCGACAGTGAACGAGACGTCCGAGAGCGTCCATTCGTCGCCGTAGCGGAACCAGACATGGTCGAAGTCGACGTCGCCCGGCTCGATCCGGTCGAGCGCATCCGGTTTCTCGACGATGTCGACCGGCTGGTCGAGGTACTCGAAGATCCGGTCGAACAACGCCAGCGAGGTCTGGACGTCGAGGCTGACGCCGAGCAACGACCCGACAGGGAAGAAGAGGCGCGTCTGCAGGGTGGTGAACGCGACCAGCGTCGCGATCGATATGGCGTCGGAACCGTGCGCGAGCGCGAGGCCGCCGAACCAGTAGACCGCTGCCGGCATGATCGCGAAGCTCGTCTGAATCGAGGCCATCACCCAGCGGCCGGCCATGCGCTGGCGTACCTCCAGGTCGGCAAGGCGTAGCGAGTCGGCCTCGAAGCGGTCCGCGAGCGCGGCGCCGCGGCCCATCGTCTTCCCGAGCAGGATCCCGGACACCGAGAGCGACTCCTGCACCTGGCTGGAGATGTCGGCAAGGGTCTCCTGCGTCGTCTTCGCGATCCGCCGCCGCTCGTTGCCGACCCGCCGGGTCAGCAGCGCGAAGATCGGGATCAGCGCGAGCGCGAAGAGCGCCAGCTGCCAGCTCAGGAGCAGCATGCCGACGATCGTCGCGGCGACGGTGGTCACGTTCGAGGCGATCGAGGTCGCCGTGTTCGTGACCACGTTCTGGACACCGCCGATGTCGTTCTGGATCCGCGACTGGGTCTCGCCCGTCCGGGTGCGTGTGAAGAACGCGAGCGAGAGCCGCTGGAGGTGGCGAAAGACTCTGGCCCGCAGGTCGTGCATCACCCGTTGGCCGACCTGGTTCGAGAGCAGCGTCTGGACCACGCCGAGGACGCCGGTGACGATCGCTATCGCGATCATCCCCGCCGCCGCCCACGAGAGGGCGGCGGTGTCGTTCTCGCCGATCGCCTCCAGGACGCGCTTGAGCAGGAACGCCGGAACCACGCCGAGCGCCGCTGACACGACAATCAGTGCCAGGAGGCCGGAGAGCCGCTGCCAGTAGGGCCTGAAGAGCGCGCCGACCCGGCGGAGGTTGGCACGCCGCTGCTCCGGATCAGCCGTGCGTTCCGGTGCCTCGTCGGCGGAATGGAAGAACATGCCCATCAAGCCTCAGCGTACTGTTCGGCTATGGCGATCCAGGTACGGCTGTTCGCCGGCCTGCGCGAGCGCGCCGGCTGGTCGGAGCGCAGCTTCGAGATCGGCGCCGGCACGCGCGTGACAGACGTGTGGGCGCTGCTCGATCTCGGCGACGAGCCGCCCGGCCTGCTCTATGCGGTCAACCACGAGTACGCAGGCGAAGACCGCCTGCTCGAATCAGGCGACGAGGTGGCGCTGATCCCGCCCGTCTCCGGCGGCGCGTTCAGGCTCACCGACCAGCCGATCGACCCCTCCTCGGTGGTCGAGGAGGCGTCGGATCCCAGGGCGGGCGCGGTCGCCACGTTCCTGGGCACGACGCGCGTCGAGTCGCGCGGCCGCACCGTCCACTACCTCGACTACGAGGCCTACGGCGGCATGGCCGAGAAGGTCATGGGCGAGCTGGCCGACGAGCTGAAAGCGAAGCACGAGCTCTGCGCGGTCGCGATCACCCACCGCATCGGCCGGGTTGAGATCGGCGAGATCTCGGTCGCGATCGCCGTCTCGGCCCCTCACCGCGCGGCGGCCCTCGCCGCCTGCGCCGAGGCGATCGACACGCTCAAGGAGACGGTGCCGCTCTGGAAGAAAGAGGTCTACGAGGGCGGCGAGGAGTGGATCGGACGCGGATCCTAGGTACGTCCGCCGCCGCCACCGACATGGCGGGCGCGGCTCGAAACCGTCCGAGTTCCTTCGGATCCGCGAAGCGAGCGAAGCGAGCGAACACACGAGGGGGCTCGCGGGGAACCATGGTTCCCCGCGTTGGCGCGGCTACCATCGACGCATGGAGCGCATGGCGCACCCCGGTTGGTGCGAGAACCTCGTCGCTGCCGGCGGGCTGAAACAGGACGAGCGCGTCCTCGTCGTCGTCGACGAGCCGCTGCTGGAAGAGGGCTCGCAGCTATCGGCGGCCGTGAAGGACGCGGGGGGCGAGCCGCGACTCGAGCTGTGGGCCGGCGAGCGTCCGCTCCAGGATGCACCGCCGGGCGTGCTCGCGGGCGGCCGCGACGCTGACCTCTCGTTCTTCATCTCGCAGGCCCCGCGAGGGGACGAAGCCGGTGCGCGCTTTCAGCTGATGGAGGCCGTGACCGGGCACGGCGGGCGCCAGATCTTCATGGGCCTGGTGGACGGAGAACTGCTGCGCGGGGAGCTCTCCGGGCCGCCGCCCGACCTCTCGGAGGCGGCCGCGACCGTGCTCGCACAGCTCGAGGGCAGCGAGACGATCCGCATCCGCGGCCGCGCCGGAACTGACCTCACGCTGGGCGTCTCCGGCCGCCCCTGGAAGACCGACGCCGGCGAGCTCGTGCCCGGCGAGACCGCCAACTACCCCGGCGGCGAGGTCTTCGTCGCTCCGCACGCCGACGGCGCGGACGGCGTGCTCGTCGCCGACCTGACCGTTCCGTACACGGTCGAGGGGCTCGTCGACGAGCCCGTCACGCTCCGGTTCGAGCGCGGGCGGGTCACCTCGATCGAGGGCGGCCGCGCAGCGGACATGCTCCGCGACCTGGTCGACAGTGCAGGCGCGGGTGCGGACGTGATCGCCGAGCTGGGGATCGGACTCAACCACGCCGTCAAGCCGAGAGGTCACGTGATGCTCGACGAGAAAGCGGGCGGCACGGCCCACGTCGCGATCGGCCGCAACACGGGCACCTACGGCGGCGACAACGAGGCGACCATCCACGTCGACTGCATCTTTTCGGGGCCCGAGGTCGAGGCCGACGGCCGTCCGGTCGATATCCCGTAGGTGGACATGCAACCGGAGATCCCTGAGCGCGAGTACCGCCCGATCCACCCCGAGCCGGCGTGGCGGTCGCTCGCGCGGAAGATCTGGGCGCCGCTCGCCGTCCTCCTCGGGCTGATCGTCAAGTTCGGCTTCGCCTTCGCGAAGTTCGCTTCGATCTTCGTCGCCGTCGGCGGCTACGCGCTGCTCTGGGGCTGGCAGTTCGGCGTCGGCTTCGTGCTGCTGATCTTCGTGCACGAGCTCGGGCACTTCGTCGAGGCGCGCCGCCGCGGGTTCAACGCCGCGTGGCCGGTCTTCATCCCGTTCCTCGGCGCCTACGTCGCGATCCGCGACGCGCGCATGAACCCGTGGCAGAGCTTCTGGATCTCGTTCGCCGGTCCGTTCTGGGGAAGCGTCGGCGCTGCGGCTGTGTGGCTGGTCGGCGAGCAGCAGGGCTCGCGGCTGCTGCAGGCGCTCGGCTACGTCGGCTTCCTGCTCAACCTGATCAACATGGCGCCGATCGGAATCCTCGACGGCGGCTCGATGTGGCGCTCGATCAAGACGATGCGCGTCGGAGGTACCCCGGGCAAGGCTCAGCTCGCGACGATCGCCTTCTTCGGCCTCGCCGCGCTGCTCGTGATCGGCATGTTCGCCGCCCACGTTCCGCAGAACCGCCTCTAGCTCCTCGCGTGGCCGTCGACCGCCGCATCCTCGAGCACGACGACCGCGACATCGAGCAGCACGTCGAGCTGATCGCCGAGGAGCTGCGCATGGGCTTCGAAGCGGTCGACCGGATCCCCCGTCCCGCTGCGACGGTCTTCGGCTCGGCGCGCACGGCTCGCGACAACCCCGAATACGAGCAGGCGCGTGCGTGCGGCCGGGCGCTGGCCGAGGCCGGCTTCGCGGTCGTCACCGGCGGTGGCCCGGGCGTGATGGAGGCGGCGAACCGAGGTGCGAAGGAGGGCGGCGGCTTCTCCGTCGGCTTCAACGTCGAGTTGCCGCACGAGCAGGAGCCGAACCCCTACATCGACCTGGCCGTCGCATTCCGGCACTTCTACGCGCGCAAGGTGATGCTCGTGAAGGCGGCGGAGGGATTCGTCCTCTTCCCGGGCGGCTTCGGCACGCTCGACGAGCTGTTCGAGTCGCTCACCCTGATCCAGACGGACAAGGTGCGCCAGTTCCCGGTCTCCCTGATCGGCACCGACTACTGGGGCGGGCTGCTCGAGTGGATCGCGGCCCACCCGCTCGCCGAGCACAAGATCTCCCCCGAGGACGTCGACCTCCTCCGCGTCACCGACGACGTCGACGAGGCAGTCGAGGCGGTCTACGACTGCTGGGCGCGATGGTGCGCCGAGCCGGTGCACGAGCCGGAAAAGGCGGACGCCCAGTAAGGGGGTTACCCCCACTCCGAGAAACCGGTCGGCACCATGGCTGCGGCCCGCACGCGGAGGAAACCTTTGGTCAACATCCAGTTCGAGAACGGAGTCGACCATGCAGCTCACCGCACCCATCCGCCCGCTGTACCAGGCCCAGACTTACCGCAGCCTGCTCTTCCTGTCCGCCGGGATCCCGATCGCCGCAGTCGTGCTCGGCCTCGTGATCGCGGGCTGGACGTCGATCGCCGTGCTAGCGATCACCCCGCTGGTCGTGCCCCTGCTGCTCGGCTACCGCGGCGCCGTCGGCCTGCTTGCCCGCGGCGATGCCAGGCTGGCGCAGTCGCTGCTCGGCGTCCGCCCAGACCCGCCCACCTGGTCGGAAGGCCGCGGCTTCTGGGGCCGGGCGAAGGCGGTCGTCCTCGACTCGACCTTCTGGCGCCAGCAGGGGTACCTCGTGCTGCGGATGACGCTCGGGTTCGCGTTCGCCGTAGGCGAACTGACGCTGATTGCCGCCGCAGCCGGGGCGCTCACCCTGCCGATCTGGTATCGCTGGTCGGCGCCGGAGTACGGGTCGTGGCACGCCGACAGTCTCGGGCGTGCGCTTCTGCACGTTCCGGTCGGGATCGCGGGTCTGATCGTCGCAGCGTGGCTCGCCCGGGCACTCGGATCCTTCTCGGCCTGGCAGGTGCGGTCGCTGCTCGGGCCGCGTCCGGCGCCGGCGACGGCCGACCAGAAGCTCCGGTACCGCCGGCGGGCGCTCTGGATCGACGGTGGCACGGCTCTGGGGCTCGTCGTCGTGACCACGATCATCTGGGCGGCGACGGGAGCGGGCTACTACTGGCCACAGTGGGTCCTGCTCCCGCTCGCGCTGCTGTTCGCGCTGCACGTGGTGGTCGAGCTCGTCACCACCAGGCTGCCGCGCCGCGACCAGGCGTTGGCGATCCACGGCGGCGTGGTCGCGGCGACCTTCTTCTTCCTCGTCGCGGTCTGGGCATTGACCTCGCGCGGGTACTTCTGGCCCGCCTGGACGCTGGTCGGCCTGGGGAGCGCGGTCGTCGTGCACTGGCTGATCACCCGCAACCAGCGGCGCGACCGTCTCACCCGCCGCGTCGAGACGCTCGAGACGACGCGCCTCGGCGCGGTCGAGGAGCAGGACGCCGAGCTCCGCCGCATCGAGCGCGACCTGCACGACGGCGCGCAGGCCAGGCTGGTCGCGCTCGGCATGAGCCTGGGGATGGCGGAGCAGAAGTTCGAGTCCGACCCGGAGGGAGCGCAGCAGCTGGTCGCCGAGGCCCGCGCCGGCGTCGCCGAGGCGCTGAAGGAGATGCGCGACCTCGCCCGCGGCATCTATCCACCGGTCCTCGCCGACCGCGGGATCGGCGCTGCGCTCGAGACGCTGGCGGACCGCAGCCCGCTGACGACCACGGTCTCGGTCGACCTGCCCGAGCGGCCGCCGGCGCCGGTCGAGACCGCCGCCTACTTCGTCGCCGCCGAGGCGATGGCCAACGCCGCCAAGCACTCCGGCGCGGGCCGCATCGACATCTCTGTCGAACGTCGTGACGGGGCGCTCGAGGTCGAGATCCGCGACGACGGCAGCGGCGGGGCCGACGCGGCCGGAGGCGGCCTCGCCGGCCTGCGCCGCCGCGTCGAAGCGCTGGACGGAACGCTGATCGTGCAGAGCCCCGAAGGTGGGCCGACGACGATCCGGGCAGAGCTGCCGTGCGCGTCGTGATCGCCGAGGACCTCGCGCTGCTGCGCGACGGCCTCGTCCGCCTGCTGCGGGACAACGACGTCGACGTCGTCGCCGAGGTCGGAGACGCGGACGCGCTCGTCCATGCGGTTCTCCGCGAGCGCCCGGACCTCGCGATCGTCGACATCCGCCTGCCGCCGACCTTTCGCGACGAAGGCTTGCGGGCGGCGCTCGAGTTGCGCGGCTCCGCGCCCGAGACGGCGATCCTCGTCCTCTCACAGTACGTCGAGCACACCTACGCGGCCGAGCTGCTCGCCCAGGCGGGGAGCGCCGGCGGCGTCGGCTACCTGCTCAAGGACCGAGTGCTGGACGCCGCCGACTTCGTCGAGGCGGTCCGGCGCGTCGCGGACGGCGGCACCGCCCTCGACCCCGAGGTCGTCTCACAGCTCCTCGGGAACCGCGGCTCCCACCGGCTGGGCGTGCTGACGCCGCGCGAGCTCGAGGTGCTCAAGCTAATGGCCGAGGGCAGGTCGAATGCGGCGATCGCCGAGGCTCTGGTGCTCACGGTCGGCGCGGTGGAGAAGCACATCGCGAGCATCTTCCAGAAGCTCCGTCTCCCCCCGTCGGAAACCGACCACCGCCGCGTCCTCGCGGTGCTCGCGTATCTCCAGGAGCAGTAAAGGTCAGCTGCGCGCGACGAAGCCGTAGTCGAGTAGCCGCTTCACGTCGCCGTACATGTCGTCCGCGCCGAGGACGACGGCGATCAGGTGCACACCTCCGCGTTGGGCAGAGGCGACGAGACAGTGCTTGGCCAGCGTCGTCCAACCCGTCTTCACACCATCGGCGCCGGGATAGGAGCCGAGCAGGTGGTTGTGGTTCACGTAGATCTTGGCGTAGGTCGGCGCCGCCCACGGCACACGCTTCACCCGCGTGCGGACGACCGCCCGGAAACGCGGGTTCCACATCGCGTAGCGGGCGAGCGAGGCCATGTCCCACGCGCTCGAAAAGTTGTCGCGGTCGAGGAGCCCGCTCGGGCTACGGAAGTGCGAGTCCTTGAGACCGAGAGCCTTCGCCTTCTCGTTCATCAACGCGACGAAGCGGGATCGGGTTCCGCCGGCGCCGATCGCCAGCGCAAGCGCCGTGTCGTTGCCCGAGATGAGCAGCGCCCCGTAGAAGAGCTTCCACGCTTCGACCTTCTCGCCCGGCCGCAGGCCTTCCTTGAAGGGCTGCACCCGGGTGACCGACCTGTCGACAGTGACCACGTCGTGGGGGCGAAGCCGCTCCATCGCGACGATCGCGGTCATGATCTTCGTGGTCGACGCGATCTGGAGCCGCCGGTGCTCGTTCTTGGCCCAGAGCACCGAGCCGTCGCTCGCGTCGATCAGGATCGCGCCCTTCGCCGTGACCGCGATGCCGTGCGCCGAGAGCGCGCCGTCCTGGTGAACGAGCGCCTGGTGCTGGGCAGCGGCAGGCGACGAGGCCACCGCGACCACGGCGATGATCGCGAGCAGGGGGAATCGGCGCACGCGCCCAGGGTAGTCCTCGAATCGGCGGATCAGGAACACTTCGTTCGTGCAGCTGCGAGACCTTCCTTCGGTCGACGAGCTCGCGCGTGGGGTCCACGACCCCCTGGCCGTCGACGCGGCTCGGCGCGTGATCGAGCGCGCCCGCGAGGAGATCCGCGCCGGGGCCGACCCGGGCGACCTGGGCGAGCGCCTGCGCGTCGAGCTCGAACGGGCCCAGCGCCCGAAGCTCCGCCGCGTGCTGAACGCGACCGGCGTGATCGTGCATACGAACCTTGGCCGGGCGCCGCTCCCCAACGCGGCCGTCGAGCGCGTCCGCGACACCGCCGCCGCCTACTCGAACCTCGAGTACGACCTCGACGCCGGCGCGCGCGGCTCGCGGCAGGACCACATCGCGGCGTTCCTGCATCGGCTGACCGGCGCGGAAGGAGCGCTCGTCGTCAACAACAACGCCGCCGCCGTGCTGCTGGCGCTGGCCGCACTCGCGGAGGGCCGCGAGGTGATCGTCTCACGCGGCGAGCTGCTCGAGATCGGCGACGGCTTCCGGATCCCCGACGTGCTCGCGCGCTCGGGCGCGCACCTGGTCGAGGTGGGAACGACCAACCGCACGCGCGCAGCCGACTATGAGCGCGCGGTCGGCGCCGAGACCGCGCTGCTCCTCCGCGTGCACCAGTCGAACTTCCGTGTCGTCGGCTTCACCGAGCTTCCGTCGACGGCCGACCTCGCGGCCGTCGCCGCCCGGCACGGCCTCCCGCTCGTGGACGACCTCGGCTCGGGCGCCCTTCTGCCGCTGCACGACGAACCGCAGGTGCGCGATGCGCTCGCCGCCGGTGCCGACCTCGTCTGCTTTTCCGGGGACAAGCTTCTGGGCGGCCCGCAGGCGGGCATCGTCGTCGGCCGTGCGGATCTGGTCGAGCGGCTCCGGCGCCACCCCCTCCAGCGGGCGCTGCGCGCGGACAAGCTGACGCTGGCGGCGCTCGAGGGAACGCTGGGCCTCTACCTCGATCCTGAACGCGCCCTGCGCGAGGTGCCGGTGCTGCGCATGCTCAACGAGCCGGCCGAGGCGGTACGTGCCCGCGCGGACCGGCTCGCGGGGCTGACGGACGGGGCGGTCGAGGAGACGGTTGCGCGGGTCGGCGGCGGCGCGCTGCCGCTCGCGGAGCTCCCCAGCTTCGCGTGCGCGGTCGAGGAAGTGCTGGCAGCGCCACTCCGGCGCGCCGAGCCGCCGGTGATCGGCGTCGTCCGCGACGGCAAGCTCCTGCTCGACTGCCGCACTCTGGGCGACGACGAGCTCGACGAGGTCGCCTCCGCGGTCGCCGCCGCGCGGGAATGAGCGAGACCCTCCTGTGGCAGCTCATGCGGGGCGCGCTTGCGACGCGAACGACGGCCGTCGTGGCTGAGCTGGGTGTCGCCGACGCGCTGGCGGACGGGCCCCGCCCGGTGGCCGAGATCTCCGAAGAGGTCGGCGCGGACGCCGGGACACTCGACCGCTATCTGCGTGCACTCGCGGGCGAGGGCGTGTTCGCAGAGCTGGAGCCGGGCGTGTACCGGAACACAGAGCTGTCCGAGCGTCTACGCCTGGGCACAGCAGAGAACGCGTTCGCGCAGCTGTACGGCGGCGTCTGGTTCGGAGCTGCAGGTAGCCTCGACGCCCGCGGCGAGAAGACGTTCGACGGCGACTTCTGGGAGTGGCTTGCCGACCATCCGCGCGAGCGGGCGCTGTTCGATCTCGCGATGGAGGACGGTAAGCGGCTGCGCGTCGACCGGCTCGCGGGGATCGAATGGCACGAAGGAGAGACCGTGGTCGACGTTGGCGGCGGGAACGGCTCGCTGCTCCTCGAGCTGTTCGAGCGCCGTGCCGGGCTGCGCGGCGTAGTACTCGACCTGCCGGAGACCGTCCGGGATGAGCAGGCATTGGCGGCCGCCGGAATCGAGTTCGTCCCGGGCAGCTTCTTCCAGCGGGTGCCCCGAGCGGACACGTACATCCTCGGCACCGTGCTCCACAACTGGCCGGACGAGGAGGCGGCCGCGATCCTCCGGACCATCCGGTCGCACGCCCGACCCGGCGCCCGTGTCCTCGTCCTCGACTGGGTGGTCGACCGCGCCGACGGCTCGCCGTGGCTCGACCTGCTCGGGTCCGCGCTCTATGGCGCTCACGAGCGGACGGAGGCGGAGTGGCGCACCCTCTTCGACGCCGCGGGGCTCGGGCTCGAAGCGGTCGGCGAGCGACTGCTCCAGGCCACATGCCCCTGACCGTCGGAACCGCGGGTCATATCGACCACGGCAAGACGTGGCTGGTCCGGGCGTTGACCGGAAAGGAGACCGACCGGCTGCCCGAGGAGCAGGAGCGCGGCATCTCGATCGACCTCGGCTACGCGCCGCTCGAGCTCCCGGACGGACGCAGGCTCTCGCTCGTCGACGTGCCTGGGCACGAGCGCTTCGTCCGCAACATGGTCGCGGGCGCGACCGGGATCGATCTCTTCCTCCTCGTGATCGACGCCGCCGAGGGAGCGCGACCGCAGACGCACGAGCACCTGGCGATCCTGCACTTGCTGGGGATCGACCGCGGCGTGGTCGCGGTGACGAAGGCGGATGCAGTCGACGAGGAGACGCTCGAGCTGGCCCTCGCCGAGGCCCGCGAGCTCGTGCCCGAGGCCGAGGCGGTCGCAGTCAGCGCGAAGACGGGCGCGGGACTGGACGAACTTCGGGCGGCGCTCACACGGGCGGCCGACGCCGGCGACCGCCCGCGCGACGACGGCCCCACCCGCCTCTACATCGACCGCGTGTTCACGCTGCGCGGGATCGGGACGGTCGTGACCGGCACGCTCTGGTCCGGGACGATCGGGGAAGGGGACGAGCTGCGGGTCGAGCCGCAGGGCCTGGACGTGCGCGTGCGCAGCGTGCAGGTGCACGACCGTGCGGTCGAGCTGGCCGAGGCGGGCCAGCGAGTCGCCGTGGCACTCCCGGGCGTCGAGCGAGACCGGGTCGCGCGCGGAGACGCACTGGTCGCGGCCGGTTCGTTCCCGATCACGTACCGCCTGGACGTGACGCTCGAGGAACTCGAAGAGATCCCCGCCGCCGTGACCGTCCACCTCGGCACCGCGGACGTACCGGCGCGGGTGGCGCGGAACGGCCGCTACGCGCAGTTGCGGCTGGAGCGGCCGGTGGTGGCAGCACGAGGTGACCGGGTCGTCCTTCGCACCGGCTCGACCGTCGGTGGGGGCGTGGTGCTCGACCCCTTGCCGCCTCGCCGGCTCGATCCCGAGCGGCTCGGCCGAATCGAGCGGGGGGAGCTGGGCGCGACCGTGTACGCGCCTGTCCGCGCGCAGACGCTGAGCCACCTCGGCGAGCTCCAGGGGGTCGAACAGGCGGGCGACTGGGTGTTCTCGACCGCGTGGCTCGACGAATTGCGCGGGCAGGTTCGGGCCGACCTCGCCGCCGCCGATCCGCTCGACCCAGGGATCGACGCTCCGTCGGCGCCGTGGGCGGCCGCGGTCGTCCCGCTGCTCGGTCTCGACCGTCGCGGCTCACGCCTGTACCTGCCGGGAGCGACCGCGAGGATCGACGGCGCCGACGAGTTGCTCGTCGAGCTCGAGGCAGCCGGCTTCACGCCGCTCAAGGTCGACGATGCCGGGCTCGCGCGCGCGCTCGAGCAGGAAGGCAGGCTGATCCGGCTCGGCGGCGGCGAGGCGGTGAGCACAGCCGCCTACGAGCGGGCGCGGGCATTGCTCGTCGAGGAGTGCGCGAGCGCAGGCGAGATCACGCTCGCGCGCTTCCGTGACCTGCTCGGCACCGGCCGACGCCCCGCACAGCTCTTGCTCGAGCGCTTCGACGCCGACGGCGTCACCCGACGCGCGGGCGACCGGCGGGTTCTCCGCCGCGCCGCCCGATGACCTTCTGGATCGCGCTCGCGCTCGTCCTCCTCCACGTCGTCTCCGGGTGGTGGGCGCTCGTGCTGCTCGTCGGCACCGCGGTGTTCGAGATCTCGCAGACCGGCTTCTGGCTCTGGCACACGACGCGGCACCGGGCCCAGGTCGGCGCGGAAACGATGGTGGGTCGGGTGGTCGAGGTCGCCCAGGAGTGCCGTCCGGTCGGCTATGTCCGTGTTCAGGGCGAGCTCTGGCAGGCCCGCTGTGACGACGGCGCGCGGCCCGGCGAGCGGGTACGCGTGACCGGCCGAGACGGCCTGTTACTGACGGTGAGCCGTGAGCCTGCGCCGAGTTGAGGTCCTGGCACGGCGGGTCGTGCCTCGCGACGGGCTGCTGCCGCACGTCACGGACGAGGACGGTCGCTGGGAGCTCATCGCGCCGCTCGACGCGGAGGACGCCGCGCTGACCGGGCTGCCGTGGACCGGCGGCTTCGTCGCCGGCCAGCTCTGGCTCGCCCGCGAGCACGAGCGGGCAGCGGCGGTCACCGACCTGCTCCGGCCCCGCGCCGCCCAACCGACGACCCATGACCTCGGATTCCTCTTCTGGCCGTCCGCCGTGCTCGGCCTGGCCGCGACCGGCGACGACTGCTACCGCGTGCTCGGGCTGCGGGCAGCGGCGTCACTCGTCCGGCGGTCGCTTCCCAACGGCGTGATCCAGGTGATCGGCGCACTCGACGACCCGAGCCGTCGCGGCCGGACGATCGTCGACACCTGGCCCAACCTGCTGCTGCTCTGGTGGGCCGAGCGCCAGGGGATGGCCGGTGCAGCCGACGCCGCAGCCGCACACCTGGAGGCGACCCTGCCGGCCCTGCTCCGCGAGGACGGCTCGACCTTCCACGCTGCCCGCCTCGCCGACGACAGCGCCGTGCTCGAACGGGGCACGATCAACGGCTACGCGGATGGCTCGACCTGGGCGCGCGGGCAGGCCTGGGCCATGCACGGGCTCGCCTCCGCGCACCGGGCGACCGGCGCCTACCGCGAGGAGGCCGAGCGGACTGCCCGCTGGTTCCTCGACCACCTACCCGACGGCCTCGTGCCGCCGTGGGACTTCGACGCGCCCCCCGGCGGGCCGCTCGACGCCTCCGCCGGCGCGATCGCTGCGTCCGCCCTGCTCGAGCTGGGGTGGGTGGAAGAAGCGCGACGCCTCGTCGACGCGCTCGTCGCAACTTGCCTCAACCCCGGCGACGGCGACGGCGTGCTGCTGCACTGCTGCTACCGGCAGCCGATCGGCCACGGCCTCGACTGCGCCACCGTCTGGGGCGACTTCTTCCTGCTCGACGCCCTGGAACGGATCGAGGCGCCCGCCAGGCGCCTCGATCCGTTCCGCTGAGACAGCCCTATGCGGCCGGCGGCTCGGCCGGCGGCGGCGCGTCGCTCGGCGCCTTCGCGATGTTGACCTCGGTCGGCTCGTCACCGGCGTAGCGGAGGTAGCCGCCGATCGCGATCAGGATCGCGAGGATCAGCCCGATCCAGGCCGGCCAGTGCCGGAACTCGTTGTCGACCAGGAACTTGATCACCGTGAAGAGCAGCAGAGCTGCAGCGAGACCGACGGTGAGCAACGCGCCCTTGAACGGCAGGTCGAACTTCACCCCGAAGACCTGGATCGCCTCCCAGGCCACGAGCGCGATCGTGAGGATGCCGACCAGTACCCCCCAGCCGTGCCAGCCGGTTCGGCCGGCGCTTCCGACCGGCGTGTCGACCTGCTGCCAGTCGAAGAACAGGAAGATGAAGAGCAGCAGGCCACCCCAGCCGATCAGGTGGGAGGAGCGGCTCATCGCTTTCAGGTGATCCATTTCCGAGGCCTCCGAGGACGATTGACGATGCGCTGTTCGAGGACCGTCGCACCGATCCTCCTCCGTCAGCAAGACAGGCGCGCCGGACGGAGCAGGCGCTCGCCGACGCCTATGCCTCGGCCTCGGCCTGGGACCCGCCGGTCCCCCCGCGACCACGCTCGGACTCGGCGTTCACCTCGGCTCCGAGGAGGACCGCCAGGGCGGTCAACCACAGCCAGGTGAGCAGGATCACGACCGCCGCCAGCGAGCCCCAGGTCTTGTTGTAGGAGCCGAACCTGCTCACGTAGAACGAGAACAGGCCAGAGAGCGCCAGCCAGACGACCATCGCGAAGCCCGCACCGAACGTGAAGACCCGCCAGCGCGGCTGCTCGACATTCGGGCCTAGCCAGTACATGCCCGCGAAGGCGATCAGCACCCCGACGATCAGGATCGGCCATTGCGCCGTCCACCAGACCCACGAGACGAGCGTGTCCTGGCCGACGGCGTTGCCGACCCAGTTGATCAGCTGCGGTCCGAGCACGAGCAGGCCGAAGACGAGCAGGATGCCCAGGGCGGCGAACCCGACCATCTTCAGCGCCGTCAACCGCTTCTTGACGAAGCCACGCGTCTCCTCACGGTCGTAGACGATGTTCAGGCCCCACATCAGTGTCTGCATCGCGCCGGTGACCGACCAGAGCCCCAGCAGGATCCCGATCACGAGCACGGTGATCCCCGTTCCGGTGTCGCCCGTCATTCGGGTCAGGCTGTCCTGAATCAGCTGCTGAGCCTGAGCGGGAACGACGTTCCCGAGCCGGTCGACCAGCCTGCCGACGTCGCTCGGGTCGCCGACGAGCGCGAAGATCCCGACCGCGACCAACAGCACCGACGGGATCGCCAGGAACGCGTAGTACGCGAGCGCAGCGGCGATGTTCGTCAGGTTGTGTTCACTGATCCCCTTGAACGCCCGTTTGAGGACGCCGAGGCGGCCGCCGCCTGTCATCGCCATCGTCCGGTCCGGCTTCCACGGCTCGCGATCGCTGAAACGAATGCCCACTGTTGCCGGTCTGGGCATCCGAAAGGACGTAGCGTTCGTATAGGCGTCAACGTCAAAGCGGGTGGACGCCGGGAGACGGCGAAAGGAGGTTGGGCATGGCAAGCGCACCACCAGTGGAAGCGGGCCTCGGCGCGGAGGCGGTCGACGCCTTCGTTGCGGGGATTCGTGGACTCGTGCTCCGGCCGGGAGAGCCGGGCTACGACGAGGCGAGGGCGATCTGGAACGGTCTGATCGACCGCAGGCCGGCGCTGATCGTCCAGTGCACGGGCGCGGCCGATGTCGTCGACGCGGTCAACTTCGCCCGGGAGCACGCGCTGCCGCTGTCGATCAGGGGCGGCGGCCACAACGTCGCCGGCAATGCGGTCAACGACGACGGCCTGGTGATCGACCTGTCGCAGATGCGGGGCGTGCACGTCGACCCGGCCACGGGCATCGTCCGGGCCCAAGGCGGCGCCACGTGGGGCGACTGCGACCGCGAGTCGCAGCTCTTCGGCCTGGCGGTCCCGGGCGGAGTCGTCTCCACCACGGGGATCGGCGGCCTGACCCTGCACGGGGGCGTCGGCCATCTTCGGCGCAAGTATGGACTGTCGATCGACAACCTGCTGTCGGTCGACATCGTCACCGCCGACGGCCAGCTGCGGCGGGCGAGCGCGACCGAGAACGAAGACCTGTTCTGGGCGGTGCGCGGCGCGGGCAGCAACTTCGGCGTGGTCACGTCGTTCGACTTCCAGGCGCAACCGGTCGGCCCGACAGTGATGGTCGGCGCGATCTTCTACCCGCTCGAGCAGGCCCGGACGGTGATCCCCGCCTGGCGCGACTACATGGCCTCGGCGCCCGACGAGCTCAGCTCGATCACGCTCTGCTGGAGCATCCCGCCCGGCGAGCCGTTCCCGGCCGAGCACCACGGCGCCCCCGTCTGCGTCGTCGCCGCCGTCTACTCGGGCTCGCCGGACGACGGCGAGGCTGTGGTGCAGCCGCTCCGCGAGCTCGCCACGCCGCTGATCGACCTGAGCGGCCCCTGGCCCTGGGTCGGCCTCCAGAGCGGCTTCGACGCACTGTTCCCCAAGGGCGGCCTGTACTACTGGAAGTCGAAGGCGCTGGCCGAGCTCACCGACGACGCGATCGACGAGATCGTCGGCTACGGCGAGCGGAGGCCGACGCCGATCACGGACATCGTCATCTGGCACCACGGCGGCGCGATGACCCGGGTTCCCGAGGCCGACACGGCCTACGGCGGCCGGGATGCGGGCTTCCTGGTCACCGGCGAGGTCAGCTGGGCCGACCCCGCGCAGTCGGACGAGGCGATCGCCTGGGGCCGTGAGTTCTGGAACGCGATGGACAAGCACTCGACCGGCGGCATCTATCTCAACTTCCCGGGGCTCGGCGAGGAGAAGGAGGACCTCGTCCGCGCCGGGTACGGGGCGAACTACGACCGTCTGGCCGAGCTGAAGGCGAAGTACGACCCGGACAACCTGTTCCGGATGAACCTGAACATCACGCCGGCTGCCTAGAGAAACCCTGTTGCCGCGCGGCCTGCCGGGGCCGCGCGGCAACCGATGGCGACCGACGCTGCGAGTACCTTCCTGCCCGTGGAGGCAGCGCCCGGGCGGGAGACGTGAACCTGCGGTTCTGGGAGCGAATCCACCCGCCGACGCATCCGGCGACCGAAGGCGGCGCCCCGTCGATCGAGTCGGCGCAGCTCGCGGAGCTCTCCACCGTGTTCGCGGCGCCCCGTTGGCTGCGGGACCTCGGCCGGACCGCCTGGCTCCTCGTCGGGACACTGCTGCTCCTGGCAGCGGTCGCCTGGCTGCTCGGCGCGACGTACACGATCGGTGGGCCGATGGTCGCGGCCGGGATCGTCGCCACGGTCGCCTCACCGCTGGTCGCGCTGCTGCAGCGGCACCGCGTCCCGCGGGCGATCGGCGCGGTGATCGTGCTCCTGCTCGTCGTCGCCGTCGTGGTCGCAGTCGTCGTCGTCGTTCTCGGAGGGCTCAGGGCCCAGCGCGACGACATCGCCGGGAACATGAGCTCGGCCGTGGACAAGCTGGGCAACTGGCTTTCGGACCTCGGCGTCGACGAGTCGGGCGTATCGAGCGCCGAGAACCACGTGACCACCTCGACGCCCGACGTCATCTCGACCCTGACGCAAGGGATCCTCAACGCGATCCAGGGTCTCACCTCGCTCGCCTTCGCGCTCTCCTTCGCGATGCTCGGCGTCTTCTTCTTCCTCAAGGACGGGCCGACCCTGCGGCGCTGGATCGACGGGCACGTCGGCCTGCCGCCGAAGGTGGCGCAGACGGTGTCCGGAGGCGTCCTGCGCTCGCTGCGCGGCTACTTCCTCGGCGTGACCATCGTCGCGGCCTTCAACGGCGTGGTGGTCGGCATCGGAGCGCTCATCCTGGGCGTGCCGCTGGCGGGGACGATCGCCATCGTCACGGTGATCACCGCGTACATCCCGTACATCGGCGCGGTCGTGGCCGGCGCCTTCGCCGTCCTGATCGCCCTCGGCGCCGAGGGGACGACCACGGCACTGATCATGCTCGTGATCGTGATCCTCGCGAACGGCCTGCTGCAGAACATCTTCCAGCCCTTCGCCATGGGCTCTGCGCTGCACCTGCACCCGCTCGCGGTGCTGATCGTGACGATCAGCGCCGGTTGCCTCTTCGGGATGATCGGGCTCGTCCTGGCTGCGCCGCTGACCTCCGCGGCGGTGCACATCACGCACGATCTCAGGCGGGCGCGGGCGGCCGCGGACGCGCAGCCTCCTCCGCCTTCGTAGGTCACCGCCCGGTCAGGCTGCTTCCGCCGAGGGCACTGGCGCGAGGAACGTGCCGAGCACGATTGCGAGCGCCGAGCCTTCCGCCTGCGCGCCGGACGCATCCTTGCGCTCGGCGCCGCCGTGCCGGTCGATCACCCAGTCCCCGGCGAAGAACTCTGCACACCCCGCGAACAGCCCGAACAGCGTCGCGCCGCTCCCGGTGGCGGTGAGTTGAAGTGCTGATCATCGTCGCACTGATCCTGCTGTTCGTCCTCCCCCATCCGTGGAACGTCATCGTCGCCGCAGCCGTCGGTATCGCCTGGTTCTTCGAGCTGTACTTGTGGAATCGGACGGTTCGCGGAAAGCGCCGCGTCGTCGGCGCTCAGACCCTCGTCGGGCAGGTCGGCGAGGTGC
>JBKPRA010000050.1:0-10194 GCA_046734335.1 Actinomycetota bacterium | reverse complement strand
GTCCATGAGTGACGTCGCAAGCGTGTCGGTCGCCTCGCGCACCAGGTCGGCGTCGCCGACCGCCGTCGCGAGCTCGTACGCGCGCCGGGCGTGGGCCGGGACTTCCGGGTCCCCGAGGGGAGAGCCGAGGAAGACCAGGATCCCGAGCGCCGCGACCCGAAGCGTGTCGTCGTCGAGCTGATCGGCGAGCTCGAGTGCTTTGCGGGCGTGCTGGAGTCCACCCACGAAGCCTTGCTCGAAGCGCATCGCCCAGGCGAGGCGGCAGTGAATCCGCGCCTGAAGCACCGGCTGAAACTGAGCTTCGCGCAGCGCCTCCTCGAGCAGTGCCCCGGCGCGGTGGAGTCCCTCGAGGTCGGCGAGGAGAGCAAGAGCCGTGGCGCGCAGCTCTCCCTCGTCCGCCTCCGCTAGGAGGTCGCTCACGATCGCCCGCGAACGGGTCCACTCTCCAGCAGCCTGGTGCGCTCGAGCCGCGGTCAGCGCTCGGCGGAGGCGCTCCTCCCGCCAGTCCGGGGGTGTCAGTCGGAGCGCCTGCTCAGCGAGCTCGGCCGCGACGGCCGACGCGCCGCGATCGCGCGCCAATTCCGCAGCGCCGTCGAGCGCGGCGGCGACCTCCGCGTCGGGCGCTTCCATCGACAGCGCAAGGTGACGTGCGTGGAGGAGCGGATCTTCGACGATTGCGGCGAGACGGCCGTGGATGCGGTGACGCCGGCTGCCGAGGTCGCTGTAGAGAACGGACGCGAGCAGCGGATGACTGAAGCGAATCGTGCCGTGCTCGCGCTCGATCACGTGCGCGGCGAATGCCGGCTCGAGCGCATCTTCCGCAACCCCGGCCCGCCCCAGAAGGGATTCCGACGCCGTGCCCAGCGCCGCAGCGAGCGCGAGCGCATCACGCGTGGGGGCGGGAAGTCCGACGAGCCTCGCGCGGACGAGCCCGTCGAGCGTCTCGGGAACGGGCAGTGGCTCCAGCGGGTCGATATCCACCTCGAGGACGCGGGCCAGCTCCAACCCGAAGAACGGGTTTCCGCCGGAACGTTCGTGGATGCGGAGCAGAGTCTGGCGGGCAAACGTCCTCCCGAGGCGGTCGTGGAGGAGCCGGTGGAGTGCGCCGACGCTGAGCGGGCCCACCCTCAGCAGCCGGACGTGCTCCGGAGCCAGCGCCCGTTCCACCACTGACTGGTCGATGCCGGCGCCGAGCCGTCGGGCGAGCAACAGCAGCACTGGGCTTGCTGCGAGGCGCCGCAGCGCAAACGCGAGCGCGCTCGACGAGGGTGCGTCGAGCCACTGGACGTCGTCGATTGCCAGCAGGACAGGGCCTCGTTCGCTCAGGAGGTGCAGCACGTCTCTCACCGCGACGCCGAGAGCGCGATGGTCGATCGGCTCGTCCGCCGCCTCGCCGCGCAGCAACGCGACCTCGAGCGCGCGCCGCCTCGGCGTCGATAGCACCGAGACGACGTCGGCGACGATCTCCTCGAAGAGATCGCCGACGCCGACGTACGCGAGGCTGCGCTCGGCCTCCGCCGGGCGCGACGAGAGGACGAGCACGCCCCGGGCACGCGCCGCCGTCACTCCCTCGAGCCAGAGCGTCGACTTGCCGATTCCCGCCTCGCCCTCGAGCACGAGCCCGGCAACCCCGCCCGCCTCCCGGCCGACGAAGGCTTGAACCGAGGCGAGATCTCGCTCCCTGCCGACGATCTCGAACGGCATCTTCCGACTGGATGGTGACCGGGGTTGTGCCTGGAGGCAACCTCCCCAGGCACGTCCCTCGCCCCTACATGCCGATCGCGTGATAGCCGGAGTCGACGTACAGCGTCGTCGCGGTGACGTTCTTCGCGTCCTCGGAGAGCAGGTAGGCAGCCGCGGCGCCGACGTCGTCGGCGTCGATCGGGCGATGCAGCGGCGAGCGCTCCTCGACGATTGCTTCCATCGTCGGAAAGCCTGCGATCGAGCGCGCCGCGAGCGTGCGTACCGGCCCGGCCGATACTGCGTTGACGCGGATGTTCTTCTGGCCCAGGTCCCAGGCGAGGTACTGGACGGAGGAGTCGAGCGCCGCCTTCGCCACGCCCATGACGTTGTAGTGCGGTACGGCCCGCTCGCCGCCGAGGTACGTCATCGTCACGATCGCACCGCCACCCGCAGCCTCCATCAGAGGCTCTGCGGCGCAAGCGCAGGCGACCAGCGAGTAGGCGCTGATGTCCAGCGCCATCCAGAAGCGGTCACGGGGCGTGTCGGTGAACCGGCCTTCGAGGTCCTCCGCGGCCGCGAACGCGACCGAGTGAACGAGGAGATCGAGGCTCCCCCCGAACGCCTCACCGACCTCGTCGAAAACCCGGCGGACGTCCTCGTCCGAGCGCACGTCACATTCGGTGACGAGCGGGCTGCCGACCGAGTCTGCCAGCTCGCGTACTCCGGCCTCGATGCGCTCGCCCTGGTAGGTGAACGCGAGCTGTGCACCGCCCTCGGCGAGGCGCCGCGCGATGGCCCAGGCGATCGAGCGCTTGTTAGCGACTCCGAGAACGAGACCGCGCTTGCCGGCGAACGTCGACACGATCGCGAGTCTAAAGTCTGGCAGCCATGGAGTCTTCGCCTCCAGTCGCCCTGATCACGGGCGGATCGAGCGGGATCGGGGCAGAGGTCGCGCGCCTCTTGACCGCCGACGGCTGGCGCTGCGTGCTCGTCGCCCGCGGCGAGGAGCGGCTGCGCGTCCTGGCGGAGGAGCTCGGCGCTGAGGCAGAGGTCTGCGACGTCGGGGACCGGACCGCAGTCGACGCCCTGGCGGCCCGCGTCGCCGAGCGCCACCCACGGCTCAAGCTGCTGGTCAACAACGCGGGCATTCCGGGCAAGGCCGACTTCGTCACCGGCGATCCCGAGCGGATCGAGAACGTGATGCGGATCAACTACTTCGGTGGGATCTGGTGCCTGCGCGCGTTCCTGCCCGCGCTCCAGGCGGGCGCCCCGGCCGACGTCGTCAACGTCGTCTCCGTCGCCGGCACGGTCGTCCTGCCCCAGTCGGGGCCGTACGGAGCTTCCAAGCACGCGCAGCTCGCCTTCTCCCGCGCTGTCGCCGCCCAGCTCCGGCCGCGCGGGATCCGCGTCCACACCGTCCTGCCCGGGTTCTCTCCTACCGCGGGCTTCCCGGAGCCCAGCGTGCTGCCGAAGGCGCTGGAGTGGACGGTGATCCAGCCGGACCGGATCGCACGCACGATCGTCGCTTCGGTCACGCACGACAAGCGGGAGACCTTCGTCCCCTGGTGGTTCCGGAGCATGTCGGTTCTCCAGGGCTCGGCGCCGAGCACGTTCTCCCGCGGCCTGACCTGGTTCAGCCGACGGTTCGCACGCCGCTAGATCTCCCAGCGTCCGCCGCGCAGAATCGGAACGCGCTCGCCCTCCCGCGTGATCCCCGTGACGTACACGTCGTCGCCGCCGATCATGAAGTCGATGTGGATCGAGCTGTGGTTGCGCCGCGCCGTGTCGTCCTCCGACAGGCCCTGATCGAACCCGTCGCCCAGGGCGATGTGGCTGGCCGCGTTCTCGTCGAGGAGGGTGTCGAAGAAGACGGTGCCGAGCCGGCCGATACGGCCCTCGCGGTCGACGAGCGCGACCTCGCCAAGGCGGGCTGCACCCTCGTCGAAGGCCGCTCGTCCGCGCATGACGGCGGCTCCCTGCTCGGCCTCGATCGCAACCGCCCGGCCGCCTTCGAACCGCACCTCGAGACCACGGATGATCGTGCCGTCGGCAAGGACGAGCGGCTTCGTCGATCGGACCGTCCCCTCGGTTCGTTCGGGGTCGGGCGTGGCGTAGATCTCCTCCGTGGGCAGGTTGGCCAGGTGGACGATCCCGTCGACCGTCTCGTCCCGCGCCCCGTGGAAAGTGGAGCTCTTCAGCAGCCCGACCGTCAGGTCGGTTCCCGGTCCCTCGAAGTGGAGCGCGTCGAAGCGGCGCTCGTTCATCCTGGCGGCCGCGGCCGCGAGCACGTCCGCGCGGGCGTTCCAGGCCGCGACGGGGTCGGGGTCGTCGAGCCGGCAGACATGCGTGATCTCCTGCCACAACCGGTTCAGGGCCTCGTTCGGCGAAAGGTCCGGATGCGCGAGCCGTGCCCAGGTCGGGCTGGGGCAGGGGACGACCGCCCAGTTCGTCGTCCGCTCGTTGATCACGTCCAGGATCTCCTTGACGAACGGCAACTGATCGCGGCCTGCCCGCTCGGGGTCGAGATCGTCGAGCACTCCCGTCGTGCTCGGCCCGGCCAGGGAGATCCTCGCCGCCCGCTCCTCGCCAAGCGCCAGTAGCCGGTGCCGGAACCACGGCGGGACGAAGTCGAGCGTCTCCTCGGCCGCGTGGACGATCCGAGCGCGCTTCACGTACGGGTCGAAGTACTGGACGTCGACGAAACGCGCCCCGCGCCGATACGCACTTTCGGCGATTTCGCGGGCCAGCTCGAACTGCGCATGATCGGCGGCCACGGTGACGATCTGGTCTGGCTGGACGTTGGCACCGACCGTGACCGCCAGGTCGGCCAGACGCCTAAGCAGAAGATCCCGGTCCACCGACGGAGTCTAGGAGCCGGGTCGTGGCTTCACGGCGAGGTACCAGCCGACGTTCGCGGTCGGGGACGGCGGCGCCAGCTCCTCCGCCCGCTCCCGCTCGTCTCCCTGGCAGTCGGCGAGATCGAGGTACCACGCGAGGCCGCGCTCCTCCTCGGTGAACCTCGTCCGCTCGACTACCAGCCCGTTCGCCTCGAGCAGCGAGCGGACGTCCGTGTCCGGGAGCAGCCGCTGGTGGTCCGGGTTGCGCGCACGCTCGAAGCGGTCGAGCTCGACCGCGACCAGCGGATCGGCAGGCGCGATCTGGTCGATCACGACCACCTGCCCACCGAAGCGAACCGCCCGGGCGAGCGAGGCGACGATCATCTCCGGTCGCGGTACGTGGTGGAGGACCCGAGAGCAGCCGCCGAGGTCGAACGTGCCCCGCCGGACGTCGAGCTGCGTCGCATCTCCCTCGACGAAGGTGACGTTCGGGAACGCGCCGCCGCGGCGGCGGCCCTCCTCCAGCAGCGCAGTCGAGTTGTCGACTGCGAGCACGTCGGCGACGTACGGCGCGAGCGCGAACGCCAGCGCGCCCGTGCCGGTACCGAGGTCGAGTGCATGCTCGTCGCCGCGCGGCTGGACCAGTGCACGAACGGCCTCGGTGAACGCCTCGCGCCGGCGCTCCTCGAGCTCACCCAGCCGGGTGGCTGTCCTACTCCAGCGATCGTCGGACAAGCTGCAACGCCTCCTCTCTCGTCGAGATCGTGCCTGCTGCGCGTTCTTCGGCGATCAGCTCGAGGAGCCTGCCGACCTCGGGCCCGGGATCGATGCCGAGCTCGTCGCCTCGCAGCAGCGGCCCGGCAGGCTCGTCGGCGCGGGCCCGCTCGACGGCGTCCGTTAGTTCTCCGGCGCCGACGTAGGCGAGCGCTTCCACCGCGAACGGCTCGGTCGCGCGTCGGAATCGGTGGATCGCGCGCGGGGAGCCGTCCGCCGGAGGCTCGGCCCGGAGCAGGATGCCGACGAACCGCCGCAGGTCGCCCGGGATCGGCAGCCGTCTCAGGTTCTCGCCGAATGTGACCGCCAGCCTGAACCACGGCGAGTCGAAGGCGCGCAGGCGCGGATCGACACGGCCGCCCAGTGGTTCGAGCAAACCGAGCTCTGCCGCCCGCTCGATGCCGCCTGCGCTCAGCCGCTGTAGCTCGTCGAGGACCCGCTCGCCGGCCGCTCCTGTCACCAACCCGGCCTTCGCCAGCGTCAGCTCCTCTGCCTCCCGGTCGAGCCGGAAGCCGAGCTCGTCCTCGAGACGCACGCCGCGTAGCAATCTGAGCGGGTCGTGGTCGAAGACCTCTATGGAGACCGTGCGCAATGTCCGGCTCTCGACGTCCCCGCGGCCGCCGAGCGGGTCGACGTATTCGCCGCCGGCCACCGGCTGCGCGATTGCATTGGCGGTGAAGTCGCGCGCGCCGAGGTCCGCGTCGATCGAGCCGCCGCGCAGCGGCGAGAAGTCGACCGTTTTCCTCCGGTCGAGCACCACCCGCCAGGCGCCGAACTCCTCGTTGAGGGGAAAGACGGCGTCGCCCGCCCGGGCGACCAGCGCTCGGGCGGCGCGCTCGGGATCGCGGCAGGCGACGTCGATGTCGAGTGCAGTGCGCCCGAGCAGGTCGTCGCGAACGGCTCCACCCACCACCCAGGCGTCCTCTCCGGCAAAGACCTCCGCGATCATGTCGAGGCTAAGCATCCACGACCGTTCGCCGCGCACGCAACGGGCGCGACCCGATCCCACAGACGAGCTCGTAGGAGATCGTGCCGGCGACCCGCGCAAGGTCGTCGGCGAGCGCCCCGCCGCCGATCAGGGTCACAGGCGTTCCGACCGGCAGCCGCTCGGGGAGCTCCACGGCGAACGAATCCATCGAGATCGCCCCGACGACCGTCCGCGGGTCGTCGCCCACGCGGACCGAAGCGCCGCTCAAGTCGCGACGGAAGCCGTCCGCGTAGCCGACGGGGATGACGCCGATCCAGGTCGGCCGCTCGGCTACGAACCGCCGGCCATAGCCGGTGCTCTCCCCCACCTCGAGCCGCTTGACCCGGGCGAGCTCGCTGCGCCAGCCGAGCACGGGCTCGAGCCCGTCGTCGGCCGGGACGCCACCGAACGGAGAAAGGCCATAGAGCGCGATCCCGCACCGACAGGCGTCGAATCGGGCGGACGGCAACCGGAGCGCCGCTGCGCTGTTTGCGAGGTGACGGGTGAGGCTCGAGTAGGCGTCGGTCGCCTGGCGGAAGCGTTCGATCTGCAGCTCGGCGAAGGCGGGGTCGGAGCCGGCCGTGGCGAGATGGGACATCAGCCCGACCACCTGCCCCGAGGGAGTGGGCAGCTCCGAGAGCCCCCAGCGACCCATGCCGGTGTCGAGCTTCAGGTGCACCGCGATCCCCTCCGGCAGCGGTCTGTCGTCCGCAACCACGAGCTCCAGCCGTGCCTCGCGGGCCAGGGCCACCTCCTCGTCGGCCGAGGGGCCCAGGACGACGACGCGCGCCTCACCGAACGCCGATCTCAGCGCGATCGCCTCGTCGACCGTGGCGGTGCAGAGTGCAGCCGCGCCTGCCTGGAGCGCGGCGCCGCCCACGTCGACCGCGCCGTGCCCGTAGCCGTCGGCCTTGACGACCGCCCAGAGCTCTGAGCCTTCCAGCGCCTCGAGCAACCGACGGGCGTTGCGCCGCACGGCGCCGAGATCGATCGTGATCGCCGAGCGCGGCATCGTCACTCGAGCGCGGCCGGCAGCAGCTCGACCACGTCCGACGCGACCAGGCCCCGAGAATGGCCCAGACGTGCCGCCACGTCGCAGGCAACGGCGGCCGCCGCCGCAGCGAGCCGGGCGTCCATCCCTTTCGCCAGGAACGCGCCGATCACGCCGGTGAGGACGTCGCCGGTGCCCGCGGTGGCGAGCGACGGAGGCCCCGACGCGGCGACGAGAATACCCTCCCCCGGTGCCGCGATCAGCGCGTCGGCGCCCTTCAGCAGGCAGACGCAGCCGAACCGTTCCGCCGCCTCGATCACTCCCGCCAGCCGGTGCGCAGCCACCCAGGACGACTCGCGGTCGAGCAGCCGGCCGAGCTCGCCCTCGTGCGGCGTGAGCACGGTCGGCGCGGCCCGGTTGAACGGCTCCAGTCCGAACAGGGCATCCGCGTCGACGACCGCGGGCAGGTCGGTCTCTTCCAGCAGGCGACGGACGAGCGCGCGCTTCTCGTCCGATCGCCCGAGGCCCGGACCGACCGCCAGAGCGCCGTGCCGCGAGGCCACTTCGAACGCTTCGCCGAGCGGACGCTTCACGGCCTCCAGGACCAGCGGTTCGACCTCCGAGCAGACGGTCACGTAGCCGGCGTCCGCCCTGAACGCCGCGGAGGTGGTCAGCGTGACGGAGCCGGCCATGCCCGGCGAGCCGCCGACAGCCAGGAGCGCACCCGCCGTGTACTTGTTGTCGGCGTCGCGCTTGCGCGGCACGAGGCCGAGCACCGTCCGGTCGACGAGCGCCGCCGCCGTCTCGCTGTGCTCGAGCCCGATGTCGGCGACCACCACCTCGCCCGCGTGGAAGCGGCCGGGCGCAACCTCGAGCCCGATCTTGCGGCCGTGCATGGTCACCGTGACGTCGGCCTCGATCGCAGCGCCGGCGATCTCCCCGGTGTCGGCGTCGACCCCGGAGGGGAGGTCGACAGCAACCACCGGGACGCCGGCGGTGTTCACCTGCTCGATCAGGCGCGCAGCCTCCCGCCTCGGCTCGCCGTGGAAGCCTGTTCCGAACAAGGCGTCGATCAGCACGTCGCCGTGCGCCCCCTCAGCCGCGTCCTTGCCTGCGGCGCGCAGTACCTCGAGCGCGATCCGCCCATCACCGCCGTTCGCCCCTCCGCCGCAGACGGCACCGAACGACCGCACGTCCGGGTAGCGGCGGAGCGCTTCATCGGCCACCGCCCTGCCGGCTCGGTCCATCAGCGTTTGCACGTCGTTGCCCGCCTCGGCCGCCTTCATCTCGGCGGCCGTGTACAGAGGGTCAAGCATCGGTCGCAACGCACACTGCGGCAGCGAGCTCGCGCGAGTGCGTCATCGAGAGATCGAGGCTCCCGGCCCCGACCCGCTCGGCCCAAGCCGCCACGCGCCCCGACAGCCGGACGCCTGGCTTCGGCCTACCGGCGATCTCGACGTCACGCCAGGCGAACGCCCGCGCGACCCCGAAGCCGATCGCCTTCCCGACCGCCTCCTTGCCGGCGAAACGGGCGGCGTAGTGCTGGGCAGGGTTCGGCCGTGAGTCGCAGTACGCCCGCTCGGTCTCGGTGAAGCAGCGCTCGCGGAAGGACGGGTACCGCGCGAGCGCACGCCGTACCCGCTCGATCTCGATCAGATCGACGCCGACCGTCGCCGTCACAACGAGCGCTCGAGCCATTCGGGCAGGTAGGCGACCGAGCTGATCACCGCGTCGGGCACGACCATCGAGCGATTCAGCTCGTCCGGGCGAAACTTCCCCGTGCGTACGAGCACCGTTTTGAGGCCGTACCGTTGCGCCCCCGCGACGTCGGAGTCGAGGTCGTCGCCGACCATCCAGGTCAGCTCGGGCTCGGCGTCGAGCGCCTCGAGCGCGGCCTCGAAGTAGGCGGGGCTCGGCTTGCCCAGCACGGTCGCCTCCACCCCCGCCGCGAACTCGAGCCCTGCGACGAATGCGCCCGAGTCGAGCAGCGGGCCTCGCGAGGTCTGCCACCACCGGTTCTTGTGGAGGCAGTACAGCTCGGCTCCCAGCTCGAGCTCGCCGAAGGCGCGGGCGAGGTTCATGTAGCTGAAGACGCGTCCGGTCTCGTCGGTCTCGTCCGCGCCGCCCAGCAACACCGCCTCTGCCCCGTCGCCGACGAGCTCCATCCCGTCCAGATCCGCGACCAGCGCCGCCATCACCAGGGCGAGCACCCGCCGGCCGGCGAGTGCGCGGGCCGCGGCCGCCGCCGTAGTCTGGAGCTCCTCGTCCTCGAGTTCGATGCCGCAAGCCCGTAACTCGCCCGCGAGAACGGCGCGCGGCCTGGTCGTGTTGTTCGTGACGAAGCGCAGGCGATGGCCGGCGCGCCGCAGCTGCCTGACCGCCTCAGGTGCCCCTGGGATCGGCTTCCCGGAGACGTGGAGAACGCCGTCGACGTCGAGCAAGATGGCCGCCATGCCCGGCGAGTCTATTCTGCCCACGTGGCTACGCCACGTGAGGCAGAACACCGGCCGCGCAAGAACAACCCCGCCGCGACCGGCTTTTTCGTCACCCGCTCCGTGACCTTGCCCGTCGGCGAGATCGAGCTTCGGTTCTCCCGTTCGAGCGGGCCGGGCGGCCAGCACGCACAACGATCGGAGACGCGTGTGGAGGCACTGTTCGACGTCGAGAGCTCCTCGGCCCTGACGCCGATCCAGAAGAAGCGGGTGATCTCGCGCGCGGGGCCGGTGCTGCGTGCAGTCGCGCAGGATGAACGGAGCCAGTGGCGAAACCGTGAGCTGGCGGTCGAGCGCCTAGTCGAGGCGCTCCGTCGTGCGCTGCGCGTCGAGCGCCCGCGCCGTCCCACCGCGCCCACGGCGGCCGCAAAGGAACGCAGGCTCGAGCAAAAACGCCGCCGCTCCGAGACCAAGAGGCTTCGCCGGTCACCGACGTAAGCAGTGTGTAAG
>JBKPRA010000049.1:0-103373 GCA_046734335.1 Actinomycetota bacterium | reverse complement strand
GCCCGGCGGCATGGACGGGATGATGTAACGAGCACGGGGGAAAGCCGGCCGCGACGGGTTGCCCGTGCGCGGCCGGCGCCCTGCCTCACGCGCGAAGCGCGTGGGCAGAACCCCTGGTTCCCCCACGAGCCCCCTCCTGGCGAGCGGGTTGCCGGTTCGGGTCTGGTCCGAGCCGGCGAAGGGGGAAAGCGAAAGGGCCGCATGTGCGGCCCTTTCGCTTTGAGGTGGGGGAGGTGGAACGGTTGTTGTATCGGCGCAGGCCGGCTTCGACTTGAGCGTCCGAGAATCCGCCACGATCAAGGTGCGCGCGGCGCTTCTCTCCGGAGGCGCCTAGTCAAGGCGCACACGGCGAAGAACAACGCGGGGTCAGAAGCTGTAGCGCTGCTCCTTCGTGAAGTCGGCATCGTTGTGGTAGCCGTAGCGCTCCCAGAAGCCCGGCTCATCGTGGTCGAGGAGCTCCAGCCCGGTCAGCCACTTCGCGCTCTTCCAGAAGTACCGTGAGGGCACCATCAGGCGGACAGGGCCTCCGTGATCCCGCGTGAGCGGCTCGCCGTCGGCCTCGTAGGCGATCAGCGCGTTCTCGTCCTCGATCGCCTCGATCGGGAGGTTGGCGGTGAATCCCTGCTCGGCCTGGGCGACGACGTAGCGGCCACTCGGCGTCGGCCCGGCCAGCTTGGCGAGCTCGCTCCAGTGGACGCCCTTGAAGGTCGTGTCGAAGCGGCTCCAGCGGGTGACGCAGTGGATGTCGACCGTGACCTCGCGGCTCGGCAGGTCGCGCAGCGTCTCCCACGTCAGCGTCAGGGGATTCTCGATCTCCCCGGAAATCGTCAGCGTCCAGGTGGTCAGGTCGACCGTCGGCACCGACCCGGCGTGCAGAACCGGCCACTTCTCGGTCAGGTATTGGCCGGGCGGCAAGCGCGCCGGGTCGTAGCCGGCCTCGATGACCTTGGCCTCGGCCTTGGATCTGAACAGGGGCACGCTGCCTAGACTAACCAGGGTGCAGAGCGTTTCGGTCCAGGTCGCGTTTCGGCCCCGCTCCTACATTCGAGTTGCCGGACCCGACGCGCAGGACTACCTCCAGCGCATGCTCTCGAACGACGTCACCGCCGGTGACCTCGTCCCTGCGCTGCTGCTCACGCCGAAAGGGCGGCTGATTGCGCCCCTGCGGGTCTGGCGGCGCGGGCCCGAAGACTTCCTGCTGCTGACCGAGCTCGAACTGGGTGAGGTCGTCTTGGCAACCCTGCTCCGCTCGCGGTTCGCGGCAAAGTGCGAGATCGAGCCCGAGGAGCACGTGTCGACGATCGTCTTCGGCGAGGTGGAGGGGTTTCCCGGCGAGATCTCGGGCACGGTCGAAGTCCTGGATTCTTCAGTGCCGGGCACCGTTGAGACGGACGAGCTGGAGCGCGCTCGGATCGAGGCCGGAGTGCCCGCCTGGGGGAAGGAGCTCGACGACTCGATTCTCCCTGCAGAGGCGGGCCTCGACGAGACGCACATCTCGTTCACGAAGGGCTGCTTTCCGGGGCAGGAGCCGATCGCCCGGCTGCGCCATCGCGGCCACGTCAACCGGCGCCTGCGCGTGCTCGACGTCGACTCGGCGCAACCCGGTGACGAGGTGGCGTTCGAGGGCAAGCCTGTCGGCCGTGTGACGAGCGCGGTTCCCGGACGTGCCCTCGGCTACGTGCGGGTCGAGGTTCCCGATGGAGCCGGAGTCATGGTCGGCGGCAAGGACGCGCGGCTACACTGACCGGCCCAAGCGCCCGTAGCTCAGGGGATAGAGCGCTGCCCTGCGGAGGCAGAGGTCGCACGTTCGAATCGTGCCGGGCGCATCTCTTGCGGGGGGTCATCACCTGGTTGGCTGTCGCTGCGGTATCGGCCGTCGCGGTTGTCGCTGCCGGTGCTGCCACGCCGCCGCCGCTCGCCTCCACCTGCGGCGACGCGCCCGGAATCACGGCGCAACCCACCTACGTGCGCACCACCGACGGCGTCGACCTCTACGCGCTCGACGCCGGCGCCGGCTCGACCGCAGTCGTGCTCGTGCACGAGTCGCCTGCGAGCCTGTGCGGCTGGCTCGACTACATCCCCACCTTGACCACGGCGGGGTTCCGCGTGCTGGCCTTCGACCTGCGCGGGTTCGGCCACTCGGGGGTCCCGCCCCGCGTGCCCTACCGTGCCTACGATCGAGACCTCGCCGCGATGGTCGCACGGGCCCGTGCCGACGGTGCGAAACGGGTTTTCCTGCTCGGCGCGTCGTACGGCGGAGCCCTCTCGCTGACCTACGCGCCGCGGCTGCGAATCGACGGCGTGATCAGCCTGTCGGGAGAGACGTACCTGCCGAGCTCACATGCCAATCCGCTGCTCTCGGCGCCGCGTCTCCACGTGCCGCTGCTGATCGTCGGGACGCGTCACGACCACTACCTGCCGGTGAAGGACGCGCTCACGCTGCTGCGGCGCGCGGCGACCAAGGACAAGCACACGGCCCTCTACCCGGGTGGGTGGCACGGTTGGGGCATCGTCGAGACCGCGCCGTACGCTGTCTCTGCCCGGACGCTGATCGCGGCCTGGATCCGCGCTCGCTCCTGACAACGCTTCAAAGACGCCGATTCGGGGAATAACGCTGCGCGGCATGAGCGTGTTCGACGGGCTGGGCGTCGATCGGAGCCGTGGCTAGCGTCGCGTTCGAGCGCGCGAGCAAGATCTACGACGACGGGACGCGCGCCGTCTCGAATCTCCAGCTGGACATTCCAGACGCGCAGTTCATGGTCCTCGTCGGCCCGTCGGGGTGCGGAAAGACGACTGCGCTGCGCATGCTGGCCGGGCTCGAGTCGGTCAGCGAAGGCGTCATCCGGATCGGCGAGCGCGTGGTCAACCATGTGCCCTCTCGCGACCGCGACATCGCCATGGTGTTCCAGAGCTACGCGCTCTACCCACATCTCTCGGTGTTCGAGAACATCGCCTTCGGGCTGCGCGTCAAGAAGGTGCCGAAGGACGAGATCGAGCGCCGCGTCCAGAACGCCGCCCGCATCCTCGACCTCGAGCCGTTCCTGAAGCGCAAGCCGCGCGCCCTCTCGGGCGGGCAGCGCCAGCGCGTGGCGATGGGACGCGCGATCGTCCGCGAGCCGCAGGCGTTCCTGATGGACGAGCCACTCTCGAACCTCGACGCCAAGCTGCGAGTGCAGATGCGGGCGGAAATCGCAGGCATCCAACGCGACCTCGGAGTGACCACGATCTACGTGACGCACGACCAGGTCGAGGCGATGACGATGGGCGACCGGGTCGCGGTGATGCGGAAGGGCGAGCTCCAGCAGGTGGACGACCCGCAGACCCTCTACGACCGGCCGGTGAACCTGTTCGTCGGCGGGTTCATCGGCTCGCCGGCGATGAACATGCTCGAGGCGACGCTCGAGCGGCGTAACGGCGGCTATGCGGTCTCGGTCGGCTCCTCCGCGCTCGAGCTCGACGAGGAGACCATGGAGACGCACCCCGCGCTGCGCGATTACGAAGGCCGCGAGGTGATCGTCGGCATCCGTCCCGAGGACCTCGAGGACGCGGCGCTCGCGCCCGACGCACCGACCGACCGCCGTTTGCACGGAGCTGTCTCGCTCAAAGAGGCACTCGGCTCCGAGATCATGGTGCACTTCGACATCGACGCGAACCCGGCGGTGACCGACGACGTTCTCGAGCTCGCGGAGGACACTGACGCCGTCGCCGTCCAGCACGCGACCAAGGAGCAGGCTCACACGACGATGGTCGGCCGCTTCGGGGCGCGGTCTCGTGTGCAGCAGGGCGAGACGGCCGAGGTCGTGGTCGACACTCGCTCGCTGCACTTCTTCGACCCGGAGAGCGGGCTCGGCATCTACGACGGAGAAACCAAGGAGAAAGGAGCTTCCGCATGAGGTACCGCATGTCAGCGTTGGCGTTCGCCGCGCTCGTTGCGGCGCTCGTCGCCGCCTTCGGCGTCGGCGGCGCCGGGGCAAGCCACCAGGCTGTCTCCGGCAAGGTCTCGATGATCGGCATCTGGACCGCGACGGAGCAGAAGTCCATCCAGGCCGTGATCGCCGGCTTTCACAAGAAGTTCCCGGGCGTGACGGTCAGCTACACGTCGGCCGGCAACAATACGCCGACTGTCCTTCAGACACGATTGGCAGGCGGGAAACCTCCGGACGTCGCGGCTGTCGGCCAGCCCTCGCTCGTGCGCGAGTTTGCAAAGAAGGGGCAACTCAAGCCGCTCACCTTCGCCCAGGGAATCATTCGGGCCAACTACGGCCCGAACGGGATCGCGCTCGGCTCGGCCAACGGCAAGCTCTACGGCCTCTTTTTCAAGGCGGCCAACAAATCGACCGTCTGGTACAACGTCAAGGCGTTCAAGGACGCGGGGGTCACGCCACCGAAGACGTGGCCGCAGCTCCTAGCTGCCGCGAAGACGATTCGCGGCTCAGGGCTACCGGCGTTCGCGATCGGAGGATCGGAGGGCTGGACCCTCACCGACCTATTCGAGAACATCTACCTCCGGACCGCCGGCGCCATCAAGTACGACCAGCTCACCGACCACAAGATCAAGTGGACTGATCCGTCGGTGAAGAAGGCGCTGGGCTACATGGCGCAGATCCTCGGCGACACGTCGAACATCCCCGGCGGAGCAACCGGCGCACTCCAGACCGGGTTCCCGCAGTCGGTCGACGAGGTCCTCACAACGACACCGAAAGCGGCGATGGTGATCGAAGGCGACTTCGTCCCCGGTGTTGCAACCACCAAGGGGTTGAAGCCGATCGTCGAGTACAACATGTTCCCGTTCCCGTCCATCAACGGCTCGCCGCCGGCGGTCGTGACTGGCGGCGACACCGTCGTGATGTTCAAGGACAGCCCGGCGGCTCGCGCGTGGATCTCCTATCTTGCGACGCCCGAGGCCTCGACGATCTGGGCGAAGCGAGGCGGGTTCACCTCGCCGAACAAGAAGGTTCCGCTGAGCGCGTACAGTGACGCGCTCACCCGCCGCTCCGCGGCGGCGCTGGTCGCCGCTAAGACCTCGCGGTTCGACCTTTCGGACCTCGAGCCGGCGGCGTTCGGTGCGACCACCGGGCAGGGTGAATGGAAGATCTTCCAGGACTTCCTCAAGAATCCCAAGAACATCAACGGGACCGCGTCGGCGCTCGAGTCGGCGGCGGCGAAGGCGTTCAAGTAGCGACGTGACCGAAGCGTCCGTCCGGGCGGAGCCCCCCGCGGAAGAGCTGGGGGCTCCGCCCGAAGCCTGGTTCGGGCTCCGCCGCTACGCCGTGACGGCAGCGTTCCTCGCGCCTGCCCTCATCCTGCTCGGCGTGTGGGTCGTCTACCCGGCGGTCTACACGATCTACCGGAGCTTCTACGGCAAGTCCGACGGCGATTTCGTCGGGTTCGACAACTACAAGGCGCTGTTCACGCCGTTCAGCCTGGCCGAGAACCCGATCCTGAAGGCGATCGAGAACAACGCGATCTGGGTGGCTGTCGTACCTGCGATGATCACCGCGATCGGACTCGTCTTCGCGGTGCTGATCGAGAAGGTGAGCTGGTCACTCGCGTTCAAAACCGCGGTGTTCATGCCGATGGCGATCTCGCTGTTCGCGGCCGGCGTGATCTGGCGGATCATGGACCGGCAGGAGCCGGGGATCGGGGCCGTGAACGCCGTGGTCGGCAGCGTCCACGACGCGATCAGCCCGCCGGGACCGCTGTCCGATGCCCTCACCTCCACGACGAACGAGACAGGGAGCCCGTCGCAGGGGATCGTCCTGAAGACGCCGTTGCAGCCGGGGAAGAGCGTCGCCCTGCTGGGGCTCACGGGCATTCCGCCCGAGCAGGTGCCGTCGGGCGCACGCCAGGCGGGGATGCCGACGGCCGCGGAGGGTGCAATCACTGGCGTCGTCTGGCGCGACTTCAAGCCCGGCGGGGGAACCCCGGGCAAGGTCGAGCAGGGCGAGCTCGGTCTGGGGAACGTCAAGGTGTTCCTCCGCGACGACTCCGGCAAGAAGGTTGCCTCGGCGACGACCGAGGACAACGGCACCTTTTCCTTCTCCGATTTGGAGGCGGGCACCTACCGGGCCGGAATCGACGCCGCCACCTTCAGGAAGCCCTTCGGCGGCGTTTCCTGGCTTGGCTCCAGGTTGATTACGCCGTCGATCATTATCGCCTACATCTGGGTCTGGGCTGGATTTGCGATGGTGGTGATCGCTGCCGGCCTAGCCGCGATCCCGCGGGACACGCTCGAGGCCGCACGGACCGACGGCGCCAGCGAATGGCAGGTGTTCCGTCGCGTGACCGTTCCCCTGCTGGCGCCGGTCCTCAGCGTCGTCTTCATCACGATGATCATCAATGTCCTCAAGGTCTTCGACATCGTGCTCTCGGTCGCCCCTGAGTCGACTCAGCCGGACGCGAACGTGCTCGCCCTCGCGATGTGGCGGACGGCGTTCACCGAGAACGACTTCGGTGTGGGCTCGGCGATCGCGGTCTTCCTGTTCATCCTCGTCATCCCGGTGCTGCTGCTGAACATCCGCCGGTTCCGGAGGGAGGGTTAGTGGCAGCCGCTGCCGAGACCGTCGCTTCCGCGCCGGTCGTCGAGGAGAGCCTCGCGACCAGGATCCTGCGCGTCCTCGGCAAGCTGCCCGTGCAGATCTTCCTGATCGCCGTCGCGCTGCTCTGGCTCGTTCCGACGCTCGGGCTCTTCGTGACATCGATCCTGCCGGCCAGCCACTTCGACCAGGGCGGCTGGTGGCGGGTCTTCTCGAAGCCGAGCCTGGCGACCTGGCAGAACTACGACCAGATCTTCCGCAACCACGAAATCCTGCATTCGCTGCTCGTGACGCTCGAGATCGCGGTCGGCGCGACCGTGCTTCCCATCATGGTCGCCGCACTCGCCGGCTATGCATTCGCCTGGCTCGACTTCCCGGGCCGCGACTGGATCTTCATCGGCGTGATCGCGCTGCTCGTCGTCCCGCTGCAGATGGCGCTGATCCCGATGTTCAAGCTGTACAGCCACCTCGGACTCTACGGCAACGTCTTCGGGCTGATCCTCTTCCACACCGCCTTCGCGCTCCCGTTCGCGATCTTCCTCTTACGGAACTTCTTCATCGGGATCCCGCGTGACATCTTCGAATCCGCGCGGATCGACGGTGCTTCCGAGCTGCGGATCTTCGTCCGCCTGATCCTCCCGCTCGGGCTGCCGGCAATCGCCTCGCTGGCAATCTTCCAGTTTCTCTGGACGTGGAACGACCTGCTGGTGGCGCTGGTCTTCGGCGGCGACACGAAGCCGATCACCGTGGCGATCTTCACGCAGCTACGCTCGTTCAGCGCGAACATCGACATCATCGGGCCCGCAGCCTTCATCTCACTGGCGATCCCGCTGGCCGTCTTCTTCGCCTTCCAGCGCTACTTCGTCCAGGGACTGCTCGCGGGGTCGGTGAAATGACGAGCTCGACTCCGACGTGCGCGATCGTCGGCGGCGGCCTCGGCGGGTTCGTCACGTACACGACGCTCCGGTTCGGCGGTCTGGAGCCGGACGAGATCGCGGTCTTCGGGCCCGATCCCGATCCGGCCTCGTCCTTCCGAGCTTGCGCCGGTGCGATCAGGCAACAGCGGATGCGCTCCGAGAGCGACGGCCACTGCCTCGCACGGTCCTTTCCCGGGCTCGCCGTCCGCTCGGCGTTACGGAACGGGAGCGTCCGGCCGCTGGTCGACTCGGTGCGCGACCGCTACCGGCCGACGGTGGCGGAGTTTCTCGACCACGTCGCGGAGGTGCGGGCGGCGACGGGCTGGGACGAGAGCTTTCGCCGGCAGCGGGTCGAGCGCGTGCGTGCGGTCGACGGAGGCTTCGCGCTCGACGCTGCGGACGTCTTCGCGCACGTGCTGCTCGCGCCCGGCCATCCGGGGCTGGCCTTTCCGCCCGGCCTCGAGGATGACCCGCGTGTCGTCCACGCGTACCAGCAGCACGGATACGGCGACGAGGTCGCGGTCGTCGGCGCGGGAATGGCGGCCGCGACGGAGTGGCTAAATGCGCTCGCGGCCGGGGCCAGCGTCGTCTCCGTGCGGCGCCGCGAGCCGGCGCGGCGGCCGCTCAATGTCGAGCGGCGCTACTTCACCAAACGCGGCCTGAGCGGCTTCCGGCGCACCGGCCGAGAGGAGCGGGTCGCGCTCCTGCGTAGCTTCGTCGCGCCGTCGTACCCGCCCGGGCCGGACTGGGACGAGCCGATCGCGAACGCCGTTGCCGAGGGCCGCTTCCGCGTGGAGCCGGAGCTCAACGGTGCACAGCAGGTGATCTGCGCGACCGGCTTCCGCCGCGGCTTCGCTTCCGACGCGTTGCTTGCGGAGCTCGTGTCCGAGCACGGCCTCGAGACGGCGGAAGCCTGGATCGTTCTGGACGACGACTCGACGGTCCCGGCGCTGACGGACGCCGAACGGACGCTGGCGCTGGCCGGCGCCTGCGCACAGTGGGCGCATCCCGGAGCGGACACGCTGGTCGGGATGAAGCACGCGGCCCGGGGGTTCCTGCGACAGGTGAGGCGATGGCGTACACGCTGAGCGGGAGGCTCCAGTCGCGGCTGGTGGCGGCGCTGGTGCCGCTGCTCGTGGCGTGCGTACTCGCGGTGGTGCTGCCCGCCTGGTGGCCGCTCGAGCTCGCCGGGGTGATGCTTGGGGTCGGGCTGGCGCTCGACCTCGCCTACGACCGGATGCTGGACTACCAGCCCGGCTGGGTGGCACTGCCGCTCGGCCTGCTCGAGCTCGCGCTGGTGCTGGCGCTCGCCCGGATCCTCGAGCTCGGCGCGCCACTTCTGCCCGCACTGGCCTTCTACGCGGGCACCTGGTTTCTCGCCCAGGCGCTCGCGCACGCCGGCTTCCCGCTGCTGAGGCTGTCCTACGCGGACGACGGCGGCGAGCTCGGGCGGCTCGGCGGCGCGGTGGCGGCGGCCACGCTCGTGCTCTTCGGAACTGCAGGCGCCTACGCGTGGTCGACGCGTCCACCGGTCGTTCATCTCTCCGCCGGCATCCACCAGGGGCCGATCGTGATCACGAAGCGACAGCATCTCGTCGGCGAGCGCGGCACGATCGTCCGCGGGGGGATCGTCGTGAAGGCCAGCGACGTGGTCGTCCGCAACGTCGCCACGCTGGGCGGCGACTACGGCATCGAGGTCGACCAGGCGCGAAACGTCGTGCTCGACGACGTACGGGTGGTCGGAGCCACCGAGGACGGTATCCACGTCCGGCAGAGCACGGTGCACATCAAGGACTGCCGGGTCGACTCGCCCGCCGGCTGGACACAGGGCATCGACCTTTCCTTCTCGGCGGGCATGGGGATGAGCATGATCGAAGGCTGCACCGTCGTCGGCGGCCAGCAGGGGATCGTGGTCGACTCGGCCGAGGCGGACATCCACGGCAACCGGGTCAGCACCACCTCGTACCAGGCGATCACGATGACCGAAATGTCGATGGGGATGATCGCCCAGAACGAGGTGGCGGGCGCGGTCGGCGCCGGGATCGCCTGCGTCGACCAGTCCATGTGCATGATCGAGGACAACCACGTCTCGGGGACGAAGGCGGATCCGACCACGCCCGGGCTCGAGCGGCAGGCCGGCTACGGCATCGTCAGCGACTACAAGGCCGAAGCGGAGCTGGGCGACAACGAGCTCGTCGGCAACGTCGGTCGGATCGGGGTCTTCGCCGGGGCCGAGGTCAGGCCGGCCGACTGACCCGATTCACTCCTGACAACGCTTCAATCCCGGCTGTTCGGGGAAATGGTCAGCGATGGCCACGATTCCCGACGGCATCGTCCTGAAGCGGCACCGCGACCTGGAGGGACGTGGACACCACGCCTGGATCCGGCGTGCGCTGATCGTGCTCGTCGGTCTCGTGCCGCTGCTCGCGCTGACCAACCTTTTCGGACAGCGCCCGCACGTGGCGACGGCGACGGCGACGGCCGCCGATCTGGAGCTGTACGCTCCGGGCCGCGTCCGCGGCGGGCTCCTCTGGGAGGCGCGCTTCACGGTCAGCGCCCATCGGGAGCTGAAGGACGCTCGGCTCGAGCTCGACAAAGGGTGGCTCGAGGGCATGACCGTGAACACGATCGAACCGTCGCCGGTCGGCGAGGGGTCGAACGACGGCAAGCTCGTGCTCGATCTCGGCCACGTCCCGAGCGGTCAGAGATACATCCTCTTCATGCAGTTCCAGGTCAACCCGACGAACATCGGACGTCGGCCGCAGAACGTGCGCCTGTACGACGGCAAGACGCTGCTGACCACAATCCACCGCCGCGTGACCATCTTCCCGTAATGGACCTGACCATCCGCGCAGTCGCGCTGTTCTTCTTCGTCTATCTGCTCACCCGAATCATCGGACGCCGCGAGCTGTCCTCCCTGGAGCCGTTCGACTTGATCCTGCTGATCGTGATCGGCGACGCCATCCAGCAGGGGCTCACGCAGGACGACTACTCGGTGACAGGGGCGCTGATCGTGATCGGCACCTTCGCGATCCTCCAGATCCTGGTCTCGTACCTCAGTTTCCGGTTCCCCCGTCTGCGGCCCGCGCTCGACGGCGAGCCGATCGTCGTGGTCCAGGACGGCAGGGCGATCGAGAAGAACATGAAGCGGGAACGGATCACGGTCGAGGAGGTGATGGTCGCAGCCCGGCAGGAGCAGGTCGCTTCGCTCGACCGAATCGCCTGGGCCGTGCTCGAGACCAGCGGCAAGATCAGCATCATCCCGAAGCAGTAGCTCTCTAGACTCGGGCCTCTGGCTCTTTCCCTGACAGAAGCCGACGTCGACCGGCTGCTCATGCCGGGCGACGCGATCGCCGCGGTCGAGGACTCGTTCCTCCGCCTGCATACGGGCACGATCGAGAACGTCCCCCGCTACCGCGTCGGGCTCGAGGGCGGGTTCCTCGCCGTCATGTCCGCGGTGGACAACGAGCGCAGGCTCGCCTGCGTGAAGACGTACTCCGCCGGCGCCGAGGGCGTTCGCTTCGTCGTCGTACTCTTCGAGCGGGGCGAGCTGCGCGCGCTGATCGAGGCCGACCGGCTTGGGCAGCTCCGCACCGGCTCCGCAAGCGCGGTGGCCGCGAAGCACCTGGCGAAACCGGGCGCGCGGACGCTGGGCGTGATCGGGTGCGGCCTCCAGGCCCGGACACAGGTCGTATGCATCCGCGAGGCGCTTCCCGGCATCGAGGAGACGGTCGCCTACTGCCGGACGCCTGCTCGGCTGGCCGAGTTCTGCGACGAGGTCGGCGCCGAACCGGCGGAGAGCCACCGCGACGCGGCCGGCGCTGATGTCGTCGTCACGATCACGAGCTCGCGCGACCCTGTGCTTCGCGGCGAGTGGCTCCAGCCGGGCGCGCTGGTCTGCGCGGCGGGCGCGAACCATCCGCGGGCGCGCGAGCTCGACAACGCCGTCCTCGAGCGCGCGGCCTTCGTCTGCTGCGACTCGCTCGCCGACGCGAAGATCGAGTCGGGCGACCTCATCGATCCGGTGGGTCAGGGCGTGCTCGACTGGCTCGAGGTGCACGAGCTCCAGGAGGTCGTCGCCGGCGAGCTGCCGGGCCGCCAGGCCGACGACGACATCGTCCTTTTCAAGTCGAACGGGCTGGCTGCGTGGGACCTGGCGGTCGCCGCCCGCGTCGTCGACCTAGCCGGAAGCTAATCCGGCCTTGGCCGATTTGGCGAGGTCGTCACCGATCGCCTTCAGCACGTCCGGGCGGTCGAGCACGCGGGCGACCTCTGATTGCGAGCAGCGGTTGCGGACGTACGGGTCCTCGAGGATGTCGTTCACCGTTCGCCCGCGGTCGTGCTCGCGGATCACGTAGGCGGCGACCCGGTCCTCCTGGCTCGAGCGTGTGCCGAGGAACGAGAAGACGCTGCGGAAGAACCGGCCGATTGCGCCCACCGAGTCGATTGTATCCTTGCCCCGTTGCGCAGAAGGACGCAGGCCGGACGGTTCGCCCAGCGCGTGATCGAAGGACGCGACGACGCGGGGGTCGACGAGCGCGTCGAGATCTGGATCGAGCGCAAGGAGGGCGGCGTCTGGGCGGTCGGGCGCGCGGTCAACCCGCAGCTCCGCACGAGCGACGAGCCACGCCACGAGGACTACCTCTTCGAGGGCTATGAGCTGCAGGACGCCCTCGACGCGGCCAACGAGGCGCTCGAGGACGATGTGAGCGTCTCCGAGGAGGACGGCGACCAGATGCGGCAGGCGCCGTTTCGACGCAGCGAGGTGCTCGGCCCGCTCGAACGGTGGTTCTTCGGGCGCCGGTAGGCGCCGGCTCGCTAGCCTCCGGCGATGCTGATTCGGCTCGGCCACAGCCCGGACCCCGACGACGCCTTCATGTTCTGGGCGCTCGCGGAGAACCAGATCGACACCCGCGGCTTCGAGTTCGAGCATGTGCTCCGCGACATTCAGACCCTGAACGAGTGGGCGCTCGAGGGACGGCTGGAGGTGACTGCGATCTCGCTGCACGCCTACCCGTTCGTCCAGGAGCGGTACGCGCTCCTGCCGCACGGAGCGAGCATGGGCTCGGGGTACGGGCCGGTCGCGGTCGCCGGTCGGGCGATCACCAGGGACGAGCTGCGCGGGGTGGAGATCGCCGTTCCGGGCACGATGACGACCGCATTCCTCGTGCTGCGGATGTACCTCGGCGAGTTCCCATACCGGGTCGTCCCGTTCGACGAGATCCTCGACGAGGTCAAGTCGGGCGCCGCGGAAGCCGGGCTGCTGATCCACGAGGGTCAGCTCACCTACGAGGCCGAAGGCCTGCAGAAGGTGGTCGACCTCGGCGAGTGGTGGCTGCTCGAGACCGGCCTCCCACTTCCACTCGGCGCGAACGTGGCTCGGCGCGACCTGGGCGAGGAGCGGCTGCACGACCTGTCCGAGGTGCTTGCCGAGTCGATCTCGGCCGGGCTCGCAAACCGCCGGGAGGCGATGCAGTACGCGCTCCGGTTCGGCCGGGGCCTGGACTCGGAGCTCGGCGACCGCTTCGTCGGCATGTACGTCAACGAGCTGACGCAGGACTACGGCGAGGAAGGGCGCGAGGCGGTGCGGGAGCTGATGCGCCGCGGCGAGGCGATCGGCGCGTTCGAGTCGCCTGTCAAGGTCGACTTCGTCACCTAGTAGCTCAATCCGCGTGCCGACACCTGCCGTACTCCTTCATGGCAGGGGTCGATTCGAAAGGAGCATCTGATGAGCACGACCATGACGCGTGCGGCTGCGTGGACCGCGGCGGTGCTCGTGTCGCTGTCCGCGATCTTCGCGGCCACCGCCGGAGCCACTGCGAAGCCGATGGTGAGCACCGCGCACAACGCGCGGCTCAAGGCCACGATCCTCGTCAACTCGAGCGGCCGGACGCTGTACCACCTGAGCGTCGAGCACAAGGGGCACTTCATCTGTGTCGACAAGACGTGCCTCTCCTTCTGGCACCCGCTGCTCGTCTCCAAAGGAACGAAGCCCACGGGACGCGTGGCTCTGACCACCGTGCGGCGGCCTGACGGCACGCTCCAGGTCGCCTACCGCGGTGAGCCGCTGTACACGTTCGTCCAGGACAGGAAGCGCGGCGACGTGAAGGGCGAGGGCTTCAAGGACGTCGGCGTCTGGCATGCCGCCACAGTTGGCACTGCGATGACGACGACGACAACCACAACCACGCCCAGCACGACGACCACGACCGGCGGCGGCTACGGCTACGGCGGCTGAGGATCCCGCTTCGGACGGGGCGCGCACCCGCCCCGTCCGGGCAGGGCTCTCTCACTAGACTGGCCGCGTGCCCCGGGCGGTCATCCTCTCAGCCGTCCGCACCCCGGTTGGCCGTTACGGCGGCGGGCTCGCAGAGGTGCGGCCCGACGACCTTGCCGCTACCGCGATCGCGGCGGCGGTCGAACGTGCGGGCATCGAGACGGGCGACATCGAGGACGTCTGGTTCGGCTGTGCGAACCAGGCCGGCGAGGACAACCGCAACGTCGCTCGGATGGGCGCGCTGCTCGCCGGGCTGCCGGAGTCGGTCGCGGGCGTGACCGTCAATCGGCTCTGCGCCTCGGGGCTCGCGGCCGTCGTCGGCGCCTGCCACGCGGTGATCGCCGGCGACGGCGACCTGTTCGTGGCGGGCGGCGTCGAGTCGATGAGCCGGGCGCCGCTGGTGATGGGGAAGCCCGAGAAGGCTTTCCCGCGCGGCAACCAGACGGTCTGGGACACGACGCTCGGCTGGCGTTTCCCCAACCCGCGCATGGAGGAGCTGTTCCCGCTCGAGTCGATGGGCGAGACGGGTGAGAACGTCGCCGAGCGCTGGCGGGTATCGCGCGAGGACCAGGACGCGTTCGCCCTGGCGTCACAGCAGCGCTACTCGGCGGCGGCGGCGGCGGGGCGCTTCGCCGACGAGCTGGTGCCGGCCGGCGACCTCGAGACCGACGAGCACCCGCGTGCCGACACCACTGCCGAGAAGCTCGCCTCGCTCAAGCCGGCATTCAAGAAGGAGGGCACCGTCACCGCGGGCAACTCCAGCGGGATCAACGACGGCGCAGCGGCGCTGGTCGTCGCCAGCGAGGAGCGGGCGCGGGCGCTCGCCGTCGAGCCACTGGGGGCGTTTGCCGGGTCTGCCGTAGCCGGAGTCGATCCGAGGGTCATGGGGATCGGTCCCGTTCCGGCCCTCAGGAAGCTCCTGGCCCGGGTCGGAATCGAGCCGGGCCAGATAGATCTCGTCGAGTTGAACGAGGCGTTCGCCTCTCAGAGCCTCGCCGTGATCCGCGAGCTCGGGCTCGACGCGGAAAAGGTCAACGTCAACGGCGGCGCGATCGCGCTCGGCCATCCGCTGGGGATGAGCGGCGCCCGGCTGGTCGTCACCCTCCTCCACGAGTTGCGCCGCCGCGGCGGTCGCTACGGCGTCGCGACGATGTGCGTCGGCGTGGGCCAGGGCCAGGCGGCCCTCTTCGAGCGTGGCTAGGCCCGCCGAGGCGTACATCCTGCTCGGTTTGAGGCTCGGGCGGCACGTGGACGGGCTCGTCGACGCGTACTACGGACCGCCGGAGCTGAAGGAGCAGGTCGACTCAGAGCCGGTGGTCGAGCCGGAGGCGCTGGTCGTGGAGAGCGATGCGCTCCTCGCCCACCTCGAGGACGGGTGGCTGCGCGACCAGGCGCTCGGTCTGCGTACCTACGCCGGGAAACTCGCCGGCGAGGAGCTCTCGTACTCGGACGAGGTCGAGCGCTGCTACGGCGTGCGGCCGCAGCGGCAGGCAACCGAGGTCTATGCCGAGGCGCACGAGCGGCTGGGGGAGCTTCTGCCCGCCGACGGTCCGCTGCCGGAGCGCTACCAGGCCTGGCGCCGTACCTGCACCATCCCGGCCGACCTCGTCGTTCCGGCCCTGCGAGACGTCGCGGCGGACCTGCGCTCGGTCACCGCCGATCTGGTCGAGCTTCCCACGGGTGAGGAAGCGGCTGTCGAGTCGGCCAGGACCGAGCCCTGGTGGGCGTTCAACTACTACCTCGGCGGGCTCCGCAGCCGGGTGGTGGTCAACCTCGACGTGCCGACGACCTGCCACGAGGTCGTCCACCTGGCCGCGCACGAGATCTACCCGGGCCACCACACCGACCACGCGGTCAAGGAGCAGCTGCTCATCCGCGACCGCGGGTTGGTCGAGGAGTCGATCCAGCTGGTCCCGACCCCGGCCGCGCTCGTGCAGGAGGGAATCGCCGAGGTCGGGGGGAGCGTGGTCGCAGACGACGATTTGCGATCTCGCCTCGTCGCGGCGCTCGCCAGGCACCGGCTCGACTACGACGCCGAGCGCTCGGAGGCGATCGCCGAGGCTCGGCGCTCACTGCGGCGGGTCAGCGTCGACGCCGCGCTGATGATCCACGAGGACGGCGCGTCGGTCGAGGAGGCCGAGGCCTACGTGCAGCGCTGGTCGCTGTCGACGCCGGAGGAAGCCGCCCACAGCGTGAGCTTCGTCATCGATCCGACTTGGCGTGCCTACGCGCTGACGTACTCGGCCGGCCGGGAGCTGTGCGAGGCGTGGGTCGGCGGGGAACCTGCCCGGTTCGCTCGGCTGCTGACCGAGCAGGTTCGGGTCGCCGACCTACTAGAAGCCAAGTCCGACGGCCACTAGCTGCCGGGCCGCGACCGGCTGCAGTGCGTCCTCTGCGTACTCGCCGATCATCCGTGCCAGACCGGAGGCGTGGCCCTCGGCGAGCTCCTCGAAGAGCAGCCAGGAGCGCAGAACGCGGATGCGGGCATCGGGGTCGCTTCCGCGGGCTCCGAGCTTCACGGTCAGCGCCGTGCGGCCGGCCCCGGTGGGCTGCAGCGTGAGCTGCCAGTCGAGCCGCGCGTGGCCCTGGTCGCCGCCGAAGCGCCAGATCAGCGAATAGCCGAGCTCGCCGTTCGCGCTCCAGATCGCGCGGTCGTCGAGGCCGAGCGCCGAGAGGCGGTCGGCGAGCGAGCGCATCGGGTCGATGCTCGCGAGCACCTCCTGGGCCGTCGCCTGGTCGGCGTCGATCGTATGGACGAACGTGCTGCTCACGTCGTATGTACGGGTCATCGTCTTCCTCCTCTCGGTCGTCTCGAACTGCATGCCCGGATGGTTGCGCGCCGAAGTTCGCCAGACCAGGGCGCTGCCTCGTGTCTCGTGGTTCGGTTCTCCGCACCTCGGGCTCGGTGACGACCGGCGGCGGTAGCGTTGCCCTGTGCGCGCGCTCGAACGCCTGGAGAGGCTCTACGCGATCGGCGGAGGGTCGGGTGCGAACCGGACCGGCTACTCGTCGGAGGAGGACGAGGCGCACGCGATCGCCCGCGCCTGGCTCGAGGAGGCCGGCCTCGAGACGCACGTGGACCACGCCGGGAATCTCTTCGGCCACTCCGCCACCGCGCCGGGCATATGGACGGGGTCCCACCTGGACTCCGTGCCGCAGGGCGGAAAGTTCGACGGTGCGCTCGGCGTGGTTGCGGCGATCGAGGCGGTCGAGCGCGCCGATCGCGGAACGGTGGTCGTCTTCCGTGACGAGGAACGGGGATGTGCCGGCTCGCAGGCATTCGTCGCGCGGGGCGACCTGCCCGACGCCTTTGTCGAGCTGCACATCGAGCAAGGGCCCCGGCTCGCCAACGCTGGAGCGCCGCTCGGAATCGTCACGGCGATCGTCGGCTACGTCCGCGGCGAGGTCGTGGTCGAAGGCCGCGCGGGGCACGCGGGGACGACTCCCATGGCCGTTCGCGACGATGCGCTCGTGAAGGCGGCCGGCCTGATTCTGAGCCTCCGCGACGAGGCGGAGGCGATCGACGAGGCCGTGCTCACGGTCGGTCGGATCGAGGCCGAGCCGGGCGGCGTGAACGTCATCCCGGGTCGCGTCCGCTTCTCGGTCGACCTGCGGGCGCCGGACGAGGAGCGGCTCGCAGCGCTGGTCGCGCTGACGGGTATCGACGGCTCGAGGGGGGTGGCACCCACCGTGATGAGCCCGGCCGTGCGTGCGGCGCTCGCCGACGAGTTCGCGGCCAGGGGACTGCCGGTGGTCGAGCTCACCTCCGGCGCGGGTCACGACGCAGGCGTGCTCGCCCGCGCCGGGGTGCCGACCGGGATGCTCTTTGTCCGCAGCCTTGGGGGCGGCGTCTCGCACTCGCCGGACGAGCTGTCCTCGGAGGAGGACGTCCAGCTGGCCATCGACGTGCTTGCGTCGACGCTACTGCGGCTCTGAGAAGACGATGTCTTGGGCGCCCTGCCAGAGCACCAGGTCGCCGATCGGCGGCAGGTGCTCCAGACCGTCGACGACGGTCGCGAAGTGGTTGCCGGCCAGCTGCCCGGCCTTGCTCGCGAAACACGCGTCGCCGTACGGAAAGAGGATCTCGACCTCGCTCACGCCGCCGGGGTAGAGCAGCAGCTCGCCCGGCGTCGGGTAGCTGGTCGGATCCTCGGGCCCGAGATCGCCGACGTCGAAGTCGCCCATCGGGATCCACGCCGCCTGGCCCGACCAGCGGGCCTGGATCAGCTTGCTCTCGTACGGGAGCATCGTCCGGAAGAACGCGACCGTGCGAGGGGACAGCTTCTCCTCGAGGCGGGCGGTCAGCTCGTAGCCGGCGACGGTGATCGTGATCACGGAGCGATCTTCGCACCTGCAGCCAGCCACTGCCCGAGCGCTGCGCGCTCAGCGTCCGTCATGTGAGTCGCGTTGTTGAACGGCATGAAGGTCGAGTCGACGGCCACTGCCTTTACGTGGGGGGCCTCCGCGTGGATCTGGGCCGGCGTGTCGAGCACGACACCCGCGGGCGGCGAGTCGAAGCCGGGTTGCGTCGGGTGCATCGAGTGACAGGGCGTACATCGCGTCTGAACGATCTGTCGAGCCTGCGCGAACGTGACGGTCGCTGCGCCGGCCGCCGGCTTCGTCTCGGCCGGACGCAGCCAGATCGCGATCGCGGCGATCGCGCAGGCACACCCGACGGGAATCCACCACAACGTCTCGCCTGCGTGGCGCCGGTTGAAGTAGACGCGGATCGCGGCGCCGACGGCCATCAGCGCGACGAGAACGGCCCAGGCGTGGTCGTGCGTGTAGGTGAACGGGAAGTGCCCGGCGAGCATCGTGAAGAGGACGGGCAGCGTCAGGTAGTTGTTGTGCACCGAGCGCTCCTTGGCGAGGATCCCGGGCCTCGGATCCGGCTCCCGGCCGGCCTCCTTCGCCCGTACGAGCTCCCAGTGGCCGGGGATGATCACGAACAGGACGTTCGCGGCCATGACCGTGCCGAGCATCGCGCCCACCTGGAGGTAGGCGGCGCGCGGCGCGTACAGCTCGCCGACGCCGTAGGCGGTCGCGGTCACGAGCCCGACGAGGACGATCACGAAGGGCCAGGGCCGGTCGGCCAGCAGGCGGCACACGAGGTCGTAGACGAGCCAGGCGGCGACCAGCAGCGCCAGCGAGATCAGGATCGCCTGCCACGGATCGAGGTCGGCGACCGCCGGGTCGATCAGGCGCAGGCGCGCGTCCGTGTAGTAGACGATGCAGAGGAGCGCGAATCCGGACAGCCACGTCCAGTACGCCTCCCACTTGTACCAATGCAACGGCTTGGGCAGCCGCGGCGGGGCGACCTGGAACTTGTGAATCCGGTAGAAGCCGCCGCCGTGGATCTCCCACGACTCGCCGCGCACGCCCTCGGCACGGTCTTCCTCCCGCTCGGGCTCGCGCAGGTGGTTGTCGAGCGCGACGAAGTAGAACGAGGTGCCGATCCAGACGACCGCGGCCGTGACGTGGAACCAGCGGAACACGAGGTCGAGCCAGTCGGTCGTGTACGAGGCTAGGAGTGTCGCCACCGGTCCTCCGCGATCGCGACCAGCTCCTCGACGGCGGTGTCCAGCTCCTCGGCGCGGGTGCGGTCGAGGCGCGCGCGCAGCACCTCGAGGATCTCCGCCTTCGGTCTGCGGTTGACGAAGATAACGAAGCGGAAGCCGAATCTGCGCTCGTACTCGGCGTTCAGGCGGGCGAGCTCGGTGAGCGTCTCCGGATCGGCGTCGTCACCCTGCTCGGCCGCGGAGCGGCTCGACAGGCCGGAGCGCGCGCCGATCGCCGGATGCGCGTCGAGGGCCTCGAGCTTCTCGTCCTCGCTCAGCGTGGCGATCACCTCGCGGGCGCTGCCGAGCGGGTTCTTGCAGGCTGCGAGCTTCCTGACGAGCGCGGTGTCGCCCTCGAACAGCCCGGCGAGCTCGGCCTCGCTCAGCTGCCGCGGTAGATCGTGCACGCGTAGGGCGAGAGCAGGAGTGGGACGTGATGATCTCGGCCGGCCTCGATACGGATCTCTGTCTCGATCCGGGTGAGGAACGGGGACTGCGGATGGAAGACGAGCCGGTACGTGCCCGGCTCGACGTCAGCGAGGTCGTGGATGCGCCCGTCGTTGTCGGTCTCCCGGTCGGCGATCAGCTGCTCTGCGTGGAAGAGCTGCACGCGCACGCCCGCGGCAGGCACGCCTCGGCCGGTGTCGAGCACGTGCGTCGAGATCACGTGTGCATCTTCCCTCTAACGGCGGTCGCGCAGGCGCCGCAGGAGGGGCAGGCCGAACCAGAACCAGGCGAACGCGGCACCCAGTCCTGCGGCGACCACCGCCGTCGCCGGCTCGCCGTAGAGGACGTCCGTGATCAGATAGACCGAGGCCGTCATCCCGCACGCCAGGAAGACGGTGGCGGCGATGCCCGTCTTCGTGGACAGTCGGAGCAGGGCCTCCTTGTCGTGCTGGCGCCAGCGGATGCGGTGCGCGGCGGTTGGCGCGATCAACAGGACGATTGCGATCGCCGCACAGATCAGGGCGGCGTAGTAGACGGCGACCTGGCCGTCGTCGAGCCGCTCGAAGCGCTGCTGGAACGGCAGGACGAGCAGGAACGCGAACAGCACCTGCGTGCCCGGCATGGCGAGCCGGTTCTCCTCGATGAGCTCGCCCCACTCCTGGTCCAGGTCGCGTTCACGCCCGCTCACGCCCTGTAGATGCCCGCAACCCGGTCGGGCTAAGCGAGGCGCCCGGCCTGCTTGCGGTGCTCGCGCGCGATCTCGACTTCGTCTCCCCGGACGAGATGGCCGTCACGGACGACCTCTTCGCCGCCGACGTAGAGACGGTCGACGCGGTGCGGCGCGGACAGCACCAGCCCGGCGACGGGGTCTGCCTGCGCGCCGCCGAGCTCGAGGCCGTCCGTTCGCCAGACCGCGATGTCTGCTCGCTTTCCCGGCGCCAGCCGTCCGATGTCGTCGCGCCCCAACACGCTCGCGCCGCCGCGTGTCCCCAGGCGCAGCGCGTCGCGAACCGTCATCGCCCGGGGGCCGCCGCGGCCGCGTGCTACGAGCAACGCCTGCTTCACCTCGAAGAAGAGGTCGCTGCGCTCGTTCGAGGCCGAGCCGTCGACGCCGAGCCCGACCGGCACACCCGACTCGACCAGGTCGCGCACCGGCGCCACCCCGGCACCGAGCCGCAGGTTCGAGGTCGGGCAGTGCGCGACCCCGACACCGGCGCCGCCGAACGCGCCGATGTCCTCGGCGGAGAGGTGTACGCAGTGCGCGCACCAGACGTCGCTCTCGATCCACCCGAGTTCGTCGAGGTACTCGACGGGCCGGCAGCCGTACAGCTGCCGGCAGTACTCGTCTTCCTCGACCGTCTCGGCCAGATGCGTGTGCAGACGCAGACCGAGCCGCCGGGCGAGCGCGGCCGACTCGACCATCAGTTCCTTCGTCACCGAGAACGGCGAGCAGGGCGCGACCGCGAGTTGCACGAGGCCGTCCTCGTCCTGCAGCCCTGCCAGGCGCTCGGTTTCGGCCAGCACCTCGTCGATCGGCTCCACGAGCGAGTCGGGAGGGAGGCCGCCGTCGGACTCGCCGAGATCCATCGAGCCCCTCGAGGCGACGATCCGCACGCCGAGCTCACGTGCCGCCTGCACCTCGGCCTCCCACAGCCCTTCGCGTCCACGCGGGAAGACGTAGTGGTGGTCGAACACGGTCGTGCACCCGGACAGCGCCAGCTCCGCGAGGCCCGTCCGCGCCGCTGCGTACTCGGCCTCGGCGTCGATCCGGGCCCAGACCGGATAGAGCTCACGCAGCCACTCGAACAGCGTGGCCTCCTGCGCCCGAGCCCGCGTCAGCGTCTGGTAGAGGTGGTGGTGGGTGTTGACGAGGCCGGGCGTGACCACCGCGCCGGCGAGGTCGACGACGAGGGCCGCGACGGGCGCGCCGCCGCCCCCCACCGCCTCGACCAGGCCGTCGCGGATGAGCACCCAGCCGTCCGGAAACTCGTCTCCGGAATCGTCCATCGGGCAGATCCAGCCGTTTTGCAGGAGCATCGACACGCGCCCGCCGACCTTACCGCGCTGCCCCCTTCACGGCCCGGCCCGGACTCCCTATAGTCGGGCATCGGGCGTTCCACGGTATCGGGGAGGAAGTTCATGAAGGAGCGGAAGTACGTGCTTGGCGCGCTGGTCGCGTGCCTGGTGATCGTGGCTTCGACGCTGGCGGGCCTCGCCGCGGCGAAGCCGGGCAAGAAGCAGGCGGCGTTCAAGGTCGCCTGGATCTATCCGGGGCCGCACAACGATGGCGGCTGGTCGCAGGCGCACGACGCCGGCCGGCTGGCGGTGCAGAAGGCACTCGGCTCGAAGGTGCAGACGACCTACAAGGAGAACGTCTTCAGCAACGCGTCGGTGCCCCAGATCGTCGCGGGGCTCGTCCGCGACGGCTACAACATGATCTTCGGCACCTCGTTCGGTATGTTCGAGCTCGGCGTCAACGGCCAGCTCGCGGACAAGTACCCCAACGTTCTGTTCGAGCAGGCGACCGGAACTCAGCTCAAGAAGAACCAGGCCGAGTACTTCGGGGCGGCCGAGGACACCATCTACCTGTCCGGCATGGCCGCCGGGGCGGCTACCAAGAAGGGCGTGATCGGCTACGTGGTGCCCTACGGCATCCCCGAGGTCGTCCGTCACCTCAACGCCTTCACTCTCGGCGCCCAGGCGACGCATCCGGGCGCGAAGGTGAAGATCGTCTGGACGAACGCGTGGTTCTCGCCGCCGAAGGAGACGGCTGCGGCGAAGGCGCTCGTCTCGGCCGGCGCCGACGTGATCGGCCAGAACGTCGACAGCCCCGCAGCCGGTGTCTACGCCGAGAAAGCCGGGATCCCCTGGGTCGGGTACGACTCGGACGCGAAGAAATTCGCGCCGAAGCAGTGGCTGACCGCCGCGGTCTACGACTGGGGCAAGTACTACGTGCGCCGGGTCCAGGCCGCGATCAACGGCACCTGGAAGCCGGGCTTCTACTACGGCTCGGTCAAGGACGGCTTCACGGGCCTGGCGGTCTACGGGCCGAAGGTCTCGGCGAAGACGAAGGCCGCGATCGCCGCGAAGAAGCAGCAGATCCTCTCCGGCAAGTGGCACGCGTTTTGCGGGCCGATCTATGACCAGAGCGGGAAGCTGAAGATCGCGAAGGGCAAGTGCCTCGACCCGAACACGAAGGCGGGGATCGACGCGCTGTACTCCATGCAGTGGCTCGTGAAAGGCGTGGTCGGCTCCGTCTCCCACGTTCAGCCCCCGGGCTAGACCCTTGGGGCAGCAGGCCCCGAACGTGTCGAACACAGCGAGAGGCGCCGGTGATCCCGGCGCCTCTCCGGCTGTGACGATGCGAGGGATCACGAAGCGCTTCCCCGGTGTGCTGGCGAACGACCGCGTCGACTTCGAGGCGACCGCTGGCGAGGTGCACGCGCTGCTCGGCGAGAACGGTGCCGGCAAGAGCACGTTGTCGAACATCCTCACGGGGCTGTACCGGCCTGACGAGGGAACGATCGGCCTCTACGGCGAGCCGGCCCGGTTCGACTCGCCCAGCGACGCGATCGACGCCGGGATCGGCATGGTGCACCAGCACTTCCGACTCGTCCCGCCGTTCACGGTCGCCGAGAACATCATCCTCGGCGAACACCGGCCAGAGGCTCGCAGCTTCGTCGTCCGTCCTCGCCGGATCGAGCGGGACGTCGCCGGGCTCGGCGAGCGCTACGGGGTCGCGGTCGACCCGCGGGCGCGCGTGTGGCAGCTCTCCGTCGGCGAGCAGCAGCGCGTCGAGATCCTGAAGGCCCTGTACCGCGAGGCGCGGATCCTGATCCTCGACGAGCCGACCGCCGTGCTCACGCCGCAGGAGGCGGAGTCGCTCTTCGTCACCTTGCGCCGGATGGCCGAGGAGGGACGGACGGTGATCTTCATCTCGCACAAACTGCACGAGGTGAAGGCGGTGGCCGATCGCGTCACCGTTCTGCGCGGTGGCCGTGCGGTCGCCACCGTCGCTGCCGCCGGCGCGACTCCGCGCGAGCTGGCGACCCTGATGGTCGGCCGCGAGGTCGAACTCGCGAAGCGGGTCGACCGCCCATCGCCGCCCGGCGAGGGCGCCGCGCTCTCGGTCGACGGGCTGTGCGTTGCCGGTGATCGGGGCGAGGAGGCGGTTCGCGACCTGACCCTGGCCGTGCGCGAGGGAGAGATCGCCGGCGTCGCCGGAGTGGCGGGAAACGGGCAGCGCGAGCTCGCCGAGGCGATCACCGGAATGCGGCCCGTGTCGAGCGGCTCCGTCAGCGTCTACAGCCGCAGGCTGCGCTCCGGTGACCCACGGACCGCCATCGCAGCCGGGATCGCGCACGTGCCCGAGGACCGGCTCGGCACAGGCGTCGCCTCGGGGCTCAGCATCGCCGAGAACTCCGTGCTCAAGTCCTACCGCAGTATCTCCCACGGGCCACTCCTGAACTGGAACATGATCCGCAACGTTGCGCGCGATCTGATCCGGCGGTACGGCGTGGCCACCCCAGGTCCGCAGCTCCGCGCGCGCGACCTGTCCGGCGGAAACCTGCAGAAGCTCGTGCTCGGCCGCGAGTTCTCTGCCAACCCGCGAGTGCTGATCGCAGCTTCGCCGACGCGCGGTCTCGACGTCGGCGCGATCGAGGCGGTGCACGCATACCTGCGGGAAGCAGCCGGAGAAGGAGTCGCCGTGCTGCTGATCAGTGAGGACCTCGACGAGATCCGCGCACTTGCAGACCGGGTGGTGGTCATCTACGAAGGGCAGCTCACGGGCGAGTTCGACCCGGCGACGGCGACGATCGAGGAGATCGGGCTCGCGATGGCCGGAGGAGAACGGTTGTGATCGCGGCCGAGCGTCGCCTGCGCCAGCCGCGGTGGCTCACGTATGCCGTGCCGTTCGTCTCGGTCGCGATCGCGTTCGTGGTCATGGCCGTCGTCCTCCTGATCACCGGCCACGACCCGATCCACACCTATCGCCGACTGTTCGACGCCGCGTTCATCGGCAGCGCCGCCTGGACCGACACGATCACCCTTGCAACGCCGCTGATCTTCACCGGGCTTGCCGCCGCTGCCGCGTTCCGGATGCAGCTCTTCAACATCGGCGCCGAGGGCCAGCTCTACATCGGAGCGATCTGCGCGGCCGGCGCCGCGATCTGGCTCGGACCGCAGCACGGCCTGTTCGTCACGATCCTGGCCATGTGCGTCTGCGGCGCGGCCGGGGCGGCGCTGTGGGCGCTGATCGCCGGCGTGCTGAAGGCGTTTGCACGGACCAACGAGATCATCACCACGCTGATGCTCAACTACGTGGCGGGCCTGCTGCTCACGTACATGATCTTCGACAGCGCCTCGCCCTGGCGGGACCTGTCGACGATCCAGACGAGATCGTTTCCCCAGTCCGTCGCTCTGAAGCCGAGCCAGTTCTGGCCGACGGTAACCGTGTTCGGCGTCTCGTTCTCGTTCGGCTTCCTGCTCGCCCTCGGCGTGGCGGTTGCGCTGTACGTGCTCTTCCGCGTCACACGTTTCGGGTTCGAGATGAACGTGCTCGGCGACTCGCAGCGGGCTGCGCGCTACGCGGGCATGCGGACGCGGCGGAAGATCCTGGCCGTGATGGCTATCTCCGGCGCGATCGCAGGACTCGGCGGGGCAAGCCAGGTCGGCGACTTCTCGCACGTCCTCGACGCCAGCCCGCAGGGGCTCCAGGGCGCGAACTACGGCTACACGGGCATCGTGGTCGCGGCGCTCGGGCGGTACAACCCGTTCGCCGTGTTCCTCGTCGGCGTCCTCGTGGGAGGGCTCCAGAACGCGGGCCTGTTCCTCCAGGGGGCGGACTTCCCCTCGGGTCTGGTCGGCGTGATGCAGGGGATCATCCTGTTCTGTGCGCTCGGGGGCGAGATCCTCGTGCGCTACCGCATCCGAATCGGCCGGAGGGCGCCGGTGGAGGTCGCGGCGGAGACGCCGTAGCGGTGAACGACACGCTCGTCGTCCAGGTTCTGACGGAGGCGGTCGTCTACGGGACGCCGATTCTGTTCGCCGCCCTCGGGGAGCTGCTGGCGGAGCGCTCCGGCGTGCTCAACCTCGGCGTCGAAGGGATGATGCTTGTCGGCGCCGCCATGGGGTTCTGGGGCATGCAGCGGGCACCCGGTCCGATGGCGGTGGCGCTGACGCTGGCCGTGCTCACGGCGGCGTTCTCCGCGCTGGTGATGGCGCTGATCTTCGGCATGCTGGTCGTCTCGCTGCGCGCGAGCCAGATCGTCTCCGGGCTGGCGCTGACGATCTTCGCGGGCGGCCTCGGCCTGTCGTCGTACCTCGGTAACGACCTCGGGATCGCCGACGTTCCGCCCAAGTACCAGTTCGGCGACATCGATGTTTTTGGCCTGAAGGACCTGCCCGTGGTCGGCCCGATCCTGTTCCACCAGTCGGCGCTGGTGTACCTGTCCTGGGGACTGACCGCGGCGATCGCCTTCTATCTCTCACGAACGAGGTTCGGCCTGAACGTGCGCGCGGTCGGCGAGTCGCCGGGCGCGGCGGATGCGATGGGGATCAACGTCACCCGCTACCGGTACGCGCACGTCCTCGCCGGTGGGGCGCTCGCCGGGATCGGCGGAGCGTGCTACAGCCTGGCGATCACGCCCGGCTGGACGAGCGGCGACTCACTAGTGGGCGGGGCGGGCTGGATCGCGATCGCGCTGGTCATCTTCTCGTTCTGGCGGCCCGAGCTGTGCCTCGTCGGCGCGTACTTCTTCGGCGGGCTCTCGGGCGGGCTTCCATCCGCGCTCCAGGCGCACGGGTACACGATCGCTCCGGAGTTCCTGAACGCGTTGCCGTACGTGATGACGATCGTCGTCCTCGTCCTGGTCTCCGCCGGCTTCGCAAAGCGGCGGATCGGAGCACCTGCCGCCCTGGGCGTACCGTACGTACGCGAGGAACGATGATGGAGGTCGTCAGTCCAACCAGCCTCGAGGAGGCACTCCGCGTCAAGGCCGAGCACCGCGAGGCCGTGCCGATCCAGGGTGGGACCGACGTGATGGTCGAGTTGAACTTCGACAGGCAGCGTCCGGAGGTGATTCTCAACCTGAACGAGGTGCCGGAGCTGCGCGGCTGGTCCCGGGAGAACGGTGCCCTGCGGCTCGCCTCGGGCCTGACGTACGCCGAGGCCATGGAGCCCCCGCTGGCCGAGCTCCTTCCGGCGCTCGCGGAGGCGTCTCGCACGGTCGGCTCGCCGCAAATCCGGAACCGCGGCACGCTCGGCGGTAACCTCGGCACCGCCTCGCCGGCGGGGGACGCGCTGCCGCCGCTGCTCGTCGAGGACGCATCGGTCGAGCTCGTCTCCCTGCGCAGCGCGCGGACGGTGCCGCTGCGCGAGTTCCTGGTGGGCCCGAAGCGGAACGCTGCCGGTGCCGACGAGCTGATCACGGCGGTGCACGTCGTGCCGTCCGGCTGCCCACAGACCTTCATGAAGGTCGGACCGCGGAACGCGATGGTCATCTCGGTGTGTTCGCTCGCCGTCGTCGCGGATCGCCGGCGCGGGGAACTCCGGGCGTCGTTCGGGTCTGCCGGCCCCGTCGCGGGACTGGTGACCTGCCCGATCGAGGAGTCGTCGTCGTTCGCCGACCGCGTCGCCGCCGCAGCGAGCCCGATCGACGACGTGCGCGGGTCGGCCCGGTACCGGCGGCATGCGCTGGGGGTGCTGGCCACGAGGGCGTTGGAGCGGTGCCTGGGGTGAGGATCGAGCTGACGGTCAACGGCGAGGCGCGGGAGGCCGAGATCTGGCCGGGCGAGAGCCTGCTGTACGCGCTGCGCGAGCGGTTCGGCCTGCCAGGGTCGAAGAACGCGTGCGAGCAGGGCGAGTGCGGCTCGTGCTCGGTCCTGCTCGACGGCACGCTGGTCTGTGCCTGCCTGGTGCTGGCGGCGCAGGCCGACGGCCACGCAGTGGTCACGGTCGAGGGATTGGCCGAGGGGGAGGAGTTGCATCCGGTTCAGACCGCCTTCGTCGAGGCCGGCGCCGTTCAGTGCGGCTTCTGTACGCCGGGTCTGGTGGTCGCGACGGTCGACCTGCTCGCTCGGGTGCCGAGTCCGAACGAGGACGAGGTCCGCGAGGCGTTGTCGGGCAACCTCTGCCGCTGCACGGGATACGCCAAGATCTTCGACGCGGTCAGACTGGCGGCCGGAAGGTGAGCGCGGAGCGGCAGGCCCGCGGCGGTGGAAGAACCGGCGCGGACCCGGCGCAGCCCCGTCACGGACGGGTGCGCCCGGCCGCGATATCGTCGATGTCGGGTGGCGGGGGGAGCGAACCCTTCCCCACCCTGGGTGGGGAAGTGGAGCGGGAGGCGCGGGCGCGGGAGGCCGTGATCACCTCGCCGCGCCGCCTGGAGGTCGGTCGGATCGGCGAGATCGTCCCGCGGGGCGACGGCGTGCCGAAGACCACAGGGAAGTTCGCCTACGCCAGCGATCTGTGGGCGGCGGGGATGCTCTGGGGTCACACGGTCCGCAGCCCGCACGCCCACGCCCGCATCGTCGCGATCGACATCGCCGAGGCGGTCGCGATGTCCGGCGTCCACGCCGTGCTCACGCACGACGACGTCCCCGGCCAGAAGCTGTACGGCCTCGAGTTCCCGGATCAGCCCGTGCTCGCGATCGACCGCGTGCGCTACTTCGGCGAGCCGGTCGCGCTCGTCGCCGCCGAGCACCCCGAACAGGCCCGGCGGGCCGCCGAGAAGGTGCGGGTCGAGTACGAGCCGCTCGAGCTCGTGGTCGACCCGAGGCGCGCGACCGAGCAGGAGCCGCTCCACCCGGACCGGCCGACGATGGGACACGGCTACCGCGACGACCCGCGCCCGAACGTCGTCCGGCATCTGGTCATCCGCCACGGAGATCCTGACGCCGCAGCCGACGTCTCGGTCGAGGGCGAATACGAGATCGGGATCCAGGACCAGGCGTTCCTGGGCCCCGAGTCGGGCCTGGCCGTCCCCGACGGTGAAGGCGGTGTCGACATTCATGTCGCCACGCAGTGGCTGCACGTCGATCGCGACCAGGTCGCCCCGTGCCTCGGGCTCCAGCCCGAACAGGTCCGGATCCACCTCGCCGGTGTAGGGGGTGCGTTCGGTGGCCGGGAGGACCTCTCCATGCAGATCCACGGCGCGCTGCTCGCTCTGCACACGAACCGGCCTGTGAAGCTCGTGTACGGGCGCGAGGAGTCGTTCGTCGGCCACGTCCATCGGCACCCGGCCAGGATCTGGATGGAGCACCGTGCCACCCGGGCTGGGCGTCTCGTCTCGGTCCAGGCAAGGATCCTGCTCGACGGCGGCGCCTATGCGTCGTCGTCCACGGCCGTCACCTCCAACGCCGCTTCGTTCGCTTGCGGGCCGTACGACGTGCCCAATGCGCTGATCGAGTCCACCTGTGTCTACACGAACAACCCGCCCTGCGGCGCCATGCGCGGGTTCGGAGCAGTGCAGACGTGCTTCGCGGCGGAGGCGCAGATGGACGAGCTCGCGGCCGCGCTCGAGATCGACCCAGTCGAGCTGCGCCTGCTGAACGCGCTCGCGCCCGGCGACACGCTGCCGACGGGGCAGGTCGTACGCGGCTCGCTGCCGGTGGCCGAGGTCATTCGCCGGGCCGCTGCGCTCGGGCCGCCGGCGGCCGAGGAGCTGCCGCGCGATCCGATCCGGCTGCCGGGCGGCGCAGGAAACACCACCCGCGGCCAGGGGGTGAAGCGCGGCACCGGTTTCGCGGTGGGCTTCAAGAACATCTGCTACTCCGAGGGCTTCGACGACTTCTGCGCTGCGCGGGTGATCTTCTCGGGCGAGTCCGCTGAGATCCACTGCGCGGCCGCCGAGGTCGGCCAGGGCGTCCACGGCGTGATGCTCCAAGTGGCGCGGACGGAGCTTGGAATCGACGACGTCGTGCTGGCTCCGTCGGGGACGGCGAGGGTCGACTCGGCCGGCTCCGCGTCTGCCTCACGCCTCACGTACATGGCCGCCGGCGCCGTCCAGCTCGCCTGCCGGGCGGCGCTCGAGGAGCGCGAGCGCACCGCTGCGCGTGAGGTCGACGTCGAGCGCGTCTACCACCACCCCCGCACCTGGCCGCTCGACCCCGATACCGGCCAGACCACCGGCGAGCGCTCGCACGTCGCGCTGGCGGTGGCCGCGATGCGGGTGGTCGCCGAGGTCGACGTCGAGCTCGGGCTTACGCGCGTGGTCTGGATCGGCACTGCGCAGGACGTCGGCAAGGCGATCAACCCACAGGCGGTCGAGGGCCAGATCGAGGGCGGCACCGCCCAGGGGCTCGGCCTCGCGTTGATGGAGGAGATCCAGACTCGCGAAGGGCTGATCACGAACGCGAGCTTCACGGACTATCTAATCCCGACCGCCTTGGACATGCCGCTGGTCGTCTCCGAACTGATCGAGGTTCCCGAGCCGGACGCCCCTTACGGCGTGAAGGGCGTGGGCGAGCCGCCGACCGTCGTCTCGACCGCGGCGATCGTCTCGGCGCTTCGCGACGCGACAGGCCGCGAGCTACGGCGGGTGCCGGTGCGTCCCGACGACATCGTCGGTCTCTAGTCCCAGAAGCCTTCGTGGACGACACGAGCGTCCTCCTCCATCAGCGGCCCCAGCACAGCGACCGCCCGGCCCCCGCCGGCGAAAACGTCGCGACACGATATCGCCAGCGTCCAAGCGCCGGTCGGGTCCTCGACGATCTCCCCGAGCGTCTCGCTGCTGAGCGCGAAGACGACGCGGCCGATCCCCGACCAGAAGATCGCCCCGGCGCACATCGCGCACGGCTCCGTGCTCGTGTACAGCGTGTGGGCGCCGAGTTGCTCGGCGTCGAAGCGGGCGACTGCCTCTCGAACGAGGTTCAGCTCGGCGTGTGCGGTGCAGTCGCGTTGGGTGACGACCGTGTTCTCGGCTTCGAGGACGACGGTGCCGTCACCGTCGACGAGCAGTGAGCCGAAGGGGTGGTTTCCGTGCTCGCGCGCGGCGGCGGCGAGCTCGACCGCGCGGGCCAGGTGCTCCAGATCGCGATCCGTCGCCTCGTCGCTCATTTCCGCAGCAGCAGCGCGGCGCCCGCCGCGAGCAGGAGGATCCCGACCACTCGGGTCCAGTCGAGTGCGATCCGGTCGACGCCGAACCATCCGAAGCGATCGATCGCCGCGGCGACGACCAGGTTCCCGGTGATCACCAGCCCGATTGCGGCGGCGACGCCGATCTTCGGCGCGGCAAAGGTGATCGAGAGCACGATGAACGCGCTGAGGATTCCGCCGAGCCACATCCAGATCGGCTGGTGGGCGGACGAGCCGATTCCGTGCAGGCTGCGTCGCGCCACGAGCAGCACGACGATGCCTGTCGTGCCGGCGACGAGCGTCGAGAAGCCGACCGCCTCGATCGTCCCGACCCGGTCGCCGAGCCGGCCGAGGGCGGCCGCCTGGATCGAGCCGGCGAAGCCCGCAGAGATCGACATCACGACCGCAAGGCCAGTGCCGCCGGACATGCCCCAACCCTATTAGGGTCCGGGCCGTTCCCGAACCGAGGAGTCACATGGTCCGCGCATTCGTGTTGTACGAGGGGAACGTCGACCCCGACCGCTACCAGCAGCACATCGACGAGTTCGTCAGCAAGATTCCGGCCACGTTCCGACAGGGGAAGATCGTCGCCACGCCGGTGGGCGAGGAGCGCTTCCACCACTACGCGGAGTTCGAGTTCCCCGACATGGCATCGTTCCAGGAGGTCGCACGCTCGCCCGAGTTCGCCGCCACCGGAGAGGACGCCGCCACGATGGGGATCCCGTTCTCGGCGCAGGTGGTCGTGATCGAAGAGTGACCCAGCCGGACCGGCCAGCGCCGCAGCCCGCAGAGGAACTCGGTTTCGAGTCGATCCTGTACGAGAAGGCGCCGCCGCGGGCGACGATCACACTTGACCGGCCGGAGGTCCTGAACGCGTTCGACTTCCGGATGCTGCGCGAGCTCGCGCGTGCCTGTGAGGACGCGTCCTGGGACGACGAGATCCGTGTCGTCGTTCTCACCGGTGCCGGCCGCGCCTTCTGCGTCGGCGCGAATCTGCGCTCCTGGGCCGACGAGGGTTACGTCGGGAACGAGCGCGAATACTGGAAGTGGTTCGGCGCGATGGACGCCGGAGTCACAGCACTACGCCGGATCGGCAAGCCGACGGTGGCGCGGATCAACGGCATCTGCGTCGGCGGTGGCAACGAGCTCCAGATGGCCTGCGACCTCGGGGTGATGGTCGACGACGCGTTCATCCGCCACGTCGGCCTCCAGCACGGCTCGGTTCCGGCAGCCGGGGCGACCCAGTGGCTGCCCCTGATCGTGGGCGATCGCCGCGCCCGCGAGATCATCCTGCTCTGCGACGAGATCCCCGCGGCGAAGGCACTCGAGTGGGGGCTCGTCAACCGCGTCGTTCCGGCGGCCGAGCTCGACGCGACCGTCGACGAAGTGGTCGAGAAGCTGGCCGCGCGGCTGCCGCTGATGACCCGCTATGCGAAGGCGCAGCTCGACTTCTTCCGCGACCTGGCCTGGCACGGGACGATCCGCCACGCGCACGACTGGCTCGCCCTGTCCATGTTGAGTGACGAGGCGGCTGAGGGGGTACAGGGCTTCCTCCAGCGACGGAAGGAGACGGAATGAACCCGGAGCAGCTCCTCAGCGGCGTCCGCGACTCGATCACCGTCCAGCGCGTGTACGGCGACCCGATCGACCAGGACGGCGTCGTGGTCATCCCGGCGGCCTCGGTCGGCGGCGGCGGAGGAGGGGGTGGCGACAACGACGACAACGGCGGCGGCGGCTTCGGCCTGAAGGCCCGTCCGGTCGGCGCCTACGTGATCAAGGACGGGGAGGTCAGCTGGAAGCCGGCGATCGACGTCGGCCGGATGCTGCTGGGCTGGCAGGTGGTCGCCGGCATCGCCGCGCTCGCGCTCTGGGCGTTCGCGCGCCGCGGCTAGGGCAGCGGGAGCCGGCCGGCTCCGTCGATGCAGTCGGCGAGGTAGAGCGCAGTCCCGAGGTCGCCGGTCCAGAGGCTGTAACGGCCCATCCCGTGGTCGGCGCGGGCTCGCTCGACCTGTGCGATCGAGTGGATTGCAAAACGGCGGGCGCGGTCGAGCCAGCGCTCGTCGCCCGTGCGCTCGAACAGCGTCAGGAACGCGTAGCCGTTGCCGGCAGTGCCGTGGCAGAGGCTCGCTCCTTTGACGAGCGGGCCCGCCCGCCAGGTGAGCTCGCCGCCGGCGAGCGCCAGATCCTCTTCGAGCATGTCTCCAAGTGCAGTGACCATGCCCGGTGCGCCGTGGCACCACTGGAGCCGGATGGTGCCGTTGCGGACGAGCACTCGGTCGTCCTGTGCCGGCCAGTTTGCGAGGCCGTCCTCCATCTCGGCGTAGCGGCGGGCGGTCTCGTCGGCGCCTTCGACGCTTCCCAGGGCGAGAACGCAGCCGGCGAACCCATGTGCCGGCCCCAGGTGGCGGGCGATGCTGCCGTAGAGGTGCTGCTCCCACAGGCCCGTATCCGCGTCGCGGACTGCGAGTAACCGCTCCGCGGACTGCTGCCAGAGGTCGTCGAAGCCGAGCTCGCGGGCGACGAGCATCGTCCCGGGGCTGCCCCAGAGCAGCTCGCGCTGTTCGGCGTCCACGTTCGAGGCGATGAGTTCGCGTAGCCGCTCGACCGTCGGCCGCGACGGCGACAGGCGCTGACGCACGAGGAGGACGCCGGTCTCGCCGACCATCAGGCTTGGGCCCTCGGCGTCGCCGTCCAGCCGTTCCAGATACGGCGCGTAGTCGCGGCGGAGCGCCGCGAAGCCTCGCTCCGAGAGCCGCCTCAACGCGTCCACCACGCCCGCGCTGCCGAGGTAGAGGCCGCGCCACGGGCCTGCGTCGCCGGGATCGGCGTCCAGCGGATGGGCAGGCCAGCCGTCGACGAAAGCGTCCTCCGTGTCGCTCGTGATCGCCTCGATCGTCGCACGGGCCCGTTCCGCGTCCCAGCCGTCCTCGACGAGCGGCTGGTGGGCAGCCGGATCCCAGAGCACCGGCGTGGTGCTACGCGACGAGCTCGTCCGGGACGACCTCGACCGTCAGCTCGCGCCCTTGCCGGAGCAGGCGAGTTGCGACCGGGCGGCCGATCACGTCGTCGGCCATCAGCCGCTGGAGGTCGTCGACGGCGCTCACCGACACGCCGTCGACCTCGACGATCAGGTCCTCGGGGCGCAGGCCCGCGCGACCCGCCGGGCTGTCCTCGGCGACGTGCACGACCTCGATGCCCCGCTCCCGGCCGAGGGCGGCTGCCAGTCGCGGCGGCAGCGGGCGCGTGTCGCCTGCGATCCCGAGGTAGGCGCGGCGCACGCGTCCGTCGCGCATCAGGGCGCCGACGATCGATCGCGTGGCGGTGTTGATCGGAACAGCGAGGCCGAGCCCGACGCCGGCGACGGCGGTATTGATCCCGACCACTCGTCCGTCGCCGGCGGCGAGCGCACCGCCCGAGTTGCCCGGGTTCAGGGCGGCGTCGGTCTGGATCACGTTCTCGACGATCCGCATCGCGGAGCCCGACCGGGTCGGCAGCGAGCGCCCGAGCGCAGAGACGACTCCCGCCGTGACCGAGCCGGCGAAGCCGTTCGGGTTGCCGATTGCGACGACGAGCTGGCCGACCTGCAGCCGCTCGGCATCGCCGAGCTCCGCAGCGACGAGGTCGCTCGGCTCGGTCCGCAGCACCGCCAGATCGGAGAGCGGGTCGGCGCCGACCACCTCCACCGTCAGCTCGCGGCCGTCGACGAACGACGCGACGCCCCGGTCCGTCCCTGCGACCACGTGGGCCGAGGTCAGTGCGAAGCCGTCCGGCGTGATCACCACACCGCTGCCGCCGCCGTCGACGCGCCGGCTGCGGCCGGCGCGGCGCGAGACGCGCAGGTTCGCGACCGACGGCGCCAGCCGCCGCGCGACCTCGGTGACCACGCGCGAATACGCGTCCAGCGGCGACTCGTCCTGCGCCCGCTCATCGAGCGAGATCAGCCTCAACGCTCCCATGGGCCAGTGATAGCAGCCGGGCGATAGGCTGCGCCGGTGGCCGAGGTCGAGACCAGTCGTGACGGCGCCGTCCTGACGATCACGCTCAACCGGCCCGAGTCCTACAACGCCTTCACCACAGCGATGCACGCCGCGCTTCACACCGCCCTCGAAGAGGCGTCTGCCGAGGACGTGCGTGCAGTGGTGATCACGGGTGCCGGCAAGGGCTTCTGCGCCGGTCAGGACCTCGGCGAGTTCCGCGAGGTGGAGCACGACATCGGCGAGCACCTCGAAGCGACCTACCACCCGAACGTACGGACGATCCGCGCGCTCGAGAAGCCGGTGATCGCCGCGGTGAACGGCGCCGCCGCCGGCGCCGGGCTCTCGCTCGCCTGCGTCTGCGACTACCGGATCGCCGCTGACACGGCCGCGTTTGTCCCCGGATTCATCGGCATCGGCCTGGTGCCGGACTCGGGCGGCTCGTACTTCATCGCCCGGCTGCTCGGGCCGTCGAGGGCATTTACGTGGATGAGCTCGAACCGGAAGCTCACCGCGGCAGAGGCGCACGCCTGGGGCCTCGTGGACGAGGTGGTCGAAGCCGACACGCTGGTCGCCCGTGCGGCCGAGCTCGCCGCCGAATACGCATCCCGGCCTACCCGCGGAATCGGGATGACCAAGCGGTTGTTCGACCATGCCGAGCACGCGACGCTCGACGAGCAGCTCGCGCTGGAGGCTGAGCTCCAGACGGCGGCGACCAAGACGGCTGATTTCACGGAGGGCGTGAGCGCGTTCCTCGAGAAGCGCCCGCCGAGCTTCAGCGGCCGTTGAGGCCGATTTCCACGGTCGACTACCACACAGGCGGCGAGCCGTTCCGGATCGTCACGGGCGGGGTTCCGCCGCTCGGCGGACGGACGATCCTCGAGAAGCGTTGCTTCGCGAAGGAGCATCTCGACCGCGTTCGCCGCCTGCTCGTCTTCGAGCCGCGCGGCCACGCGGACATGTACGGCTGTTTCGTGACCGAGCCCGAGGACGACGAGGCCGACCTCGGTGTCGTCTTCTTCCACAACTCCGGCTATTCGACCGCCTGCGGGCACGGGACGATCGCCCTCGTCACCTGGGCGATCGAGCACGGGCTCGTCGAGGGACCGGAAGTCGTCGTCGACGTGCCCTCCGGACGACTGGAGACGCACGCCCGCGTCGAGGACGGCCGCGTCGCGTCGGTCCGCTTCCGCAACGTCCCGGCGTTCGTCCACGCTCGGGGCCTACGGGCGGCCGGCCGTGAGCTCGACGTCGCCTTCGGCGGCGCGTTCTATGCCTCGCTCGAGGAGAAGGTCGAGCCCGCCGAGCTGCCCCGTCTGATCGAGCTCGGCCGCGCGGTCAAGGGTGAGCTGGAGGCGACCCAGAAGATCGTCCACCCGGACGAGCCGGAGCTGCGTGACGTCTACGGCGTGATCTTCTGGCAGGAGGAGGAGGCGCAGCCGCTGACCCAGCGGAACGTGACCGTCTTCGCCGACGGCGAGGTCGACCGCTCACCCTGCGGCAGCGGAACCTCCGCTCGGCTCGCGCTCCTGCACGAAGAGGGCCGGCTCGCCCCCGGGGAGCCGCTGCGCCACCTGAGCATCGTCGGCAGCGAGTTCACCGGTCGGGTGGTCGAGGAGGCGCCGGCCGGAGTGGTCACCGAGGTCGAGGGCAGCGCCCATCTGACCGGCCGGCACGAGTTCGTGCTCGAGCCGGACGACGAACTCGGCGAGGGCTTCCTGCTCCGCTAGGACGCTACGTAGGGGACGACGCGTTCGTGCTCACTCGCGTCGTTCCGGGCAATCAGCGCCACCGCATGCTCGGTCGCGCTCAGGTTGACCGGCTGGTGCGGAACACCCGGCGGGATGAACAGGAAGTCGCCGGCCTCGGAGATCACCGACCGCTCGAGCCGGTCGCCGTAGCGCGTCTCGACACGTCCCTCGAGCTGGTAGATCGCTGTCTCGAACCCGTCGTGGTAGTGCGGCTCGGCGGCAGCGCCGGGCGGGACGACGACCAGATGCATGGCGAGCCCGCTCGAGCCGCACGTGTCACCCGAGACGCCGAGGAAGTACGCCAGCTGCTGCCGCTCGGTCGCCGCGGGTGCCGGCTTGATCAGGCGGATCCTGTCCACGCGACAAGCGTAGGCCACACCGCCGGAGTGGTGGTAGCCGCACGTCGAGACGCAGGCCAGCCCGATTCCCCGGGCAGCTCCCGCGCGCGATCGTCAGTGCGTCAACACGAGCAAGGAGGCCCGAAGTGATCGAAAAGGGACAGACCCTGGTCAACCCCGTCACCGGCGAGCGCATGACGTTCCTCGAGACGGCGGCGGAGACCGGCGGCGACCGCGTCGTGATCGAGCTCCGCGCCGATCCGGGCGGCAGCGTTGCGGCTGCCCACGTCCACCCGAGTCAGTGGGAGACGTTCGAGGTCGTCGCCGGGACGCTCGGCGCGAAGGTCGCCGGCCGCAAGGCCGAAATCGGCGCGGGCCAGACCCTGGACGTCGCGCCCGGTGAGGCGCACACCTGGTGGAACGCGGGCGACGACGAGCTTGTGTTCCGGTGTGCGATCAGCCCGGCGCTCCAGTTCGAGTCGCTGATCGAGACGATGTTCTCGCTGGCGGCCGACGGCAAGACGAATGGGAAGGGGATGCCGAATCCCTTCCGGCTCGCGGTGATCGCCAAGGCGCACTTCGACACGGTCCGGCTTCCGGTCGTGCCCGCGTGGATGCAGAGGACGGCGTTGACCATGGGCGCGCCGTTCGGCAAGGCGATCGGCTACGGCCCGACCTACGCGGCCGAGCAGACCGGGCTCGAGCGGCTCGTCCCGCAGGCCGCGTGAGCGTCGGAGGCTGAGGGGCGCTTCCACGGCGGAGCGCCCCTCTCGCGGCATAGTCTGGCCGTGACCGTCGCCGAGCTTCTCCACGAAGCGCCCGAGGTCCCATCCGCACCCTGAACAGAGCGCGGGCTTCGATCGCCGGGGCTCGCACTTGCTCGTCTGGTTCCGAGGACGAATGTTGCGTCAGCGACGTCTTTTCTGGTGGCGAAGCGTACGTGGTTATGCTCGCCTCGATGAGCGCCCTGGCTCCGAACGTCTTTCCCACGCCGAAGCCGTCGGACCGGATCGAGAAGAACTGGGTTGCGGTGCTGAGGGAGCTACCGCTGTTCGAGGGCATTCCGAACCGTCATCTGAGGAGGATCCCTGCTCGTGTAAGGCGGTTCGGGGCGGACGAGAGGATTGTCCGTGCAGGCGATCCCGGCAATGCGTTCTACGTGATCCTCGACGGGGAAGTGCGGGTCAAGCCGCCGCGTCGACGCGCGGTCGTCCTGATCGCCGGCGACTACTTCGGTGAGATGGCGTTGCTCGACGGCGCACCGAGGTCGGCTGACATCAGCGCAGTCGGTGAAGTGACGACGATGGTGATCGGCCGAGCCGCGTTTGCGAAGCTCGTCCGCAGCGAACCGCAGATGGCCGCGGTTCTACTGCGGACGCTGGCACGACGCCTCCGCGCTGCGCAAGAGCAGTACTGATCAGGCAACGCTCGCGACCGTCGACGAATCCCGTCGCGGCGAGCGCGTCAGTTGCTCGGCCGCCGGGCTCGGAGATATGTTGGTCGCCGTCCAGCGAAATTGGGGGGTGGTGGGCAGTGGGCAAGATCCCGCTTCGTCGCCGAGTGGCCCGCCTCAGCCTGCTCAGCGTTGGGCTGATCGCGCTGGCGCTCGGGATCTTGGTGCTGGCCGCATGGCTCGCTCACCGAATAGCGCCGGACGAGATCGCCGGACAACTTCCACTGGGGCCCCACGAAATCCCCGCTGTGTCGCTGCTCGTGGCGGCCGGCGCTGCCGCGGCCGCCTTCTTCGTCGGACTCGCCGCGCTGCACGCAGCCGCTGCGATGCGCGTCCTGGCCCGAGACCGCCGGATCCCACCGCCGCTCTCCCCTGAGATGCGTCGGGTGCGCAGCGCGGTTCTGGCCCCCCTGGGATCTTCGGTCCGTCGGCTGGCGGAAGGTCCTGACCTTCCGCCGAGCAAGTTGCCGACTGCCACTGAGATGAAGACGCCCTTGCGTCTGACGGCGCTCGTGCCGGCGCACGACGAGGCCCTCACCATCGCCGCGACCCTGGAATCGTTGCAGGGTCAGAGCAGGCCGCCGGACAGGATCGTGGTCGTCGCGGACAACTGCACCGACGACACCGCCGACATCGCTCGACGGCACCGGGCAGAGGTCTTCACCACCGTCAACAACACGGAAAAGAAGGCCGGTGCGCTCAACCAGGTGCTGTCACGGATGTTCGACGACGTCGAAGCCCGCGACGTGGTGATGGTGATGGACGCCGACTCCGTGCTCGTTCCCGAATTCCTGCAAACGGCCGTGGAGCGGCTCGAGTCCGATCCCGATCTGATCGCGGTCGGCGGGGTCTTCTACGGCGAACGCGGCTCGGGCCTCGTCCGTCAGTTGCAGCGGAACGAATACACCCGCTACCAGCGACACATCTCACGGCGTCTCGGCAAGGTCTTCGTCCTCACCGGTACCGCCTCGCTGTTCCGCACCTACGCGCTGAAGGCGGTTGCAGACTCTCGCGGCGAACTGCTTCCGGGGGACCCGGGCGATGTGTACGACACGTTGGCGATGACCGAGGACAACGAGATGACCCTTTCCTTGAAGACGCTCGGCGCGAAGATGGTCTCGCCGATGCAGTGCCACGTCGTCACCGAGCTGATGCCGAACTGGAGCGCACTGTGGCGGCAGCGGATGCGCTGGCAGCGAGGCGCGCTCGAGAACATCGGCGCCTACGGGCTGACGCGCGCGACGGTGCGCTATTGGCTGCAACAGATCGGCATCGGCTACGGGACGATTGCGCTCAACGCCTACTTGCTCCTCCTGCTGATCACGCTGCTCGCCGCCGACCACATCCAATTCCTCTGGTTCTGGGTCGGCATCGGCAGCATCTTCATCGTCGAGCGTGTCGTCACGGTCTGGCCGGCGGGATGGCGTGCGCGGCTGCTCGCCTTCCCCTTGGTCATCGAGATCGGATACGACCTCGTGCTCCAGGCCGTCTACGTCAAGTCGATCTTCGACATCGCCAGCGGACGGGAAGCCGGCTGGAACTACGTTCCCCGCGAGGCAGCCCCCCGCGAGGTGATCACGCAATGATCACGCTCGCCGGCATCCTCCTCCCCAGCTCGGTTCTCCATTCAGGATGGTTCCAGGCCCTGGCAGCCTTCGTCGCCGTCAACACCCTCATCTACGCCGCCCTCAGCCTGGCCAAGCTCATCCCCCGCAAACGCGCGTAGTCTGGCCCGGTGGCTCGCGGCGAAGGCGCGAGCTGTGGCTGTCTCGTATGATCGGCCGACCCAGTCACAAGAGGTCGGGGGGGCCCGCCGGTCTTGTCGACGGAGGCTGCAAGCCGTCTGCGGCAGTGCGGGTGTGGTCCGGGGGCATCGTTCCTCACCCGGAGGGTGCCGTTTGCTGTGGCAGCCGAACCGGATCGATCGTCGAGGACGTCTCGTTGACCCCGACCCAAGACCGAAGGAGGACACATGCGTGGAACCTTCCGCATCGCCCGTGCTCGGTACGTCGTTCCAGCGTTGCTGCTCGGCTTGGCGATCGCTGCGGCGCTGCTCTCTCCTATCGGCTCGGCAAGCACCAAGGCCGTGCCGAACAACACCGTTCTTCCGGCGATCACGGGTACTGCTGCCGTCGGTCAGACACTGACCACGTCCGACGGGACGTGGTCGGAGAGTCCGACCTCTTTCACGTATGAGTGGCTGCGTTGCCCATCGTCGGGTGGCTCGGCGGACGGGTCGGACTGCGCGTCCATCGGCGTCACGACGAACGGCTATGCGGTTGCAACAGGGGACGTGGGCTTTACGCTGCGCTCCCGCGTGACGGCGGTGAACAGCGACGGCCAGGCGAAGGCCGTGTCGAACGCAACTGCCGTCGTCGTCGCGCAGGCCGGGCCTCCGAACACCGCGCCGCCGACGATCAGCGGCACGGCGACCGTCGGCTCGACGCTGACCGCTAATCCCGGCACCTGGACGGGCTCGTCGATCACGTTCACGTACCAGTGGCGTCAATGCGACGCCGCGGGGGCCAACTGCACCTCGATCGCCGGGGCCACGAACAACACGTATGTGATTGCCAGCGGGGACGTTGGTCATACGATCCGCGTCGCCGTCACCGGCACCGACGCCACCGGCCCCAACACGGTCACGTCCGTGCAGACCGCCACGGTGACGACCGGGGCCGCGCCTCCGCCTCCGGCGACCGGATGTCCGACCGACAAGAGCACGACGCCGATCAACGTCTCACAGGTCTCATCGCCGGCTCGCCTTCTCGTCGACAAGCAGGAAAGCCGCCCAACCGTGATCACCCAGAGCACGCAGACGATCGTTCTACGCTTCCACGTCTCGGCGTGCAGCGGACGCTCGGTTGTCGGCGCACTCGTCTACCAGACCGCGACGCCGTACCAGCAGTTCTCGCCCAGCGAGGAGGCGACTGGGCCCGACGGCTGGGCAACTCTGACACTGCGCCGGCTCAAGTTCTTCCCCGCCTCGCCGCGCCAGGGTCTCCTGGTCGTCTTCGTTCGCGCCCGCAAGTCTGGCGAGGATCTCCTCGGCGGCATCTCCTCGCGCCGCCTCGTCTCCTTCAGAGTCAATCTGCGCAGCTGAGGACAGCAAGGGGGGAGGGCGGCCGGGCCGTCCTCCCCCCTTCCCGCCGGACACGCACAACACGCGCGTCAGGCCCTGAGGTGCCTGAGCCGAGGTGCGGTAGATCGCAGCCCGCGGCTGCCGCGACTAGATCGTCTTGAACTGCTCGAACGGCTGGCGGCAGCTCGCGCAGTAGCGGATCGACCGGCACGGAGTGGGGCCGAAGATGTTCTCGAGTCTCGTGTCCGTCGAGCCGCAGTAGGGGCAGCGGAAAGCCTGGCTCTCGAGCTGGACGAGCTTGGGCGGCGCCGCTTCGCGCGGGGTGGGTGGGGCGAAGCCCGCGGCGCGCAGCTTCTCGCGGCCCGCGGGGGTGATCCGGTCGGTGGACCACGAGTCGTCCATCACGACCTCGACGTCGGGCTCGCCTCCGAGGACTTCGATCGCTTCGGCCATTCGGTCCCGCATTACCTCGAGCGCCGGACAGCCCAGGAAGGTCGGCGTGAACTGGACGTGAACGCGGTCGCCGTCGACGCGCACGTCGCGGACGACGCCGAGGTCGACCAGCGAGACCACGGGGATCTCCGGGTCCTCGACCTCGGCCAGGGCCGACCACACGGCCTCGGTCGTTACCACGCAGCCCCCGGAATCAAGCGGCGCACCTCGGTCATCTCGTTCCAGAGCGCGGCCCAGCCGTCGGTGTGCGTCCCACGCTCGAGGCCTTGTATCACTGTGTTACTTGGAACGGTTTTCGGCTCGAACTGGGCGATCAACGCATCGTGGTCGTCCGGTTCGGCCATGGCCAACGTGTACGGAAAGAGCTCGTCCACCGCGGCCAGGAAACGGGGCTCGTCGCGCAGGCGGTCGTGCCACAGCTCTGCGTGCATGCGGTGGTATGCCTCCTCGCGGTCGATCTTCGCCGCGAGGCCGGAGACGGCAGCATCGTCGGACGCCATCAGCCTGCGAAGACGGAGCTCGTCGGCAGCCTCGTACAACACACGCCGCGCGATCGTCAGTGCCCAGTCGGGGACGAAGCGCAGCTCGACCAGCTGCGACGAGCGGTACTCGTCCGGCGACCGGTCGAATGCCAATGCGTCTGGATCGTCCGCCAGCAGCTGGTAGACCGCACGCGCGTGGCCGATCTCGTTCTGGGCGATCGACGAGAGCGCGACGTCCTCCTCCAGGACCGGCGCGATCCCCGTCCACTCCGAGTCGCGCCAGCCGAGGACGAGCTCGTCGTCAGCGATCGCGAGGAGTCGTTGCTGCTCGCTCACGTGCTTCTCCCAGCTTCGCCTTCAAGGAGTAACCGTCCACGCGGTGGTAGTTGCGGCCGAGCTCGTCGACGAAGTCTTCGACCTCCATCACCGCGTCACGCGGTACTACCCAGAGCGCCGCCGACTCGCCCCGCCGGCCGTACTGCTCGTGCGCGTACGCCCGCGCGAAGCCCTCGTCGGGTGCGGCCACCGAACCGGCGTGTTCGAACGCCACGCCCTTTCGCTCCTGCCGGAAGACCTCGTAGATCACGCCGCCTCCGCGAGCATCACGGTCCGCACCCACTCGGTCTCGTCGCGCGAGATGCGGCGGAACTCCAGCCGCTCGGTGGTGCACGGCCCGTGGCCGGTGACGACCGACTTGAGCTCGTCCCAGTCAGGCTCGGTGTATTCCCAGACACCGTCGTCGCGCTTGCGCAGCTTCGGGTCGGGCACGGTCAAGCCGAGCTCCCAGATCTGCGGCACATAGCCGTCGAGGAACTGCTGCCGCGCCTCCTCGTTGCCCTGCGTCTTGATCCGCCACTGGACGACCGGGTCGTCCTCGGCCGCGATCGGGTTGCCGTGGAACTGCATGAGCGGCGGCCACCAGCGCGTCACCGCCTCCTGCACCAGCTCCCGCTGCTCGTCGGTGCCGTTCATCATCGTCAGCACGACGTCGCGACCGTGGAGGATGTGGAACGACTCCTCCCAGCAGATCTTCTTCATGATCCGCGCGTACGGCGCGTACGAGCACTTGAGCAGCGCCTTCTGGGAGATGATCGCCGCAGCGTCGACGAGCCAGGCGATCACCCCGACATCGCCCCAGGTCTTCGTCGGGTAGTGGAAGACGTTGTGGAACTTCGTCTTGCCCGAGATCAGGTCGTCGAGGCACTGCGCGCGCGGCTTCCCGAGATCCTCGACCACGCGGTAGATCAGCTGCGAGTGGCCGACCTCGTCCTGCACCTTCGCGGTCAGCGCGAGCTTGCGTTGGAGCGTCGGAGCGCGGAGGATCCACTCGCGCTCGGGCAGCACGCCCATCAGTTCCGAGTTGCCGTGCATCTCGATGAACTTGATCAGCCGTGAGCGGTACTCGTCCGGCATCCAGTCGTCGGCCTCGACCTGGCCGCCACGTTGCACGTACTCGAGGAACCCCTGCTCTGTTGGCTGAAGGACTTGCGTCACGTCGCCTCCTACCGAACGATCGTTAGTCTCCTGACCGTACCATGTCCACCCGCCGCTCGGAGCTGACGCGTCAGGCCGCCCGCCTCTTCGCCGAGAAGGGCTACCACGGCACGTCGGTCGGCGACATCGCCGGGGCGCTCGGCGTCCAGAAGGGGTCGCTCTACTCGCACATCGCCTCGAAGGAGGACCTGCTCTTCGACACGCTGATGGAGGGCGCCGCCGCCTTCCACGCGGCGCTGGACGCGATCCCCGACACCGCCGCGCCCGTCGAGAAGATCAGGCTCGCTCTGCGCGGCCATCTGCGTGTCGTCGCCGAGCAACTCGACGTCGCCACGGTCTTCGTCCAGGAGTGGCGCTACCTCCACGGCGACCGCCGCGACCGGTTCGTCGCGGAACGGCACCGCTACGAGGAGCGGATCCGCGAGTTGCTGCGCGAGGGCCGCGACCTCGGCGACCTGCGCAGCGACCTGGACGAGGGCGCCGCGGTCCTGCTGCTGCTCTCGGCGGCGAACTGGGCCTACACATGGCTCCAGCCGGGCCGCGACACCGACAAGCTCGCCGATCGCTTCCTGGCGCTGCTCGTCGACGGCATGCGCGGCTACTCGACGCCGGCCTAGCCGAGCCCGGCCGGTTTAGGCTCGCGCGGTGAGCCTCTCGCTGCAGATCGTCCTTTCGGGGCTGGCGGCGGGGAGCGTCTACGGGCTGCTGGCGGTCGGGTACGTGCTCGTCTACCGACTCACCGGGATCGTCCACTTCGCGCTGGGCGACCTCGTCGGGCTGGGCGTGTTCGTCGCGCTCTTCGCGACCGCCGGCCGCGGAACGGTCACCGAGGCAAACGCCTCCAACTGGCGCTTCCTGCTCGGCCTGCTGGTTGCGCTCGCCGTAGTCCCCGCCCTGACTGCCGGCACGTGGTTCGCGATCATCCAGCCGCAGGTCGGCCGGGGGTCGACGCTCGGGTGGGTGGCGGCCACGGTGGCGATCGCCTTCGCGATTGAGAGCCTCGTCTCGGTCGTCTTCGCCCGTCCTGCATACGTCTTTCCCGACCCCATCCCGTTCCACGACGCGGGCCGGGACGGAGTCGTCACCGTCGCGGGGGCAACGTTCCAACTCCGCTCCCTGTACGTGATCGCGCTCGGAGTCGTGCTGGCGCTGCTCGTCGAGTACGTGGTCGGTCGAACCCGATTCGGGCGAGGCCTGCAGGCGATCGCCCAGGACGCCGACGGGGCCTCCGTGATCGGCGTTCCACACGATCGCTTCATCGGGCTCGCGTTCGCCCTGGTCGGCGCCGTCGCGGTGGTGATCGCGATTGCCGCAGCGCCGAGCGGACCCTTCTCGGCGACCACCGGCATGCTGCTCGGCGTCAAGGGGCTGGTCGCGGCGCTGGCGGTCGGCTTCCGCTCGCCCATGTGGGCGTTCGTCGCCGGCCTCGCGCTCGGGGTCGTTGAGGCTGCGATCGCGAGCGGCGAGATCTCGGGCCACGTTCTCGGCCCCGCCTACCGCGAGGTGCTGCCCATCCTCGTGGTGCTCCTCTTGCTGGCGCTGCGCGGACGCGCGAGGACGCCCGAGCCCGAATGACAGCCGTCGTCGCGGGTACATGGGGTGCTCTCACCGGAGCCGCAGGAGAAGCCCGAGCGGGCTGGCGCGGCATCCACACCGCGCTGCTCTGCCTGTTCGTCTTCGCCTGCGCCCTGCCGTGGATCGCGCCCGGCTGGGTGCAGGTCGACGAGCTGGCCGCGTGGCTGTACCTCGCTCTCTCTGCGACGGGGCTGGTGGCGACCGTCGGGCTCGCCGGGCTGCCGTCGCTCGCCCAGGGAGCGTTCATGACCGTCGGCGCCCTGGTGACCGGGTTGCTGGCCGCGCGTGCCGGCTGGCCTGTCGAGGCAACGATTCCCGTTGCGGTTCTGGCCTCCCTCGCCGGCGGGCTGGTGGTGGGCCTCGCGGTCGTGCGCCTCGACCCGTTGTTCCTCGCGGTCGGAACCTGGATCCTGGCCTGGTTGGTCTTCCTGGGCGCTCTGGCGTTTCCCGGGATCTCCGGAGGATCGCAAGGCTACGTCGTCGACTCGAGCCTGAGCACGACGGGGCACTTCGAGCTCGGGCTCGTGCTGACCGCGCTCGCGGTGGTCGCGGTTGCCACGCTGCGGCGAAGTCCCGCCGGCATCCGCCTGCGGGCGGTGCGCGACCGGCCCGCGGCCGCCGAGAGCCTCGGCGTCCGCGGCGAGCAGCTGCTGCTCGGGGCATTCGCCTCGTCGGCGGCCGTGGCGGGCCTGGCAGGCTCGTTCGCGGTGCAGCTCGCGGGCGTGACCGACCCCGGCGCGTTCGGCCCGGTCGTGTCCTTCAAGCTGCTGGCCGCGGTCCTGCTGGGAGGCGCGTCATATGCCGTCTCCGGGATCGCCGGCGTCGCCGTTCTCGGTGCGATCGCGTTGCTGACGCGCGCCTGGGCGCACCTTCAGGCCGGCTCGGCGGCGGAGGTAGAGCCGATGTTCGCGGCGATCCTCTTGCTGGTCGTGCTCGCCTTGCGGCCCGAGGGGTCGCCGCTGCTCGAGCGGCTGCGCGCCCGGGTTCTTTCTGCCGATCCTCCGAGGCCTGCTCGGCCGTCTCGCGCGGCGCGTCCCGTGGCCGCTCCAGTCGTTCTCTCTGCTCGGGGGCTCGCGAAGCACTACGGCGGTGTCCGCGCGCTCGACGGCTTCGACCTCGAGGTCGGCAACGGCGAGACCGTCGCCCTCGTCGGCGCGAACGGATCGGGGAAGACGACGGCGCTGCGAGCGCTCGCCGGCGCGTTGTTGCTCGACGCCGGCGAGCTCGAGCTCGACGGTCGGTCGGTCGCGGGTCAGGGGCCGGTCGAGCTCGCGTCGGTAGGCGTGGTCCGGACACTGCAGCGGACCGCCACATTCGGCACCCTGACCGCTCTCGAGTGTGCCGTCGTCGGCGCGTCGCTGCACGCCAGGCACAGCGGCGCCCTCCGCGCCCTTGCTTCCACGCCGAAAAGCCGGGCCGAGGCGCGCGAGCTGCGCGAGGCCGGGCTCGACTCGCTGCGTAGGGTGCGCCTCGAGCGAGTCGCCGACCTTCCCGCCGCGCAGCTCGACGGTTTCCAGCAGCGGCGGCTGATGCTCGCGGCCGCGCTCGCGGCTCGGCCGCGGCTCCTGCTGCTGGACGAGCCCTCAGCAGGGGCAGCACGCGCGGAGGTGGACGGCCTGCTCGAGATCCTGGCGTCGATACGCGCCGAGGGCATCTCTCTGCTCGTCGTCGAGCACGACCAGCGACTCGTGCGCATGCTCGCCGACCGGGTCGTCGTGATGGCGGACGGCAAAGCAGCACCGGGCTAAGCTGGCCGCTGTGCTGAAAGCGGCGGTCGCCTGCGCGGCACTGGTGGTGCTCCTCGCCGGTTGCGGAGGCTCGAAACAGTCGTCGCAGCCGCGGGAGCTGATGATCGCCGTCGACGCGCCCTTCAGCCGGGACTCCTACCTCGGGACGACGATCGAGAACGGTGTCCGGCTCGCGTCGGCCAACGCGCTGCTCTCGACCGGCCGCGACGACTACCGGATACGAGTCGTCCGCTACGACAACGCGCACTCGGCGAGCCGGGCGGTCGCCGACGTCCGGCGCGCGGTCGCCCGGCACGCGGCTGCAATCGTCAGCGACGGGACCGGCATCGACGCCGCCTGGAAGCTCGCCGACCGTGCGCACATTCCGATCGCCGTCGTCTTCGACGGCGGCACCGGCCTGGTCGACCCGGCGAAGCGGCCCAACGTCTTCCGGATCGCGCCGACCGACCACGGGATCGCATTCCGCTTCGCCGAGTACCTGATCCCGAAGAAGCTGAAGGTCGCGTTCCTCACCGACGACACCGGTTACGGTCGCGAAGGGCTGGCCGCGCTCGACCACGCGTTCTCCCAGAACCGAGACTCGGTCGCGGCGCGGATCGCGGTGCCGTCGACCGCGACCGACCTGGCTCCGCAGATCCTGCAGGCTCGCCGCTCGGGCGCGACTGCGCTGCTCGTCTGGGGCCAGCCGTCGGCGATCGCCGAGGCGGTGATCGCGGCGCGCAGCTCCGGGTGGAACGTGCCGGTGTACGCGCCGCCGTCCGCCGAGGACCCGCTGCTCCGCCAGGAGCTGGCCGGCCATCCGGACTGGCTCGACGGGCTCGTCTTCGCGTCGGGCCGCATGACGGCGGAGGAGGGGCCGGCGCCGTTCGTGGCCTTCCAGTCCGCGTACGAGGCGCGGTTCGGGCCTCAGCAGGTGGGCGTGCGCAGCGCCGCCGGGCGGCCGGTGGTGCAGCCGCCCGACTACGCGATGTATCCGTACGACTTCACGCACCTGCTGATCGCGGCGATCCAAGCGACGAAGTCGACCGATCCCGCGAAGGTGCTGGCGGCCCTGAACGAGGTCTCGATCGAGGGAGCCAACGGCGACTCGCGCGGCTTCAACCGCATCAACCACGAGGGCGTGGTCGACGACGACGTCTACTTCGCCCGCTTCCGAGGAATGACGCATGCGCCGGTCAAGGACGACGCCCTCTCGGCCACGCTGCCGGTGATTCCGCAGGAGCGCTAGATGCCGCCGCGGCCGGGCCTGGTCGTGCTCGTCGCCGGCGGTCTGCTGCTGTTTCCGGCAGCTGCGGTCGCCGACACGATCACGCTTCTGTCGCCGACGGCGCGGACGTCGAAGCCGCCTCCGCTCGTCGGCAAGCGGGTCGCAGGCGGCCCGGCGGGCGAGACCCGCTTTTCGGGGCGGCTCGGGAACGTGGAGCGGATCGCCGTGGGGATCGACCGGTCGGGCGCTCCCGTCGGCGTCGTCGTCACCCAGCGGCTGACGATCTCGCAGCCGGGCGACTTCACCTTTCTCGTCCCTGCGCCGGCGACGAGGGTGGTCGCAGCCCCGGGCTCGCAGGCAGAGCCCGGCCTGCGCGATCTGGGGATCGTGTGGCAGGGGTTCGCATCCGGTCGCCGCGTCCTGGCGGCGACAGCCACGCTTGCTCCGAACGCCGCCGCCGCCCTGCCGCTGCGGGTCTCGGTCGAGCGTCGCGCCGGAGCGATCGTGGTCCGGCTACGGAACGTCGCGCGCGGACGCTTCACGGTCACGACCGGTTCGGTCGCCCCCGCCGCAGTCACGGCGTTCCTCGGCCGGCTTCGCCGTGAAGGCACGACGACGGTGGTGGCGTCGCAGCTCGCGCTGCCCGGCCGCGCCACGGGGCAGGGGGTCATCGCGGTCGCGGCGCCGCTGCACGTGCGCGGCACGATTGCAGTCCCGGGCCGCGCCCCGGTCACCGTGTCGGTCGTGCTCGGCGCCGGCCACCCGAACGAGCGGACGCTCACCGTTCCCGGCAGGGCGTTGCCGGCCCTCGACCTTCGCGTCGAGCCGCTCGGGCCGCTCGAGATCCTTCCCGGCGCGAGCGATCCAGTGCCGTCGCTGGCGGGGCTACAGCGGGTGCTCGGCAGCGTCGCCCTCGCGTGGCAGTACCACCACTACCTCGACTCGCCGGATCCGTCCGGGCCGAGCACGGCTTCGTACGTCTACCGGACGGTCGAGCGCTCGCCGGTTGCCGACGCCTCCGGCCGATCCCCGGGCGGCGGCGACACCCTGACGATCGTCCTGGCAGCCGTGCTCGGAGCCGCCGCCCTGGCCGGGGGCGCAATTCTCTGGGCGCACTTGTAGGGTTCCGCTCCGTGCGCAGGCGCTCACTTCCAGTGATGCTCGTCGTCGCGGCCACAGCGTTTGCCGTCGCCGGGTGCGGCGGCGGTGACTCGGACAAGGACAAGGAGGCGGCGGACTGCGGCGAGACCCCCGCTGCGATGACCGCGGCGCCGCAGCTCGCGGCCCAGTTCCCGACGCCGAGCGGGGTCACCTACACGAGTCAGGAGAAGGACGGGCCGACGACCAAGGTGTCGGGCTACCACGACGGCGACCTCGACGAGGCATACGACGAGTACAAGAGCGCGCTCGACGGGAAGGGTGGCTACTCGGTGACGGACAAGGAGAAGGAAAAGGACGACGCCGAGGTCAACTTCTCCGGCCACGGCACCACCGGCCAGGTCGCACTCAAGGAGTGCGACGAGGACCGGACGAACGTCGCGATCACGGTCCGCCCGGCCTGACCGTGTAAACCTCGCGGCGTGGGCGTCACGCTCATCGTCAACCCCTTCGCCACCCGCGTCACGGAGGAGCGCGTGCGCGACCTCGAGCAGCGCCTGGACGTGGTCGAGACCCTGCTCACCGAGCGCAGGGGCCACGCGACCGAGCTGGCCGCCGGGGCGACCGGCGACGCCGTGTTCGCCTACGGCGGCGACGGGCTGGTCAACGAGGTCCTGAACGGCCTGCCGCCCGGCAAGCCGCTCGGGGTCGTTGCCGGCGGCCACACGAACGTGCTCGCGCGCGCGCTGAGCATCCCGAACGACCCGGCGGAGGCCGTGCGTGAGCGGCGGATCTCGACCGGCCGCGTCAACGGCAGGCGGTTTTCCTTCGGGGCGGGAATCGGCGTCGACTCGGAAACCGTCCGCGAGCTGGAGACGAGGAAGCGGCTCGAGGACGGGCGTCGGCGCGGCGATCTTGCGTACGCGCGTGTGATCGCGCGCCGGTTGTTCCGCGGGTACGAGCCGCGCCTCGAGATCGAAGGGCTGGGCCGGGCCGGGCTGCTGTTCGTCTCGAACGACGCGGTGTTCACCTATGCAGGCCCGCGCGCGTTCCGGTTCTCGCCCGAGGCGCGTTTCGAGCTGGGGCTCGACGTGGTCGCGCCCGAGCGCCTGGGAGGGGCGAGCTCGCTGCGCCTTGCCGTGCGGGTGATAGCCGGCCGTGGGCTCGCGGGGCTGCCGGACGTCCTGTCGGCACACGACGCCGACGTGATTCGCGTCCGCTGCGACGAGCCGCTGCCGCTCCAGGCCGACGGCGAGGACCTCGGCGACGTCACCGAGGCCGTCTTCGAGGCGGAGCGCGACGCCGTCTCGGTGCTGGTGGCCGCGGGCTAGCTACCATCGCCGCCGTGACCGAGGTCGTCCCCGCCGGGCGAGGGCTGCGCCGCGTGATCGGCGACGGCGCCAGCGTGCCCGACGGTGAGGTCGAGGGCCTCGACGAAAGCGACTTTCTCGAGCTCTACCGGCAGCTCGTCCTCCTGCGCACCTACGACGAGCGCTCGGTCGTCTACCAGCGCCAGGGCCGCGTCGGCACGTATGCGATCTTCTGGGGCCACGAGGCGATGCAGGTCGGCGCCACATACGCGCTGGAGCGTGAGGACTGGATCTTCCCGGCCTACCGTGAGTCGGCGATCGGTCTGCTCCGAGGGATGCCCCCCTCCGTCGTGCTCTCCTGGTGGCGCGGACACCCCGCAGGCTGGTGGAACCCGCTCGACTACAACGTCGCCTCGATCTGCGTGCCGATCGCGACCCAGGTGCCGCATGCGGCCGGGCTGGCGTGGGGGAAGAAGCTCCGTGGCGAGCGTGCGGTGGCGCTCACGTTCTTCGGCGACGGCGCGACCTCGGAGGGGGCGTTCCACGAGGGCGCCAATTTCGCCGGTGTGGTGCGCGCGCCGCTGGTTCTCCTCTGCAACAACAACCAGTGGGCGATCTCGACGCCCCTGTCGGCCCAGACCGCGGCGGCGACCCTCGCCGACAAGGCGATCGGATACGGCATGCCGGGCGTGCGGGTCGACGGAGGCGACGTGCTCGCGGTCTACGAGGCGGCGCGCGATGCGGTCGCGCGGGCGCGGGCCGGCGACGGACCGACCTTCATCGAGGCCGTCACCTACCGGATGGCGCCGCACGCGACTGCGGACGACCCGAGCCCCTACATCGACTCCGAGCGAGTGGAGGAGGAGAAGGAGCGGGAGTGCGTCGGCCGCTTCGAGGGCTACCTTCGGCGGCTCGGCGTGCTCGACGACGAAACGGTCGAGCGGGTCAAGGCGGAGGCGCTCGAGGCGATGCGCGAGGGAATCGCCGCGGCAGAGGCCGAGCCGCCGGCCGATCCGGAGCTCGTCTTCGCGTACGCCTACGCGGACCCGCCGCCGACGCTGCGGGAGGGATGGCTTGGCTGAGCTCACCCTCGTCGAGGCGGTGAACGACTGCCTGCACACCGAGCTGGCGCGGGACGACTCGGTGCTGGTGATGGGCGAGGACGTCGGCCGGGCAGGCGGTGTCTTCCGCGCCACCGCCGGGCTGCGCGACCGGTTCGGCCCCGACCGCTGCATCGACACGCCGCTCGCGGAAGCGGGCATCCTGGGCACGGCGGTCGGGTTGTGCATGGCGGGGTGGCGGCCCGTCTGCGAGATGCAGTACGACGCCTTCTCATATCCCTGCCTCGACCAGCTGATCAACCACGTCGGCCGCTACCGCTGGCGCACGCGCGGGTCGATGGAGTTCCCGATCACCCTACGGATGCCGTACGGCGGCGGCGTTCGCGCGCCCGAGCTGCACGACGACTCGCCAGAGACCTACTACGTCCACACGCCCGGTGTGAAGGTGGCGATTCCCTCGACGCCGGCCGACGCGAAGGGGTTGCTCGCCGCGGCGATCCGCGACCCGGATCCCGTGGTCGTGCTCGAGCCCAAGCTCGTCTACCGCACCGCGCGCGGCGAGGTGCCGGACGGCGAGCATGTCGTCCCGCTGGGCACGATGCGCGTGGCCCGCGAAGGCACGGATCTGACGATCGTGGCGTACGGGGCCATGGTCCCCGTCGCCGAGTCGGCCGCGGACGCGCTCGGAGCGGCGGTCGAGGTGCTGGACGTGCGCTCGCTGAAGCCGCTCGACGAGGAGACGCTGCTGGCCTCGGTGGCGAAGACCGGTCGCGTCGTGATCGTGCAGGAGGCGCCTCGGGTGGCCGGCTTCGGCGCCGAGCTGGCGGCCGTGATCGCCGAGAAGGCGATCCTCGACCTGCGCGGGCCGGTCCTCCGTGTGACCGGCTTCGACGTGCCCTATCCGTACTGGCAGATCGAGGACGCCTACATGCCGTCGGTCGAGCGCGTCGCCGCCGCCGGCCGGCGCCTCCTGGACGAGTTCTAGGCCGTGGCGTACGAGTTCAAACTGCCGGACCTCGGTGAGGGCCTGACCGAGGGCGAGGTGGCCCGCTGGCTCGTCGCCGAGGGACAGGAGGTCGCCGAGGACGACCCACTGGTCGAGATCCAGACCGACAAGACGACGGTCGAGATCCCCTCGCCGGCGGCCGGGAAAGTTGCGCGCATCCTCGTCGAGGAAGGGCAGGTGGTGCCGGTGGGAACGGTGCTGGTCGTCATCGGTGACGCGCCGGACGAAGCCGCGCCTGCAGCGCGTGACTTCGTCCGGGAAGAAGCCGTTGCGAGCCCGCGCGCCGCACAGGCCGGCGCACCGGCTGCGAAATCGCAGGCGACTCCGCTCGTTCGCAGGATTGCACGCGAGCTCGGGGTGGATATCGAGACGGTTGTTGGTAGCGGCGCGGATGGCCGAATCACGGAGCAAGACGTTCGTTCGGCTGCGGGTGCAGGCGATGAGCGCCGCGAGCCGCTCCGCGGCGTCCGCCGCCTGATCGCCGAGCACATGGCGCTCGCCCACCGCGAGGTCCCGCCTGTGACGTGGGTCGAGGAGTGCGACTTCGAGGCGGTCGACCTGAAGCTCCTGCTGCCGACGGTGCTGAGGGCCTGCGCGCTCTCGCTCCAGGAGTATCCGGAGCTGAACGCCCGGCTCGAGAGGGACGAGATCGTCTATCTCGAGCGGTACGACCTCGGCGTCGCCGTCCAGACCGACCAGGGGCTGGTCGTCCCTGTCGTCCGCGGCTGCGAGTCGCGCACCGTCGAGGAGCTCGCCGCCGATCTGGACCGCCTCGCCGCTGCGGCGCGGGAGGGGAAGCTCCAACCGGAGGAGCTGCGCGGCTCGACCTTCACGGTGACGAGCGCGGGCAAGCTCGCCGGCCTCTTCCACACGCCGATCGTCAACCATCCGGAGGTGGCGATTCTCGGCATCGGCCGGATCGCCCCGCGCCCCGTCGTCCGCGACGGCGAGCTCGTCGTCCGCAGGACGGGCACGATCGCGGTCACCTTCGACCATCGTGTCGTCGACGGCGCTCGCGCCGCGGAATTCGGGCTGGCCGTGATCGCACGGCTCGAACAGCCCGCCGCCTAGACTGGACAGGGACATGGGCTCGTGGTACTGGATCGGCGTCGCAGCCGGGCTCGGCGCGGCCGCCGGTGTCGCGATCGGAGCGCTCGTTCCCCAGGGCCGGCTGGGTGTGACGGTCGGGCTTGCGGCACTGCTGGCGGTTGCTGCCGGAGTCGGCATCGGGCTGCTGGTCGGAGACTGGGCCGAGGTCGCCGCCGGCGCGATCGGCGGGCTGCTCGGCGCGGTGGCTTCCGTGCTGGTCGTCGCCGGCGCGCTCCGTAGCGGTGGGACGCGGCTCGGGCTGGCCGTGCTCGTCGTCGTCGGCGGGCTGGGTCTCGCCGCCCTCGCGTTCGTCCCGGCGCTCGGATACGTCGAGGCGACACTGGTCCCGCTGCTGGCCGTCCGGGCGAGCCGCCGTGGGAGCGGCCGGTACGCCGGGCTGCGCATCCTCGCGAAGGACTGACGTGCACGCGAAGGGCCTCGTGCTGGTCGTCGTCGACGGTCTCACGCCGTCGGTGTTCGAGCGCGCGGTCGAGACGGGCGAGACACCGGCCCTCGCCTTCCTCGCGGCGAACGGACGCTACGCGCGGGCGACCTCCACCTTTCCCTCCCTCACGCCCGTCTGCGTCTCGTCGATCGCGACGGGTGCGCATCCCGATGTCCACCACGTCCCGCATCTCGTCTGGTTCGATCGCGACGAGGGCCGCATGGTGGAGTATGGCTCGTCGCTCGGTGCGATCGTCGCCGCCGGAACCCGCCGCTCCCTCGTCGACACGATCTTCGACCTGAGCGCGCGCCATCTCTCCGGCGAGGCGACGACGGTCTTCGAGGCACTCGACGACGCGGGTCTCGTCACCGCCGCGGTCAACTTCACCTGCTACCGGGGGCGGACCGAGCATCGCGCCACGCTGCCCGGCGTCAGTCGCACCGTCCGCGGGCCGCGCCGCTTCTTCTTCTTCAACCTGTTCGAGTCGGACGTGACCGGCGCTCCGCTGGCCGTGCGGCGACGCGCGGCGGGGAGCGTCGACGAGTACGCGGCCGCGGTCGGCCGCTGGCTGGTCGCCCGGGACGGCTTCGACTTCTTCGTCTTCTACCTCTCGGACTATGACTATGCCTCGCACGCGCTCGGGCCTGAAGGCGCAGCCGGCAAGCTCGCCGCCGCCGACCAGGCGATCGCCTCCTTGATGGAGGTGGCCGGCGGGCCCGATGCGTTCCTGGAGCGCTACACGGTCGTGCTCTGCTCCGACCACGGCCAGACGAAGGTCGAGCATGCGGCCCGCCTCGAGGACGCCTTTACCGACCTTCAGCTGTTCCGGAGAAGCGGCCTCGAGCGTCCCGACGTCGCGGTCTGCGCCTCCAACCGCTGCGGCCAGGTCTACCGGCTGCCGCTCTGCGCCGAGCCAGTCCGCGCGCTCGCCGCGCGGCTCGACGGCCGGCCCGCGGTGGACGTCGCGCTGTTCCTCGAGGACGGCTGGGCCGTGGCCAGGCGCGACGGCGAAGAGCTTCGCTTTCGCGGCACAGAGGACGGCTGGAAGCTGGACGGCGACCCGACGCTACTCGACCAACCCGACGGCCTCGCCCGGGCGTGGGCGGCGCTTCGGAACCCGAATGCGGGCGACGTTCTCGTGTCGGCTGCCGCCGGCTACGAGTTCGTCGACCTCGGTGGCAACAGCCACGTCGGCGGCGGCAGCCACGGCTCCCTGCTTGCCGGCGACTCCGAGGTGCCGATGCTCGTCGTCGGGCTCGACGCGGTGCCGGCCGGCATCACCGGCGTGATGCCGACCGTCCTCGCACACTTCGGCGTCGAGCCGCCCGCTTCGATCCACCCGCTGGCCCGTGCAGTCTGATCGCACCGGCGAGCGGCACCGCATGGTCGAGGAGCAGCTCCGCCGGCGTGGCATCGTCGACGAGCGCGTTCTCGACGCGATGGCCCGCGTTCCGCGGGAGCTCTTCGTCCCCGAGCAGGTGCGCGAGCGCGCCTACGACGATGCAGCTCTGCCGATCGGCGGCGATCAGACGATCTCGCAGCCGTACATGGTCGCTCGGATCTGCGAGGCGCTGGCAGTTCGTTCCGGCGAACGCGTGCTCGACGTCGGCACGGGCTCGGGCTACCAGGCGGCCGTGCTCGCTCAGCTCGCGGGCGAGGTGCACACCATCGAGCGGCTGCCCGATCTGGCCGGCCGCGCGCGGGTGGCACTCGAGCTCGCCGGCTGCGCGAACGTCCGGGTGCACGTCGGCGACGGCTCCCTGGGTCTCCCCGAGCACGCGCCGTTCGGCGCGGTCGCAGTGGCGGCAGCGGCACCGGAGGTGCCGGCCTCGCTCTACGCCCAGCTCGACCCCGGCGGCCGGCTCGTCGTTCCGGTCGGCGGTCGCGGGGGCCAGGAGCTCCGGCTCGTCGTCCGCAGCCCGGAGGGTCCGGCTGTGCTGCGGTCGGTTCCCTGCCGGTTCGTCCCGCTTGTGGGCGCCGAGGGCTTCGACGGGGAATGACCGGATCGGTTCGGGTACGCTCGCACAGTGGCGCGCTCGACCGCAGCGGGGATCGCGGCCACTCGTGCCCGCCGTGCGCTCGGCCGTTCGGAGAACTGGATCGAGCTCCTCAAGTTCTCTGTCGTCGGCCTGAGCGGCTACCTCGTCAACCTGGCCGTCTACATCGCGCTGCTCAAGGGCGCCGGGCTCCATTACCTGCCCGCGGCAGCCTGCTCGTTCGTGGTCGCCGTCACCAACAATTACCTCTGGAACCGGCTCTGGACCTTCCGGTCCAGCCGCGGCCACGTCTACCACCAGGGAATGCGATTCCTGATCGTGTCGGTGGCAGCGCTGGGGCTGAACCTCGCCATCCTGCGGGTGCTGGTCGCGTTCGGGACGGACAAGATTCTCGCCCAGGCGGTGGCGATCGTCCTCGTCACTCCGTTCAGCTTCAGCGCGAACAAGCTCTGGTCGTTCAGGAGCTAGTGCTCCATCGGGCAATAGTCAGGGCGTTTCTGGCGGCGTCCGGAACCTCCATGCTGCGTCCTCAGTCGCGTCAATATGCCTGCATATTGACGCTCCCTGCGTCCCTGCGCGGCTCCGGCCACTTGCTACAAGCGCAAGACCGGTGCCGGACGGAGCACACGTGAGACGCCTCGTCGCCGCGGGCGTGCTCGTGCTGCTGGCGTCGGTTCCCGCGGCTGCGGCCGCGCCGGCCCAAACGGTCACCAGGACCGTCACGACCACGGAGCGGCAGATTCCCTTCACCCAGACGCAGCAGGCACCGGCCCAGGCTCCTCGCCAGAACCAGACCGAGGCGAAGGTCGTCGCCACGCTCCTCGCAGTCCCGAAGGTCAACGACTGGGTGGGGCGGTACCCGAAAGAGAGCCTGGTCACCCAGGGGACGTACGACGCGCAGTACATGGACTGGGACGTGAAGGTGTGGTCGGGGCCGGCGGGCGAGATCGCCACCGGCCGCGTGGACGACACCACCGGCATCGTCACCGAGGCCTGGACCGGCCCGCAGGTCGCCTGGCGCATGGCGCGCGGGGGGCCGGGCGCGTTCGGCGGCAAGAAGATCAACAGCCTCGGGGTCTGGCTCGCCTTCTGCGCCGTCTTCCTGATCGGGCTTGCCGACCTCCGCCGGCCGCTCAGCCTGCGCAATCTCGACCTGCTGGCGCTGCTGTCGTTCTCCGTGTCGCTCTGGTACTTCAACCACGGCCGGATCTTCACCAGCGTGCCGCTCGTCTACCCGGGCCTCGCCTACCTGCTCGGGCGGATGCTCTGGATCGGGATCCGCGACCGGCCGCCGCCCATCTCTCGTCCGTTCTGGCCGGTGTGGGTGCTCGCCGCGGCGACCGTCTTCCTCTGTGGGTTCAAGGTCGGGCTGAACGTCCGCGACTCGAACGTGATCGACGTCGGCTACGCCGGTCCGATCGGCGCCCAGCGGATCGTGCACGGGCAGTCGCCGTACGGCCACTTCCCGGTCGAGGAGGACCTGAAGACGTGCGGCCCGGCCGACCGCGAGGGCGAGATCCGCGCTCGGATCCAGACGAACGGACGCTGCGAGTCGGCGAACCCGAACGGTGATACCTACGGCCCGATGTCGTACATCGCGTACATCCCCGGCTACGCGATCTTCGGGTGGGGCGGGCAGTGGGACGACCTGCCCGCGTCGCACTTCACCGCGATCGCCTTCGACCTCCTCTGCGTGCTCGGGCTCGCGCTCGCGGGGCGCCGGTTCGGCGGAAACCGGCTCGGCGTCACCCTCGCCTTCGCCTGGGCTGCGTACCCGTTCACGCAGTACGCCTCGATGTCGAACACCAACGACGCGATCATGCCGGCGTTCCTGATCTGGGGCTTCTGGCTGTGTACCTCGGCCTGGGCGCGCGGGGTGTTCGTCGGGCTCGCGTCCTGGACGAAGTTCGCAGCGCTGCTGGTCGCGCCTCTCTGGGCGACGTACCCTGAGTTCCGGAAGAGCAGGCGGACGGCGCTGATGTTCGCCGGCGGCTTCGCGATCGCAACGGTCGCGTCCTTTTGGGTGCTCCTGCTCGAGCCGAACGTGCTGCACGCAGCCCGCGTCTTCTGGGACCGGACGATTCCGCCGCAGGTCAACCGGCAGTCGCCCTTCTCGCTCTGGGACTGGCGCCAGTACCACGCCGGCCTGCCCGACCTCCACTGGCTCCAGCGGGTGCTCCAGGTGCTCCTGGTGGCGGGTGCGGCGGCGGCCGCCTTCCTGCCCCGACGCAAGTCACCGCTGCAGCTCGCCGCCCTGACCGGCGCGATCCTGATCGGCTTCGAGCTGGTGCTGACCCACTGGTTCTACCTCTATCTCCCCTGGTTCTTCGCGTTCGCCGCCTACGCGGTGCTCGCGGCCGAGCCGTCACCCGCGCCGGAGAAGGCGACCGTCCGCGATGAGCACGAGCAGCGAGAGCTGGTCCCAGCAGGCTGACTCGCGGCGCGCCGCGGTGGCGCTGACGCTCGCGATCGCCCTGTTCGTTGGGGCCTGGTCGGCGATCCACTTCGGCTTCTACCGGCACAGCCGCATCGCCGATACACCGATCTACCAGCGATACGGCGACGCGATCGCGAACGGCCACGTTCCCTATCGCGACTTCCAGCTCGAGTACCCCCCGGCGGCGCTGCCGGTGTTCGCGCTGCCCTCTCTCATGCGATCGGAGGACGGCGACCTGGACGGCTACCGCGCGGGCTTCGAGGCGGAGATGCTGTTCTGCGGAGCGCTCACGCTCGCGTTCATGCTCTCGATTCTCCTCAGTCTGGAGGCTGGTCCGGTACGGACCGGCGCTGCGCTCGGCTTCGCGGCCCTGACGCCGCTGCTGCTCGGCTCCGTGATGCTCTCTCGGTTCGATCTCTGGCCCACGGCGCTGGTCACCGGATCGCTGGCGGCACTCGTGGCCGGGCGCCAGCGCGTCGGCGCGGGCGTGCTCGGGTTGGCCGTCTCGGCGAAGCTCTTCCCAGCGGTGCTCGCTCCCATCGTGGCGGTCTGGATCTGGCGCCGCCGCGGCCGGCGGGAGGCACTCCTGTGCCTCGGCGTGTTCACCGGCGTGCTCGCGCTCTGCTTCGTCCCGTTCCTCGTGCTCTCCCCGCACGGCGTCTGGCACAGCATCACCACCCAGACGAGCCGCCCGCTCCAGATCGAGTCGTTCGGCGCGGCGGTGCTGCTCGCCGCCCACGTGGCCGGCGGGCTCGACATCACCATGCGGTCGAGCCACGGCTCGCAGAATCTGGTCGGCACCGCCCCCGACACGCTGGCCGTCGTGCAGACGGTCGTCCAGGGGGCGGCGCTGATCGCCACCTGGACCTGGTTTGCGCGCGGGCCGGTCGGCCGCGAGCGGCTCGTGCGGGCCTCGGCAACGGCCGTCTGCGCGTTCGTCGCCTTCGGCAAAGTGCTGTCGCCCCAGTTCCTGATCTGGCTGATCCCGCTCGTACCGCTCGTAGGCGGCCGGCGCGGGTTGGCGGCGAGCGCGTTGCTGGCGACGGCGCTCGTGGTCACCCAAGCCTGGTTCCCGTTTCGCTACTGGGATCTCGCGCTGAGCTTCGACACGGCCGCCTCGTGGCTCGTGCTGGCCCGCGACCTCGTCCTGGTCGCGCTCTTTGCCGTGCTGTTCGTGCCTACGGGTGCGGAACGCGCAGCGTCTCGATCGCCGTAGCGTGGCCGTCGGCGTCGCAGTCGACGACCACCCCCTCGAGGCGAACGCCGCCTTCGGCCGGCCGGAAGCGGACGGGCATACCGGTGCGCATGCGCCGGATCGCGAGGTCGGCCTCGACGCCGATCACCGAGTCGTGCGGCCCGGTCATGCCGGCGTCGGTGATCGCGGCCGTGCCGCCGGGCTGAACCCGAGCGTCGCTCGTCTGGACGTGTGTGTGTGTCCCGATCACGGCCGTCACCCGGCCGTCGAGCCAGCGGGCGACGGCGATCTTCTCGCTCGTCGCTTCGGCGTGGAAGTCGACGACAACGACTTTCGCCGCCCGGCGCGCTTCCTCGACGAGCTCGTCGAGCATCTCGAACGGTCCGACGGGGACGTCGAGGAACAGCCAGCCCAGCAGGTTGACGACCGCGACCGGCGTGCCGTCCGCGGCCGCGGCAACCGCAAGCGCGCGGCCCGGCGAGCCTGAGGCAACGTTGGCCGGCCGGATCACACGCTCCGACTGCGCGAGGTAGGGGCCGATCTCGTCCCGGGCCCACACGTGGTTTCCGAGCGTGACGACGTCGGCTTCGGCTGCGAGCAGCCGGTCCGCCAGCTTCGGGGTCAGGCCTCGGCCGTCCGCCGCATTCTCGCCGTTGACGATGCAGAAGTCGATGCGCAGCTCGTCGCGGAGGCCCGGCAGCCGCTCCTCCACCGCGCGTCGGCCGGCAGAGCCGAAGACGTCGGCGAGGAAAAGAAGACGCAAGAGAACGCGGCTTCTAGCGCAGCGGGACGGACCCGGCCGGACGCAGCGTCAGCTCGACGTAGTTGCCGGCGTCGCGCGTGTAGCGAGCGAGCGCCAGCCGCTCGACGCCCGACAGGTCGACGACGCGGCCGATCCGGGAGGTGCTTGCAGTGACGGTTGAACCGACGGTCAGGGCCGGGTCGGCCTGGATGTGGGAGACGGAGAGGACGACCGAGGGCTCCCCGACGGGCTCGATGTCGATGACCGAGCCGTACTTCTTCCCGTTCAGCACGTAGTCGCGTAGGCCGACGACCGTGCCGTCGGTCGGCGAGTAGACGTCGGTGCCCGGAGCGGCCCCGACGTCGAGCGCCCCGGTCGACGGCCCGTCTCCACCGCCGAGCCGGTAGTAGACGACCCCGCTGCTGCCGCCGCCGCCGAAGATCCGGTGGAAGACGCGGGTGACGACGCCGACGTTCGCCTGTCGCCCGACCGGCTCGAATGCGAGGGTCCCGTCGCCGGCGCCGTGGTACCCGATGGCCGTGACGACGCTCTCGTTGACGGGCGAGGCCACGCGCAGTCGTCCGTAGCTCGCGACCGCCACTCCGGAGGGAGGCGGCGGAGGGAGGAGTCGTGTCGCGCTCGCCGGGCTCGCGCCGACTTTCGAACCGCCGTCGGGCCGGAAGGCGGCGACGGCGAGGATCACGAAGAGCCCGACGACAAGCGCAAGCAGGATGGCGCGGCGGCGTGCCTGACGGGCCCTGGCGGCGCGGCGATCGTGCCGCCTGTAGGCGGGGGAAGCCGGCATCCGCGGCACCGTAGCCGACCCGGCGAGTCCTTTCAACGGGACCGGTCGTACGGAAGTGAACCAACTCTCCGGCACAACGCCGCGTGCCAGCGCGCCCTCGGTCTCGGCCGCCCAGTCCCACGGCCTGTGCTGAAGTCGTACGACCTCCGCGGTACGATGGCCGCGATGGCTCCCGGCGCGGCGCCGAAGATCCAGATTCCGCGCTGGATGCAGCTGGTCGGGCTTCCGCTCCTGCTGATCCTGGCGTGGGTGGTCGCGGGCCGCGTCTTTCACGTCGTCTTCCTCTTTCTCGTCGCCTCGCTGATCGCGCTGCTGCTCGACCCGGTCGTCAGGGCGATCGGTGAGGTAAGGATCGGACGGTTCCGGATTCGGCGCGGCTTTGCCGTCGCACTCGTGTACCTGGGCTGCGCGGCGGCGTTGATCGTGAGCATCTGGGCTCTCGCCACCGTCGTCGTCGATCAGACGAAGACGGCCGCAAACCGGTTCGACACCTACTTTACGGAGCCGAATGGACGGACCGGCCAGACCGACGCCGACCGCGACGTCGACCGGCTGCAGCGGTGGCTGAACGGCCACGGGCTCAGCTCGATCGACGTCCAGGAGCGCGGCCACCGCTGGGTACGGCAGATCCGCGACAAGGACGTGGGCAAGTACACGAGTCGGGTCGTCGACTTCGTCGAGGGGGCGGCGATCTCGATCGGAAAGCTGCTCTTCGCCTCGATCGTGGTGATCGTAGTGTCGGTCTACATGCTGCTCGACTTCTCGAAGCTCAGCCGCGCGCTCGACCGGCGCTTCCCGCCGCACCCGGGGTCGGAGCCGCTGCTCGTGCGGATGGAGCACGCCGTCGCCGGCTATGTGAAAGGTCAGCTGCTCGTTTCGCTGATCATCGGCGCCAGCGCCGGAGCGGGGATGTGGTTGCTCGGTGTCCTGGGGCTGGTCCCGGGTGCCGACAAGTACGCGCTGCTCTTCGGCGCGTGGGTGGCTGTGATGGAGCTGATCCCGTATCTCGGCCCGTGGCTCGGCGCGATTCCGGCCGGGATCTACGCCGCCGTCGTCCATCCGATCTCGCTGCTCTGGGTGACGATCCTCTTCCTCATCATCCACCAGGTCGAGGGGCACGTCGTCGTTCCGAAGGTGATGGGCAGCGCGCTGCGCCTCCACCCGCTCCTGGTCATCTTCGGCCTCCTCGCGGGCGGCGAGATCTACGGCCTCGCCGGGATCCTGGTTGCGCTGCCGCTCCTGGCCGCCGGGCGCGCGGTGTACGAGTACTTCTCCGAGCGGGTCGAGCTCGAGTCGTGGGAGGGAGGAGGCCCGGTGCCGATCGAGGTCGAGGTCGAGCCGCCGCCGGCGGTTGCGCCGGTGCCGGACCCCGGGGCGTCCGCTCCCCCGGTGTCGGAGCCCTCGCGCCGCACACAGCGCCGCGGGTGAGCGACGGGCCGCTCCTCGTCGCGCGCGGCGTCTCCCGCCGGTTCAGCGACCACGTGGCGCTGGCGGAGACCGACCTCGAGGTGCACCGCGGCGAGGCCCTGGCTCTGGTCGGGCCGAACGGCGCCGGGAAGTCGACGCTGCTCGCGATCCTGGCCGGTGCCCAGCAGCCGAGCACGGGCGCGGTCGAGCGGGCCGACGGGGTGCGCGCGGGCTGGATGCCGCAGCGGGCCGCCCACTACGGGCGGCTGTCACCCCGCCAGAACCTCGAGCTCTTCGCGCGGCTCGAGCAGGCCGGAGACCCCCAGCGGATGCTCGAGCGGCTGGAGCTGCCCGACGACGACCGTCCGGCGGCGGCGCTGTCCGTCGGCAACCGCCAGCGCCTCGACCTGGCGATCTCTCTGCTGCCCGACCCGCACGTGCTGCTCCTCGACGAGCCGACCGCGGCGCTCGACCCGCGCCAGCGCCGGCGGCTCTGGGAGACGGCGCGCGGTGTCCGGGACGCGGGCGGCGCCGTCGTGCTCGTCACCCAGAACCTGGATGACCTCGAGCACGTGGCCGACCGCGTGGCCGCGTTGCTCGACGGCCATGTCGTCTTCGACGGGCCGGTCGCGGCCTACCTGACCTCCGAAGCTGCCGGAAGCCTGATGTGAGACAGGCATGGCTGATCCTGCGGAAGGACCTCCTTGTTCTCCGGCGGTCGCCGGCGCTGCTCGGCGTCCTGATCGCGTACCCGCTCGTGATCGCACTGCTGATCGGCCTGACCGCCGCCTATGCGAATGCAAAGCCGCGGGTCGCCTTCGTCGACAAGGACGGGATCCCGCACCGGGTCAGGGTCGCAGGGCAGTCGTTCAGCATCGACAACCTGATCCGCGACGTCGGCAAGAACGTCGAGATCGTCCGCATGTCCGAGCAGCAGGCCGCGCAGCAGCTCGCATCGGGTCGCGTCTCGGCGGTCGTGACCGTGCCCCAGGGTTTCGTCGCCGACCTGAAGGGGCTGGTGTCGAGCCCGCACCTGACGCTCGCGACCGGCAGCGGTGGGATCACCCCCCGCGTGCGACAGCAGATGCAGGCGCTCGTCTACAACCTCAACCTGAAGCTGCAGAAGGCCTTCATCCAGGCTGACCTCGAGTACGTGAACCTGCTTCTGCACGGTGGCAAGGGCCGCGTCCTCGGCCACGACTTCTCGATCATCGGTCTCGACGGGACGAAGCGGCTGCTCGCGGATGTGCCCGACTCGCCGCAGAAGGCGAAGATCGCCGACTTCGTGGACGACGCGAGGCTTGCGCTGGCGCTCACCGGCAACGCGATCCGGGCGACCGCGAGCCCCGTCGTCCTCGATGAGGAGAAGGGGCAGGGCCGCACGTCGCTGCTCTCGGCGCAGGTGCAGGCATATGGGCTGGCGATCACGATCAGCTTCTTGGGCCTGCTGCTCGCGGGCGGGGCGCTCGCGGCCGAGCGCGACGAGAACGCGATCGGCCGACTGGTGCGCGGGCTCGTCGGCCTGGGTCAGCTGATCGTCGCCAAGATCGGACTGGCAGTGACGGTCGCGTTGGGGGTCGGTCTCGCGATCCTCGTCGGCTTCGGGATCGCCGTCGAGGCGGGCGGCGTCCACGGCGGCGAGCCGTGGCAGCGGTTGCCGCTCGTGCTCGTCGGCGTCCTGCTCGCCGGAGCGGCGGTCGGGGCGGTCGGGACGCTTGTCGGGGCGCTGACGCGCGAGTCGCGGGCCGCCTCCCTGGTCGGAATCCTGGTCGTGCTCCCCGTCGTCTTCCTCGGCCTGGTCCCGCGGGAGATCGTCCCGACTGCGGCCTGGATCAGCGATGCCTTCCCGTTCGTGCACGCCGTCCGCTTCTTCGCCTCGGCGCTGTACGACGGCTCGCCGTGGGGGACAGTCGCGCGCGAGGCCGCCTGGCTGGTCGGCCTTGGAGCGCTGTTCGGTCTCCTGACGCGGCTGTCGATTCGCCGCCTCACCGCCTAGCGCACTACCCTTCTGGCGTGAGCACGTTCCCCGTGACGCGGCTCCGCCGCCTGCGCCGGACGGGCGCCCTGCGCTCGCTGGTACGCGAGACCAGGCTCGAGCTCGACGATTTCGTCATGCCGCTGTTCGTCGGGCCCAGGTCGGAGTCGAACGAGGCGCTGCCGGCCATGGGCCGTTGGTCGGTGGAGGAGGTCGGCGAGGAAGTCGACCGGCTGTTCGGGGCCGGCGTGCGCGCCGTGATCCTGTTCGGGATCCCGGACGAGAAGGACGAGGAGGGCTCGGGTGCCTGGGACGACGGCGGCGTGATCCAGCGTGCGCTGCGCGACCTGCGCCCCCGGTTTCCCGAGCTCGTCCTGCTCACCGACGTCTGCCTCTGCGAGTACACCGACCACGGCCACTGTGGCGTGATCGTGGACGGCGAGGTCGACAACGACGCGACGCTGGACCTGCTCGCGCGCACGGCGGCATCGCACGTCGACGCCGGCGCCGACGCGGTCTGTCCGAGCGACATGATGGACGGTCGCGTCGCGGCGATCCGCGAGGCGCTGCCGGAGACGCCGATCGTTGCGTACTCGGCCAAGTACGCCTCGGCGTTCTACGGGCCGTTCCGCGAGGCGGCCGACTCGGCGCCGTCGTTCGGCGACCGGCGCGGCTACCAGATGGATCCTGCGAACGTCCGCGAGGCGCTTCGCGAGTGCGAGCTCGACGTCGCCGAGGGTGCCGACGTGATCATGGTCAAGCCGGCCCTTCCGTACCTCGATGTGATCCGGGCGGCGCGCGATCGCTTCGACGTGCCCCTCGCGGCCTACAACGTCTCCGGCGAATACGCGATGGTGAAGGCCGCCGCGGCTCGCGGCTGGCTGGACGAGCAGACGGCCGCGCTGGAATCGCTGACGGCGATCAAGCGCGCCGGCGCCGACATCATCGTCTCGTACTGGGCGAAAGACCTGGCCTCTTGGCTTACTTGATCTCGCTATCGCCCACAGCGCGGGACGCCCCGCCGCGCTGGGCGGCGCGAGGCGGCGTCCTTGCGTCGCACTCGCCCGTCGCACCCAGTCGGCGAGTGGGCGGGCGACAGTGAACTCTCTGAGCACGCGCTCCGACCTGTACCGGCGCGCGCTCGAGCTGATCCCCGGCGGCGTCAACTCGCCCGTACGCGCGATGCGCGCGGTCGGGTTGGACGAGCCGGTGTTCATGGCCCGTGCGGAGGGCGCCGAGATCGAGGATGTCGAGGGCCGTCGCTACGTCGACTGGGTGATGTCGTGGGGGCCGCTGATCTTCGGGCACGCGGACCCGGAGACCCTGGCGGCGGTCGTCGAGGCGGCCGAACGGGGTACGTCGTTCGGCGCCCCGACCGAGGTCGAGGTCGAGCTGGCCGTGGAGATCGTCGATGCCGTCCCGTCGGTGGAGATGGTGCGGCTCGTCTCATCCGGGACGGAGGCGGCGATGAGCGCGATCCGGCTCGCCCGCGGGGCGACCAGGCGCGATCGGGTGATCAAGTTCGCCGGCTGCTACCACGGCCACGCCGACGCGCTGCTCGCGAGCGCGGGGTCCGGGGTCGCCACGCTCGGGATCCCCGGCTCTCCCGGCGTTCCGACCGGCGCGGCGGCCGACACGATCGTCTGCCCGTACAACGACGTCGACGCAGTCGCGGCGGCCGTGGCGCAGTGGGGCGAGGGGCTCGCGTGCATCGTCGTCGAGCCGGTCGCGGGGAACATGGGCGTCGTGCCGCCGGCGCCCGGCTTCCTCGAGGCGCTGCGCGACCTCTGCAATGCCTCCGGCGCGATGCTCGTCTTCGACGAGGTGATCACCGGCTTCCGCGTCGCCCGCGGCGGAGCGCAGGAGCGCTTCGGCGTCCTGCCTGACCTGACCATCCTCGGCAAGATCGTCGGCGGCGGGCTGCCGCTGGCGGCATTCGGCGGACGTGCCGAGGCGATGGAGCAGCTCGCTCCCGTCGGCCCCGTCTACCAGGCCGGGACGCTGTCGGGGAATCCGCTGGCGACCGCGGCCGGGCTCTCCGTGTTGCGGCGGCTCCGCGACGGAGCGGTGTACGAGTGGCTGGAGGCGATCGGCGCGCAGTTGGAGGAGGGGCTGGCTCCGTTCGGCAGGGTCCAGCGGGTCGGGGGGATGCTCACCCTGTTCCTGACGGACGGGCCGGTGACGCGCTTCGAGGAGGCACAGGCCTGTGACACGGAGCGCTACGGCGCGCTCTTCCGTCACCTGCTCGCGCACGGCGTGTACGTCGCCCCGTCGCAGTTCGAGGCACTGTTCGTCTCGACTGCGCACGGCGATGCCGAGATCGAGAGGACGGTGGAGGCCGTTGCCAGCTTCTTCGCTTGATCTCTGGGACGTGATCGCCGACGAGGCGGCGGCTGAGAGCCCGCTCTGGGATGAGGCGTTGCTCGACGCCGGCGACCGCGAGCTCGTCCCGGTCTTCTCGCCGCTGCTCGGCGACGCCCGCTACGACGTCGGCCTGGAGACGATCTACGAGGGATACCTGCTCCACTACGGGCGGCCGCGTCTCTTCGCTGCCGACGGGCACAGCGCCCTGCTGCTCGGCGACTACCTCTATGCCCACGGGCTCGTCCGGGTGGCCGCGTACGAGGACGTCGACGCGGTTGCGGATCTCGCGGCGCTGATCTCGCTCTGCGCGCAGCTTCGCGCGGACGGCAGCGCCGGCGACGGCGAGGCCTGGGCTGCGACTGCGGCGCTGCTCGGCCGAAGCCCGCTACGGGAAAGCCGGGAGCCGACGGTGCTTGATGCGCTCGCGCGGCAGGCGGTCGACGACGACGCCCTCGATCGCGCCTTCGCGCTGCACGCCGAACGGGTCGGTTAGACTCGCGCCGTGCTCGCGTTGCTCGCCGACTCCGCCTCGGAAGGTCGGGACGTCATCACCGGGATGCTGATCGTCGGCCTGATCTTCCTCGGCGTGATTGGCCTCGGCACGCTGTCGCGGAAGCTCAAGAAGCACTGAGGACTTCCTCCACCGCCCGTGCCAGCGCCGGCTCGACCGGACCGGGTCTGTAGCCGAGCTCCCGAGCCGCCTTCGCCCACGAGAAGTACGCCGGCGTGCGGGCGAGGATCGCTTCGTTCCGGTTGACCAGGCCCAGGGCGGCGCCGGCGCGGATCGCGGCGTGGGGTACGGGTATCCGGGGCTTCGGCCGTCTGGCCAGGGACGCCACCGCCGCGAAGAGCTCGCGCATCGGCAGGTCGGCACCCCCGAGCAGGTAGCGCTCGCCGGGGCACCCCTGCTCGAGCGCCAGCAGGTGGCCGCGTGCGACGTCGCGGACGTCGACGACGTTGAGGCCGATCCGCGGGTAGGCGCGGTGGCGACCGGTGGCAACGCCGCGGATCATGGCGCCGGTCGGCGTCGGGGCGCGGTCGCCATCTCCGACCGGCGTCGTCGGGTTGACGCAGACGCCTCCTGCGGCGAGCACGAGCCGCTCGGCCGCGAGCTTTGTCCGCTTGTACGGCACCGCCAGCTCCCAATCCGGCGGCAGGTCGGTTTCGGTCGCCTGTCGCCCGGGCACCGGCCCGCAGGTCGCGCACGTGCTGGTCGCGAGCAGTCGGCCGACGCCGGTCGCACGGCAGGCCTCGATCACGTTCGTGGTCCCGCGGACGTTGACCGCCTCGAGCTCACGGGCGGGCGCCCGGAAGCTGTATAGCGCTGCGACGTGGACGACGGCGTCGCAACCGGCGACGACGCGCCGCACTCTCGTGGCGTCCAGCACGTCGACCCAGTCCTCGTGGACGTCGTAGCCGCATTCGCGCAGTTCACGGGCGACGTGGCTTCCGATGAACCCGCTCGCTCCAGTGACGTAGACGCGCATCGAGCGCATGATTACGCGATGCGCGAGCTTCCTTCCGGGACGGTGACGCTTCTCTTCACCGACATCGAAGGCTCGACCCGACTCCTGAACGAGCTCGGTCCGGACACGTACGCAGCGGCACTGGCCGAGCACAGGCGTGTCGTCCGCGCGGCCTTTGCCGCGAATCAGGGCGTCGAAGTGGACACGCAGGGCGACGCGTTCTTCTATGTCTTCTCCGAGCCGCGGGCTGCTGCTTCGAGCGCTCTTTTGGCGCAGGCAGCTCTCGCGCACGGCGCCATGCGAGTGCGGATGGGGCTGCATACGGGGACGCCGCTTCGCACCGGCGAGGGGTACGTCGGCGAGGACGTTCATCTCGGAGCACGCGTCGCGGCTTCCGCCCACGGGGGTCAGGTGGTGCTCTCGAAAGCGGCCCGCGACCTTCTCGACGACGAGGTGCTCGACCTCGGCGAGCATCGATTCAAGGATTTCGACCGGCCGATCTGGATCTATCAGCTCGGCGCGGGCTCGTTCCCGCCGCTGAAGACGATCTCGAACACGAACCTGCCGAGGCCTGCGTCCAGCTTCGTGGGACGGAACCGGGAGGCTGCCGAGGTGAGGGCCTTGCTCCGGGAATCACGCCTGGTCACCCTCACCGGCCCCGGCGGCTCCGGGAAGACGCGACTGTCGATCGAGGCTGCCTCCGAGGAGGTCGGCGAGTTCAAGAACGGCGTGTACTGGGTCGCGTTGGCGACGATTCGGGACCCGGCGTTGGTCCTACCGGAGATCGCGAAAGTGATCGGCGCTCAGGACGGGCTCGCCGAGTACGTCGGCACTCGAGAACTCCTCCTGTTGCTCGACAATCTCGAGCAGGTCGTCGACGTCGCACCCGACCTCGCCCTCCTCGTCGAGGAATGCCCCAACCTGCGGCTCCTCGTCACTTCCCGCGAGCGGCTGCAGGTTCGCGGCGAGGCCGAGTACGAGGTCTTCCCGCTCGCCAAAGAGGACGCCGTCGAACTCTTCTGTGCGCGGACACGGCGTGAGGCCGATGGGGCCGTGGGGGAGCTGTGTCGCCGCCTCGACAACATGCCACTGGCCCTCGAGCTCGCTGCGGCCCGTGCGAAGGCGCTGACGACGGACCAGTTGCTCGAGCGTCTCTCCGAACGGCTGGACCTGCTGAAGGGCGGCCGAGACGCCGAGCCGCGCCAGGCGACGCTGAGAGCCACGATCGAATGGAGCCATGACCTCCTCGATCCCGCTGAGCGGCAGCTCTTCGCCCGGCTCGCAATCTTCGGCGCCGGATGCACCCTCGATGCCGCAGTCGCCGTCTGCGAGGCCGACCTCGACACGCTCCAGTCGCTAGTCGAGAAGAGCCTGGTTCGACGGACTGACGACCGCTTCTGGATGCTCGAGACGATCCGCGAGTTCGCGGTCGAGCGACTGGACGAGACAGCGGACGTGCGGCAGCTGCGCAGCCGACACTTCGATTGGTTCCTGCACCTCGCGGAGCGTTCAGGCTTCGCCCACGACCGAGAGGAACTCGAACGCTACGACCTGGTGCTCCCGGAGCTCCAGAATATCCGCGATGGACTCGAGTGGGCGCTGGCCGCGGATCCTCTGGAAGCGGCTCGGCTCTGCCTGGCGCTCGAGCAGTTCTGGGTGGCGTGCGGTCCGTTCGAGGGGAGACGCTGGCTCGCGGAGATCCTCGCCTACCCCGAGCTCCCCGACGAGCTGCGGGCGAGGGCGCTCAGGTCCTACGGAGGACTGCACTGGATCGTCGGCGACTTCGAGGAGGGAAATCGCCTCCATGAGGAGTCGCTCGCGCTCTTTCGCGAGCTGGGCGACCGGCGGGGGGAGGCGCTCGCGCTGATCAGATCGGCTGTCGAAGCGTCGCGGATCGGAGACCTCGAACGCGCCCGTGCCCTGTGCGAGGAGAGTCTCGAGTACTTCCGCAGCGTCGGCTCGGTCAAGGGCGAGGCGGAGGTGCTCCACATCCTCAGCTACGTACCACTGCAGGAGGGACGATTCGAGGAAGCGTTCGAGCTCGCCGACCGCGCCGCTGTCCTCGCCCGCGAGGTCGGGTGGCGCTGGTGGGAATCGGGAGCCCTCGGGACGGCAGCGGAGTGCGCGCTCAGCCTGGGTCGAACCGACGAGGGGCAGGAACGGGCAATACGAGCGTTGGCGATCAACCGTGAGATCGGAAGTCGACAATGGATGCTGTTCTCGCTGGCCACGCTTGCGTGGGCGACAGCTCAGACCGGCGACGCTGAGCGTGCGGGGCGGCTCTGGGGAGCGATCGAAGCCGAGGCGGAGCGCGGGCGGATCGGGCAGTGGGAGGAGGGCGAGCGGGATGAATACGCCGCCCACCTCCTTCCGGTCGCCGGACCGGAGTTCGATCGTGGGGTCGCGACGGGGACGGCAATGCCGCTCGACGATGCGGTCGAGTACGCCCTCTCCGTAGACTCGCCCTCGTGAGCGGCCCGCGAGACCTCCGCGACTGGATCGCGCTGCTCGAGCGCGAGGGCGAGCTCGTGCGTGTCCAGGCCGAAGTCGACCCGCACCTCGAGATGACCGAGATCGTCGACCGGACCGTGAAGGCAGGAGGGCCGGCGCTTCTCTTCGAGCGCCCGAAGGGCTCCGAGCACCCACTGCTGATCAACCAGTTCGGCACTGAGCGGCGCATGTGCCTTGCCTTCGGGGTCGAACGGCTCGACGACGTCGGGGGAAAGCTCGGCGACGTCCTCGAGATGCAGCCACCCCAGGGATTGGTGGAGAAGGTGAAAGGGCTGGCCAAGCTGAAGTCGATCGCCGACTCGCGGCCGAAGTCGGTGCGCAGCGGCCCCTGCCAGGAGGTCGTGCTCTCCGGCCACGACGTGAACCTCGATCTGCTGCCGATCCAGACCTGCTGGCCCGGCGACGCCGGACCGTTCATCACGCTGCCTGCGGTGATCACGCGCGACCCGAAGACCGGCACGCGGAACGTCGGCATGTACCGGATGCAGAAGATCGACCGGAGCTCGACCTACATGCACTGGCAGATCCACAAGGACGGACGGATGGACTACCTGGCGACCGACGGGCGTCTGGAGGTCGCGGTTGCGCTCGGGCTCGACCCGATCACGACCTACGCGGCGTCGGCGCCGCTGCCGAAGCACATCGACGAGCTGATGCTCGCCGGGTTCCTGCGCGGAGACGCGGTCGAGCTGGTCAAGGGCAAGACGGTCGACCTCGAGGTTCCCGCGTCGGCGGAGATCGTGCTCGAGGGCTACGTCGAGACCGGCGACGAGGGGATCGAGGGGCCGTTCGGCGACCACACGGGCTACTACTCGCCACCCGAGCCGTTCCCGGTCTTCCACCTGACCGCGATGACGATGCGGCGAGACGCGATCTACCCGTCGATCGTCGTCGGCAAGCCCCCGGCCGAGGACGCCTGGCTGGGCAAGGCGACGGAGCGGATCTTCCTGCCGGCCGTCCGCATGTCGGTGCCCGAGATCGTCGACTACGACCTGCCGGTCGCCGGCGCGTTCCACAACTGCGCGATCGTCTCGATTCGCAAGACGTTTCCCGGCCAGGCGCAGAAGATCATGCATGCAGTCTGGGGCCTCGGGCTGCTCAGCCTGACCAAATGCGTGGTCGTGGTGGACGACTGGGTCGACGTCCACGACTACGGGGACGTGTTCTTCCGCGTGACCGCCAACGTCGACCCCAAGCGGGACGTCCTGCTCAGCGAGGGGCCACTCGACCACCTCGACCACGCCCCGGGCACGCAGTTCGTCGGCGGCAAGCTCGGCATCGACGCCACGCACAAGCTTCCGGAGGAGGGCGCGCGCGAATGGCCGCCCGAGATCGAGATGAGCGACGAGGTGAAGGAGCTCGTCGTGCAACGGTGGCGCGAATACGGGCTGCCCGACCTTCCCGCCTAGGACCGGCGGATCAGTAATAGTTGCCGCGGGCGTTGCGTCAAGTGTTACGTCGTTGACACCGTGGGCGGGCGGCTGTTTGATCCCGCTCGGTAAGCGAGGAAGGAGCGTCGAAGGTGGAGCCCGGGCAGGGCGACGACAAGTCACACGTTCCAGGGCCCTCCCTGCTCCCGGTTGCGTTCGCGATCGGGCTCGTAATCGTCCTCGTCGGCCTGATCATCAGCAACTGGATCGCGGTCGGGATCGGTGCCGTCATCGCGTTCGCGTTCGGCGGCGTCTGGATCCGGGACCTGTCGATCAGCCGAGCCGAAGAGGCCGAGCCGCCGCCTCCGCCGACCAAGGCCGGCGCTTCCGTGTCGCCCGCCACCACGGCGGCCACCGCGGAGGGCGAGCGCTACCCACGCGACCGTTTCCTCGAGGGGGCGACACTCGGCCTTGGCGCGCTGATCGGCGCGGTCGTCACCATTCCGCCCCTGGGGCTCCTGGCTGCGTCGGGCTTCGAGGGACAGAGCTTCCACAAGGTCGACCTGGGGCCGATCGACAGCTTCCCGCTCGGCAAGTTCATCATCACCACGTTCGTCTCCGACGTCGATGCAGGCGAGGTCTCCCGCCGAACGGCGTACATTCGCAACAACGGGTTCCTGGACAAGCTGCCCAGCTTCACGATTCTCTCCAACCATTGTGCGCACCTCGGCTGCCCTGTACAGCCGAACGGCCCGGTGGACGAGAGCCAGTCGAAGCAGGTCACCGACAAGGCAGGCAACGTCCTGCTGATCAAGACGCCCGTGCAGCCGGCCGGGTTCGGCTGTCCGTGCCACGGCGGCCAGTACGACACCGAGGGCAACCGCACCGCCGGGCCGCCGGTCCGCGCTCTCGACCGGTACACGTACTCGATCGTGGAGGGTCGTCTCGTTCTCGGCAGCGCCTTCAGCGTCGCCAAGGTCGAGGGCACGGGCAAGGACGCCAAGATCAAGAAGACGCGGCTGCAGTTCCCCGGGCAGCACGTGGACGGGCCCGAGTTCTGGCTCTGGCCGATCCCGGAGATCCGCACGTGAGAGGTCGCGGCTAGATGCCCACGTCCGGGAGCCGTAAGCAGAGGGCGGCGGTCGTCCTCTACCCGCTCGACTGGCTCGAGGAGCGGTCGGGCCTCGTCGGCGGGATCAAGTACTTCCTCTTCCGCAAGGTGCCGGGCGACACCGGCTGGGCGCAGACGCTGGGCTCCGCCACCCTGACCGCCTTCCTGGTCCAGGCGATCACCGGCGTGATCCTGGCGATGTTCTACAAGCCGGATCCCGACCACGCGTACTCGTCGATCCAGCACATCACCAACGACGTCACCTTCGGCTGGCTCGTACGCGGCATGCATCGCTGGGGCGCCAGCGTCTTCATCATCCTGCTCTTCTTCCACATGGCGCGGGTCTTCCTGTACGGCGCCTACAAGTATCCGCGCGAGCTGAACTGGATTATCGGGGTGCTGCTCCTGATCCTCGGCATGTTCGAAGGGTTCACGGGCTACCTTCTGCCCTTCGACCAGACCGCCTACTGGGCGACCGTGGTCGGCATGAACATCACCGCGAACGGGCCGTTCGTCGGCGGGATCATGGCCCAGATCCTCCAAGGCGGCCCCGATATCGGGGGCGACACGCTTGCGCGTTTCTACTCGTTGCACATGCTGGTCGCGCCGGGGTTGATCTTCGCCCTGATCGGGTTGCACCTGTACCTGGTCGTGCGCCTCGGAGTCACCTCGCCGCCCTGGTCGAAGGAGGCCGCCGGCGCCGACTACGCCGAGCCCGAGCCGGAGCCGCCGGCACGCGCAGGCCTCGTCGCACCGACGACCCGCGGGAGGCCGACGCCGTGAGCATGTCGGGACTGAAGCCATCCGCCTCGCTCCAGGCGCGCCGCGACGAGTACGCCCGCTACAAGAAGGACGTCCAGAAGCGCGGGAAGCCCTTCTTCCCGTTCGCGATGTTCCACGACACGGTGATGAGCCTCGTGGTCGTGGTCGTGATCGTCGGGCTGGCGTGCATCTGGAAATGGACGATCCCCGGCGACCACACCGGCACGGAGGCGGGCTGGCTCGGCCCGCTGTACTCCGACAAGGCCGACCCCGGGACGACGAGCTTCGTGCCGCGGCCCGACTGGTACTTCTACTTCCTCTTCTACCTCCTGCGGATCTTCAAGTGGCCCAACTCGGTGATCCTCGGGACGGTCGGGATCGTGACGATCATCATGATTCTGATGTTCGCGCTGCCGTTCATCGACCGGCGGCGGGAGCGGCGTCTGTCGCGGCGGCCGGTGGCTGTCGTGATCACGATCCTGACCGTGATCGCGATGGGCACGCTGACGTACAAGGGCGCGACCGCGAAGGAGGCCCTCGCCAGCGAGCTCACCACGCTCCCTCAGGAATGGGCCAAGAAGCAAGGGTTCGAGGGGAACAAGGACGCGATCGCCGGCGCGACCCTGTTCACACAGGCGGGCTGCCTCACGTGCCACACCTATCTCGGCACGGGCTCGTCCAACCTCGGCGCCCCCGATCTGAGCAACATCGGGACCAAGGGTCTCGGCATCGAGACCCAGATCAAGCATCTGAAGGACCCCGGCTCGGTGACGCCGGGCTCGCCGATGCCGTCCTTCGCCCAGCTCGGCGACGCCAACCTCCGCAAGCTCGCCGTCTTCCTCGAGGCGTCGAAGGGCGGCAAGTAACGCCGGGGACGCCGAATCGGAGCCTCAGCACAGCCCGACACCGATACTGTTGTCTGCTGTGCGCGTCTTTCTCGGTGTAACCGGCGCGTCCGGCGCCCCCTACGCAGCTCGATTGCTCGAATCGCTGACGGAGGCCGACTGCGAGGTCGGCGTCTGTATCTCGGCCGCCGGGCTCGAGGTGATCGCCACCGAGCTGTACGGCGACGCCCGCCTCTCGCGCGACGAGACGATCGCGCGCTTCTCCGAGCACGCGCGCGGCGAGGTCACGGTCTTCGACCCGCAGGACTGGCGCTCGCCGTATGCCAGCGGATCGGCTGCGGTCGACGCCTACGTGATCTGCCCGTGCTCGATGGGAACGCTCGGCACGATCGCCTCCGGCGCCATGTCGAACCTGATCCACCGCGCGGCCAGCGTCGCGCTGAAGGAGGAGCGAAAGCTCGTTCTGATGCCGCGGGAGACGCCGCTGTCGGCGATTCACCTGCAGAACATGCTCACGCTGCGCCAGGCAGGCGCGACGATCCTGTTTCTCGCGCCGGGCTTCTACCACGGCGCGGAAACCGTGGGCGACCTGGTCGACTTCGTGGTCGGCCGTGCACTCGACCAGCTCGGGCTGGAGAACGCCCTCGTGAAGCGGTGGGGACAGTGACTGTCGAGAGCGGCGTCCTCGCGCCCGACGCCGTCCGGCGCATGTTCGACCGGATCGCGCCGGTCTACGACGTGATGAACCGGGTGATGACGGCCGGGCTCGACCTGCGCTGGCGCCGGATCGCCGCCGAGGCGGTCGTTCGGCCCGGCGACCGAGTGCTCGATGCATGTTGCGGCACCGGCGATCTGGCGGTTGCGTGCGCCAGGCGCGGTGGCGTCGTCACCGGCCTGGACTTCTCGCCGGCGATGCTCGAGCGGGCGCGCCGGAAGCTGCCCTCGGCGACCTGGATCGAGGGGGACCTGCTCGCCCTGCCCTTCGAGGCCGGGTCCTTCGAGGCAACCACGGTCGGCTTCGGTGTCCGCAATGTCGCCGACCTCGACCTCGGGCTCGCGGAGCTCCGCCGCGTGCTGGTCCCGGGCGGGCGGCTGGCGGTGCTCGAGATCACACAACCCCGCGGCGTGCTCGCCCCCTTCTACCGCCTCTGGTTCGACCGGATCGTGCCGCTCCTCGGGAAGCTGCTGAAGGGCGGCGCGGCGTACACCTACCTGCCGGCGAGCGTTCGCCGCTTCCCCGGCCCGGACGAGCTCGCAGGCTTGATGGGCTCCGCCGGCTTCGCGGACATCTCCTATCGCACGTTCGCGGGCGGGATCGTGGCGCTCCACGTCGGGACAGCACTATGAGCGCCCTCGCCACGATCAGGGACGCTCCCGGCCTCGACCTCTACCTCGAGGAGCTGGAGGAGCGACTCGAGGACACGGTGGGCTCGCACGGCGGAATCGTCGCCGCCGCCTCGCGCGACGCGCTGAACGCGGGTGGCAAGCGGCTGCGGCCGCTGCTCGTCTTCTTCGCCTCGCCGGTCGGGCGTGCGCCGTCCGTGGCGGCGGGGGTCGCCGTCGAGCTTGTGCACATGGCCACCCTCGTCCACGACGACCTGATCGACGGAGCGAAGTTCCGCCGCGGCCGCGCCTCGGCCTGGTCGGCCTACGGGCCGGCCGCTGCTCGGGCGACCGGCGACTACCTGTTCGCCCGCGCGTTCGACGAGCTGACTGCGACCGGCGATGCGCACGCGGTCGCGCTGCTCGCGGACGCCGCTCTCTGCCTCGCCCGCGGCGAGGCGATGCAACGCCGCCAGACACACGATCCGGACACGACCGTCGAGGCCTACCTGGAGCGCTGCAGCCTGAAGACCGGGAAGCTGTTCGAGGCGGCCTGCCTGCTGGGCGCGGGCCAGGGCTGGCGGCATCTCGGCACGTTCGGACTGTCGCTCGGGATCGCCTTCCAGATCACCGACGACATCCTCGACTGCGCGGGCGAGACCGTCGAGACCGGGAAGATCGCCGGCGTCGACCTCCGCGAGGGAACCCCTACGCTGCCGTTGATCCTGGCCGCACGCGAGGACGAGGTCGTCCGGCGCGCGCTCGCCGGGGGCCCGGTCGACGGCGCGCTCGTCCGCGTCGCTGCCACCGGCGCACTGGACGAGGCGCGCGAGATCGCGCTCGACTACGCCCGCCGCGCCCGGGCGAGCCTGAACGGCGAGCTGCACCGCGAGGAGCTCGAGACGCTCACCCACCTCGTCGTCCACCGGGAGTCGTAGTGCTTCGGCTAGGGCGCATCTCGTACGTGAACATGGCGCCGGTCTTCTACCGGCTCGACCACGAGGTCGAGGAGGTCAGCGGCGTGCCGACCGAGCTGAACGCGCGGCTGGTCGCCGGCGAGCTCGACCTTGCGCCGATCTCGTCGATCGCCTGGGCGCGCGACGCCGAGCGGCTGCGGATCCTGCCGCGGCTGTGCGTCTCGTCGGAGGGCGCCGTCGACTCGATCCAGCTCGTCTCGCGTGTGCCGATCGAGCAGGTGCGACGGGTGGCGGTCACGCCGGAGAGCGCAACCTCGGTCGTGCTGACCAGGGTGTTGATTCCCGAGGCCGATCATGTGCCGCTCGGAGAGGAGGCCGACGCCAAGCTCCTGATCGGCGACGCGGCGCTGAAGAGCGCGTTCGAGGACCCGACGCCGCACTACGACCTGGGGCGGCTGTGGCTCGAGCGGACGGGCCTGCCGATGGTCTTCGCCGTCTTCGCCACCCCGGAACCGGTTCCGCCGGGGATGGCAGCGCTGGAGGACGCTCTGGTCGACTCGGTGCGGCGAGCACGGGCGGAGCCGGAGCAGCTCGCCTACGAGTCGAGCGAGCGCTACGGCTATCCCGCGGGGTTCCTCGCGCGGTACTTCGAGAAGCTGCGCTACCGCTTCGGCCCCCGCGAGCGAGCCGGGCTGTTCACCTTCCTGGAGATGGCCCGCGACGCCGGCGAGCTCGACGAGGTGCCGGAGCTGCGCTTCGTCCACGACGAGGTCCCGGCGTGACTACCCGGGGGAAACCCTCCGGCGAGTGCGGGGATGGAGTCCGATGAGCTCGCGCACCAAGCTGGTCGAGTCGCTGATCGAGCGGTACCCGGCAGTGCCGGCCGAGGCGGTGCTGAAAGAGGACCTGCTCAGGACCGGGATCGCCTTCGACGACTCCGCGCTGAGCGACAACCTGGACGGCGAGGTCAAGCCGAAGTCGTACTTCATCTTCTCGTTCGACCAGAAGCCGCTCGCCGAGCTCGGTGAGGCGGCCATCCGGCGGCCGCCGGAGGAGATCGCCCTCACCGGCGGCCCTTACGGGCTGCGTCGGACGATCGTCTCGGTCCGGGTGAACCCGGCCTCGCCGTACCGCGTCGTCGGCTCCCGGCTGATGCTCGACGGTCGGCCGGTTGCCGAGGTCGAGGCGCCGTCGATGCCGCCGTACTACCGGCACCTGCTCGCGAACGGCAAGACGGTCATGGAGACGGCGCCGACGATCCAGTGGGGCTACCTGATCTACCTGACGGTGCTCCGGCTCTGCCAGTACTTCGGCGCCAAGGAGGAGTGCCGCTTCTGCGACATCAACCACAACTGGCGTTCTCACAAGCAGGCCGGGCGGCCCTACACGGGGATCAAGCCGGTGGAGGACGTGCTCGAGGCGCTCGCGATCATCGACGAGCACGACGACGGGGCGTCGCACGCGTACACGCTCACCGGCGGGTCGGTGACGAGCACCGTCGACGGCCTCGCCGAGGCGGACTTCTACGGCCGGTATGCCCAGGCGATCGAGGGGCGCTTCCCGGGACGGTGGGTCGGCAAGGTGGTTGCCCAGGCGCTGCCGCGCGCGGACGTGCAGCGCTACAAGGACTACGGGATCTCCATCTATCACCCGAACTACGAGGTCTGGGACGAGCGCCTCTTCTCGATCATCTGCCCCGGGAAGGAGCGTTATGTGGGGAGAGCCGAGTGGCACCGGCGGATCCTCGACGCCGCCGAGGTGTTCGGGCCGCGCCACGTGATTCCGAACTTCGTCGCCGGGGTCGAGCTGGCCCGGCCGTTCGGCTTCGCGACGGTGGACGAGGCGATCGCCAGCACGCTCGAGGGGCTCGACTTCTTCATGTCGCGCGGGATCACGCCCCGCTTCACGACCTGGTGTCCCGAGCCGGCGACGCCGCTCGGTCGGGACAACCCCGAGGGCGCCCCGCTCGAGTACCACGTGCGGCTGCTCGAGGCATACCGCGAGACGCTCGAGCGTCACGGCCTGCAGGCACCGCCCGGCTACGGCAAGCCCGGGGCCGGAAACGCCGTGTTCTCGGTCAGCTCGTTCATGGACGTGTTGAGCACGGGGGAAACGGCCGGTTTCCCCCGTGAGCCCCCTTCCCCAAAGGCGCTCGCACCCCAGGAATCGCAGGGTGCCGCGCCCGCCATGTCGGGCGCGGCGGCGAAAACCCCCTTCTCCAACCGGGGCGCTCCATGAGCCGCGTGGAGGTCGAGGAGGCACGGCGGCTCTGGCTGGAGGCGAACGACGCGGAGCTGGTCGAGCGGGCGCAGGCGGTGCGGGCGCGGTGGCATCGCCCCGATCACGCCACCTACATGGTCATGCGGATCGTCAACTACACGAACGTCTGCGTCGCCCAGTGCGACTACTGCGCGTTCTACGTCCTGCCCAACCAGGACGGCGGGTACGTCCTCTCGCGCGAGGACGTGTTCGCGAAGATCGACGAGCTGGTCGAGCTGGGCGGCGATCTGGTCGGTTTCAACGGCGGCTTCAACCCGCGGCTGCCGCTCGACTACTACTGCGACCTGTTCCACGGTGTGCGCGAGCGCTACGGCGAGACGGTCGAGTTCTACGCGCTCACCGTGGCGGAGTTCGTGTTCCTCGCCGACCGGGCGGGGCTCTCGTATGCGGAGGCGGCTGTACGGCTTCGCGACGCCGGCGTCCACTGGGTCACCGGCGGCGGCAGCGAGATCCTCACCGAGGACTTCCGCAAGCGGCACGCCAAGTGGAAGTACACGGTCGCCGACTACTTCGAGGCCCAGCGGGCGATCGTGGAGAGTGGGATGCGGACGACCGCGACGATGGTGATCGGCTTCGACGAGACCCTCGACGAGCGGCTCGAGCACCTGCAGCGGACGCGCGACTTCCAGGACGAGCTGCTGGGCGCCGGGCACGAGGGGCTGTTCTCATTCCTGTGCTGGACGTACAAGCCGTTCGGGACGGCCCTCGGCGGCACGGAGGTCTCGCCGGACGAGTACCGACGGTGGATCGCTCTCAGCCGGATCTTCCTCGACAATGTCGAGCACGTCCGAACATCGGTGCTGACGCAGAACGAGGAGGCGTTTCGCGCGCTGGACTTCGGCGCCGACGACTTCGACCTGCCGATCGAGGACGAGGTCACCCAGAAGGCCGGCGCGCGCATCGATCTCGACCTCGAGGGTCTGTTGGAGATCCCGCGGCGGCTCGGCTACACGCTCGAGTACCGCCGGGCCGAGCGGCCACCGGCACTCGCACGCACGTAAGCGGCGCCGAGGCCGCCAAGTACACTCGGGCCGCCCCCGTGCCCCTCGCCTCGATCACGCACAGCGTCACCTCCTTCGTCGGGGACCACGGCCTGTACGCCGTCTTCGGGCTGATGGCCGTCGACGCCGTCTTTCCTGCGGCGAGCGAGCTGGTGATGGTCTACGGCGGCGCCCTCGCGGGCGGCGCCATCCCCGGGAGCCAGGTCGTCCTCTTCGGGCATGCGATCGACTCGCCGTTCTGGGCCTACGTCGCGGTCTCGCTGGCAGGGACACTCGGCTACCTCGTCGGCTCGATCGCCGGCTGGGGGATCGGCGCGTACGGCGGCAGGCCGCTGATCGAGAACCGCGGCAAGTGGCTCCACCTGGCGCCCGACAACTTCGATCGCGCCGAGCGTTGGTTCGAGCGCCGCGGAGACGCGGCCGTGTTCCTCGGGCGCGTCACGCCGCTGATCCGCTCGTTCATCTCGATCCCCGCCGGCGTCTTCCGTGCGCCGTTCGGGCGGTACACGCTGCTGACGCTCCTCGGCTCCGCGATCTGGGCCTTCGCCTTCGCGGGCATCGGCTGGGGTGTCGGAACCGGCTACCGACGGGTACACGAGGATTTCCGTTGGGTGGATTACGCTGTGGTCGTCGCGGTCTGCCTCGCCGCGGCCTGGTTCCTGTACCGCCATGTCCTCAGGAGGCGCACCGGTGCCCATGATTCCGCTCGTTGACGTCAAGGCGCAGTACGCGCCGCTGATTCCGGAGTTGAAGGAACGCCTCGGCGAGGTGCTCGAGTCCGGGCGGTTCATCCTCGGACCGAACGTGAGCGCCTTCGAGGAGGAGGCGGCCGCCTACCTCGGCGTGCCGACCACGATCGGGGTCGGCAACGGCACCGACGCGATCGTCCTCGTCCTCCGAGCGATGGGGATCGAGCCCGGCGACGAGGTGATCTGCCCTTCGTTCACCTTCTACGCCACCGCGGAGGCGATCGTTCAGGCCGGGGCGACGCCGGTCTTCGCCGACATCGACCCCGCGACGCTCAACCTCGACCCGGAGGACGTCGCCGCCAGGATCACGCCGCGCACCAAGGCGATCATGCCGGTGCACCTGTTCGGGCGTCCCGCCTCGCTGACCGAGCTCGCAACGCTCGGCGTTCCGATCGTCGAGGACGCCGCGCAGGCCTTCGGAGCCGAAGGCATTGCCACCACCGGCGCCGCCTCGACGTTCAGCTTCTTCCCGACGAAGAATCTGTTCGCCCTCGGCGACGGCGGCCTCGTCGCCGCGATCGACACGGAGTTGGGCGAGCGCGTGCGCATGCTGCGCTTCCACGGCTCGCGGGACAAGAAGGACTTCCACCTGATCGGCTTCAACTCGCGGCTCGACGAGATCCAGGCGGCCGCTTTGCGGCTGTTCCTGCCCCGCCTGGACGGGTGGAACGGATCACGACGTGAGGCCGCCGCCAGATACGCCGCACTCGGGCTCGGCGACGTCTGTGAGCCGCCGGTCGACGACGGCAGGCACGTCTTCCACATGTACGTCGTTCGCTCGCCCGAGCGTGACCGCATCGCCGAGGCGCTGACCGGCGCCGGTATCTCCTGCGCCTCCTACTACGTCACGCCGCTGCACCTTCAGCCCGCCCTGGGCTTCCTCGGCTGGGAGCCTGGATCGCTGCCGGAGACCGAGCGAGCTGCCCGCGAGAATCTCGCCCTGCCGATGTGGGCAGGGATCGACGAGGCGACCCAGGAACGGGTGGTGAGCGTCGTCAGGGACAGCGTCGCCGTGGGGGCCGCCCGCTGAAGCACCTCCCGATCAACCGGCACCGCCTCTGGCAGCTCGCCGTCGACGCCTGCCTGTGCGCGGCCGCGTGGTACCTCGCCTTCCGGCTGCGCTTCGACCCGGAGGTCCCGCCCTACTACCAGACGCTCTTCAACAAGACCATCTGGATCGTGATCCTGATCCAGGTCGCGGTCTTCGTCCTCTTCGGCTTCTACAACCGCTGGTGGCGCTACGTCTCCACCCGCGACATGTGGGGCGCGGCGCGCGGCGTCACCGTCGCCTGCCTCGTTTCCTCGATCGTCGTCTACTTCGCCGACCCCGTCGCGCAGGTGCGGCTCCCGCGGTCGGTGGCGGTCATGGACTGGCTGCTCCTGCTGGCGTTCGTCGCAGGGGCGCGCATGCTCGCGCGGACGGTGATGGAGCGGCCGACCGGCCGGGGGCTGGTCGCGCGCGGCAAGGAGGTGATCGTCGTCGGAGCGGGCGACGCGGCGCAGCTGATCGTCAAGGAGATGCTGAAGAGTCCCGCGCTGGGCTACACGCCGATCGGCCTCGTCGACGACGATCCGCGCAAGAAGAACCTGCGCCTCCACAACGTGCGCGTGCTCGGGACGACGGACGAGCTGCCGCGGATCCTCGGCGAGAACAGGCCGGACGAGGTGCTGATCGCGATCCCCTCCGCGTCCGGTTCGGTGCGCCAGCGTGTCGTCGATGTCACCCGCGAGGCGGCGGTGCCCGTGAAGACGCTCCCCGGGATCTACGAGCTGATCTCCGGCGACCTGAACCTTGCCGGGCAGATCAGGCCGGTGCAGGTGGAGGACGTGCTTGGCCGCGAGCCGGTCGAGGTCGACCTCGCGGCGGTCTCGTCGTACATCGCCGACGCCACCGTCCTCGTCACCGGCGCGGGCGGCTCGATCGGCTCCGAGCTGTGCCGCCAGATCGCGCGGATCGGGTGCAAACGCCTGATCCTGGTCGACCAGGGCGAGACGCCGCTGTTCGAGATCGAGCGCGAGCTCGTCTCGGAGCGAGGCTTCGCGCCGAGCGTGCCCGTGCTGGCCGACGCAGGCAACCGGGCGCGCATGCGGCGTGTGTTCGAGCGCTACACGCCGTCGGTCGTCTTCCATGCCGCGGCGTACAAGCACGTCCCGTTGATGGAGGCCAACCCGCTGGAGTCGGTGCGCAACAACACGCTCGCGACGAAGGTGATGGCCGAGGTGGCGGTCGAGTTCGGCGTCGACCGGTTCGTGCTCGTCTCCACCGACAAGGCGGTGAACCCGAAGACGGTGATGGGCCAGTCGAAAGCGCTCTGCGAGTGGATCGTCGAGGGCTACGGTGCCCGCACAGACGTGGCGACGCGGTTTGTCGCAGTTCGCTTCGGCAACGTGCTCGGATCGTCGGGCAGCGTGATCCCGATCTTCCGGCGCCAGATCGAACGGGGCGGCCCCGTCGGCGTCACCCACCCGGAGATGACGCGGTTCTTCATGACGATTCCCGAGGCGGTGTCGCTGATCGTCCAGGCCGGCTCGATCGGCCGGAACGGCCAGGTGTTCGTGCTCGACATGGGCGACCCCGTCTCGATCGTCGAGCTGGCGAAGAACATGATCCGGCTGTCGGGCAAGGAGCCCGAGCGCGACGTTGCGATCGAGTTCACCGGTGTCCGTCCCGGAGAGAAGCTGCACGAGGAGCTGTGGGGCGACGGCGAGATCGTCGGCCCGACCCAGCATTCGAAGATCCTCGCGGTCACACGGCCGCCGATCGACGCCGCCTGGCTCGACGACGAGCTCGCCGAGCTCGAGCGCCTCGTTGCCGACAGCGAGACGCTGGAGCTGGTCTCCAGGCTCGCGGCGATGATGAAGGAACCGCGCCGTGTCGGCGCTGCCGTTGTCGAAGATCGCGTCGGGTAACGGCGCGGTCCGCCAGCCGACCTTCTGGACGCGCAAGCGGCTGATGCTCGCGCTCGGACTGATCTTCTTCGGCGGGATCGTCGCGGCGGCGCTCGACCTGCGCTTCGTGATCGGCGGCGCGCCGCGTCGGGTCGAGCCGAACTCGGTGCTCACGCTGGACGCGACGTCGATGGCATCGGTTGCCGATCGAAAAGGTGGGTTTGCGACGCCGCCGGTCGTTCGCGGAGCCGGCCTCGTCTGGACCGTCGACGGCGACCGGAACCTGCTGATCGCGACCAATCCAGTCTCCAAGCGGGTCTTTCGCCGAGAAGTGGTCGGCACCGATCCGGTCGCCGTCGCGATCGGGTTCGGAGCAGCCTGGGTCGCGAACGCCGGCAACGGCTCGGTCACCCGCGTTCCGATCGTCGGCTCGAAAATCGAGACGCTCGGCCTGAACGACCAGCCTTCGGCAATCGCGACCGGCGCAGGCTACGTCTGGGTGGCGAGCAGGCGCAGCGGCAGGGTGATCCGCATCGACCCGAAGACGAAGCAGGTCGACAAGACCGTCCGCCTCGCGAACCCGCCGCTCGCGATCGAGGTGCCGTCGCCGCGCCGCGTGCAGGTGGCGATCGGCGACTGACACGCTTCCGGCGCAAAGGCCGGCGGACCTGCTCCGTAGAGTGAGCCATGTGCATTTGAATGCCGACCAGCGGCGTGCGGTCGAGGCCGTCCGCGGACCGGTCTGCATCCTCGCAGGCGCGGGCTCCGGCAAGACGACCACGATCACGCATCGGATCGCGAACCAGGTCGCCTCGGGCGCGTTCCTGCCGGCGCAGATCCTCGCGGTCGCGTTCACCGACAAGGCGGCCGGCGAGCTGAAGGCGCGGCTCGAGCGGCTCGGCGTCTCCGGTGTCCGCGCCTCCACGTTTCACTCCGCCGCGCTGGCGCAGCTCCGCTACTTCCGGCCGGAAGCGGTCGGAAGGATCCTGGCGTCGAAAGCGCTCATGGTCCGGCAGATCGCGAACTCGTTGCCGGCGCCCTACAAGTTCCGAGCCGCGGGCGACCTGGCCACCGAGATCGAATGGGCCCACAACCGGCGCATCCCGCCGGAGCAGTACCTGGGCTCGCTGGACGGGCACGCGTCGCCGATCCCGCCCGACCTGATGGTCCGCGTCTACCGGCGCTACGAGGAGCGCAAGCAGGCCGAGGGGCTGATGGACTTCGAGGACCTGCTCGAGCGCGCGATCGAGCTCTACGACGACGAGCACACGACCGTCGAGTTCCGCGAACGCTACCTCGCGTTCACCGTCGACGAGTACCAGGACGTCAACCTGCTCCAGCAAACGCTGCTCGACCTCTGGCTCGGGCCGCGCGACGACCTCTGCGTCGTCGGCGACGACTATCAGTCGATCTATGGCTTCACCGGTGCAACGCCCGAGCATCTCCTGAGGGTGCCCGGGCGGTTTCCGCATGCCGAGGTGATCCGGCTGGAGGAGAACTTCCGCTCGACACCGCAGGTGCTCGAACTTGCGAACCGTTTGGTGCCGAAGCTGGGCGGGGCGGAGAAGGTGCTGCGGCCGACCCGGCCGGACGGCCCCGAGCCGGAGGTGCGTCCGTTCGCGACCGGGGAGGCCGAGGGCGCCTTCCTGGTCGAGCGGATCCGAGCGGTCGAATGTTCGCTTGAGGAGGTGGCGATTCTCTGCCGCACACATGCCCGCCTGGCCGAGCTGGAGCCTCTGCTGCAGGAGGCGAGGATCCCCTACCAGGGCTCGGCGCTGCTCGCCCGCGAGTCGGCGAGGCGGGTCCTGCGTGCGCTCGACCCGTCGGCGCCGGCGGCCGACGGCGTTCGGGCGATCGCCCTCGAACATGGCTGGCTGTCGAGGCACGAGCCCGGGCTCGGCGAACGCGAGCTGGCGAGGCAGGCCGATCTGTCGCTGCTGGTCAAGCTCGCGGAGGAGATCGGCGGCGCGGGCGCGGACTTCCGCGCCGAGCTCGGGCGCCGGTTCGGCGACGGCGCCGATTCGCGCCGCGGCGTCCACCTCCTCACCTACCACGGCGCCAAGGGCCTCGAGTTCGAAGTCGTCTTGCTGCCGCGGCTGGAGGAGAAGGAGCTGCCGCACAGGCAGGCGCGCACGACCGCCGACGTCGCCGAGGAGCGGCGCCTCTTCTACGTCGGCCTGACGCGGGCCAAGAACGTGCTGGCGATCACCTGGGTGAAGAAGCCGAGCCGGTTCCTGACGGAGCTGACGGGTGGCACGCGACCGGCCGAGGAGCGGCCCGAGGGGTTCGAGGCGCTGAAGGTCTGGCGCCTGGCCCGGGCGAGGGCCGAGGAGGTGCCTGCGTACGTGATCTTCCACAATGCGACGCTGGCGGAGATCGCCGGCCGGCGGCCGAGCAGCCTCGCGGAGCTGGCGGCGGTTCCGGGTGTCGGGCCGGCGAAGCTCGAGCGATACGGCGACGAGGTGCTAGCCGCGCTCGCCCAGCAGCAGGTCGAGCAGGACCTCGGGGTCGCGTCGTAGCCGTTCGCGGCGCGGCGGGAGACGGTCGAGGTCGAGATCGGTCGCGTGCGCGAGCCGCAGCAGTCGGCCGTCGCGAATCAAGCCTTCGTCGACCGCCCCGAGCCTTCCGCCGAAGGTCGTGTAGACGGGAGTTCCAAGAGCGACCGCTTCGCGGTTCATCGTCCCACCTGCAGAGACGACCACGGCAGCTGCTGCGATCAGGCTCTGTGCGTCGACGGCCCGGTCGGGCACGACCAGCGAGGGGAGTCCGAGAGCGCGAATCGTCTCGCGCTGCTCGGCCGTCCGCGGCAGCGCGACCGCGTGAACGCCCTCGTCATGTCCGAGCCGCTCGAGCACATCCCGGAACAGAGGGTTCTCGTGCCGATGGTAGAGCGACACCTCGGGAGGAGCGCGGACGACGACGAGCTCCTTGCCCTCGGGAATGTCGACGGGGGCGGGCTCGAAGTCCGCGAGGTAGTACTCCTCCTTCAGGCCGGGGTAGCGACGCAGCTTGGGCGGTCTTGCTCCGTACCGGGCCAGCCGTTCGGGCGGGATGGCCTCCGGGACGACCACGCGGGTCGCCGCCCGGCAGCCGAGCTGATGCTGCAGCCAGGCAAACTCGTAGTCGAAGGTCGTTGCGCTCGAGATTCCCAGCGACCGGGCGGTGAGTGTCAGGTCGTGCGAGCCGTGGGCAAGCGCGAGGTCGAAGCGGCGCGTCTTGGCCCAACGCCGTAGCGCCGGTACCCGGGAGAGCTCTGCCCGCGCCTTGCCGAGTGTCGAGGCGCCGCCGTGACGGCCGACCACCGTCGCGTCGATCCCGTGCAGGTCCAGCAGCTGCATTGTCTGGGCGTACTCGCGGGCGGTGACCTCGACCTCGTGCTCGCGCTTCCGTAGGAGCCGGATCAGTGGCCGGAAGACGAGCACGTGCGGCGAGTTGGTCAGATCGACCCAGACGCGCATCGAGAGTGACTCTAGCCGGATAAGGTTCGCTTATGGATACGCGCCAGCTGGCCGCCTTCTGCGAGGTCGTCGAGCGGCGGAGCTTCTCGGAGGCGGCCTCCCGGCTCGGCGTCACCCAGCCAGCCGTATCGCAGCAGGTGCGGGCGCTCGAGCAGCGGCTCGGGGCGCAGCTGCTCGACCGTTCGGGCCGCCGGGTCGAGCCGACCGAGGCCGGCCTCCGCCTCTACCGCGGTGCGCAGCGGATGCTCGCGCTCGAGGAGCAGCTGCTCGACGAGCTCGCCGAGCCCGACGCGCCGCTGCACGGAACGCTCGAGCTCGGCGCCTCCACCGGCCCCGCGGCGGTCGTCCTGCCGGTGCTGCTCTGCGAGTTCCAGCGCGAGAACACCGAACTACGGGTCGAGCTTTCGGTCTTCGACACGCAGTCGGTCGTCGAGCTGGTTGCCGACAGGCGGCTCGAGCTGGGGATCGTCGGCGCCGCCCGCCGCCACCGCTCGGTTGCGTTCGAGCCGTTTTTCCGGGACGAGGTGATCCTCGCCTGCCCGCCCGGGCATCCCTTCGCCGGACGCGCCGTCGCGCTAGACGAGCTCGTACGGGGTCCGCTGATCCTGATGCAGCGAGGCGCCGGCGTCCGGCAGATGGTCGAGGACGAGCTGCGCAAGGGCGGGAAGCGGCTGCGCGACCTGGAGGTGCCGCTGGAGCTCGGCCTCCAGGAGTCGGTGCGGAGCGCCGTACAGGGCGGCTTCGGCGTCGGGTTCATCTCCCGGCAGGCGGTCGCCACCGAGCTTGCTGCGGGGACGTTGGCCGAGGCGCATGTCCGTGGTCTCGACCTGGCGCGCGACATCTTCATCGCCCGAGCGGCGGGCCGCGCCGGTTCGAGCGCCGCGCAGGCCTTCGTCGCCTTTGCGCGAGAGCGGCTGCGGGCGTGATCGTCCGGTGGGGGCTCGAGGAGCTCCCCGGCGTCCTCGAGGACGTCGGCTCGGAGCGGCCGCTCCTCGTTGCCGGGCACCGCTGGGACGCTCTGGCGATCCCCGCGGCCGCCCGCTGGAACGAGATTCCCTCCGACCGCATCTCCGTTCCGCCGGAAGTGGACGGAATCCTCGCCGTCGGCGGCGGCAGCGCGATCGACACCGGCAAGGCGGCGTCGGCCGCGTCGTCGCTCCCCCTGGTCTCCGTGCCGACCACCTACTCCGGCGCCGAGTGGACGGCGTTCTTCGGCGTGCGGACGTCCGATCGCCGTCAGGTCGGCGGTGGCGCCGGCGCCCGGCTTGCCGGGATCGTCTACGACCCGGAGCTGACGCTCGACCTGCCGCGCGCGGAGAGCGGCGGTACCGCCATGAACGGTCTCGCCCACTGTGTCGAGGCCTTGTACCCGGGCGAGCTGGAGGTCGCCCGCCGGGGTGCAGCCGGGATCGACCGGTGGCTGCCGCGCGTGCTCGAGGACGGCCGTGACCTCGAGGCCCGGAGCGGGCTGCTCGAGGCGGCGAGCGACGCCGGCCAGGCGCTGGCGGCACACGGGCTCTTCCTGGCGCACGCGATGGCGCAGGCCGTGGGTGGTGCGTATGGCCTGCCGCACGGGGCGATGAACGCGATCTGCCTGCCCCCGGCGATGCGCTTCAACGCGCAGGTGGTTCCCGCCGCGATGACGGCGGTTCCGGTCGAACGCGTCGAGGAGCTCTCGAGGCTGGCCGGATTCGAGCGGCTGCGGGACTTCGGGGTGCCGGAGACCGATCTCGACGAGCTCGGCGCGAAGGCCGCCGCACGCCCGGGCGCGCAGGCGAACCCGAGGTCCGTGAGCGCGGCGGAGGCCGCCGAGCTGTTTCGCTCCGTCTGGTAGCTAGCGGCCGGCGCGCCGGCGGACGGCGAGCACCACCGGGTCGGTGATGCGGCTGATCAGTCGCACGAACCACGCGACGTAGGGACGGCCTGGAAACGTCACGACCAGCGCCGCCCCGAGCCCGACGAAGACGCTCGTCAGAACGTCGATCGGGTAGTGGACGCCGACGAAGATCCGGTCGAGCCCGACGCCCACTGCGACGGCGACGAGCAGCACGCCGAGCCGCCGATGGAAGACGAGCACCGCGAAGGCGACGGCGAACGCGACGCTCGCGTGGTCGCTCGGGAACGAGTTGTCGGCCCCGTGGTGGACGAGCAGCAGCGTCTGCTTCGGGTGGTCGGCGAAGGGGCGGGCGTGATACCAGAGGTGCCCGAGCACTGCGTTGACCAGCAGCGCGACGACCGTCGAGAGGCCGGCCGAGGCCGCGGCGAGCTTCGAGCGCGGCGACGCGCCGGGGCGCGCGAAGAACCAGGTCGCAGCGGCAACCGCGACGAGCGCGAAGAGCGCCGAGGCGTTGAAGGCCACGGCGGCGTCTTGACCTGAATCGTCCCCGCGGAGCAGGCCGTTCAGCGAGTGGAAAACCGACCAGTCGATCGGGACACGGTAGCTGCCTCGCCGCAGCGTCGCCCCCGGGAGCGGTAGGGTTCGGCGGCTCGCCGCGCGTGTCCGAATCCACCCTCACTTCGTCTGCTTCCGGGCCTCGCGACGAGCGGATGTCGTCGCGGCGCGTCTATCTCGCCGCGGCGATCATCTTCGCGGTTTCGGTCGTGCTCGCAGCACTGGGGATCGGCGAGAAGGCCGGTCGTCTCTCCGACTGGCAGGCGCTCGCCCTCGGGGTCGTGCAGGGCGCGACGGAGCTTCTGCCGATCTCGTCGTCGGGACACCTGATCCTGCTGCCGTGGATGGCGAACTGGACCTACCTGGCGGATCACGAGGCGTTCAACAAGACGTTCGATGTCGCTCTCCACCTGGGGACGCTGATCGCGGTCGTCGCCTACTTCTGGTGGGACATCGGCCGCTACATCGTGGCGTGGGTGGCGTCATTGCGGCGACGGAGCATCGAGACCGCGGATGAGCGCATCGCCTGGGCCGTCGCCGCGGCGACGATTCCGGCCGCGCTCGCCGGAGCTCTCGGCGAAAGCTTCATCGAGAAGAAGCTCGGCCAGCCCTGGCAGATCGCGATCATGCTCGCCGTCTTCGGTGTCCTGCTCTGGGTCGTCGACCGCCAACCCGAGGAGCGACATCTGGACGACGTCGGCGTCAGGAACGGCTTCCTGATCGGTTGTGCGCAGGTGCTGGCGTTGATGCCGGGCGTGTCCCGGTCGGGGATCACGATCACCGCCGGTCGCCTGTGGAAGCTCGATCGCGACGCGGCCGCACGGATGTCGTTCCTACTGCTCGTCCCGGTCGTGCTGGGCGCGGTGCTCTACAAGGGCCTGAAGGACGTCGTCTTGAACCCTCTCCCGGCCGGGTCCGGCGGGCCGTTCCTGGTCGGAACGCTCGCGGCGCTGGCAGTCGGACTGGCGGCGATCCAGGTGCTGCTCGACTACGTACGCCGCCACGACTACACGATCTTCGCCGTCTACCGCGTCTGCCTCGCCGTGATCATCGTCCTCCTGATCGCGACGGACGTCCTGCCGGCAACGTTCTGAGTATTCGCACGGCTAATTCTTCGCATTAGGTCTGATATCGTCTGTCCGTGGCCGAGAGGCTCTCTTTCGACGTGCTCGTGATCGGCAGCGGTGCCTCCGGGCTCGCCGCCGCCGTGACGGCAGAGCGCACCGGCGCGCGCGTGGCGGTCGCGACCAAGGGATCGTTGCAGTCGTGCAACTCGGCGAAGGCGCAGGGGGGGATCCAGGCCTCTTTCGGCGAGGACGACTCGCCTGCGATCCACGCCGAGGACATCTGGAAGTCGAGCCACGAGACCGCCGACATGCGGCTGGTCGAGGCGTTGACTGGAGACGCGCAGTCGGCGATCCACTGGCTCGAAGAGCTCGGCGTCGGGTTCACGCGGGAAAACGGCGGCTACCGGATCGCGAAGTGCGGTGGCGCGTCGCGCAAGCGGCTGCTCCAGGTTGGTGACCGCACGGGGCACGCGATCACGACCGGGTTGCGCGAGGCCTGGGAGAGGGGTGAGGGCACGACCCTCGCGAAGAGCCCGCTTTCCGATCTGGAGCGGACCGAGAACGGCTGGCGAGCACGGGTCGGGGATCACGAGGTGGAGGCCGGTGCCGTCGTGCTGGCCGCCGGAGGCCGCTGCTTCAAGGAGGCCGAGGAGCGCGGGGAGCTGTCCACCAACCATCCCGGCGCGACCGGTGAGGTGACGCAGATCGCACTCGAGCTCGGCGCGGAGACGCGTGACCTCGATGCGTTGCAGTACCACCCGAACGGCGGTGCCTGGCCGGCAAACATGCAGGGGTATTCGATTCCCGAGACCACCCGCGCCTACGGCGCCGTGCTGCTGAACAAGGAGGGAGAGGAGTTCACCGACTCGCTCGGGCCTCGCGACGCGGTCTCCCAGGCGATCTTCGACGAGGTCGAGAAGGGGAACGGCGTCGCGACGCCGGACGGACGTCCCGCGGTTCTGCTCGATACCACCCGCATCCCCGAGGCCGACGCGGAAGTGTCGCTGCCGTACATGCTGAGGCGCTACCGGGCGGCCGGAATCGACCCCTTGTCGGAGCCGATCCTCACCTACCCTGTGCTCCACTACCAGAACGGCGGCCTGGTGATCGACACCGAGGGAGAGACGACGCTCGAGGGTCTCTTCGCCTGCGGCGAGATCGCGGGCGGCACGCACGGCCGCAACCGGATGATGGGCAACTCGCTGCTCGAATGCTGCGTGTTCGGGCGCAGGGCGGGCAGGGCGGCGGCCGAAAGGAGCGGGAAGTGAGCACGACCATCGACACGGATCTGTACGGCGCCGTCGAGGACGCCGCTGCGCATCTCTACGTCTGGGCGCTGAAGGACATCCCGCAGGACCTGCGCGACGCTCTGGCCGACGCGGCAGGTCGCGAGACGAGCGTTCCCGGGCAGCGCGTGCTCTCGACCATCCTCAAGAACGTCCAAGTGGCCGACGACGAGAAGAACCTCGTCTGCCAGGACACCGGCATCGCGGTCTACACCTGCCGGGTCGGTGAGCACTTTCCGCTCCACCCGGCACGGATCTACCAGGCGCTGAAGGCGGGCACCGAGCGCGCGACCGTCGAGCACCCGCTGCGCTCGAACGCCGTCCACACGATCACGCGCGAGAACACCGGGCCGAACACCGGCTACCGGCTGCCCATCGTCCACTGGGAGTTCATCCCGGGCTGGGACGGTCTGGACGTCAAGTGCGTTCCGAAGGGGTCGGGCTCCGAGAACATGAGCTTCCTGAAGATGTGCGTCCCCGCCGACGGCGTGAAAGGGATCAAGCAGTTCGTGCTGGAGTCGATCGTCGGGGCGGGGGGCAAGCCCTGCCCGCCGGGGATCGTCGGGGTCGGCATCGGGGGGAGCGCCGACTACGCCATGTACCTGGCGAAGGAGGCGATCACTCGACCCATCGGGACGCGGAATGCGGATCCAGTAGTCGCCGAGCTCGAGGAGGAGCTGTTCGGGCTGCTGAACGAGACCGGCATCGGGCCGATGGGCCTCGGCGGCGACGTCACCGTCCTCAACTGTCACATCGAGCACGCCGACACGCACATGACCCTGAACCCGGTCGCGGTCAACTACCAGTGCTGGGCCGCCCGCCGTGCGACCGCGCACGTCGCGGCCGACGGGACGATCGAGTTCGACCGGGAGGCCTAGAGATGGCGACGCACGAAGTGACCTTCCCCATTCGCGACGAGGCCGAGATCCTCAAGCTCCGTGCCGGCGACGAGGTCGTCGTCCAGGGCCACATCATCGGCATCCGCGACCGGACGCAGATCCGGATCTTCGACGAGGGGATAGAGCCGCCGATGGACCTGGCCGGCGCCTTCCTGCTCCACACGGCGCCGAACGTCCGCAAGGTCGGCCCCGGGAAGTACGAGAAGCTCTGCATCGGGACCACAACGTCGGCTCGTATGGTTCGATTCACCGAGCCGCTCGGCGAGCAGTATGGAGTGCGGGCGATCTGCGGCAAGGGCGGCTTCCCGGACGAGGCGATCGACCCGATGCGCAAGCACGGAATGGTCTACCTCGCGATCGTCGGCGGCGCCGCCGCGCTGGAGACCACCCAGATCGAGGAGATCGAGGATGTGGCCTGGGAGGAACTGATGCCCGAATGTCTCTGGAAGTTCCGCGTGAAGGACTTCGGGCCGCTCACCGTCGGGATCGACGCCCATGGCAACTCGCTCTACCACGACGTCCAGGCCGCCGCCCAGGAGAAGCTGAAGGAGCTCTATGCCCGCCTCTGAGAACAGCTTCGACCTCGGGATCGCCCGCGACGGCGGCCTCACCCACGTCCTGGACAAGGGCCTTGGCCCGCGCGCCTGGGAAGACGTGCTCGAGACCGCCGGCGACTACATCGACATCGTCAAGCTCGGCTGGGGCACGGCCTGGGTGACCGGGAACCTCGAGCGCAAGCTCGAGGTGCTGCGCGGCAAGCCGGTCGTCATCGGCGGCACCTTCTTCGAGGTCGTCTACGCCCGCGACAAGCTCGACGAGTACAAGCGCTGGTTGACCGGACACGGACTGACGCACGTCGAGATCTCCGACGGCACGGTCGAGATCCCCCGCGAGCGCAAGCTCGAGCTGATCGCCGACTTCGCACACGACTTCACCGTCCTCTCCGAGGTCGGCTCCAAGGACTCGGAGGTGGTGTTCGCGCCCTACGAGTGGGTGCGGTGGATCCAGGAGGAGCTCGCCGCCGGCGCCTGGAAGGTGATCACCGAGTCGCGAGAGGGCGGCACGGCGGGCATCTTCCGGCCGAGCGGTGAGATGCGGACCGGCCTCGTCGACGAGATCGCGCACTCGATCGACTTCCACGACCTGGTCTGGGAGGCGCCGACGAAGGCGAGCCAGGCGTGGTTCATCAAGCACTTCGGACCCGAGGTCAACCTCGGCAACATCCCGCCCGACGAGGTCATCCCGCTGGAGACGCTCCGCCTCGGTCTCCGCGGCGACACGCTGAAGGAGGTCTTGCTTGGCGACGCCGAGCCTGCTCCTTCCTGAGGAGACCATCTCGGCCGAGGATCTGCTCGTCTGGGGCCACGAGCAATTCGGCGACCAGTTCTGCCTGACCTGCTCGTGGCAGAAGCAGTCGTCCGTGCTCGTGCACATGGTCTCCGAGCTCGGCCTGCCGATCGACGTGGTCGAGCTCGACACGCAGCTCTTCTTCCGCGAGAGCTACGAGACGCGCGAACGGCTTGTCGAGCGCTACGGGCTGAACCTGATCCGGCCCGAGGTGATCACCGTCGCCGAGCAGCACCGCCGCGAAGGCCCGAACCTGTGGGAGCGCGACCCCGACCGCTGCTGCGAGATCCGCAAGGTCGAGCCGCTGGTCCGCGCCCTCGAGCCGTACGACGCCTGGGCCTCCGGCATCCGCCGCGACCAGTCGCCGAGCCGCGCGGGCACGCAGAAGGTCGAGTGGTCGGAGCGTTACGGGGTCTGGAAGCTGCATCCGCTCGCCGACTGGGACGAGAAGCGCGTCTGGGCCTACATCCACGTCAACGAGATCCCTTACAACCCGCTGCACGAGGCCGGCTATCGCTCGATCGGCTGCATCCCCTGCACCCGCCCGACGAGCCCGGAGGAGGAGGAGCGCGCGGGCCGCTGGGCCGGCTCCGACAAGCTCGAGTGCGGCATCCATGCGCTCTCGCCTGGCAGCGAAAGCGCTAGCAACCACGAAAGGAAGAAATGACGGAGCACATCTACGCGCACGAGCATCCCGAGACGGATCGCGTGCGTCCCGGCGGTTTCACCCTCTGGTTCACCGGCTTGTCCGGGTCGGGCAAGTCGACGATCGCCCACGTGATCGGCCCCGAGCTCGACCGGCGCGGCCTGATCGTCGAGTACCTCGACGGCGACTCGGTGCGTCAGCACCTGTCGAAGGGTCTCGGTTTCTCGAAGGAGGACCGCGACACCAACATCGAGCGGATCGGCTGGGTCGCTTCGCGCCTGACGCGCCAGGGCGGCGCCGTGATCGCCGCCGCGATCTCGCCCTACCGCGAGACCCGCGCGAAGGCACGGGAGCTGGTCCAGCAGTTCGGCCCGTTCGTCGAGGTCTACGTCGCCACGTCGCTCGACGAGTGCGCCCGGCGCGACGTCAACGGCCTCTATGCGAAAGCGTTCGCCGGTGAGATCAAGGGCTTCACCGGTGTCGACGACCCGTACGAGGCGCCCGAGTCCCCGGAGATCGTGGTCGAGACCGAGGGCAAGACCCCGGAGCAGTCCGCCGAGATCGTGATCGCCAAGCTCGAGGAGCTCGGCCTCATCCCGGCGCAGGTGGCCGCGTGAGTGCCGCCACGACCACGGGTAACGACCACCTGATCAGGCCCCACGGCGGCGAGCTCGTCGATCGCACCGGCGCGGCGCCCGACGACCTCGAGTCGCTCGAGACGGTCCAGCTGACCTCGCGCGAGCTGTCCGACCTCGACATGCTCGCCTCCGGCGCGCTCTCGCCGCTCGAGGGCTTCATGGGGCGCGGCGACTACGAGTCGGTGCTGGAGAGCATGCGGCTCGCGAACGGCCTCCCGTGGTCGTTGCCGGTCTGCCTTGCCGTCGAGGGGCCTCCCCAGGGCGACCGGGTCGCGCTCGCCGACGAGTCGGGCAAGCCCGTGGCGGTCCTGGAGGTCGAGGACGTCTACGACTACGACAAGGAGCGGGAGGCGGAGCTCGCCTACCGGACGACCGATACGGCGCACCCAGGAGTAGAGCGGCTGTTCGCACAACGGCCGATGTACCTGGCCGGGAAGGTGACCGTGTTCGAGCGGCAGGTGCCGCAGTTCGCCGAGCTCGCGCTCGACCCGGCCGGCACCCGCTCCGCGTTCGCTGAACGTGGCTGGAAGCGCGTCGTCGGCTTCCAGACCCGCAATCCCATCCACCGGGCGCACGAGTACCTGACGAAAGTGGCGCTCGAGACGGTGGACGGCCTGCTGATCCACCCGCTCGTCGGCGACACGAAGTCGGACGACGTACCGGCCGCGACCCGCGTCGAGTGCTACCGCGTGCTGGTAGACAACTACTACCCGGCTGACCGCGTGGTCGTCTCCGCGTTCCCCGCGGCCATGCGCTACGCCGGGCCGCGGGAGGCGATCTGGCACGCGATCTGCCGCAAGAACTACGGCTGCTCGCACTTCATCGTCGGCCGCGACCATGCCGGCGTCGGCACTTACTACGGCACCTACGACGCGCAGCTGATCTTCGACGAGTTCGAGCCGCACGAGTTCGACATCGAGCCGATGTTCTTCGAGCATTCGTTCTGGTGCAAGACTTGCGGGTCGATGGCGAGCGCCAAGACGTGCCCGCATCCGTCCGACGACCACGTCTTCCTCTCGGGGACGAAGGTGCGCGAGATGCTCGGTAACGGCGAGCTGCCCCCGGTCGAGTTCTCCCGGCCCGAGGTTGCCGAGGTGCTGATCGACGCGTACCGGAATTGAGCCGGTGACCTTCTCGGAGCCGAGCCGCGTGCGCGCGGAGGCGAGACCGCGTCTCGCCGGAGCGCAAGAACCGGGCGAGATGCCGCTCCAAGAAGGAGGGGGTCCATAGGGGAACCCTGGTTCTCCCATGAGCCATGACCTGGCAGTTCGTTCTCACCGGCATGCTGATCGGCGTCCTCGTCGGGATGACCGGCATGGGCGGCGGCTCCCTGATGACGCCGATCCTGGTGATCGTCTTCGGGTTCAAGCCGACGCTGGCTGTGGGGACGGACATCCTCCACGGCGCGATCTTCAAGACGGTCGGGGCGATCCGGCACCGGAGGCTGGGCACGGTCCACCACCAGCTCTCCGGCTGGATGTTCCTGGGCAGTGCGCCGTTCTCGCTGCTGGGCGTCGCCCTGGCGACGCGCATCGAGCATCGCTACGGGGACAGCGCGACCGAGGTGATGGGCTACATCCTCGGCGGCGCTCTGCTCTTCGGGGCAGTGGGTCTCGTGCTCAAGAGCTTCGTCAAGAAGACGGTCGTCGGCGACGACCGGTTCGAGATGGAGTGGCGGGACCGGTTCGCCGCGATCGCGATCGGCATCGTCGGCGGCTTCATCGTCGGCCTGACGTCGGTCGGGAGCGGGACGTTCTTCGGGCTGACAATGCTCTTCGTGTTCTCGCTCAGCGCCCACAAGGTCGTCGGCACCGACATCCTCCACGCGGCCGCGCTTCTCTACGTCGCCGGATTCGGACACTTCGTCGCGGGGAACGTCGACATGCACGCGGTCGGGTGGCTCCTGATCGGCTCGGTTCCCGGCGTCCTGATCGGTAGCCACTACTCCGTCCGGATTCCGGAGGCCTGGCTGCGGCTCGCGCTCGCGGACGTGCTGGCGATCAGCGGGCTGAAGCTCGTGCAGGTTCCGAACGTCTACCTGGCGATCGCGATCGGCGTCTCCATTGCCGCGGGAGCAGTGATCGTCGTCCGCACGCAGCGTCGCCTTCGTGCCGAGGGAAAGAAGCTGCTGGTGCCCGCCGGCGAAATCTCCGCGCCGTAGAGTTCCGGGGCCGTGCCCCGGTTCCTCTCGACCCTGCTCGTCGTCGCGTTGCTGGGCGGGACGGCGGCTGCCTTCGCGGTCACGCAGGGGCTCAAGACGCGGCCGAGCCCGATCACGGCGCCGCGGATCCAGAAGGTGTTCTCGCCGGAGTGCGACTGCCCGACGCGCGTCGCCGTGATCCAGTTCAGGCTGCGCAAGCCCGACCGCGTACGCGTCCAGATAGTCGACGGCGGCGGCAACGTCGCGCGGACCCTCGTGTCCGGCCGTCGGCTGCGCCGCGGGACGGTCACCTACACCTGGAACGGCCGCGACGACCAGGGCCGCTTCGTCGCGGAAGGGGTCTACAAGCCGCGGGTCCACCTGACCGACCAGCACCGGACCATCGACTTGCCGAACGAGATGCATGTCGACACCACCGCGCCGCGGATCTCGATCGTCTCGCTGGCCCCGCGGACCTTCTCGCCGAACGGCGACGGGCGCAACGATCGCACCCGGATCGCCTACAGGATCAGCGAGCCCGCCCACGCGATCCTCTTCGTGGACGGGAAGCGCGTGATCTTCACCCGCCGGCAGCTCCAGCGCTCGAGCCTGGACTGGAACGGGAGGATCGAGGGGAAGGCCGTGCCGCCCGGCGACTACCGCGTGTGGCTCGCGGCGGAAGATCCTGCAGGCAACGTCTCGAACGGAAACGTCGTCCACGTCGCCGTGCGATACGTGCAGCTTGCGCGGAACGCGATCCGGGCAAAGGCCGGCACGCGGTTCGGCGTGCGTGTCTCGGCGGACAGGCGCTTCCGCTGGCGGCTCGGCGCGCGCAGCGGAACGGCTGCTCCGGGGCTGATGATCCTCCGAGCCCCCGCGAGGCCCGGGCGCCATCAGCTGGTCGTGACCGTCCTCGGCCATGCAGACGCCGCGACGGTGATCGTGAGCCCGCGGTGAGCTCGGGCCTCGCCCACGCGGGCGGGCCCGTCGCGGCCGCCGGGCTGGCGCTCGTCATCGTCGCGGCGCGGCGGGACCTGCGGCTCGCGGGCCTTGCGGCTTGGCTTCTCGGCTGCGTCTTCCTCGCCGCCTACCTCGCTCCGAGCGGACACACGAAGGTGTATGCGGCAGCCGCCGTCGTCGGCGCGATCGGCGCGGTCGCGATCGCAGCGGTCTTCCGTCGCTGGCAGTGGCTGATCGCCGTCGCAGCCCTGGCATGCGTACCAGCGCGCATCCCGGTGCACGTCGGCTCGACCGACGCGAACCTGCTCGTCCCGCTGTATGCCGTGATCGCCGGCGCTGCGGTCCTGCTCGGATGGGAGCTGGTCCGCGGAGACGTGCGCACGCGGGAGCTGGGGCCGCTCGCCTGGCCGCTCGCTCTCCTCGTCGCCTGGACGGGCCTTAGCCTGCTGTGGACGAAGGACCTGCACGAGGGCGCGGTGACGCTGCTCTTCTTCTGGCTCCCGTTCGGACTGCTCGCCGTGTCGATTGCGCGGCTTGCCTGGAACCGGCGCTGGCTGTCCTTCATCTACGTCCAACTGGTCGGGATGGCGCTCGCGTTCGCGTGGATCGGCATCTACCAGTACGCGACCCGCGACGTCTTCTGGAACCCGAAGGTGATCGTCGGGAACGCCTACGCGCCGTTCTACCGCGTGAACTCTGTCTTCTACGACCCGTCGGTCTACGGACGCTTCCTCGTGGTCGCGATGCTCGCCGCGCTCGTGCTCGCCCTCTACGACCGCGACCGTCGGGCCGCGTACGCGTCGGCTGCCGCGGTCGTCCTGATCTGGCCCGGCCTGCTCTTCTCCTTCTCGCAGTCGAGCTTCGCCGCGCTGATGGTCGGGGCGTCGGTCGTCGCCGCCTTCCGCTGGCGGTGGCGCGCGGCCCTCGCGCTCGGTGTGGCCGCGGCCGTGATCGCGGCGGTCGCCCTGGGCACTCCGCACATCCGCCACTCGCTGCTCCGCGAGTCCGGCTCCGGCCTCAACCAGGCCTCGAGCGGCCGGGCGAAGCTGGTCACGCAGGGGATCAGGATCGCGCTGCACCATCCGGTCGAGGGCGTCGGCATCGGCGGCTTCAAGCGCGCGTACGCCGACCGGGTGGGGCTGAAGGGGAAGGAGCCGAAGAAGGCGGCCTCCCACAACACTGCCGTGACGGTCGCCGCCGAGACCGGCATCCCCGGGCTGCTGCTGCTCGGCTGGCTGGTCTTCGTCGCGCTCCTCGTGACGCTCCGCAGGGCCGGCGCCGCGTTCAAGGGCCGCACATCACTGGCGGTCGCCGCCTCGCTCGCGGCGATCGGATTGCACAGCCTCTTCTACAACGCCCTGTTCGAGGACCCGACCTTCTGGGGGCTGCTCGCGCTCACCGCCCTGTGCGCGCACCTGCCGCTCCGCCGCTCGGCACCGGCTCCGCGCCCGGCGCAGGAGCCGTCCGAGCCCAAGGCGAAAGTGCCCGCATGATCGAGACCTGGAAGCGCGTCCTCGTCCTCGCCCCACACACCGACGACGGCGAGTTCGGTTGCGGCGGGACAATGGCGCGGCTGGTCGAGACGGGCGCCGACGTGCGGTACGTCGCCTTCTCGATCGCGACGAAGTCGCTCCCCGACGGTTTCCCCCCCGACACGCTCGCGCGCGAGGTGCGTGAGGCCACGACCGAGCTCGGGATCCCCGCGGGGAACCTGACCGTTCACGACTTCGACGTCCGCACGTTCCCCGACCACCGCCAGGACATCCTCGAGCTCTTGATCGCGCTCTGGGAGGAGTGGCGCCCGGACGCGGTCTTCCAGCCCAGTCTGCACGACATCCACCAGGACCACCAGGTGGTCGCCGCGGAGGGCCTGCGCGCCTTCAAGCGGACGACCATCCTCGGCTACGAGATCCCCTGGAACAACTTCGACTTCGCCTACCAGTGGTATTCGGCGCTGGATGAGGCGCACGTGGAGCGCAAGGCGGCGGCGCTGGCGAAGTACGCGTCGCAGCAGCACCGGCGTTACGCCGACCCCGAGTACATCCGCAATGTCGCCCGCACGCACGGAATCAACGTGAACCGCGAGTACGCCGAGGTATTCCAGGTGTATCGCGTGGTCGCCTAGGGAGGCGCAGTTGTGATCCGTGGCACCGGACGCAAGACTACGGCGGCATGACCGCATCGGCTCCCCAGGTCGCAGTCCCGCCCGAGCACGACCCCGCCCATCACAAGCTCCTACGCATCGCGGCGTGGGTCGTCGGCGTCGTGGTCGTGCTCGCCTTCCTGCGGGTCGCCGGCGTCGACGTCTGGGGCTGGCTCCAGAGCCTCTGGGACCAGGTCAAGGAGATCTCGGTCGGATACATCATCCTCGGGTGTCTCTTCCAGGGCCTCCAGACGGTCTTCACGGCGCTCGGCTGGTACGGGATCCTCAACTACGCGTATCGCGGCCAGGTGACGTTCATGCCCGTGCTCACGTCCTACGCGGCGGGCGTGGCCCTGAACAACTTCCTGCCGGCGAACATCGGCACGCTCGTGACGCTGCTGATGTACGTGGCGATCATCGAGCACGCCAACTTCCCGGGAGTGCTCGCCGGCTACGTCGTCCAGAAGATCTTCTACTTCATCATCGGAACGCTGATCTACATCTACCTCTTCGCCGAGGTGGCCGGTTCGTTCAGCTTCCAGTTCGGCGGGCTCCGCGATGCGATCTCCGGCCACTGGGTCCTGATGATCGTGATCGTCGGAGGGGGCGCTTTCCTGATCTACGTGCTCCTGCGTTCCTTCTGGGCCTGGTTCAAGAAGATGTGGGAGAAGGCGAAGGAGGGCGCGGCGATCCTCGGCGACCTGCACGCGTATCTCAAGACCGTCCTGCTGCCGCAGGTGCTCGGCTACGTGTCGAAGGTGCTCGTGATCATCGTCTTCCTGGCCGCGTATTCGATTCCGATCACGTTCGGGTCGGTGATGTCCGTGCTCGGCTCGAACCAGCTCGCGAACATCCTCTCGGTGACGCCCGGCGGCGTCGGCGTCAACCAGGCGTTCAACGCCTATGCCCTCGGGAGCTACACGAGCTCGACGACGGCGACCGCATACTCCCTCGGCCAGCAGCTGATCACCACCGCCTTCAACGTCCTGTTCGCGGTCGCGCTGGTCTGCATCGTCTTCGGCTGGAGCGGAGGCTCCCAGCTCGTCCGGAAGTCGTACGACGACGCCAAGGTTCAGGCGAAGGAGCAGAAGGAGAAGCGGAGGCTGAAGCGTGAAAGTCCCTCGGAGGAGGCCGCGTCGTAGTTCTTGCCGCCGCCCGCTCACGGAGGCCGTACGATCAGGCCTCCGCTAGCGATCTGAAGGGTGGCCGTCGTGGTGCTCGCTGACTGTTCGTTCTGGGACTTCTTCTGGGACGTCCTGTTGGTCATGGCGTGGGTGATCTGGTTCTGGCTGCTGATCACCGTGTTCGCCGACCTGTTCCGCCGTCACGACACCTCGGGCTGGGCGAAAGTCGCCTGGGTGGTGTTCGTGATCGTCCTCCCATACCTGGGTGTGCTCGTCTACCTGCTCGTCCAGCACGACGGGATGGCCGAGCGTAACCGGAAGGCCGCAGAGGCATCGCAGCAGCAGCTCGACGCCTACGTCCAGTCCGTGGCGAAAAGCGACCCGGCTGACCAGATCTCCAAGGCGAAGGCTCTGCTCGCCGATGGGACGATCACCCAGGCGGAGTTCGACCAGCTCAAGCAGAAGGCGCTCTCCTAGGCGGCCCCACCGGGCGTCCGGATCGGCTGCGTGCCGGAATGACGGCGTCTGCCGCCATCGAGTTCGACCTCTGGCGGCAGGCGCTCGCAGACGGCGAGATCACGACCGTCTACTGCGTTCGCCATCCCCGCGCGGCGACCGCCGTTCGGGTCCTGCACTTTCCCGAGCCGCGGCGCCTGGACGTCTGGTGCGTGGAGAATGGGGTCGACGAGGCGATCGTCGGCGGTTTCTTCCTCCGCGATCCGTACCGGCCGCTCGGCGAGCTCTGGATC
>JBKPRA010000048.1:0-18471 GCA_046734335.1 Actinomycetota bacterium | reverse complement strand
ACCCTAGGGCCAAGGTCAAGCAGGTCAAGGGAACGTGGGCCCACTCGGCCGAGTTCGTCCCGGGCAGCCAGCTCAGCGACGCGCTCCTTGCCTTCGGGCTGATCGACGACGTCTAGCGGGCGAGCGTGACCTTGCTCAGGCCGCGCGGCTTGTCCGGGTCGAGCCCCTTCGCCCGGGCGACCGCACCCGCGAACAGCTGGCCCGGCACGACCGAGAGGAGCGGCGAGAGCAGCGACAGCCGCGGCTTCGGCACGGGCACGAGGTACTGCGCGTCGACCAGCGCACCCGCAGCGGTACCGCTCGCGACCACCGTTGCCCCTGCGGCGCGGGCCCGGGCGGTTGCGTCGACGACCGCCTCCAGCGTCTCGTCCTCGCTCGCGATCGACCACACGGGAAACAGGGGATCCAGCGCAGCGACCGGGCCGTGGGCGAGATCGGTGGCAGTCAGCGGTTCCGCGGCGATCTGGCAGGTCTCGAGCAGCTTCAGCGCGATCTCGCGCGCCGTCGCGAACTCCGGCCCGCGGCCGATCACGAACATCCGGGCGACCGCGGTGAACGGGACGGAGATCGACCGCGCGAGCCGCTCCAGCTCGGGGAGCTGCTCCTCCATCTGGTCGGCGACCTCCCCGACCAGTCCCGCGAGCTCGTCGCACCGCCCGGCGAGACAGCCCGCGAGCAGAGCGAGTGCGGCCAGCTGGTTCGAGTACGTCTTGGTGGCGGCGATTGCGAGCTCTGTCCCGGCTTCGAGCGGAAGCACCGCCTCGGCCGCCTGGGCGAGCTCCGAGTCGGGCTCGTTGGTGACCGCGATCGTGAAGGCCCCGCCGCGTCGTGCCCGTTCGACGTACTCGAGCACGTCCGGCGTCCGTCCCGACTGCGACAGCGCGACGACGATCGAGCCGCTGAGGTCGACCTTCGCGCCGTAGTAGACGAGCAGGCTGATCGAGTCGCGCGCGGCCGTCAGGCCGGGGAGCAGCCCGAACGCGTAGACCCCGAAGGACGCCGCGTTGTCGGACGATCCGTGGCCCACCATCCTGACGATCCCGCTTCCGTGCTTCGTGGCCGCCTCGGCGACGCGCGTGAACTCCGCACGGTGCTCGAGCAGGCGACGGAGCGCGGCCGGCTGCTCGCGGATCTCGGCCAGGTACTGCGCCCCGGGCAGGGTGGCGACGGCCGTATCACGCTGCGACACGGGCCTCGCCTCCGACGAGCACGCGCTCGACCTCGAGCTCCTCGCTGAGTACGACGACGTCCGCCGGGCCGCCGACTTCGATCCGGCCGACGTCCGCGCCGATCACGCGCGCGGGCACGGTCGTTGCCGTGCCGAGAGCGGCCTCGAGCGGCACGCCGAGGGCGTGCAGGTTGCGGACGGCCTCGATCATGGTCAGGACGCTTCCCGCCAGGACGCCGTCGCCGTCGCGCCGGACGACGCCGTCGCGCACCTCCACCGGGACGTCCCCGAGACGGTACGAGCCGTCGCCGCTGATGCCCGCCGCGGCAACGGCGTCGGTGACCAGCGCCAGGCGGCCACCGGCCGCGAGCCAGACGAGCCGCACGGTGTCGGGGGCGAGGTGGACGCCGTCGAGGATGATCTGGACGGTCACGTCCGGCCGGGCGAGGGCGACTCCGGCGACGCCCGGGTCGCGGTGGTTGAACGGACGCATCGCGTTGAACAGATGGGTGACGGTGCCGACGCCGCGGTCGAAGGCGAGGTTCGCCTCTTCAGCGTTGGCGTCGCTGTGTCCGGCAGAGACGACGACCCCGCGCGAGACGAGCAGCTCGACCAGGTCGAGCGCTCCGGGAAGCTCGGGTGCCAGTGTGTAGAGCCGGACCGGCCCTGCGGCGAGGATGCGCTCGAGCAGACCGACATCCGGGTCGCGGCGTGCAGAAGGAGGATGCGTCCCGAGTCGCCGGGGCGACAGGAAAGGGCCTTCGACGTGCGCGCCGAGGATGCGCGGGCCGCGCCCACCCTCGACGATCTCGCCGAGCGCGGCGACGAGCCGATCTTCCGGCGCGGTGATCAGCGTGGGGAGGTAGGCGGTGACGCCGGTCTCGAGCAGCGATTCGCCCGCCCGCGCGTAACCCCCAGCGTCGGCGTCGAGGAAGTCGACTCCGCCGAAGCCGTTCACCTGGAGGTCGACGAAGCCGGGCGAGGCGAGGCCGCGTCCATTCGCAGAGAGGATTCCGTAGGCGGTGACGATCCCGTCCTCGATCTCGATGTCGCCGGGGACGAAGCGGCCGTCGACGAGCGCCGCGCGGACTCCGAGCCTCACGACCCGGGCTCCACAGCCCGGCGCACGACGCCGCCTGCATCGGCCAGCCGTGCCCTCGCCTCGTCCGGTTCGAGGCCGACAAGCAGCGACACGATCGCCACCTTCGGATCACCATCGGAGCGGGAGAGGGCCTCGTCGGCCTCCTCCGCGGACACGGTGGCCGCCTCGCGGACGATCGATCGCGCCCGTGCACGGAGCTTCTCGTTCGACGGTACGAGGTCGACCATCAGGTTCCCGAACGTCTTGCCGAGTCGGATCATCGAGATCGTCGAGATCATGTTGAGGACGAGCTTCTGGGCGGTTCCTGCCTTGAGCCTCGTCGAGCCGGCGAGGAACTCGGCACCGACGGGCACACAGACCTCTCGCTCGGCGACGGCGCCAAGCTCGGATCCCTCGACGCAGACCACGCAGCCGGTGAAGGCCCCGCGCTCGCGGGCCGCCTGCAGGGCCGCAACCACGTAGGGCGAGCGGCCGCTTGCGCTGATCCCGACCACGGCATCGCTGGGTCCCGGGGCCAGGCGTTCGATGTCGGCGCGACCGGCAGGAGCGTCGTCCTCTGCCGCCTCCTGCTCGAGCGCCGAGGATGCGACCTCACCGGCGACTAGCGCAGTCACGCGGCCCGGTTCGACCGAGAAGGTCGCCTCGCACTCGGCCGCGTCGAGCGCGGCCAGCCGGCCCGAGGTTCCTGCACCGACGTACACGAGCCTGCCGTCCATGGCCAGCCGGGCAGCGACGTCGTCGACCAGGGCCGCCACTGCGTTCGAGGCTCCTGCGACCGCTGCCGGCACGCTCGCGTCCTCGGCGCTCATCAGCGCCACCAGCTCGGCGGTCGAGCGGAGATCGAGATCAGCGCCCGCAGCGTCCCGCGCTTCCGTGCCGAGCTGCTCGAACGCGGTCATCGCGGGCAGTGTACGCAGATCGACGGCAGGTGGTCAATACCATTTCTCCATATTGAGGCAATTCAGGGCATCAGTTGTCGCCGTTTGCGTATGTGGTATTGACCACCAGCTCCGATGGAGTACGATGCTGGCCCGATGAGCACCACGGCCCCGAAGCAGTCGGAAGCACGAGAGCGGGTCCTCGGCCTCATCGAGGAGCTTGGGATCGGGGATGCGATCCCGTCGGAGCGCCAGCTCTCGGCCGATCTCGGGATGTCGCGGCTCACCGTCCGGGCCGCACTGGACGACCTCGTCCGCGACGGCTACCTCGTGCGCAAGCGCGGCAGCGGGACCTTCGTGAGCGAACCGAAGATCGCCCAGGAGCTGACCATGACGTCGTTCACGGAGGACATGCGCCGCCGTGGGATGGTTCCCGGCAGCCGCACGCTGGAGATTCGCACGACCTCGGCCGGCCCCTGGCTCGGTCGGATCATGCACGTCTCGCCGGCGGAGCCGCTCGTGGTGGTCAAGCGCCTGCGCCTCGCAGACGACGAGACGATGGCGATCGAGACGCTCCACGTCCGCGCCTCGCTCGTGCCCGGGCTTTCTGCGGACGATCTCGAGCACCACTCGTTCTACACGCTTCTCACCGAGCGGTACGGCATCGACATCGTGGGCGGGCGACAGACGATCGAGCCCACGGTGACCGACGAGGACGAGTCGGCGGTGCTCGGTGTTCCTCTGCACTCGCCCGCGTTCCTGTTCGAGCGGACGACTAACTCCCGGGCCGGAGAGATCGTCGAATACGTTCGATCGCTCTACCGTGGCGATCGGTATCGGCTGGTCACGGAGCTCAACCGGAACCCCCGGCGCCGCTGACCGGTCAGTACCAAAGCCTGACTCGTGACCGAACGGGGAACGGGGAAATCGCACGGTTGAGCGACATCTACGATCGGACTCGACAAGTGGTCTTGACAATCACTCATGATCTGTGAGAATCTCGCGCCGTGACCAAGTGGTCTGATCCAATCAGGCGGACCCGCGAGGGCCGTCCCTCCAGGATGGGAGATCTTCGATGAAGGCACGCATCATCGGCGCTGCCGTTCTCGCTGCGGTCCTGTCTGTTGCCGTTGCGACGAGCGCGACAGGCGCCACCAAGCGGTCGGCGGCCAGTATCACCGTCTGGCTGCAGGTCGACGCGCAGTCCGGCTGGCCGGGTGCGGTCGCGGCGGCCAACGCAGCGTTCCAGAAGCAGCACCCTGGCGTCACCGTCAACGTCCAGTACCAGAACTGGACCACGCATCTCGGCAAGTTCGACGCCACGCTCGCCGGCGGCAACACGCCGGACGTGATCGAGATGGGCAACACCGAGATGACGAAGTACATGGCGGCAGGGGCGTTCCAGGACCTCACGTCGGCCAAGTCCTCGTTCGACAACTCCAACACGTGGCTGGAAGGCCTGGCCGCATCCGGCCGCTACAGCGGCAAGCTCTACGGCGTCCCGTACTACGCCGGCTCGCGGGTGGTCACGTACCGCACCGACCAGTACAAGGCGGCCGGGATCAAGTCGACCCCGAAGAGCCTCACCCAGTTCACTGCCGATGCCGCCAAGCTGAGCAAGAAGTACGGCAAGAAGGGCTACTCGCCCGTCTACATCGCCGGCACCGACTGGTACGTGGCGATGGGCTTCGTCTACGACTACGGCGGCAGGATCGCCACGCAGGTGAGCGGCAAGTGGAAGGGTCTGCTCGAGTCGCCGAAGGCGATCGCAGGGCTGACGGCGTACAAGAACTTCTACGCCGCCGCCTCCAAGGCGAGCAAGACGACCGACGAGAACCGGCCGACCCCGTACAGCGTGTACGCGGACGGCAACGCGGGCTCGATCGTCGGCCCCGGCTGGTTCAGCTGCTGCGTCGGCGACAAGTACAAGGGCTCGACTGCGCAGTTTGTGATGCCGAGCCACGAGGCCGGCAAGTCGATGCCGGGCTTCCTCGGCGGCTCCGATCTGGCCGTGCCGATCGGTGCGAACAAGCAGCTCGGCGCCGACTGGATCGCCGCCTTCACGAGCACGGCGTCCGAGAAGGCGTTCCAGGCGGCCGGCAACATCCCGAACGCGACCAACCTCCTGAACACGAGCAAGGTCGGCGAGCGGGCGGCTCTGCGCAGCTGGTTCGTTCCGGCTGCGAAGAACTGGGTCAACGTCGAGAACGGGAATATCCTCCGGACGATGCTGAGCCAGATCCTGACCGGCAAGCTGTCCGTCAAGCAGGCTGCGGCGACGGCGGACAACAACATCGAGTACACGCTGAACGCGTCGTAAGGAGCTGAGTGGCGCGGGACGCTGACGTCGCAGTCCCGTCAGACGCGGCGGTCGCCGCCGGAGCGAGGTCCTTCCCGCTCCGGCGGGGCCGCCGTGTCTCGTTGGCCCCATACGGCCTGATCCTCCCGGTCGCCGCCGCGATCGGGCTGCTGCTCGGCTACCCGATCTACAAGCTCATCCGGATTTCCTTCGAGCGCTACGGGCTGTTCGAGCTGATCCAGCACCAGGGCCACTGGATCGGCCTGGACAACTATCGGTCCGTTCTCGGCGACCACGTCTTCTGGGACACGGTCGTGCGCACGATCGTGTTCACCGTCGTCAACGTGGGCCTGACGATCGTGCTCGGGACGCTGCTCGCCCTCCTGCTCCCGAAGATCAGCCGCTGGGTGCGGATCCTGCTCACGACCGGGCTCGTCCTCGTCTGGGCGATGCCGGTGGTCGTCGCCGTGCAGGTGTTCTACTGGATGACGAACTTCGAGAACGGCGTCCTCAACTACCTCGCCGCCGAGCTCCACCTGGTCGGGGCGAGCCACGACTGGTACGCGACTCCCACCTCGAGTCTTGCCATGGTCACGCTGCTGATCGTCTGGGGGGCGCTGCCCTTCATCGTGATCAGCGTCTATGCCGGCCTCGCCCAGGTGCCGCACGAGCTGGTCGAGGCGGCGAAGGTCGACGGCGCCGGCCCGCTGAGGATCTTCCGCGACGTCACCTTCCCGGTCCTGAAGCCGATCCTCCTGATCCTGACGAGCCTCTCGATCATCTGGGATTTCGGCGTCTTCGCCCAGCCGTACCTGCTGATCGGTGGCGCTCACATCGATCAGACGAACTACCTGATGGGCGTCTACGTCTTCATCAAGGGCTACGCCGATCACAACTTCGGGCTGGGGGCGACGATCTCGCTGCTGATGCTGCTGATGGTGGCGGCGATGAGCGTCGTCTACGTCCGCCAGATGGTGAAGGCGGGGAACACGCGATGAGTGTCGCAACAGCCCCGCCGCGGCGTCGCTCGCGCAAGAACCGCGGCCGCCTCGGCTGGAACCTGCTCGCGCTCGCGATCTTCGTCGTGATGATCTTCCCGGTCTACTGGATGTTTGCGACGGCGTTCAAGTCGACGGACGACATCAACCGCCTGACGCCGACATGGTTCCCGGTCCATCCGACACTCGACCACTTTCGCGACGCGATGAACAGGCCGTACTTCTGGAGCTCGGTGGTGAACAGCGTGGTCATCGTCAGCGTGACCGTTGCCATCTCGGTCACGCTCGCCTTCCTCGCAGCCGTCGCGCTGTCCAAGTACCGGTTCACCGGTCGCGAGGTCTTCATCGTCCTCCTGATCGGGATCCAGATGCTCCCGCAGGTGGGTCTCGTGATCCCGCTCTACGTCGTGCTGGCGAAGTACGGGCTGACCAAGGACCAGGGCGTCTACCTAGGCGTGATCATCACGTACATGACGTTCGCGCTGCCCTTCGCCGTCTGGATGTTGCGTGGGTTCCTGGTCAACATCCCGAAGGAGCTCGAGGAGGCGTCGATGGTCGACGGGTCGAGCCGGGTCGGCGCGTTTTTCCGGATCCTGTTGCCACTGGTCGCGCCCGGGCTGGTTGCGACCTCCGTGTTCGTCTTCATCACCAGCTGGAACGAGTTCGTCTTCGCCTACGTCTTGCTCAACGACCAGTCGAAGCAGACGGTCACGGTGTGGCTCTCGGAGTTCTACGGGACGAGCCGCCAGGTCGACTGGGGCGGCCTGATGGCGGGCTCGATCCTCGCCGCCATCCCGGTTTTGGTCTTCTTCATGCTCGTGCAGCGAAAGATCGCCTTCGGTCTGACGTCAGGAGCGGTGAAGGGCTGATGGCCGAGATCGTCGTCGACCGGGTCACGAAGGAGTTCGACAACGGCTTCGTCGCGATCGACGACGTCTCGTTGACCGTCGCCGACGGCGAGTTCCTCGTGCTGGTCGGCCCGTCCGGATGCGGCAAGTCGACGCTGCTGCGGATGATCGCCGGGCTCGAGGAGGTGACCGCAGGGACGGTCTCCATCGGCGGCCGCGACGTCACCGAGCTGGCCCCTCGCCATCGCGACATCGCGATGGTCTTCCAGAACTATGCGCTCTATCCGCACATGGACGTCCGCCGCAATCTCGCCTACGGGCTGAAGGTGCGCAAGACGTCCAAGGACGAGATCGACCGGCGCGTCGAGGAGGTCGCGCGCCTGCTCGGCCTCGAGAAGCTCCTCGAACGCAAGCCGGCGGCGCTCTCCGGCGGCCAGCGGCAGCGTGTCGCCATGGGGCGCGCGATCGTCCGCGAGCCGGCAGCGTTCCTGATGGACGAGCCGCTCTCGAACCTCGACGCGAAGCTCCGCGTGACCATGCGCTCGGAGCTCTCCCGGCTCCACGACCGGCTGGGAGTGACGACCATCTACGTCACGCACGACCAGGTCGAGGCGATGACACTCGGCCAGCGCGTCGCAGTGCTGCGCGACGGGGTGATCCAGCAGGTGGACTCGCCGCAGGCGCTGTACGCCCGCCCGCGGAACCTCTTCGTCGCCGCCTTCATCGGCTCGCCGGCGATGAACCTCGTCGAGGCGACCGTCGCCGACGGCCGGGTTTCGTTTGCGGGCTGGGAGCTCCAGGTCGACTCGAGCCGGCGGCCGGCGAAGGACGGACGCGTGATCCTCGGTATCCGCCCGGAGGCATTCGAGGATGCGGCGCTTGCGGACGGTGACCTGCCGACAATCGAGGTGGACGTGACCGTCGTCGAGGAGCTCGGCTCCGATTCGCACGTGATCTTCCCGATCGACGCGCCGCGGGTGGAGGCAGAGGAGTTGCGGGCTGCAGTCGACGACGAAGAGGACGCGCTGCTCGCCGACGACCGCTCGATGTGGAACGCGCGTGTGTCCTCGAAGGCGGACGCGGAGCCGGGGCGGCGGATCCAGCTCGCGGTGGACCCGACCGAGCTGTACTTCTTCGACCCTGAGACCGGCGCGAGCCTCACCGTCGGTGCTCCTGCCGCGGCTTCCGTCGGCTGACATGGGGCCGGCGGTGATTCCCAAGCCGGTCACGGTGACGCCCGGCACGGGGGCGTTCGTCGTCCGGGCCTCGACCGGCGTATCGGTTTCGCCCGCGACGCCCGAGACTCGCCGGATCGCGGCCGCGCTGGCCCGGATGCTCGGGACGAAGGTGACCGCGTCGCCGGCGCCGGTCTCGCTCCTGATGTCGCCTGCCACCGGGCTCGGAGACGAGGGCTACGAGCTGACGGTGGGGCCTTCTGCGGTCAAGCTGGTTGCCGCCTCTCCCGCCGGGTTGTTCCACGGTCTTCAGACCCTCCGTCAGGTCTTGCCCGTGAAGGGGCCGCGGCGGATCACCAGCGTCCACATCCGCGACCGACCGCGCTTCGCCTGGCGTGGGGCCATGCTCGACGTCGCCCGCCACTTCCGCTCCGTCCGCGACGTGAAGCGGTTCATCGACCTGATGGCGCTCTACAAGCTGAACCGCCTCCACCTGCACCTGTCCGACGACCAGGGCTGGCGGATCGCGATCGCGAAGTGGCCGCGGCTGGTGACGCACGGCGGCAGCACCGAGGTCGGCGGCGGGAAGGGTGGCTACTACACGCAGGCGCAGTACGAGGACATCGTCCGGTACGCGGCCGCCCGGTACGTCACGATCGTGCCGGAGATCGACATGCCGGGCCACGTCCACGCTGCGCTGTCCTCGTACCCGAAGCTCGCCTGCGATGGGAAGCCTTCGCCGCTCTACACGGGAATCGACGTCGGCTTCAGCTCGCTCTGCATCGGCAAGCCGGTCACGTACGACTTCGTCTCCGACGTGGTAGGCGAGCTGGCGCGGCTGACGCCTGGGCCCTGGATGCACATCGGCGGAGACGAGGCGATGGCGACGAAGACGGGCGACTATGTCCGCTTCATCGACCGCGTGCAGTCGATCGTCGAGTCGCACGGCAAGCGGATGATCGGCTGGGAGGAGATCGGCCGGGCGCGGCTGCGCGGCGGAACAGTCGTACAGCACTGGAACACCGACCCGACGAAGACGGCCCTTTCTGCGCGGGCCGCGCAGCAGGGCGCCAAGGTGATCATGTCGCCCGCCGACCACGCCTACTTGGACATGAAGTACGACGCCTCTACGGCGCTCGGGCTCCAGTGGGCCGGATACACGTCCGTGCAGGATGCGTACGCGTGGGACCCGGCGCGGACGGTGCCGGGCGTGGGGGCGAGTGACGTGCTGGGGGTCGAGGCGCCGCTCTGGGGCGAGACGGTTCAGTCCATCCGCGACGCCGAATACCTCGCGTTCCCGCGGCTCATCGGGATCGCCGAGATCGGCTGGTCTCCGGGGCGCGGGCGGTCGTGGGCCGACTATCGGCAGCGGCTGGCGGCGCAGGCGCCGCTGCTCGACTCGCTCGGCGTGAGCTACTACCGCGCCCCCGAAGTGCCCTGGCGCTGACGCTCGCGGGGGAGCTTCGCCTCCATGCTCGCTCGCCCCGGGGGGAACGGCCGGTTCCCTCTGCGAGCCCCCCTCCGAGGCACGTCGCACCTCAGAAGCCGCCGTGTGCGGCGCCCGCACATGTCGGGCGGCGCCGCGAGCGACCCTCGAACGTGCCTGAAGCGTGACGAGTCTGCGCCGAGAGCCGAAAGGACACTTTCGAGGTCGCACGGCGGCCGGTACCACGGGAGGAACACCAATCCCTCTCCCGATCGGAGCCCGCCAATGCACAGGACACGCCTGCTCGTCGCCCTCGTCTTCGCCGCCCTGCTCCTGGCCGCGCCGGCCGCGCCCGCCTCGTCGTCCGGCGTCGTCGTCAGCCAGGTCTACGCCGGGGGTGGCAACTCCGGCGCAAGCTTCACGAACGACTTCGTCGAACTGTTCAATGCCGGTTCTGCGCCCGTCACCCTGGACGGCTGGACAGTCCAGTACGCCTCTGCCGCCGGCACGAGCTGGCAGGCGACTGCCCTCGCTGGCTCGGTCGCGCCCGGCCACCACTACCTCGTGCAGCTGAGCTCGGCGGCATCGATCGGCGCCGCGTTGCCCACTCCGGACGCGAGCGGAACGTCCAACCTGGCCGTCTCCGGCGGCAAGGTGGCGGTCGTCACGGGCGCGACGGAGCTCAGCTGCGGAGCTTCGCCCGGCAGCTGCTCCGGCGTCTCCGGTATCGAGGACTTCGTCGGCTACGGCTCTGCCGCCGACTACGAGGGCGCTGCCGTCGCGGCGGCCCTGAGCAGCTCGACGGCCGCGATCCGCGCAGACGCCGGCTGCACGGATACCGGCTCGAACGCCGACGACTTCTCGGCGGATACGCCCACGCCGCGCAACACCTCGTCGCCGGCGACCACCTGTGCCGGCGGCGGGTCTTCGGGCGGTACGACCGGCTCGGCGAGCGTCGACATCGACATCCAGAACAGCCTCTCGCTCGCGCTCGAGCAGCCCGCGATCAGCTTCGGAACGGCCCCGTCCGGCACGACACCGGCCCCGGTCTCCGAGCGAGTCACGGTCAACAGCAACAACGTCGCCGGCTATTCGCTGACTGTCCATCGCACCGCGTTCACGCCGGCCGACCTCCCGCTCGGCATCGCGAGCACGGGCCCGGCGGGCGGCACGCTCAGTCCAGCGCTCGTCGGTGGAGCGCGCGCAGCGATCCCGATCGCCCCGGCGGCGGACCTGCTCGTGGGTACGACGTCGGCGCGCAGCGCGGGCGCCGGCGACGTCTGGCCTACGACGCTCGGGTTCACCGGCCCGCTGCCGGTGGTCGCGCCCGGACGCTACTCGGCCACCGTCACCTACACGCTCATCGGCCGGTGACGCCGCTCGTTGCCACAACCGTCCTCGTCGCCACGGTCGCCCCCGCCCTCGCGGGGGCGACCGGCCCTCCTCCCGTCGCCCTGATCGCGTCGCCGTCCCACGTCGCCCTGAAGGGCTCGGCCCGTGCTCCCGTAACTGTGACGAACTCCGGCACTCGCCCCGTCGTCGTCGACGTGGCCCGCGCCGGGTTCGCACTCGACCTTCGCGGGCGACCGCGGGCAGTGTCCCGGCGCTCGTCCTGGCTTGCTGTCGGCCCCCGCCGGCTGACACTGGCGCCCGGGGCGGCCGCGGCACTGACCGTGTCGGCGCACGTCCCGCGGCGTGCCGAGCCGGGTGACCACTCCGAGCTCGTGCTCCTGACATCGCGGCCGCCCATGCGGCGAGGCATTCCCGTCCGGCTGCGCCTAGGAGTGGTGGTCGTCGTCCGAGCCCCGGGAAAGGTCGTCCGGCGCGTCTCGGCGGTCAGCATCCGGGTGCGCCCCTCGGGCAAGGCGCGCGTGCTCGGGCTGCTGCTCGCCAACCTCGGAACGGTGACCGAGAGCGTGGGCGGGCCGTGCAACGTGCTCTGGCTCCACCGTCGCGGCCGGATCCTGGCCCGTCTGCGGGCAGTCGAGCGCAGCATCCTGCCGCACACCCGCGGCCTCGTCGAGCTCGTCTACCGCGGCCGGCTGCGGGGGCGACTCCAGGCGACCTCTCCACCTCCGACGCCCGGGTGCCCTCGCATCCGCTCTCCCCGATTCGTGGTCAGGCTGTGATGTAGCCCGACTCAGCACGAGCGCGAGGTTGGGCGCGCCGCGACGCCTCAGGATGCGAGCGACCAGGTGTGGCGGTCGTCCGACGTCCAGCGAACGCGGTAGGCAGCCCCGTCGCTCGCACGCACCGAGGTTCACCGAGGCTCGTCATTGCCTCACCTGGGGCTCGGCTGGGATCGAACCTGCGGCCTCCCGTTGTACGCGGAAGCCGCAAGGCCAGGCGGAAAGCTTGTGGAGACGGTGGACGAAAGCGCCACCGGCTCGGTGTTCTCCGTTCGGGCGTGTCTAACCGAGCACTTGACGTGAGCCTCGCGCACTGTTGACCCCGCGCCACGACTGCCACAGGATGAAGCGATGAACGACGAGGAGAAGAGGAGCTCTGGCCGGACTTGGCTGTTCCTGCTCGTCGGCGGTGCTGTCGGACTCGTCCTCGGAATCATTGTCAGCATCACTACCGACGTACCTTTTGCCCCCGAGGTCGGCTTGGTAGTTGGCTTGCTCGTTGGGTGGCTTTGGTTTCGAACGACCACCCGTGCGTAAGCAGCTGACCTCAACCGGCCGAGGACCCTCTACGGCGACGCAGATCTCGTAGTCGCGCGAGCGGCGCTATCTCCACGCGCGAGTTGATGCCGAGCTTCGAGAGAAGGAATGTACACAGATGACTGCTTGCCCAGCAGTTCACGGCACCCAGGTCTCTGCCAGCGGTGTGACCTGCAGCTCGTGCGTTGCTGCACGCGGCTCCTGGTTTGCCAGGAACACGACCGCGTCGGCGACCTGGCGCGGGTCGGCCAGCGCGGCGGGGTCGACGCCCGGACGGCCACCGCCGGCGTAGGGCTCGATCCCGGCGTCGACGATCAGCAGCGCGACGTGGATGCCGCGCTCGCGGAGCTCGAGCGCCGCCGCCTGAGTGATCGCACGCACTCCGAACGCGCCCGCCGCCCACAGCCCGCGGCCGGGCATCGCGCGACGCGACGACCCGCCGGTCACCTGGATCAGCGTCACCGGCCGGTCCAGCGCCGTTACCGCTCCGCCTGCGCCCGAGAGGAACGCGAACGCGGCTCGTGCGGGCGCGACCGACCAGCTGTCGAACGCGTCGGCAGCGGCTTCGGCGATCGGGCCGCCGCCGAACGGGCCTGTCCGCGTCCCGCCGTACGCCGCGGCGGCGTTGACGACGAGGTCCAAGCCGCCGTGGGCCCGGGCAGCCTCCTCGACGGTCGCGCGCACGGCGGCCTGGTCGGTGATGTCGCTGCGCAGGGCAAGCGCGCCGGCGGCGGTGACGACCGCGAGCGTCTCGTCCGACCGCGCTGCGCCCGCCACCGCCCAGCCCTGCGCGACAAGCGTCTCGATAATGGCCCGACCCAGGTTGCGGGCGCCGAAGATCAACGCGCTGCGTCCTGCGGCCCCGGCAGTTGGCTCCGTCATGGACTATTCGTACCCCATCGCGTGGCGTAGCCGAGAGCGAGGAGGGCGTCGAGCGTGTCCCGGCGAGTTGGAGGGCGGTCCAGTAGTCGCCGCGGTCGTGGCTTTCCCAGAGTCGGCCGTCGGACAGACCGGCGAACAGTCGGTCATCGGTCGCGACGAGTTCAGGACTGTCATACCCCGCTAGGGAGCCCAGCGCCGCGACGGCGACACTCATCAGTGCGATCGCGTGAAGCTCGTCACGAAGGCGTGGTGTGCGGCCTGGACCACTTTGTCGCGGTCGGCGAGCGGCACCGCCTGTACGGCGCGCCCAGTCCCGCCTGACGCCACGGCGCGCGAGAGCTCGTGGACGTGCGACGACGCGGGCGTGCCCGCGACAAGCGGGGTGAGTGTCGACTGGATCTTCGATTGGAAGATTGCGCCGAGGCCGGCGATGCCGGTGGCGAGCCCGAGCTGGCGCGTCGTGTTGTTCGCGCCCGACGCCATGCCGCTCAGCCGCGGGGGGACCACGCCGACGGCGGTCGAGGCCAGCCCCGGGGTGGCCAGGCCAATTCCGATACCAGCCAGAACCTGGCCGGGTAGCAGCGCGGTCCATCGGACGAGTCCGACAGATTTCCCATCAGCAGTAACCCGACTGTCACGAACGCGAGCCCCGACCCGAGGAGCAGCCGCACCGGCACGCGCGCTGTCAGCCGGCCGCATGGAGTTCGCAACGCAGCGTGGGCCCGGCGTGGGGTCGAACACATCGCCGGCGGACGAGCGCTTCCCCCGCAATCGTCGGGCCGCTCAGGACGCTACCGGGTGCCACAAGGCTGCTTGACCTTCCGATGTGCGTGAGGCGATCTCGACGGCGTATCCGGGAAAAGCGTGGCAGCGAGTCAGTTGACCACCCGAGCAGACGGCGTGGGTTGCTCCTCCGGGTAGGCTCTCTCGCTTCAGCGCCCCGGGCGGGGCGCTGAAGCGTTCTTGAGTTTTCGACGGTCGGCCATCCGCCAATATTCGGCCGCCGAACGTGCGGCTACTTCGCCGCCGCTAGTACGTCCGCGTCCTTCCTCGCCAGCACGGCGTCCAGGACGGCGTACTCGGCTTCCTCGATCGCGGCCTGCGCGAACTTGATGGCGTCGTACGCGTCGGCCTCGGCCCATTCTGCGTCACTCTCCGCCATGTCGGCGTCAAGCTCTGCCTTCTTCGCGTCCACGCGCTCGCGGATGCGCTTGATGTGCCGATCCCAGTCGCTTTGGACTTGGCGCCAGTGAGCCTCCGCCTGATCGCCACTCTCTTGCGCCTTGGTGCTGATCTGGGCGGCGCGGGCGTCGGCCTTGGTGCGAGCCTCATCGACCATCGCCTTGAGCTCGGTCGCACCTTGGGCGGCTGACGCTCTGATGCGCTGGTCGGCCGTCTCGACCTCCTCCTTAAGCGTCGAGAAGTCGTCTGACACGGCCATAGGACCTCCTCTCGCCTTGGGGATCTCGCGAGGATAACGCGCCGGCAGATTTCCTGCAGTCTGCGCTCCTCCGAAACTCGACAGCTGGCCGCAGGTCTGCAGCCGTTGGGTTAGCCCCGTGTAGCGCCGCGTGCAAGGCAGAGCCTTTAGCCGCGGATCTTCAATTATCGGGGATCTCGCGACCGAAGGCCTCGAGGTGCCTCATCTTCCTCATGGATGTGCGCTCGCGCTGTGTCCCCTATCCGATGCAGCGCCATCTGCTCTTCCGACACGCTGACGCATTGCGACTGCGAAGCATGCACTGAGCTCCGTCAGCTACACCAAGTGACCGAACGAGACGGGATGCATTAGTTGGGCGATAACGTTTGTCCCACGCGGGGTGCTCATCGGTGTCGGCTTCTCTCATCTTGCTTCCCTTGTTTCATCCTTCCCACCCATTTGTGTTCGTGGGAGCAAGAAACAAAGCTGTCTAACCCGACACGAGGGTCGGCGGTGAACCGCCGTCTACACTGGGAGTGGATGAGCCGCGGAGCCAGTCTGAGGGACGATTGGCCTGCAAAGCGCACTTTTTCGCCCCCGTAGCTCAGTGGATAGAGCAGCGGTTTCCTAAACCGCGTGCGCAAGTTCGATTCTTGCCGGGGGCACTGAAGTCGGCGAGACCCAGGCGATAGTGGCCTCATGGGCTGCCGGTCCAGCAAGTTTCCATTCCCCGTCGACAAGCTGGAGCGATGTCTCGCACCGCGCTCGCCACCACGTGTTGACTTCGCGGGGAAGCGCCTTCCAAGCAGTCGCATCGTCGGCATACGCCAGCAGGAAGCGGCGGTAGGCAGCCAGGTGCGCTTCTTCGACCAGGTAGTCAGGATGCGTGATCAGGAGAGCCATCCCGCCGCGCTCGCGGAGGAACTCCGCCTTGTCGTGCCACATCTGGTCGCTTCGTCCGAGCACAACGAACAGGGTGTGGTCCTGCGGAAGTGTTATCGGCAACTCCACCAGCGTCTCGTTGAAGAACGGCAGCCAGGAGCAGCAGCCGCCGGCGATGGGCTCGTAGGGGTCGGTATCCGGATAGGAGGAGTCGTAGTCGAAGCCCAGCAGCGGCATCCACTCCCACACTCGGTGTGTCGCGGGGGCGCGAAAGCCGTCCGCTCGCCAGCGCTCGGCCCACCGGCGCATCTCGGGCAATCTCCGCTCGAGCGTTCGCCTCGATTCGAGGTCGCGGCCGTCGTGACGAAGGCCGTGGACTCCCACCTCGAAGCCTGCCTTCAGGAGTCCCCGAACAAGGTCGGAGGTCACGGTGTAGCGCTCCGGTACGAGGTTCCACGACGAGCGGTACCCGCACTGGAGTTCGAGTGTCTGCACGTCACCTATGGTGTCCCGCCCGCGCGCGGTCTCGACGTCGTGGGTCAGCACGAGCGCCCAGAGGTAGCCGCTCGGCCACGGGGCGATTGTCGGGAGAGGCTGTCCGGCGGCTCGAGCGACGAGGTGGAGAATGAGCTCGGCGAGGTCGTGAAGTGCCGGCTCCGTTGGCCAGCGCGGAAAGGCTCCTCCTTCTTGCACGCGCACGAACCCACGGCGGAGAGCGATCTGGAGCCGTCGCGGAAGCAGTGGGCGCACCCGGTAATAGACGTGGCGTGCCAGCGAGAGGGTGCTGGTCCTGGTGCGGCGAAGGGCGAGGTACCGCTCGCTCCGCAGCGCCAGAATCGCCTCGTTGGGATCGAACGGAAGGATCGAGCCACCGTCCGGCGACTGCCAGATCGAGGAAATCTCAGCTCCGCGCTCGTCCAGGATCGGCAGCACTGGCGCCCACGCGCCCGGCAGACTCTCAGCGAACTCCTCCACCGCCGACTCGGGGACGACAGCTGCGACGATCGGGATGTCCCCGGCAAACGACATTCTCGGCTGCGCGCTATCGGCTGTCTTCCAGTGAACCGCCTGTTCCGTGTTGTCTGCCCGGACGCATGCCCAGCCGGGTTGTGTCGAAATCGATTCGACCGAATACGGCACTCGAAACTCGTCGAGGACGGCGAGTCGACTGCCAGCAAGAAGCGCTGCGCCGTCCTGGCCGGCCCACTGGTTGCTCATCTCACAGCAACCAGAGCTGCGTCTCGGACCTCCGTCTGCTGTTGGGCGCCGGCGAGAATCTCGGCAATCCGCTCGGCTGCGCGCCCGTCCCAGCCGTCTGGCGGCTCGTGAGCCGCAGACGTCTCGCCGAGGAGGGCGGGGATGTCTCGCAAAGCCTCGACGCGCATGCCCAGGATCCGGTTCGTGCCCTCGCTGACCGTGATCGGCCGTTCGGTGTTCTCGCGTATCGTGAAGCAGGGAACGCCGAGATAGGTCGTCTCCTCCTGCACACCGCCCGAGTCGGTGACGACTCCGGTCGCGAACGTTTCCAGCGCGAGGAAGTCGGCGTAGCCAAGCGGGTCGACGAGGTGAAACGAAGCGCTCGAGCGGCGGAAATCGTTTGTTCGCGCCCGCGTGCGGGGGTGCATGGGAAAGACGACCGGATACGTCCGACTGAGAGCATCGAGCTCTGAGAGCACGTCGGCGAGCAGCGGCCCGTCGACCAGGGCCGGTCGGTGGAGTGTGACGAGGATGTAGTCGCCGGGCGAGACGCCGAGGCGCTCGTGTACCTGTGACCGGGCCACCGCCGGCCGCATCTGCACCAAGGTGTCGATCATCGTGTTCCCGACCGTGTGGATCCTCGACTCGTGAATGCCCTCGCGGCGCAGGTTCTCGACCGCCTCCGGGCTGTGGACGAAGCACCAGGCCGAAACCTGGTCGACCAGGACACGATTCACCTCTTCCGGCATCGTCCGGTCAAAGCTGCGTAAGCCCGCCTCGACGTGAGCCACCGGGATTCCCAGCTTGACGGCGACGAGCGCCGCCGCAAGCGTCGAGTTGACGTCGCCTGCGACCACCACGAACGCTGGGCTGACCGCCAGCAGCACGTTCTCGAGTTCGACCATCGCCGATGCGGTTTGGGCCGCGTGCGTGCCTGATCCGACGCCGAGATCGTGATCCGGCGCGGGCAGCCCGAGCTCTTCGAAGAAGATGGCCGACATCTCCGCGTCGTAGTGCTGGCCCGTGTGCACGCTCACGTGCCGCTCGGCGGGCAACCGGCGACTCAGCGCGCGAATCACCGGAGCCATCTTCACGAAGTTCGGGCGCGCGCCGTACACATAGGCGATCGACGCAGGTCCCTCACCCAGCATGGCGCCCGCCGCGGCTTGGTTTACAACCACGCTGATGAGGCTAATTCCATCGTGGTGTGGATTCGCACCCCATTGGTATGGTCCGAGTGCGGCGATTTTGCGGTGTCCGGGGGACTGACGAGGTACCTAGCCGATCGGCCAGCCTCGTCTGAGGGGTCGAGATTCGTCACCTGCCGGCCGATGAAAGGAACGGCATCCCGAGGGGTCATTCAGGGGGTAACCGAGTGAAGCGGCATGCTGTCTTTGCGGTGTTCATGGTGGCCGTAGCGGCGCTGGCCATCTCGATCACAGGAGCGAGTTCGGCCTCGAGGCCCGTCGTGTCGTCCTCGATCGATGGTTCGCCGTTGGTCGATGGGATGGTTTTGTCGGGTCAGGTGAC
>JBKPRA010000047.1:0-53167 GCA_046734335.1 Actinomycetota bacterium | reverse complement strand
GGGCAAGCGCTACCTCAGCAAGGAAGTCGGGGCGAGATATCTCCTCAACCACTCGCCGCGTCCCAGCTTTTGCCTGTGTGCCGAGGCGACCAGCTTTCGCAAGGGGTGGGTGGAGGCGGGAAAGGCGTTCTACAAGCTCACCGTCTACGGAGGGCCGGCGCTCTACACACCGTTCCTGAACCGCCCGTACTCACGGGAGGACCAGCCGAACGCGATCCTCCGCGCCGTCCCCCTGCTGGAACGGCTCGAGGAGTGGGCGCTCGACTACGAGCGCAGGCACCGGTACGAGTCGCCCGGCGGCACCGTCGTCCCGCGCGTCAACATCAGTGCGATCAGGGGCGGCGAGCCGTGGATGATTCTCACCAACCCGGAGGTCTGCATGCTCTACCTCGACATCAGGACGGCGCCCGGGCAGGACGGAGGCGCGATTCGTCACGAGTTGCGAGCCCTAATGGACGAGTGCGGGCTCGAGGGGCGGGTGGAGCAGTTCGTCAATCGCAACGGCTACGAAGCGAGCGGAATCGAACCGCTCGCGGGGGCGGTTGACGAAGCCCACCGAAACGTCTTCGGCGAGGAGTGCGAGATCGCGCACTCGCCGGAGTGCAGCATGTGGCGCGATCACAACGTCTACAACGAGATGGGCATTCCGGCGCTGACGTACGGGCCGCCCGGCCGTGCCGGGACGGGGGCCTATGCCGTCACACGTGCGGACCTGCTGAACGCGGCGCGCGTCTACGCGCTGACCACGCTCGCGCTCGACGCATAGATCCGCGCGACGGCGCGGCGAAGCAGGACGGCGGTCAGTTCGGCGCGGTATTCCGCGGGGACGTGCAGCCCTCCCCGCGGGCGGACCTCCTGCGCCAACGCCGCGCAGGCGGCATCGCTTGCCGCCGGGTCGAGACGCGAGCCGAGGTATGCGGCCTCGGCCGCGGGGGAGCGGACGGGGGTGGACGCGACTGCGCCGAGGCCGACCCGGATCCAGGTACAGGTGCCGGCCTCGTCGCACGCGGCCGCGACGCAGACCGAGGCGAGCGCGAAGTCGCCCGCCCGCTCGCTGAACTCCTCGAATGCGCTGACCGTGCCGCGAGGGGGTTCGGGGAATCGGATCTCGACGACTAGTTCCGTAGGGTCGAGAGCCGTGGTCATCGTCCCTCGGAAGAACTCCGACGCCGGAAGTTCTCGACGGCCCTCGCGCGACTGCGCGACGATCACCGCCTCGAACGTGGCGGCCAGAAGGGGTAGCTCCGCGGTCGGGTCGGCGTGGGCAATCGAACCGCCGATGGTGCCGCGCGTGCGGATCGGCAGGTGGCCGATCAGGGGCAGCGCGTCCGCAAGCGCCCCCCAGTGCAGGGCGAGGTCGGAGGTCGCCGTCTCCAGCTCGGCATGTCGCGTCGTGCCGCCGACCGCGAGCCCGGATCGATCGGAGCGGATGTAGCAGGGCTCGCGGAGGTTGCTCACGTCGACGAGGTGAGAAGGGGCCGCGAGCCTGAAGCTCATCAGGGGAATGAGGCTCTGCCCGCCGGCGAGCACCTTCGCATCCGTTCCGAGCTCGCCCAGCACGTCAAGTGCGTGGTCGAGCGACTCGGCCCGAATGAATGCGAACGGCGCGAGCTTCATCGAGGCGCTGTCTCGCCGAGCTCGCCTGCGCGGATCAGCGCACGCACCGCGCTCGCGCGCAGTGGGAGCGAGACGACCGCTGGGGCGTCGGCGCCCAAGGCATCGGCGACGGCGTTCGCCACTGCGGCGTGCGTGCAGATGATTCCTGCGTTCCCGGCGCCCTTGACGCCCAGCGGGTTGGCCGGTTCCGGATACTCGAAGATGAGCGAGTCGACCTCGGGCAGCTCGGCGAGCGTGGGCAGGACGTAGTCCATGAAGGTCGCCGCGAGCGGTTGTCCCGACTCGTCGTACGCGGACTCCTCGAAGAGTGCGCCGGCGATACCCTGAGCTGCCGCGCCCGTGAGCTGACCTTCGACGAGCAGCGGGTTGACGGCGCGGCCCACGTCGTATCCGCCGGTGTACCGGAGCAGTGTGACCTTGCCGGTTGCCCGGTCGACCGAGACGTGCGCAACCGCTGCGCAAAACGACATGTGTGTGGGCGCACCCGGCTCGTAGCGGGCGACGCCGGAGGCGCCCAGCCCGCCAAGGCTCACGGTCACGTCGCCGGCGACGGCGAGGTCGCCGACGATCTCGACGACGTCGATCTCGACGCTGAGGTGCTGGGCGGCCAGCCTGCGGGCGTTGTCCCGTAGGTCGGCAACGGCTAGGAGGATCGCTCCGGCACCGAAGATCGTTCCGCGATCTCCGAAGGCCCCCTCACCCGCCTCGACGGAGTCGGTGTCGCGATGGTGGACAACGGCCCGTTCGAGGGGAACCGCAAACGCGTCGGCCAGCACTTGCGCAAGGGCGGTGCGTAGGCCCTGGCCGACGCTCGCAATGCCGACGAACGCGCTGAACGACCCGTCACGCTCAGCCACCACTCGCGCCCACTCAAACGAGCCGACGCCGCTCTCGCTGACCGAGCAGGCGACGCCGGTCCCGAGCAGCTCGTCCGGATCGTCTGGCCGGTGCCTCGGGGAGGTGGAGCCGGCCCGCTCGAGCACGGCCTCGAGCTGCGCGTGGTAGTCGCCTGTACCAAAGCGTATGACGTCGTCCTCCGCTCCCCCGAAGCGAACGACGTACGGCAGCTCGTCCGCCGGGATCAGGTTGCGCCGGCGCAGCTCGACCGGGTCGATCGAGGCGCGCGCCGCGACCAGATCGAGCATCCGCTCGCGCGCGAAGGTCGCTTCCACCTCGCCCGGTCCCCTGAACGTCCCGAGGGGAGTCTTGTTCGTCAGGACTCCGATCGCTCGAACGTTGAAGCCGCCCCAGCGGTACGGGCCGTGGAGCGACATCGCGCACAGCATCGGTGGGACGACGCCGTTCGTGCGCATGTATGCCCCCATGTTGCAGAGGTTCCGGGCGCGGAAGGCAAGCAGCCGCCCCTCGGCCGAGGCTGCGACCTCGAGGTCGATTGTCTGCTCCCGGGACTGGTTGAGCGCGATCAGCGACTCCGCCCGGTCCTCGATCCACTTCACGGGCCGGGCAAGCTTCATCGCGGCCCAGGGGATCAAGTAGTCCTCCGGATAGAGCTCGCCCCGAGCGCCGAAGGCTCCACCGACGTCCGGCTCGATGAAGCGCACCCGCTCGGGAGCAAGCCCGAGCACCGAGGCGACCGCGGTGAGGTTGAAGTGCTTCACCTTGGCAGGACCCCACACGGTGAGACGGCCGTCGTCCCCCAGCTCGGCGAGCAGGCCGCGCGTCTCGAGCGGCGTGGCGCCGTGGCGATGCTCGCGGAAGCGCTCCGAGACGACGAGATCGGCGCCGGCGAAGATCGCCTCCACGTCGCCGTCGCCGATCTCCATTTCGAGTGTGACGTTCGTTCCGCTGTCGTGGATGAGGACCTCTCCGGCAAGAGCGTCCTCCGAGTCAAGAACCGGGTCGAGCTCCTCGATGTCGAGGTAGACCTGCTCGGCGGCCGACTCTGCGACCGACTGGTCGGTGGCGACGATGATCGCAACCGGTTCGCCGACGTAGCGCACGCGATCACGGGCGATGATGGGCTGCAGCCCGAAAAGCGGCACGGGCGATTCCTCGCCGCTTTCCATTCGCAGCGGAATGCGCGCATCGGCCAATTCCAGTGCGTCGAGCGCCGAAAAAGCGCCGACGACGCCGGGGAAAGCTAGAGCGTCGGCGAGCTCAACCCCGTGCAGGGCGGCGTTTGCCACCGGGCTGCGGACGATGCGCGCCCAGACCTGGCCCGGCCGTGACACATCGGCGATGTACTCGCCGGCACCTGTGAGCAGACGCCGATCCTCTGTGCGGACGATGCTCCTCCCGACGGCGGCTCCGGCTCCGGCCGGCGCGCTCGTCACCGAGCGGTCATCTCTCGCTGTGCCGAGAGAACTGCCGCGAGAATCGGCTTGTAGCCGGTACAGCGGCAAAGGTTCGCGGAGAGCAGATCCCGGATCCGCTCGGGGCTCGCTGTCGGCTCGCGCTCGAGAATTCCGACGGCCAGCATCACGAAACCCGGGGTGCAGAAGCCGCACTGGAGGGCGTGATGCTCGCTGAAGGCTTCTTGGACCGGATGCAGGCTGCCCGTATCGGGCTCGGCCAGACCCTCAATCGTCCGGAGCTCGTGCCCGTCCGCTTGCACGGCGAGGACGATGCACGAGCGGACGGGTTCGCCGTCGAGCAGGAGCGTGCACGCCCCGCACACCCCGTGCTCGCAGCCTAGATGAGTCCCCGTGAGTCCAGCCTCACGGAGGGTGTCGGCAAGCGTCCAGTGTGGGCGGGCCTGGAGGGTCGCGTCTTCCCCATTGACTCGGCACCGCACGGCTAGATGCTCGGTCGTTAAGTCACTAGACACGCGTACCTCACAGATTGAATCGCTTGACCCGCCGGGCCACCCATCGGCCGGGCCAGAAACCTACCACTAGGCCCGCGCCGAAATCGGGGATGCCCCGGCAAGAAACGAACCTGCGCACGCGGTCTGGAACTTGCACCGAGCTCGGATCCGAGCATCACCTAGCAGGCTCGCAATGCGCCTGCGGGCGGGCGCTCTAGTCGGGATACTCCGACCCGTGCACACGCTGATTGCCGTCGCGGCCGTCCTGGTGGGCTACCTCATCAGATGCGGGTCGTTCCCTGCCGGAGACGCAAACAGCGCTCGGTAGGTGGCATGGCGCTACGGGATGCCCTAGAGACAGGCGAATTCGTCGTGACCGCGGAACTCGGGCCACCGCTCGAGCCGAATGCGGATGCTGTGAGGGTCAAGGCGCGGGCGTTCGCCGACGTGGTTCATGCCGCGAATGTGACGGACAATCAGGCAGCGACCGTGAAGCTCTCGCCGCTGGTTTGCTCGGCCTGGATGTTGGAGGAGGGGGTCGAACCAATCCTCCAGCTGACGACGCGCGACCGGAACGTCATGGCCCTGCAGGCGGATCTCCTCGGAGCGTGGGCGCTCGGTGTTCGGACGATACTTGCACTCTCAGGAGATCCGCTGAAGGTGGGTCCCTACGAGTCGATCGCCCACCCGGTATCGGAGGTGGATTCGCTCGGTCTCTCGCGCCTCGTGGCCCAGATGAACCAGGGACGCCTCGCCGCCGGCGAGGAGCTGGACACTCCAACCGATTTTCTGATCGCCGGCGCGGCGAATCCCCTCGTGGACACCGTTGAACGGCTCGAGCAGAAACTTGCGGCGGGCGTTGGTCTATTTCAGACGAACATCGTCTACGACGTCGATCGGTTCGCAGACTGGTTCGCGCCGGTCATCGAAGCTGGTATTCCGCAGCGGGCGCCCGTCCTCGTTGGGGTAATGCCCCCACGCTCTGAGCGCATGCTTCGGCATATGCACGACAACATCCCGGGGGTCGAAGTCGATCAGGCTACGTTCGCGCGGATGGAAGGGCTGGAGGGGGAGGACGCGAGGACGGCGGGCATTGAGATCGCGGTCGAGGTCGTGAGGCGCCTGCGCGATGTGACCGGCGTTGCCGGCGTTCATCTGATGGCGCCGGGTTGGGAGGCAGAGGCCGTGCCGTCTGTTGTGAAGGCATCCGTCGGCCGCCGATGGCGAGGGTAGCCTGTCGGGCACATCCAGTAGAGCGCGCTAGCTGCGGCGAGGCTCCGCGGGGCTCATTGTTACCGCGCCGTCCTCATCGACTTGAACCACGTGCCGTCGGAAGCCGCCGCCGCGATGGACTCGCCTCCAGAAGGGCTGTCCGGCCTCGGTGATGATCGCGTGGGTGTCGGTACGAGTCTCGATCGTGAAACCCTCGGCAACCTTCCTCTCCAAGAAGTCGTCGAGCGCGTCTTGTCGTCTTCCGAGAGGATCGATTTCTCCGTCCGCCGGCATGCTTGATTTCTACCCACGCACTGTTCGGGTCATGCGGCTGACGCTGACGTGTCGCGAGCTCTACCTGAGCGGCCTTGTTAGCGAGGAGTTGTGCCGATAGGCGACCGGGCTGCGGCACCCCTCGCCTATCGGCAGTTCACGATTGCAAGAGCCGTCCATTGGCACATCACCCTTTGTGTTATCTCTCTCCGCTGTTTTATCTCTCTCCGCTGCCCTCTGAGAGGGGGCTCGCTTCAGCCTCACGAGGCCGGCCGCGCCGGCGGACGCGTACGTGAGGGCGTCGACCGGGCGTCCCGGACGAGCTCGTAGGTGAGGCAGACGATCCCGTCACGGAGGGTCCGGGAGTCGACGAGGCGCAAGGGTTTCTGGTCGCTGGTCTCACCGAGCAGTCGCTCGCCTGCCCCGAGCACGACCGGGAAGATCTTGAGTCGCAGCTCGTCGACGAGGTCGTGCTCTATCAGCGTCTTCAGGAGCTGCGCGCTGCCGGGGACGACGATGTCCCCGTGGAGCTCCTGCTTCAGTTTCTTGGTCTCATTCACAGGGTCGCCCTTCAGTACCGTCGAGTTGCTCCAGGCGAGATCCTCGAGCGTGGAGGACACGACGTACTTCGGCAGGCTGTTGAGCCTGTCGGCCAACTCGCCATTCCGGGACGGCCAGCGCGCGGCCAGCCACTCGTAGCTCCGCCGACCGAGCAGCAGCGCCTCGGCGCCGAGTGCCTCGTCGAGCGCGACGCGGGCCAACTCCTCGTGGCCCGCGAGCAGACCGACCCAGCCTCCGCGCGTGAAGCCCTCGTCGCCCGCCGGGTCTTCGATCACTCCGTCGAGCGAGACGTTCTCGCTCATGACGATCTTTCCCCGTGTTGGGGTCGCCTCCATCTCTCCTCCTCCGTCCGGGTGTCGTATTTCGGCTCTTGCTCGGTCGGCGTACATGTCTGTTCAGGCGGTCGCCCGCACGAAAACTGGGCGGCGAATTTCGCGCGACCGCAACGTCGTTATTCGTGGTGCGGTCGAAAGGAAGAGTCGATGCGAGGATGCGAGCGTGACCGAGCAGACGCTGGACCGGGCGCGCGCCGGAGACGAGATCGCGTTCCGCGAAATTACCGACCCCTACCGGCGTGAGCTCCGGGCGCACATCTACCGGATCGTCGGATCGACGCAGGACGCCGAAGACCTGGTCCAGGAGACGTTGCTCGCTGCGTGGCGCGGCCTCGATCATTTCGAGGCGCGCGCATCGCTACGTGCCTGGCTGTACAGGATCGCCACCAACCGGTCGCTGGATGCCCTCCGTGCGAACCGTCGCCGCCCGGAAGATCTGCAGCGGATGACCGAGGTGCCCAAGCCGTCCCGCAGGTCCGAGCCGATCTGGATCGAGCCCTACCCGGACGTCCTGCTCGAAGGCATTCCGGACGAAGCTCCTGGGCCGGAGGCGCGCTACGAGACCAAGGAGGCACTCGCGTTGGCGTTCATCGTCGGCCTCCAACATCTCCCACCGCAGCAGCGTGCGGTGCTCGTGCTGCGCGACGTGCTGGGCTTCCGCGCCGGGGAGGTCGCCGAGATGCTCGAGGCCAGCGAGGCGTCGGTGAACAGCATGCTGCGCCGGGCCCGTGCGGCGTTCGAGTCGCGCCTGCCGGCCGCCGGTCGCGAACGGGCGCCGCTCCCGAACTCCAAGCTCGAACGGGACATCGTCGGCCGCTTCGCCGACGCCGTCGAGGCAGGCGACATCGACAGCATGGTCGCCCTGCTGACCGACGACGCATGGCTGACCATGCCGCCCGAACCGTACGAGTACCAGGGGCCTACCGCAATCGGGTTGTTCCTACGCGAGCGCGAGGTGGCGCGCGGCGCAATGCGACTGGTCCCGACGCGTGCGAACGGCCAGCCCGCCTTCGCCTGCTACCTGCCCTCTGCGCAAACCGAGATCGCACGGCCGTACGCGTCTTGCGTCCTCACGCTCGAGGGTGAAGGGATCTCAGCCATCACGTGGTTTGCAGACAGCAGCGTCTTCCCGCACTTCGGACTGCCGCGGCTGCTGCGATAGAAAGGCGTACGGTTACCCCAGCCATGAACTAGGAGAGCACTGTCGGCAGCCAGCCACGGATCGCGTCTGCGACGCCTGCGAGGTCGCTGCGCAGGCCGTGGTCGCTCGATACCAGAGCGACCGTCCGGTTGGGTCGTGGCGGCGGAACGCCGAAGCGGTCGCGTGCGCCCTGAACGACGAGCGTCGGGACCGTGACCTCGTCGAGCTCGGGGAGGCGGCTCGGTGGCGCTGAAGAGGCGCTTGCCCGACGGGGAGGCTGCAGCGGAAACGCTAGGCAGAGCACCCCGACGGCACCCGTCGCTGCGGCGGTGCGGCAGGCGACGCGTGCACCCGAGGAACGGCCGCCGACGACCAGGGGCAACCCGCCCAGCTCGCGGTGCCGCAGAGACTCGAGTACGGCCGTCCAGGCGGCGTCGAGCTGCGCCGGCGGGGCCGGCGAGCGGCGTCCGGCGGCGCGGTAGGGCTGCTCGACGAGCACGACATCGAGCCCTTCGGAGAGCGCGACGTCCCTCGCGGTTTGCAGGTCGCGCGATGACACCCCTCCGCCGGCGCCGTGCCCGAGCACGAGCGCCCCGCGCGAAGCGCTGGCGCGATCCACATGGGCCCGGGCCGGCCCGTGCGGAGTATCGATATCGACCGTCCTCATCGCCGTCTCCGGTAGCTTCACGGAGTCCGGCGGGCACCCGCGGAAGAGCCGGCGACAGGGAGTCGGCACAACGGGCTCCCTGCGGTCTTAGGACTTGATCGATAGCGTCACCGTGGGCCATGCGCAGGGGTGGCGACAGTCAGGAAGTCGGTGAGATGCCGAGCGCGCCGTTGTATGACACCCTCGGAGTCACCTACAGCGTGACGCGGCGCACCGAGCCGCGGATTGCCGCCCAGGTCTGGGCCGCGCTCGGCGATGCCCAGACCGTTCTCAATGTCGGGGCCGGCACCGGGTCGTATGAACCTCGCGACCGTGAGGTCACGGCGGTGGAGCCGTCGGCAGTCATGCGTGCGCAGCGTCCCGCGGGCGCAGCGCCGTGCGTGGCTGCCACCGCGGAGAGCCTTCCGTTCGAGGATCAGTCCTTCGATGCTGCGATGGCTTTTGCCACTGTTCATCACTGGCAGAACCCGATCGCCGGCCTCCGCGAGATGCGGCGCGTGGCTCGCCGCGTGGTCGTGTTCACATGCGAGACCACGGATCGGAGTTGGCGTCGCCGGTTCTGGCTGACTCGTGACTACCTCCCCGAGGTCGCTGCCTCTCGCGTCGGCCTTGCTACTGAGCTGGCGCGGGCGATCGGCGCGCGGATGGAGCCGGTGCTCATTCCGTGGGATTGCGCTGACGGCTTCTTCGAGGCCTACTGGCGCCGGCCCGAGGCGTATCTGGACGAAAACGTGCGTCGCGGAGTATCGGTGTGGGCCAGTGTCGGGCGGGACGTCGAGGAGAGGGCAGTGCACAGGCTCGGTAATGACCTCGCATCTGGTCGGTGGGTCGAACGCAACCGCGACCTTCTCGATCTCGAGGCGGCAGAGCTTGGTCTTCGCCTGCTCATCGCCTGAACCCGACCCGTCGCCTCTCTCCTCAGTTGGCGGTGCGAGCCACTTCAACCAAAGATCGCGTCCGCGCTGCCGGTCAACTGCACGGCAGAATTTACGGAACCCATACGTTCGCCGCAGCCGTCGGGCAGGGAATAGCCGTCCTAGTTCGTGGTGAAGGCTACGGCGTGATGGATACCGAGGCGGTTGGGCAGGCGGCGTACACGCTGCGCGAAGAAAAGGGTCAAGTGAGGTACTGCTGGGTGATCGAGCGGGCAGACGGGACCGTGTGCTTTCGTCTGGCGCGCAAGGAATGGAGCTTGGCCGAGGAGATCCTCCACAACCTCCTGCACGAGTTCAGCCGCGACGAGGAGAGCCGAGACGCCGCGTAGCCGGCGTGGGGCGCGCTTTGTGGAACAGGATGCGCGTGGCAACGCGATTCGATCGAAGTCGACCTCCCGGTCACGTCCCAAGCGGCGATCAACCTCCTGGCAGTGCGCCAGGAGTCGCCGTCCGCTTCCCCTCGCGGCCCTTCGAGTGCTACGACATCTGGGCAGGAACTTGCGACCATCAATCGAGGATCTGCTCTCGTGCGAGAAGGCGCGCGAGCTCGGTGCGCGACCGAATCCCAAGCTTGACGTAGGTCCGGTGCAGATGCGCCTCGACCGTCTTTGGGCTGACGAACAGGGCAGCACTCGCTTCCTTGTTCGTCGCGCCGCGGCCAACGATGAGCGCAAGCTGTAGCTCCTGCGGGGTGAGCGAAGCCAAACCCTCCTCGGTGCGGGGGTGCACGACTTCTCCCGTTGCGGCCAACTCGGCACGCGCCCGAGCTGCCCACGGGGCCGCGTTCAGGCGGTCGAACGTCTGGAGCGCAGCCCGGAGATGTGTCCGCGCATCTGACCGGCTCCTTGCCCGACGGAGCCGCTCGCCGTAGCAAAGCTCGGTGCGTGCTCGCTCGAACGGGGTCGGCGTTCGCTTGTGCCACATGAGCGCTTGCTCGAACTCGCCAGCGAACACGTTCTCGTCCGCGAGCAGACCTCGACACCGGCACGCGGCGGCCAGCGCTGAGCTGAGCCGCGCGTTCTCCGCGAGAGTTTCGAGGCGGCGTAGCACCGCCGTGGCCTCCGCGGGGCGGCCGCTACGCGTGTACGCCTCAATCAGATCCTGGGCCCAGGGCACCTCCACGGGCTGGCCCATCTCATGCTCTTCGACAAGCTTGGCTACCTGCTCCAGTTGCTCGATAGCCTCCGACATTCGCCCGAGCCCGAGCTCGAGCAAACCAAGCGCCCAACGCGAATACGTCATCGCTGCGCCGATTCCGTCGCGCTCGGCCTGCTCGAGAGCCTCGGCGGCGTGTGCGCGGCAGTGGGTCTCCAGCCCTCGGGCTGCTTCGACCCGTGCAAGAAACGCAAGGCTGTGAAAAGCCAGCTGGCGCGTCTCACGCGCAAGGCGGACCGATTCGGCGGCGTCGGCATAGGCATGAACCCAGTCGCCGGTGCGGAACTCGACGTCGGAGCGAAGGCAGAGGACGGGCACGAGAATGGTCGCCGCACCCAGCGCCCTGGCCTCGTCGTGGAATCGGTCAAGCAGCATCCGCGCCTGGTCGTACTCCTCGAGGTTCGCCAGAACGATCGGGAACATCGTGACAATCGGCGGCGGAGGCGTGAGCCGAGCAAGAGACGACATCGCATCGATCACTAGTCCGCGTTCCTCGTCGTTGAGCGGTTCTCCGTGAGCCTCGAGTTCGCCTCCGAGGAGGACACGTGCGGCGTCAGCAACCGGGCCGCCTAGGGGCTCTGCAAGCCTCCAGGCTTCACGGGCCAGTTCAACAGCTCTGCCGACCGCTCCCGAGCTGGAGGCCGCAACCGCGGCGTCCAGGAGCATGGAGACCGCCGTCTCGGGATCGTGCTCCGCCACTCCGGCGGCCTCCGCCGCTAGGAGCACCGAGGCATCAGTGAGCCGTCCCTGCAACATCATGATGCGGCCCCGCAGGTGCTGGGCGGCAACTCGGGTTGTCGTGTCGCCGGCGAGCGGCACCGCCCCATCGAGCAATCCGAGGGCTGCGTCCGAGCGGCCTGCAAGGTACCAGTCGCGCGCGCCATCGACCAGTCGGGCTGCCCGCTGCTCGGGCGACGATGTAAGCCGCGCTGCGCGCTCGAGCCCGGCGGCGGCGGCGGCGTAGCCCGCACGGCTACGGGCCTCAGTGGCGGCAGCCACGAGCGTGGACGCGACCGCCTCATCGGGCTCGAGCGTCGCTGCAGCGAGCTGCCAGGCTCGCCGCTCAACGTGCGAAGGCCCCAAGCGCCTGCCGTTACCCCCGGGCTTGTCTCCAGCCCTGAGCACCTCGGCAAGTGCCCTGTGAGCTCGATCCCGACACTGCCTGGGCGCAGCATGGTAGACCGCGGCTCGTAGGAGCGGGTGGGTGAATGAGGTCCGGCTGCCATCGACTCGGATCACTCCTGCTTCCTCGGCTTGTTGAAGACAAACGGGCGGCAAGCCGAGAAGCTCGCAGGCAGCGCCGATCGTGCTCGTAACGCCGGAGTCGGCGGCAACGACCACCAATGCCTCGCGCGTCTGCGGCGACAATCGTTCGATGCGGCGCAGGAAGGCACGCTCGACGATCACTGTTGGTGGAAGCCGTCCCTCGCCGATCACCTCCGTCCCGCGGAGCTGCGCTTCGCTCAAGTCACGGGCCAGTTCACATAGTGCGAGCGGATTGCCGCCGCTGAACTTCGCGAGCTGATCGAGCACTCGAGGCGCGACCGGATAGCCGAGCTGCTCCTCCAGCAGCTCGCCGGCCGCCGATCGAACAAGACCCAACAGCGTCACCTCGTCCAGGCCGAACGAATCGATGGTGGACTCAGACAGCAGGGTGGTCGCAATCAGGGCGACGCGCTCGGCCTCGAGATGGCGAGCAGCGAAGAGGATCGCTTCGCGCGACGCCTCGTCGAGCCATTGAGTGTCATCCACGAGGGCCAGAACCGGCCGCTCCTCCGCCGCGGCAGAGAGCAGGCTGAGCGTCGCCACCCGGACCAGAAAGCCGTCGCCGGCGACGGGCGCTCCGAGACCCAGGGCCCCCGCCAACGCGGCTGATTGAGGTCGCGGGATCGCCTCAAGCCGACCGAGCACCGGCAGGAACAGATCCGCAAGGCCGGAGAACGCGAGCCGTTGATCGATCTCGAGTCCACGAGCAGAGAGCACGGTCGTCTCCTGCGCTCGCCGAGCCGCGTAGCGAAGCAGCGCGGTCTTCCCGATCCCAGGCTCGCCTCGAACCACCAAGACGGCGCTCCTGCCCGCTCGCGCTGCATCTAGTAGCGAGTCGATACGCCCGGTCTCTGCCTCGCGGCCGTACAGCCGCATGGCGGGAGTGTACGAGGCTTGTATCGCTTGCATCAAATTGCATACACGACTGCCGACATAGGGATTTCATCGATGCGGCGGGCGGGCACGGCCTGCGACTGTGCCCGGCTATCAGCTAGAGGGAGGCACCATGAAGCGAACGCTGGTTCTCGCGTTGATCGGGATTGCCGCACTTGCGACGTTCGCGGCATCGGCTGCACCGAGCGTTGCCAAGGCGGACCCCAAGTCGGACGTCGTCACCGTCTGGAACCGGACGATGGTCGATGCACTCGAGACGGCCGCCACACCGCCGCCTCCGGCGATGCGGATCGGGGCGATCGTGCAGTCGTCGGTCTTCGATGCTCTGAACGGCATCGAGCGGAGATACGCGCCGATCCACGTGCAGCCCGCGGCGCCGCCTGGAGCCTCCAGGAAGGCGGCCGTCGTCGCGGCCGCATACGAGGCGCTTGTTGCTCTGTTCCCCGCTCAGAAGCCAACCTTCGACGCGCAGCTGGCTGCCTCGCTGGCGCAGATCGGCGACGGGGGCAACGACCAATCCGTTGGGCGAGGCCTCGACTGGGGGAAGCAGGTCGCCGACGAGATCCTGGCCTGGCGAGCTGGGGACGGCATCTCGGCGATCCTTCCTCCCTACGTGCCGGGAGGGCTGCCGGGGGACTGGGCACCGACACCGCCAGGGTTCGCTCCAACGCCTGCCTTTCGGCAGTTCGCGAACATGACCCCCTGGGCGATGACATCTCCGTCGCAGTTCCTGCCGCCTGCGCCCCCGGCTCTGACGAGCCCGCGGTATACCCAGGACTTCAACGAGATCAAGGCGATCGGACGCAGCACGAGTGCGATCCGCACGCCGTTCCAGACCGAGACCGCCCTGTTCTGGGCGGGTGACCTTCCGGTCGCGATGTGGGACCGGGTCGCGGACGACCTCGCCGGGCCGAACCACATCACGCTCATCCAGAGCGCGCGACTCCTCGCCCGGATGAACGTTGCGATGGCGGACGCGGTGATCGCGATCTGGAATGCGAAGAACGTCTACGACACATGGCGGCCGGTCACTGCGATCCAGCAGGCGGGCACGGACGGCAACCCCGACACAGCACCCGAGGCGTCGTGGCTGCCGCTCGTCGTGACCCCCGTGCACCAGGAATATCCGTCCGGCCATGCCGCCGTGAGCAACGCCGCCGCAACGACGCTGGCCTTGTTCTACGGCGACCAGACGTCGTACAGCGTCACGTCGTTCGGCCGGCCCGGCGTTGTGCATCCCTTCGCCAGCTTCTCGTCGGGAGCTGCGCAGGTGGGCGACGCGCGTGTCTTCGCGGGCATCCACTTCCGCTTCGCCTGCGACGCAGCCCTCGGGATGGGCACCGAGATCGCCCACCACGTGGACGGCACCGTGGCGCTGCGCGTCCATGAGGCCTGACGAGTGAGAACCGAGGCGGGGAGGGCCATGCAACCCGATCACGCTGAGACGAGGCCTAGGCGGAAGTCGCCGACACCCGACGCCGGTGTGGCCGCGAAGCACAGTTCGGCAGGCTCTCGCCTGATTCGAGCTGCAGTTGCCACTGTCATGCTGCTCCTGGTCTGTTCGGTGCTGGTCTCGTCAGCTGGCAGCGATAACGGCGACGGGACCTTCGCGCCACCGAGAGCCTTCTATCTCTCGCTCGGCGACTCACTCGGTTTCGGTCTTCAACTCGACCGGCTCTTTGCGATGTTGGACGGCGGCACTTACACGCCGGATGCTTTCAACACGGGTTACACGGATGTGCTTGCCGCCAAGATGCAGCGGATCCGCCACGGTCAGCAGACGGTGAACATGTCCTGCCCCGCTGAGGACACAGACACGATGATCAACGGCGGCTGCTTCTTCACGCTGCCGGAGCCAGATGGTTTCGGTCTCACCCTCCACACCAGCTACAGCGGCCCGCAACTGGACTCAGCTGTCGCGTTCCTGCGTGCACACCCACATCAGGTGAGTCCCGTCACGGTCTCGATCGGGGCAGGCGACGCCATCGGACCAATCTCTGATTGCAACCTCGATCCGAGCTGCATCGAGGCAAGCGGCCTGCGAGACGACCTCGGCCGCAACCTCGACCGCATCCTCGGTGCTATTCGTGCTGCCGCGCCGGACACCGAGATCATCCTGGTCACCAACTACAACCACTTCACCATCAGCAACCCAGGCAGCGACCGACTCTGGCAACGCTTCTACACCAATGTCGAAAAGGGAGCAGCGAGGCGAAACGGCGCCCGAGTCGCAGACATCTCCGAAATCATCCACGGAGCAAACGCCGTCTGCCGGCTCACGTTCCTTTGTTCCAGCGACGACAGTCACCCCACCGACACCGGTTACAAGGAGATCGCCAACCAAATCTTCGACGTCGCCGGCTACGACGACCTCGAAGGGGACGGTCAGTAGTAGGCACGGCGGACAACAGCAGGGGAGAGGTGGCTCTTCGCTCGTGTGGTGCAGACCCCGTGATGCCTCGGGCCTGAAAAACGGCCGATAACGGGGGTGTTCCATCCCTGCGGCCCGGAGTGAGGCGAGGCTGGTTCGCCGCGGGCGGGCCAGGAAGGGGTGCTTCGACCTCCTGGTCAGGTCCCAGAGCCGACGCCCGATCGCTAGGCGAGGCTCTTCGCTCAGACGGCGACGGTCACGCGCAAGAACGTTGCCGGGATCGAGGTCGAGTCTGCGTTCGGACTGTCGTTCTTGGCGTTGAAGAGCGAAACGAGTTCCTCCTCGAGATCAGCGGTCCGTCCGTTTTCTGCCGCGGCTGCGTACGCGCTCATCGTGGGTCCGTAGTACTCGCGGAACTCGGCGACGAGGTCGGCAGGAGGGGCCGGGAAGTCGAAGCGATAGGTGTCTCGCATGAACGAGATGTTCTGCGAGTCGACGCCTGCGGCCGTGAATCTTTCGGTGACCTCGCTCTCGACTCCCCAGGTCATCGGGCTGACGAAGCCTTCCGGCGGCGGAGGTGAGTAGGCGGAGCTGATCTTCAGGATCTGAGCCACGAGCGTCGGATCGTTGGGGATCCAGTTTCCCATGACGATCCGGCCGCCCGGTCGGGTCACGCGCACCATTTCTCTTGCCACGTCGAACGGTCTGGGCGCGAACATCGCGCCGAAAATGCTGACCAAAAGGTCGAAGGAGTCGTCGCCGAGGTCCTCGAGGTTCGAGGCATCGCCCTCCTGGAACCGGCAATTCGCCAGGCCCTCGGCCTGTGCTCGTCGATTCCCCGCCTGCACGAGGTTGCTCGCGATGTCGACGCCGAGCACGTCGGCTCCGAGCCGGGCTGCCGGCAACGCGGTCGTGCCGTCGCCGCAGCCGAGATCGAGAACCTTCATCCCTTCACCAACCCCGATGTCCTCGACGAGCGACTCGCCGCTCTCCCGCATGCTGGCCGCGATCCGGGTGAAGTCGCCTTTCTCCCAGAGCGCCTTGTTCGGATTCATCTTGCTCCTCCTTGGTCGCGCGGGACTCTAGCGCTCAGAACTCCGGCAGATCCGACGACCGGAAGTCGACAACGACACGGCGCGCGTGCTCGTTCTCAGCACGCCCGCCGGTCCTGAGGGATGGTCCGCGACGGGTCGATTGCGGCAACGACACGGCTACTCCCACCAGAGAGGACACGGCGGCTCTCGCCCGAGGAGCTGGACGAGATCTTCCGCGCCCACGGCCAGGTCAACCTCGGCCCGCCGATCGCATAGCACCCGTCTGACGACGGGACCTCGTACAACGTGCGTAGGTTTACTCCAGGCGACCGAGGAGGGAGCAGCGAGAATGGGGAACGGCAGGTTGACGGAGCGCAGAGTGGGGGTGCTGGGAAGTGGCGAGGTGGGTCGGCGCCTCGCAGCCGGGTTCTCGAGTCGGGGTCACGAGGTGATGATCGGCTCGCGCGATCCCGAGAAACCCGAGTTGCGCCAATGGCTTGCCACCGACGGGACCGGAATCGAGACCGGAACGTTCGCGGAGACGGCCGCGTACGGGGAGTTGCTCGTGCTGGCGGTGTTGGGCACCGCGGCTGAAGAGGCGATCGCCGATGCCGACGCCGCCAATTTCAGCGGCAAGGTCGTGATCGACGCCGCCAACCCGCTCGACTTCTCCGGCGGCTTCCCGCCGAAGCTGGCGATCAGCGGCGAGGACTCGCTCGGCGAGCGCGTTCAGCGCGCGCTGCCCGATGCGAAGGTCGTGAAGGCGTTCAACACGATCGGCAGCGCGTACTTCGTCGACCCGAGCTTTGCCGAGGGCGAGCCGACGATGCTGATCGCCGGCGACGACGAGGACGCCAAGCGCATCGTCGGCGACCTGCTGGCCGACTTCGGCTGGCCCGCCCCGGTCGACCTCGGCGGCATCGAAGGTGCGCGCGAACTGGAGGCGATCTGCATCGCCTGGGTGAAGATCGGCGGCGCACGAGGCGCCTGGGACCACGGCTTCAAGCTGCTGGTCGGCTAGACAATCGACTACGCAGCGCGGGATTTCGCGCCTCGACCGCAGCCGCCGATGGGCTCACCTGGGTCTAGCGACGGCACCTCGATCACGCTTACCTTCGTAGCCAGAAAGGACGTCGGCAATTCGCTCGGGGTGGAGTTATCGCGGCAGCCGCGAGTCGAGGGTCGTGCGACTCATGGCGCGATACAGCTTAGAAACCGACAGAAATTACGGAGAGGCAAGTTCAATGAATCCCGTTACGCCGGCAAGGCGACTGACAATGCTCGTTCTCTCGTGTCCCGGTGCCGCCGCAGCAGGATTGAGAGTGCGTGCGCCCGAATGCGATGGCCGGGCCCACGAATGAGCCGGTTTGTACTCTGTCTCGCACTCGGTGTCCTACTTGCGCTGCCCGCGGCGGCTTCGGGTGATGGTGGACCTTCTGGTGCAACTGCCCGTTGCCATGACGGCACGTACAGCTTCTCGCAACACCACCAGGGAACCTGCTCTCACCACGGCGGCGTTGCCGTGTGGGTTGACAACAGTGCCGCGGCTTCTGCGCCGACGGGCAGGTCGGGACCGAAGGTGTCAGCGCCTGGAAAGGTCGCAGTCGGTCAGACGATTCTGCTCGCCCCTCGTGTCAAGAGCGCAGGGTGCGCGCTCGGCTCGAATCCGGATCGGCGCTGCTCGCCCGGAGCGATCTACGGCAAGCTGACGAAGGCCGTCATCTGCTCGCCTGGCTTCCGCACGAGCGCGATCCGGAACGTGCCCGAGTCCGTGAAATTCGCGGTCGAGCGAGAATATGGAATGAAGCCCGGCCATTACGGCAGCGCGCTGGAGATCGACCACATCGTCTCGCTGGAGCTGGGCGGCTCGAACGACATCGCCAACCTGTTTCCGGAGAAGCTCAATGCCCGTCCCGGCTTCCGGCCGAAGGACAGGCTCGAGAATCGGCTGCATACGATGGTGTGCGCCGGTTCGATCGGGCTGCGCGCCGCTCAGCGCGCGATTGCAGCGAACTGGCAAGGCTTGTACGAGCGTGTCTTCGGGCTGGCGCCGGTCTAGCCTCCCAGCTCGACGGGCCCGACGGCGGCGCTCGGCCGGCTGCCGAGGTCCTTGTTTTCGAGCACGAACTTGCTCGCGATGAAGGTCGCACCCTGCGGGTCAGCGAGGACGGTCGTCCGAACCCACGGGGCATCGAACGGCGCCACAACCACTGTGCCGCCGAGCTCGCTGGCTGTCTTGGCCGTGGCGTCGGCGTCGGCGACCGCGAAGGTCACGCTCCAATGCGCCGGGACCTCGGCCTGGTCGTTCGCGATCGGGTTGATGCTCGCCACGACGTCCTCGAATCCCACCGGTCCGCCTACGTCGGCCACACGCTTGCGGAGCTCGGGGTCGTCGCGCTCGAGGAAGTCGCCGTAACCGGGCATGGTCCACATCTCGGCGCCGCCTGCGGTCATCGTCTGCCAGCCGAGCACGGAGCCGTAGAAGGATTTCGCTCCTTCCACATCGCGGGTGTTGAGGCCGTTGAAGTTCAGCGACCCGGGCTCGTTGACGACTCGCGCGCCCTTGAACTCCTTCGCCTGCCAAACGCAGAACGCCGCACCCTCCGGATCGGTGAAGACGGCCGTCCGGCCGGCGTCCATGACGTCGAACGGCTCCCTCGCGACACCTCCGCCGGCCTCACGCACCCTGGACGCGACCTCGTCGGCGTTATCGACCGAAATGTATGTGTCCCACATAGCGACCGGTGGCGCTGACTCGGGGATCGAACCGACTGCGGCAACGTCGCCGCCGTGCAGGCGGGCGATGAAGTACTTGCTCTCCGACCCCGGCGGCATCACGCTCTCGAACTCCCAGCCGAAGAGGCCACTGTAGAACTCGACCGCGGCCTCGGGGTCCGGCTGACTCGTATCGACCCAGCAAGGAACGCCGGGAAGGTATTCGTCGCGTTCGGGCATTGGGCCCTCCCTTCGGTTGCTAAAGGCGCTGCGCACGATATGCGCTGTCTAGGACAGAATCTGTCCTCAATTGGCCCGACGAAGATCGCGCCATCCACGCGTGATCTGCCTGCCGTCTTGACGATCACCATCGGATCCCCAACCTCCTTCGGGAGTGGCGCAGCCGCGGCTTGACCGTGGCTCGTCCTTCGGGGATTCTGCGAGCTCATCTACCAGGGGGGCGAGATGAGACGGACGCCGTTGATGCGTGCACTGCAGCGGTTGGCTGGCGACCACAGGGCAGCTACGCAGCTCGGGATCGAGGTCGAGGAGTATCGGGATCGGCAGGCCGAAGCGCGTATCTCGCGGCGCGAGTTCGTCAAGCGGACGGGCGCCGTCGGGGCTGCGGTCGCGATCGGCGGGCCGGTCGCGCTGGCGCGGTCGGCGCGCGCGGCAGGGACACCGCGGATCGCGATCATCGGCGGCGGCATCGCGGGCCTGACGGCGGCGCTGACCCTTCAGGACAAAGGCGTCTACTCCGACGTGTACGAGTCGTCCGGTCGCGTAGGCGGCCGAATGCACTCCGACTGGCAGGAGTTCGGAACGAGCTTCTGGGCGAACGGTCAGCAGGCCGAGCTCTGCGGCGAGCTGATCGACAGCAACCACAAGACGATCCTCCAGCTCGCCCAGCGCTTCAAGCTCGCGACTGTCGACCTGCTCCAGGCGCAGCCGAACGGCACGCAGGACACGTACTGGATCTTCGGCGCCGACTACCCCTACGACGAGGCGACCGAGGACTTCAAGCCGATCCACAACACGCTGCAGGGCCAGGTGCAGGCGACGAGCTACCCGACGCTCCACGACAACTTCACCGCTGCGGGTCAGTTCTTCGACCGCATGACCCTTCACGACTGGATCGCGAACTACGTGCCCGGCGGCCACGGGTCCCGGATGGGCGCGCTCCTGAACGCCGCCTACAACGAGGAGTACGGCGCTGAGACGACCGACCAGTCGGCGCTCAACCTGATCTACCTGCTCGGCTACAAGTCGGGCCCCGGCACGTGGTCGATCTACGGCGCCTCCGACGAGCGCTACCATCTCGTCGGCGGCAACTCGAAGCTACCGGTGGCGATCGCCAACGCGCTCACGAGCAGCAGCGTCCACCTCGGCTATCGCATGACCGCGATCGCACTCGCGAACGACGGGTCGATCAAGGTTTCGTTTGACAACGGCAAGACGGTCACCGCCGACCACGTGGTCCTGTGTATGAGCTTCGCCGTGCTCCGGACGCTCAACTACAAGAAGGCCGGCTTCGACACGCTGAAGCAGACCGCGATCACCCAGCTCGGCGCAGGCCGCAACGCGAAGCTCGACCTCCAGTTCGACACGCGGCTCTGGAACGCGTACGGCGGAACCGGCTCGCTCTATTCCAACCTGCCCTTCCAGAGCGGCTGGGAGGTCACGCGCGCGCAGGCCGGCGCATCAGGGATCCTCGTCGAGTACCCCGGCGCTGAGGTTGCAGGCTCGATGGGCCAGTCGAACCCGTACACGACGACGGCCACTAACCCGCAGGTGATCACATACGCCCAGCAGTTCCTCTCACAGCTCGAGCCGATCTTCCCGGGTATCACCGCACAGTGGAACGGCAAGGCGATGCTCTCGACCCCGGTGACCGACCCGAACTTCCTCTGCTCCTACTCGTACTGGAAGCCCGGCCAGTACACCGGCTTCAGCGGCTATGAACTCGCCCGCCAGGGAAACATCCACTTCGCCGGCGAGCACTGCTCGATCAACTTCCAGGGCTACATGGAAGGCGGCGCCTCGGAGGGCGTCCGTGCTGCCAACGAGATCCTCGGAGATCTGAAAAAACTGTAAGGGCCGCCTCAGAGTCCGCGAATTTCTACGTGCCGGGGCGCAGGAGAGGCTTGTACTTGATCCGGTGGGGTTCGAGGGCGTCGGCGCCGCGTGTGTCTTTCACCCAGGCGGCGTACTCCTCCCAGCTGCCCTCGAACCAGGTTGCCTGGGAAGCGCCTTCGAAGGCGAGGATGTGAGTGGCGATCCGGTCGAGGAACCACCGATCGTGTGAGATGACGACGGCGCAGCCCGCGAACTGCAGCAGCGCGTCCTCGAGTGCGCGCAGCGTGTCGATGTCGAGATCGTTCGTCGGCTCGTCGAGCAGCAGCAGGTTGCCGCCGCTCCGCAGCAGCTTCGCGAGATGCACGCGGTTCCGCTCTCCGCCGGAGAGGTCGCCGACGCGCTTCTGCTGGTCTGTGCCCGTGAAGTTGAACCACGAGACGTACTGGCGGGAGTTCACCTCTCGCGTCCCGAGCTGGATCGTGTCGTGCCCGCCCGAGATCTCCTCCCAGACCGAGCTCTCCGGCGTCAGGCCGGCCCGCGACTGGTCGACGTAGGCGACCTCGACCGTGTCGCCGATCCGCAGCTCGCCGGCGTCCGGCGTCTCGTCGCCCACGATCATCCGGAACAACGTTGTCTTACCGGCGCCGTTCGGCCCGACCACGCCGACGATGCCACCGGGCGGCAGCGAGAACGACAGGTTCTCGAACAGAAGCCGGTCGCCGAATCCCTTGGCGAGCCCGTCGGCGGCGACGACGAGGTCGCCGAGCCGCGGCCCGGCCGGGATGTGGATCTCGACGCGGTCGAGCTTGACGTCTTTCTCCTCGGCGAGGAGCTTCTCGTACGCCGCCACGCGCGCCTTTGACTTCGCATGGCGCGCCTTCGGCGCCGACCGCACCCACGCCAGCTCGCGCGCAAGCGCCCGGCGGCGCGCCGACTCCTGCTTCTCCTCACCGGCGAGCCGGGCTTGCTTCTGCTCCAACCAGCCGGAGTAGTTGCCCTCGTACGGGATGCCCTTTCCGCGATCGAGCTCGAGGATCCACCCGGCGACGTTGTCGAGGAAGTACCGGTCGTGCGTGACCGCAACGACGGTTCCCGCATAGTCGGCGAGGAAGCGCTCGAGCCAAGCGACCGACTCGGCGTCGAGATGGTTGGTCGGCTCGTCGAGCAGCAGCAGGTCTGGCGACGAGAGCAGCAGGCGCGCAAGCGCGACGCGCCGGCGCTCGCCGCCCGAAAGCGTCGTTACGTCCCGGTCGCCCTCGGGCAGGCGCAGAGCGTCCATCGCCCGGTCGATCGTCTCGTCGAGCGACCACGCGTCGGTGCGGTCGATCTGCTCCTGCACCGTCGCCTGCTCGGCGAGCAGCGCGTCGAAGTCGGCGTCCGGCTCCGCGAACGCGGCGGAGATCTGGTCGAAGCGCGTCAGGAGATCCCGCAGGTGGCGCACGCCGTCCTCGACGTTCCCGCGAACGTCCTTCGCCGGGTCAAGCCGCGGCTCCTGCTCGAGCAGCCCCGCCGTCGCGCCCGCGGCCGGATCCGCCTGCCCGGACGACGTCTCCTCGCGGCCCGCCATGATCCGTAGCAGGGTCGACTTACCTGCCCCGTTCGGACCGAGCACGCCGATCTTCGCCCCCGGCAGGAACGCGAGCGTGATCTCGTCGAGCACCTTTCGCTCCGGGCCATAGAACTTCGAGGCGCGGATCATCGTGAAGATGTAGTCGGCCACCGACGGCGAGGGTAGCCTCCCCGGCCGCCTGATCGAACCTTGAGGAGCACTGCCTCGGTGAACCTCGCGCGACGGTTAGAGATCACCGCGGCAGGGGACCGCGAGATCTACGGCATCGACTGATGCACTGCGCCGCGGCCGGCGCCGTGATACTCCGTGCCCAGGTGCAGTCCCCACAGGAGGTTCACCATGAAGAAGCGAGTCTTTTTCCTGACGCAGCTGAAACCCGACGCTGACGTCGATGCCTACGAGCGCTTTTTGCGCGAGGTCGACTACCCGCGTTCCCAGGAGCTACTGCCGATCTCCTACTACCGGGCGACCCGCATCGAGGGCAAGGCAATCGGGGAGGGGGACTCGCCCTTCCAGTACATCGAGGTCCTCGACATCGACGACTACGACGCGTACCTGGCGGCGTTTGCGAACCCGTCCCCCGAGGTTGCAGACCTGATGGCCCAGGTCTTCAGCTACATCGACGATCGCACCGCGATCGCGCTCTTCGGGGAGATCGTCGAGTGACAGATAGGCGGCGCGCCGCGTCCGGTCGCCTCCCGGAGGACCGAGTTCACCCGGGCGGCGCGACGTTGCGACGCTTTGCCTCGTCGATGAATCTCGCCTGGATCTCGTCGAGCGCCGCCACATACCCGTCAAGGTCGTGCATGACGCGCAGCTTCTCCTGGTCGATCACCGGCAGCTCGCCCTGGAGGAACCCGTCGCTTGCCACGCCGAGGTCGGCGGCTGCGTCGATCAGCCGGCTCGCGCCCTCGATCAGGCGGAAGGACGCGAGGCCGAGGTTCTCGTCGACGGCAAGTCGTGCGCACGCGACGAGGTACAGCACGAGTTCGAACAGCGTGGTCTCGGGTGTGCGTTCGGTCACGTCGTTTCCTCCCAGCGGGTTCCGAAGGCGTTGTGGTACACGATCCTCGGCGGCGCCTTGAAGGCCTGCGAGGGTGTCGCCGCCGGGTAGCCCACGGCCATCAGGATCTCCGGACGGATGTGTGCCGGTGCGCCGAGCACTGCTCGGAGCGCGCTCGCGGTCCAGCTCGTCACGAGGCAGGCGCCGAGTCCGAGCGCGGGGGCAGCGAGAGTCAGGTGGGCGGCCGCGGTGCCGGCGTCGATGCGGCCGACCTCCTCGATGCCGCTGCGGCCGCCGACGCTGTCGGCCACGTCGAGATCGGTGCAAATCGCGATCGCGTTTGGAGCGTTGTTGACGAAGCCCGGACAGACCTGGCGGAACGTCGCCATCAGTGCGGGGTCGTCCACCACGATTAGCTGCCGGATTCCCGCCCGGGCGGTCGCGGCCCGACCCGCCGCATAGACGAGCCTCTCCATCAGCTCGCGCGGCACCGGATCGGCGGCGAAGGCCCGGTGCATGCGCCGCTTCTTCATGGCAACGAAGAGATCCAACGTCAGTCTCCTTCCGTCGGTGGGTGCTCGAGCAGCGCGAGCGCGGAACGAACGAGCACCGCGACGCCGATCGGCAGCGCCCGTTCGTCGACCGTGAAGCGCGGGTGGTGGTGGGGGTAGGCCGACTCTGCCTCCTCGCTGCGTGCGCCGACGAGGACGAACGCGCCGGGAGTTCGCGCGAGATAGGCGGAGAAGTCCTCCCCGCCCATGATCGGCGGGATGTCGACGACGCCCCCGTTGCCAACGACCGCGGACGCCGCCTCGGCGATCACCCCCGCCACACGCGGGTCGTTGACGACGGCCGGGTAGCCTTCGACCCAGCGGAAGTCGGCCTCTGCGCCGAAGGCGGCGGTCACCGATTCGGAAATCCGCGCCATCGACTCTCGGATCTCCTCACGAGTCTCCGGCCGGAATGTGCGCACCGTGCCCCACAGCTCGACCGTCTCCGGGATGACATTGTGCGCGCTACCCCCAACGATTCGCGTGATCGACAGCACCGCGCTGTCCAGGGGGTCGGTCTGCCGGGAGACGGGGAGCTGGAGGGCGCTCACGAGCTGAGCCGCGACGGCGACGGGATCCACGGTCTGCTGCGGCATTGCACCGTGGCCACCCCTGCCGCGGACGGTGATCTCGAACAGGTCCGCGGCCGCGAGCTCGGGCCCCGGCAGGACGACGATCTGGCCGGTGTCGATGATCGACATCAAGTGGGCGCCGACGATCGCATCGACGCCCTCCAGGACGCCGGCCTCCACGAGCTCGACCGCGCCACCCGGTGGTTTCTCCTCCGCGTGCTGGAAGACGAAGCGCACCTCGCCCGGCAGCTCCGCACCTCGGCGGGACATCAGCTGGGCGACACCCAGCAGCATCGCGGTGTGACCGTCGTGACCGCAAGCGTGCATGACACCCGGGTGCTTGGAGGCGAACTCGAACGTGTTCTCCTCCTCGATCGGTAGTGCGTCCATGTCGGCGCGGAGCGCGATCGTCGGCCCCGGCAGGTCGCCTCGCAGCCTTGCGACAACGCTCGTCGGGGTCGGTCGTTCCGGCTCGAGCCCCCACCGCTGCAGCTTCCACTCGACGAATCGGGCCGTCTCGTGCTCGTCGTACGACAGTTCGGGATGCTCGTGGAAGTGGCGGCGCCAGCCGATGATCTCGGGCTCGAGCTCCGGCAGCTCGACAAGGATGTCCTCGGGAGTCACCGGTCGATCCTGAAGGGACGCAGCTCGGGCACAGGCCGATCTTCCAGGATGAGCGGCGCGAGCGCAGCGCCGGTCGACGGAGCGAGCGTGACGCCCATCATGCCGTGCCCGGTGGCGACGAACAGGCCGTCGTGGCCCGGTACGGGTCCGATCAGCGGGAGTCCGTCCGGCGGAAGTGGGCGGAGCCCTGCCCACTCGAGCTGGGGGAGAACCGGCCGCCAGTCACGAAGGTACCGCGTTGCGGCCCGCGCCACGGCCTCGAGCCGGCCGCGGTTCGGTTCGAGGTCGATCCCGGCGAGCTCGAGCGTGCCCGCGAGCCGGACGCCCGCCTCGTACGGGCTGCATCCGACCTTCGCCTCGCCGAGGTAGAGGGCATGGCGTGGCCGGGTTCCCTCTCCCCGCGCTGTCAAGCTGTAGCCCTTCGCCGCCTCCTGGCGGATCTTCACGCCGAGCGGGGCGAGGACGCGACCCGTCCATGCGCCGGCCGCGACGAGCACCTTGTCCGCAGCGACCTCCTCGTCTGGGGTCCGAACGCGCCAGCCGCTGTGGTCGGCCACGATCGCCGAGACGGCGGTGTCCTCGCGCAACTCGACTCCGTTCTCTCGGAGCCCGGAGGCCAGACCCGCCGTCAGCGACTCCGGTCGCACGTACCGCTCGGCAGCGGCGAGGAATGCGCCCTGCACGCCGTCGCCGACCGCGGGGTCGAGTTCCTGCGCCTCGGCCACCGTCAGGCGGCGCACCTCGCCCGAATACCCGTAACGTCGGAGATCCTCGAGTACCGCCGCTTCCTCCTCGGCGGCCCCCTCGTCGAGAAACAGGAAGAGGAGTCCACCCTTGTGCATCTCGAACTCGACGCCGTCGGCAACCAGGCGGTCGTAGAGCTCGAACGTCCGTGCGTTGAGGGCGAGCATGGCCTGCATCCCGAAGAGGTAACGGGGCCGGGCGGAGCTCCGCCAGAACCGCCAGAGCCAGGCCGCAAAGTCCGGGTCCAGCCGCGGCCGCAGGAGGAACGGGCTGTCGGAGCGGAGCATCCAGCGCAGCGCCTGGAACGTGACACCGGGCGAGGGCAGCGGATTCGATAGTCCCGGGGTGATCCAGCCTGCGTTGCCCCGCGAAGCGGCCATGCCGGCGCTGTCCCGCTCCAACACGACCACCTCGGCGCCGCCCTCGCGGAGAAACCAGGCGCACGCGAGGCCGATGACGCCGCCGCCGACAACCACGACCTTCAACAGGGCAGCCCGTTTCGCAGTATGCGGAGCCAGTTGCCGCCCAGGACGGCATCGAGCCGGTCGCCTGTGTAGCCCCGTGCCCGGAGAGCTTCGACGAGCGTGGGGTAGTCCTCCGGACCCGCGAGACCCTCGATCGAGGCGTCGAGCGGCATTCCGTCCGGCAACAGCGCGAGCGGCGCGCGCGTAACCGCGCCCGAGCGGACGATCTGAGCGGTGAAGTCGCCGCCCAGGCCGGCGTGCTCGATCCCAACGAGCGAAACGATGTGGTCGACGTGGTCGACGAGGCTTTCGACCGTCGGCTCGGCGACAACGAACGGATGGGCGAGCACGCCCACGACGCCGCCGCGCTCCGCGATCGCATGCAGCTGCTCGTCCGACAGGTTGCGCGCCGTGTCGACGAGGGCCCGGCAGTTCGCGTGGCTCGCGACGACCGCCGCCGCCGGCGCAGTCTCGAGCACCTGCGCGAACGTCCGCTCGGATGCGTGTGAGAGGTCGAGGATCACTCCGAGCCCGCCGAGCCGGCGGACGAGCTCCCTGCCGAGACCGGAGAGCCCGCCGTCCGAGGGCTCGCCAAGGCCGTCGGCGAACGGGTTGCGCCGGTTCCAGGTGAGCGAGACCATCCGCACTCCGAGCTCCCAGAAGATGTCAGCGACACAGGGGTCGTAGCCCAGCGGCTCGACGCCTTCGAGGGCGAGCACGAGCCCGATGCGACCATCGAGCGAGTCGAGATCAGCCGTTCGCCGAATCACGGCCACGTCGCCCGGGCACTCGTCAGCCGCACGGTGGAACGCCTGCACCTGCGCGAGGGCGCGGCGCAGGCCAAGCTCGGGGAGATCCTCGAGCTCGACGAAGACCGGGCATACCTGCACCCCGACACCGCCCGCCCGGAGCTTCGGCAGCCAGTGTGTCGCGAATGGCCGCTCCTCCTCGGCGCGGAACGCCAGCTCGAGGAGGAGGTCGTTGTGCGCGTCGACGATCATCCGCGAAGCGCTGACGTCGCGTCCGCGTCGGCAGATCCGTCGGCGGCGAGGACTACCCCGAAGTCTTCTCGGGCCTCCTCGACGCTCACGAGCTCGTCGCGGACGTCGCGCGCGACCTGATCGGGATCGCGCCGCCGCGGATCGCCCCAGCCGCCGCCGCCGGGGCTCAGCACGCGGACACGGTCACCTGCCTCGAGCGGGCCGAAGTAGGTGACCCGCTCCGTCAGTCGTACCTCGTCCTCGGTCTCCGGCCGGATGACGATCGAAGGTTGCCCGCCGACCCCGCCTCCGCCCACTCCCTTGCCGAGCTGATCGCGGGTGTTCTCGGTCACGGTCTGCATGAGCACGCCGCCCTCGAGGATGCGGTACTCGCGCACGACGCCCATCCCGCCCCGGTGCAGGCCCGGGCCGACACCGTCGGTGCGCAGGGCGAAGCGCTCGACTCGAACCGCCGGGTAGCGGCTCTCGAGGACTTCGACCGGCGTGTTCGGGACGTCGCCGTTCGGGAACATCATCAGCGTCGGTCCGTCGCCGCCCGGCTGGCCACCGTTGCCGCCGCCGAGAGGATCGATGCAGATGAACGGAGGGCCGTCACGCGGGTCGACCCGGAAGAAGAAGCCGCCCGTGAGCTGGTAGCCGCCCGCGGGACAGCGGTCGGGGATCACCGTCGAGAGCGCGCGGAAGGTCATTTCCTCGACGCAGGTCGCGGCGTATCCGTACGAGTCGCTCGGGGACGGACGCTCGGCCGACACCATCAGGCCGTGGGGCAGGTCGAAGCCGACGGCGAGGAAATGACCCTCGTTCGTCCGGTCGAGCGGCGCCGTCAAGGCCTTGACGGCGACGCGCACCGCCGCTCTCGTCCCGATCGCCGTGAGGTTGACCGGGCCGCGTGTCGCGGGGCTCGTGCCGTCGAAGCCGACCGTGATGCGGTCGCCCGTGACCGTGACGTGCACTTCGATCCGCGGATGCTCGTCCTTCACGACACCGTCGTGGTCCATCTCGACCGCGGCGGAATATGTTCCGTCCGGGATCGCTGCGATCTGGCGCCGCATCGCCTCGTCGGTGCGCGCGATCGTCGAATCCATTGCCTCGCGTACGCCGGCGACGCCGAACTTCCGGCAGGCGGCGGCGACCCGGTTCTCCCCGATCCGGCAAGCCGCGATCATGGCGTCGAGGTCTCCGCGCACGAGCGTCGGGAAGCGCACGTTCTGGTCGATCACCTCGAGCAGGTCGGTGTTCGGCTCGCCTGCGCGGAAGAGCCGTTGGTGGGAGAAGCAGATGCCCTCCTGGTAGACATCCGTCGAGTCGGGGCACCAGCCGCCCGGGCTCTTGCCTCCGATGTCTGCCCAGTGCGCCGTTGCCTCGGCGAAGGCGACGAGCTCGTCGTCCGCGAAGATCGGCATGTAGACGGACGTGTCGGAGATATGCGTCCCCGTCAGGAACGGGTCGTTGGCGATCAGCACGTCGCCTTCCCGGAATCCTCCCGGCCCGTGCTTCGCCAGGCCCGTCTTGATCGTGTCGGAAAGCGCGCCGATGAACATCGACTGCCCCGGCGCTTCGCCCCAGAGCAGGCCCTCGGCGGAGACGATCCCGAGCCCGAAGTCCTGGACGTCGTAGAGCAACGGGTTGTATGCCGTTCGCCGCAGTGTCTTGTTCATCTCCAGGGAGGCCGACGCGAGCGCGTTGCGCACGATCTCCGCCGTGAAGACGTCGATGGTCATCAACCTTCTCTTCGCAGGAGCAGGTTTCCGAGTCGATCCGTGTTCGCCGTCCAGCCCGGCGGAACCACGACCGTCGTCGCCCACTCCTCAACGATCGCCGGACCGGAAGCCGACGCGAAGGTCTCTCGATCGTGGACCTGGGTGTCGAGCCGGCCGTGTGCGTCGAAGAACACCTGGCGGACGCCCCGCGCGGCTGCTCCCTGGGACGTCGCCGCTTCCGACACGGACGGCCGCTTGATGTGTCCGACAGCCCGCGCGCGGCTCGTCACGAGCTCGAGTGGCGGATCGAGCGTTCCGTGTCCGTATAGCTGCACGTGCGCGGCGGCGAAACGCTGCCGCGCCCCGGCGAGGAGTGCGGAATGGTCGTCGAGCCACGCGGGCTCGAGCGGGATGGTGATGGCGTGGTCCTGGCCGGCGTAGCGGATGTCGGCGCGAAAGAGCCGCTCGACCTGACCCTCGGCGAAACCGTAGCGCTCGAGGTTCGCGGCCGCCTCATCCGCAAGCCGCCGAAGGCCCGATGCGGTTTCACCGACCGACGACTCGTCAAGCGGACGCACCTTCGTCTCGGCGACGTCCTCGCGATAGTCGGAGGTGAGGATGCCCCAGGCCGAGAAGTTCGCCGGCGTCCTCGGGACGAGCACCTCCGGCACTTCGAGTTCTTCGGCGACGGCGGCCGCGAAGAGTCCGCCGCCGCCACCGTACGAGAACACGACGAACTCGCGGGGATCGAGCCCGCGCTCGACCGTCACCGCCCGGATCGCGAAGACCATGTTCGTCTGTGCGATCGCCAGAACACCGGCCGCAGCCTCGTCGAGATCGAGGCCCAGGGGGCCCGCGATCCTGGTCTGCAGCGCTTTCTCGGCTGCCGCGGCGTCCAGACGCATGCGGCCGCCGAGGAAGCTCTCTGCATCCAGTCGACCGAGGATCAAGTGGCAGTCGGTGACCGTGGGCTCCGTGCCGCCGAGCCCGAAGCATGCAGGCCCGGGAGACGCTCCTGCCGACTGCGGCCCCACCCGCGCGGCGCCGAGATCGTCGATCCAGGCAACCGATCCGCCGCCTGCTCCGATCGAGACGATGTCGATCACGGGGCCCACCACAGGCCGGCCTCCGACCTCTGTTTCGGTCGTCTCGAGAATACGGCCGCCGTCAATCAGCGCGACGTCGTACGACGTGCCGCCGACGTCTGCGCAGATGACGTTCTCGTAGCCGAGTGCGCGGGCGAGCGCGAGACAGCCGATGACGCCGCCGGCCGGGCCGGACTCGAGCGTGCGGATCGGCCGCTCCGCCGCTCGGTCCGCTGAGATGACGCCGCCGTTCGACTGCATGAGCGCGAGCGGATGCTCGAAGCCCGCTGCGCTCAGTCGTTCTCCTAGTTCACCGAGATATCGACCCATGAGCGGTTGCACGTAGGCGTTCAGGACGGCGGTGGACGTGCGCTCGAACTCGCGCCACTCTGTTGCGACCTCGTGCGACGCCGTGACCGCGAGGGATGGATGGCGCTCCCGGATGCGTCCCGCCGCCTGCTGCTCGTGCCGCGGGTCGAGGTACGCGTGTAGGAAGCAGATCGCAACCGCCTCGACGCCCTCCGCGACGAGCAGGTCGACCTCGCGGTCGAGCACCTCCAGGTCGAGCGGGACGAGCACCGACCCGTCGCCTGCGAGCCGCTCCGGCACCTCGCGCCGAAGGTAGCGCGGTACGAGCGGCGTCGGAGGCCGATAGAGGACGTTGTACAGCTCCGGCCTCGAGCCGCGGCCGAGCGCGAGGACGTCGCGGAAGCCGGCCGTGGTCACGAGGCCGACCCTGGCGCCCCGCTCCTGCAGGACGGCGTTGATACCTACCGTCGTGCCGTGGAAAAGAAGGTCGAGCTCCGACGGAGTGACAGGCAGGCGTTCCATGCCGGCGAGGAACTCGTCCACGAGCGTCTCCCGCCGCGCCGGCTGCTTCTCGACCACGACCTCGCCGGTCTCCTCGTCAAGGAGGACGAAGTCGATGAACGTTCCACCGACATCGACCGCGCAACGGTGCATCAGGCGTCGTCGAACGCGTGCGGGTAATGGGCGCGCGCGTGCTCCTCGCTGATGTAGCCCTCGCGCAGGTCCTCGAGGACCTTCTCCTTCGGGCGATCGCCTGGCGGGCCGAAGCCGCCGCCGCCGCCGCAGTGGAAGACGAACACGGACCCCTTGGGCAGCGCGAGGCCGGTGGCCTTCGCAACGGGTTTCACGGTTCCGTCCGGCAGTCGCAGCTCACCGGAATTCGCCCGCCCTTCGCCACCGCCCTCGAGTCCCCAGGGCGCATTCTTCGAGCGCTCGATCGTCGAGATCGCGAACGCGTCTTCGAGGAAGCGGAAGGCCATGTCGGGTCCAAGTCCGCCGCGGTTCCGCCCAGGCCCACCTGAGTCGGGTGCGAGCTCGCAGAACTCCATCAGCCACGGGTTCTTGGCCTCCCACACCTCGAGGGGTGCGAATCGTGTCGCCGCCTCGATGTGGTGCAGGCGCGCGCTCTGACCGTCGCCGTGGGCCGAGGCGCCCTGGCCGACCGGGTGCGGCGAGCCGTCGCCCCAGAACTGGCCGGTGTCCTCCCGGACGCCGTACCACAAGGCTGCGCACAGGTCGCCGCCGGAGCATGCGCAGACCGCTTCCGGCATCGCCTCGGCGACCGCGTTGAGCACTGCCTCCGTCGCCTGCATCGCGGGCCATCCGTACAGGAAGCACGGCTGCGGCTTCTGCGCCGCGAACATCGAGCCCGGCCGCGCGACGACCTCGATCGGGCGGAAGTGGCCCTCGTTGGGTGCCTCGCCGCCGCCCGCGAGCATGGTCATGATCACGCGGGCCGCCGAGACGGTCGATGCGATCGGGCAGTTGACCGGTCCGGGACGTGCCGCAGGCGCGTTGGAGAAGTCGAGCCTGGCAGTGGTGCCGTCGATCTCGAGAACGACCTCGAACGGGATCTCTTCGTCCGAGATGCCGTCGTCGTCCATCACGCCGTGCCCGGTGTAGCGGCCGTCCGGCAGCTTTTCGATGTAGCTGCGGACGACCGCCTCGCCGTGGTCGTACATCCGCTCGACGCAGTTCGAGAACACGCCCGGTCCGTAGCGCTGCACGAGCCGGACGAGTTCGCGGCCGCCTGCGCGCACGCCTGCGACCTCGGCGTTGATGTCGCCGAGGACGAACTTCGGTAGCCGCGAATTGGCGACCGCCATCTTCTGGATGTCCTCGACAAGCTCGCCCCGGCGGTACAGCTTGACGCCGGGGAAGATCGTTCCCTCCTGGAAGACGTCGGTGGTGTCGGTGCAGTAGATCTCCTTCGCGCCGATGTCGAGCCAGTGCGCCTTGATGGCGGAATAGCCGACGAGTTCGCCCTCGGGCAGGAACACCGGCATGACGACGGCGGCGTCCTGGGGGTGAGATCCCGTCTTGTACGGGTCGTTCATGAGGATGATGTCGCCCGGGTCCAGACCAGCCTCGCCGCCGACCTCCTCGACCGCGGACTCGATGCAGAAGCTCATCGTGCCCATGAAGAACGGCAGGCTCGGTGCCTGGGCGAGGAGACGCATGCGCCGGTCGTAGAGAACGGCTGCGAAGTCGAGCACCTCGTAGATGATCGGGCTCATCGACGTTCGGATCAGTGTCCGCTTGATCGCCTCGGCGGCCGAGTTGAGGCCGTGCCGGATCACCTCGGTGGTGACGGGATCGGCGTCCGCAGCACGACCTTCGCCTCCCAGCCCCGCGCGATAGACGACGGGCTCACCGAGCATCTCGGGCCTCCTTCACGTCGTGGATCTCGAGGATGCCGCCCGAACCGAGACGGCCCTGGAACTCGGCGTCGAGGTACGTCGTGGCCGTCTCTTCGAGCACGATCGCTGGGCCCGGAAGACCGTCGGTGCCGATCGCGGCGCGATCGATGAGCGCGAACGGAAGCCGCTCGCCGCGCGTGAACGACCACGCCTCGATCATGCCCCCGGCCCCTGCGTCCCCCTCGGCCGGCTGCTCGGCAGCCCGCCGCGGCAGTTCCGTACGGATCGTCGCCCGCAGCGAGACGATCTCGATCTCCTCGTCGATCACGTGTCCGAAGGTGCGGTCGTAGTCGCCCGCGAACGCCTCGCGGATCGTCTCGGCGTCTGCCGAGATCGCGCCGTCGCCGGGCACGGAAATCGTGAGCGTGTGCTCCTGCCCGACGTAGCGCATATCGAGGACAATCTCGCGCGTTCGGTCGCGTCCGTTGGCGCGCGACTCCAGTTGCGTGAACATCTCCGCGAGCAGGTCGTTCCCTTCGGTGATCGCCGAGTCCGAGAGCTGCATGATCCGCGTCCTTGCCGCGGTCTGCGTCAGGTCCGCGCCGAGCAGGCCCCACGCAGAGAAGTTGCCTGCGTACGGCGGGATGACGATTTCCCGGATCTCGAGCTCGCGCGCGAGGAGCGTGCCGAAGAGCGGCCCAGCGCCGCCAAACGGCATCAACTTGTGCGTGCGCGGATCCTGGCCCCGCTCGATCGTGATCTCGCGGATGGCGTTTGCCATGTTGGCGGCCGCGATCGTCATGATGCCCCGGGCGACCTCCTCCTCGGTGAAGTCGAGGCGCTGCGCGAGGGGAGCAAGCGCGGCGCGGGCTTTGTCGAGGTCGAGTCCGATCCCGCTCGCCAACGAGCCTTCTCCGAGCATGCCGAGGAAGAAGGCGGCGTCGGTCACGGTCGGCAACTCACCGCCGCGCCCGTAGCACGCTGGTCCAGGCTGGGCGCCGGCGCTCGCCGGGCCGACCTTGAGGAGTCCGCCGACGTCGACGTGTGCGATCGAGCCGCCGCCTGCACCGATCGAGCGGACATCGACCCACGGCGTCTGCACCGGCAGGCCCTCGACCTCTCCCTGGTACATGAGCTGCGCCCGGCCGCCGGCGACGAGACAGGTGTCGAAGCTGGTGCCGCCGACGTCGGCGGTGATGACATCGCCGAGTTCGTAGAGACGCGCGAGCTCGCCGGCCCCTTCGGCGCCTGCGACCGGCCCGGACATGATCGTTTCGAACGGACGATCCTCGGCCTCGGCGAACGTCATCGCGCCGCCGCCGGAGCGGGTGACGATGGCGGTGCCGTCGAAGCCGGTCTCATGCAGCTTCTCTTCCAGTCGCCGCAGATAGCTCGTCATCCGCGGTCGCACGTATGCGTCGATGACGGTCGTGCAGGTCCGCTCGTATTCCCGGTACTCGCCCGAGACGCGGTGCGACAGCGAGATCTCTCCGTCGAAGCCGAGCCTGCTGAGAACCGTTTCCGCAGCCAGCTCGTGCACCGGATTCGCATACGCGTTCATGAAGCAGACCGCAACCGAGGTGACGCCCTCGTCGCGGAAGACCTCGAGCGCGGCGGCGATGTCGTCCTCGACGAGCGGTGTCCAGATCTCGCGGTTGGCGCGCACACGCTCGGTCACCGGCAGGCGACGCCGCCGGGGAACGAGCGGCGCCGGTTGGCGCCAGAAGAGGTCGTAGGGATCCCCGCGGTCTCCGCGGGCGATCTCGAGGACGTCGCGGAAGCCCCGCGTGCAGAGCATGCCGACGACGGCGCCGGTGCGGGTCAGGAGCGAGTTCAGGCCGACGGTGGTGCCGTGGAGGAAGTAACGAGCCGCGGAGAGGCGCTCGGCGGGAATGGAGGCGGCGATCGCGGCGAGCACGCCGGTTTCGGGCGCATCGGGCGTCGTCGGTTCCTTTCCGACGTGGATCTCGCCGCTTTCGTCGTCGTAGAAGATCAGATCCGTGAACGTCCCACCGACGTCCACGCCGAGGCGCGTTGCCACTGGGCCTACCTTTCCTGGAGCGCTGCGAGAACGGCGAACGGGGTGATCGGGAGCGTGTCGAACGGCTTGCCCACGGCGTCCGACACGGCATTCGCCACCGCGGCCGCGACCGGGAGGATCGGCGGTTCGGCGATGCCTTTCGCCCCGAACGGCCCGTTGGGGTCGGGATGCTCCATCAGGACGTACTCGACCGGCGGCGCGTCGAGCGCGGTCGGCAGTCGGTAGCTCTCGAGGTCCTGCTCGAGCGGGACGCCGTCCCGCAGGTGCTGGCCCTCGTACAGCGCGTAGCCGACGCCCTGCAGCACGCCGCCGTTGATCTGCCCTTCGATCTGCACCGGGTTGATCGCCTTGCCGACGTCCTGGGCGACCACGTAGCGCGTGATCTCGACGTGGCCGGTTTCTGCATCGACCTCGACCTCGGCCAGGTGGACGTGGCAGGTGCAGCCGTTCAGCGTTGCGAGCGCGTTGCCGACGGAGCAGCCGGTATCGAACGGGATCGGCGGCGCGAGGTACGACCCCTTCCCCTGAATCGGACCCGTCGTCCAGGTCGCGGCCTGCGCGACCGTACCGAGGGGGACGGCCTGCTGCGGAGAACCCTTGACCCGAACCGTGCTCTCCACGAGTTCGAGGTCGCCTGTCGATGCCTCGAGCAGTTGCGAGGCCGTCGCGAACACCTGCTCACGAACCTCGCCCGCAGCGATTGCGGCCGCCCTGCCGACGATGTGAGTCGTGCGGCTGCCTTGAGGGCCGGCGTCGTAGCCGGAAGCGTCGGTGTCTGCAGGAGCGACGACGACGTCGTCGACGCCGATGCCGAGCTCCTCGGCGACGATCTGCACGACGCCGGTCATCGAGCCGGAGCCACTCTCACCGCAGGCCGAATGGAGCACGATGCACCCGTCGTCGTCGAGCTTCAGCACGACGGAGGCGGGCATCGGGTTCGTCAGCCACGACACTGCGGCGATCCCCTTGCCGCGTAGCCGCCGTCCCTCGGACGCCGTGCCCGCGCTCCAGGGGGCGAGCCGCTCGACGTGTGCGAAGCCCTCGAGGAACGACACATCGCCGAGTTCCTGTCCGGTCGGAGTGAGGTCGCCGTCGACGTAGACGTTGCGCAGACGCAGCTCACGCCGGTCCATCCCGATCGCCGCCGCGAGATGGTCGATGTGCCGCTCGAGGGCGAAGATCAGATACGTGCCCCCGACCCCCCGGTAAGCCCCGGTAGGCGGCGTGTTCGTGTAGTAGGCGCGCGTGTGAACCCGCAGCGCGCCCACCCGGTAGTTCGACGCGACGGTCAGCGCGCCGACCGAGACGAGGAACGGGGTCTCGCTCGAATATGCGCCAGCATCCATCAGCACCACGGCGTCACGCCCGGCAACTTCGCCGTCCCTCGTAATCGCCGACCGAATTCGCACCACGGCGTTTTCGCGCGGCGTCCCGGCACGGAACTCGTCCCGGCGTGTGTTGACGATCTTCACCGGCCGGTTCGCCTTGCGCGAGAGGAGCGCTGCGAACGGCTCGAGATGGAAGTCGACCTTCCCGCCGAACCCGCCGCCGACCGTCGTGATCACGATTCGCACCTGCGACTGCTTCACGCCGCAGAAGAGCGCGGTGACATCGCGTGCCCTATACGCGCCCTGGGTCGAGGAATGGACGATGCAGCGTCCGCCCTCCCAGCGGGCGGTCGCGGCCCGGGGCTCCACGTACGCCTGGTGCTGGCGCGGCACCTCGTACTCGTCCTCGACGACGACGACGTCCTCGCGGGCGAACGCGGCGTCGACGTCCCCGCGCTCGACCGTTCCCTCCCAGAGCAGGTTGCCGGCGCGGGTGCCCGGCATGATCGTCGCGTACGACTCCCACTCCGTGTGGACGAGGACGGCAGCGGGCTCGGCGGCCGCTCGCAGTTCGGTGACGGCGGGTGCCGGCTCGATGTCGAGCTCGATCGCCTGCACTGCCTCCACGGCCAGCGCCTCCGTGTCGGCCGCGACCGCGGCGACCGGTTCGCCGGCGAAGCGCACGACGCCGTCGGCAAGGAGGGGCTGGTCCATGACTACCCAGCCTGTTCGGCCCACTGCATCGGCTGCCGTGATGACGGCGTGCACACCCGACATTGCCTCGGCCTTGGAGACGTCGAGCCGCACGATCCGGCCGGCCGGCACGGGCGAGCGGAGGATCTTCCCGTGGAGCATGCGCGGTTCCTCGTGATCGATCCCGTAGACCGCCTCGCCGGTGACCTTCGCGACGCCGTCGATCCGCCGGACCGAGCGGCCGATCATCGTGTGCCTCCGCTCGCGAGCGCGAGGGCGGCGTCGACGATCGCCCTGTAGCCGGTGCAGCGGCACAGGTGCCCGGCGAGCGCCTCGCGCACCTCGGACTCCATCGGCGCCGGGTGCTCGCTCAGGAACGAGGTCAGCGTGAGCAGGATCCCGGGGGTGCAGGCGCCGCACTGCGCCCCGCCGGTGTCGAGCATCGCCTCCTGGAGCGGAGTCAGCTCGCCGCCCGGGCCGGCGAGCCCCTCGACGGTCGTAACCTCCCGTCCCTGCGCATGGGCGGCCGGCATGAGGCACGAAACGGCGGGCCTTCCGTCGAGCAGTACCGTACAGGCCCCGCAGCGACCCTCGGTGCAGCCGATCTTGGTCCCCGTCAGGCCGAGCCCGTCGCGGAGGACATGGGCGAGTGGGCTCAGCGGAGGCGCCTCGACGTCGACCTCGGTGCCGTTGACGACGAACCTCATCCAAGATCTCCCGAGGCCGCGTTCACGGCGTCGCGCAGCAGCGCCGGGAGAACTGCGAGCCGGTACCAGCCCGGTGCGTCGAGCCCGTCGTGCTCCGGTAGTTCCGTGCCGCCCGCCCGGCCCGCATCGAGCACCGACGCCTCATCCGCCGCCTCCACTCCCTCGAGCAACTCGGCCGCGGAGGCGAGCAGGCGGGGACGCGTGTCGACCGCCGCCACGGCGACGCGGGCGGTGCGGATCGTGCCCGCTTCGAGCGCGAAAGAGACGGCGACACCGCAGACGGGATACTCGCTGCCGTGGAGTACCGTCAGGCGGCGGTAGGCGGAACGTCGTCCCGCAGGGCACGGGACGTGTGCCCGCGCGAGGACGCCCGCGGGCCGGGTGCTGAGGTACGTATCGAGCGGAAGGGCCTCCGTCCCGGACGGCGACGCCACCTCGACCTCCGCATCGAGCGCGAGGAGGGCGGCGGAGAGCTCTGCCTCGCGGAAGCCCGCCGCGCACAGATTCCCGCCCAGCGTCGCCACGGAACGAATCGCCGGGAAGGCCGATGTCCTCGCTGCTTGCGCAACCGCTCCGAGCGGCCCGGCGTCGTCGTCGAGCGCGGCGAGTTCGTCGTGCGTCAGCAGCGCTCCGAGCGACGAGCGCTCGCCGATCGTCGCGCCCGTGAGCTCGGGGAGTTCCAGCAGCGAGACGTACGTGAGCGCGAACGATTCGCCGCGTTGATGTGCGCGCATGACCCACGTTCCCCCTGCGAGCGCGGCACCGTCGCCGCCGAGTGCATCGAGCTCGCCGACGGCCTCGGCAAGAGTCGTGGGAACGACGAGCGAGGGGGTCTTCACGGCGCCTTCCGGTGATGCATTGGGCGGCAGCCTCCCCCAATCGCGGAAAACTGTCAAGTCGTTGCCCTTTTGGCTCGAAACCCCTTGACACCCCCTGACACATGTGGGAGGCTCGCCCCCTTCGCGTCGCAACAACCGGCGGTTTCCGGGCTCCCGCGCCCGGTATGCGACTGGGCGTATCTGCCGGGGGATGGGCGCGAGTCGTCCGCCCTCCGCCCGGAGGCCGGCTCTTGTCAGACCCCGGAGGAAAGGAACGACATGACCAAGAGGAGCAGACGGCGGATCGCCATCGCAGTCGGTGCTGCCGCCGCGGCCGCGGTCGTTGCGTCGACGCTTGCGCTGACGGCCTCGGCGTCCAGGGAGGCGACGATCAACGTCGCCTACTTCGCACCGCTCGCCAACTCGTACGTCCAGGGCGAGCTCAACGGAATCGCCGGTGTTCTGAAGAGCTACCCGAACGTCAAGCTGACGAAGGTCGACACCGGTTTCGACGCGACGAAGCAGTACAACTCGGTGCAGGACGCGATCACGCAGAAGAAGTTCAAGGGCTTCATCGTCCTGCCGCTCGACAGCGTCGGCCTCGTCCCCGCCGTCCAACAGGCGATCAAGGCGGGTATCAAGGTTGTCAGTGCCGACACCCCGCTCGGCCCGCGCCAGGACACTGTGGTGCCGCAGGTCAAGGGTCAGTCGGGGAGTGTCTTCGACCCTTGGACTCTGCGTGGAGTGTGGGGCGGCCAGCTCGTCGTCCGGGCCTGCAAGGGCATCAATCCGTGCCGGGTCGGCTGGATGTCGTCCGTGGCGGCGCTCCCCGCCGAGAAGGCCTACCACGACACGGCGATGAAGATCATCAAGGCCCAGTCCAACATCGACGTCGTTGCGGAGATCGACGGCGGTGCCTACACGGTCCAGGGTGGTCAGAAGACCAGCCAGGATCTCCTCACGGCTCATTCCAACCTGAACGTCCTCGTTGCCGTCGGTGACCAGCCTGCGGCCGGCGCCGTCCTCTCCATCGCCTCTGCCGGCCTCGCCGGCAAGGTGAAGCTGATCGGCGGGTGTCCGTCGAAGATCTCCAAGCCGCTGATCAAGTCCGGCAAGGAATGGGGTAGCTGGGCGTGCTTCCCCGCCGACGAGGGCGCGCTCGCGATGAAGTTCCTGCTCTCGTCGATCAACGGCAAGCTGAAGAAGTCGGTCGGGGCGAGCGCGACTGTTGTCGCCCTGCGCAGGCTGAAGCTCACGCCGTACGTCACGAAGGCCAACATCGACAAGTACCCAATGCAGTACTCGGGCTCCTAGCGGCCGAGTGAAAGACGTCCCCCACGTCGAGACGAGGGACCTCAGCAAGCGCTTCGGCGGCGTCCAGGCGCTGAACGAGGTCTCCGTCTCGGTCGTGCGGGGCAGCGTTCACGCCCTCGTCGGCGAAAACGGGGCCGGAAAATCGACGCTCGGCAAGCTGATCGCAGGCGTGCTGCAACCGAACGATGGCGAACTCTTCGTCGACGGCGAAACCGTCCAGTTCCGCTCTCCACGCGACGCGCTGTTGCACGGCGTGACGATGATCGCTCAGGAGATCAGTCTCGTTCCGACGCGGAGTGTCGTCGAAAACGTCTTCCTCGGGATCGAGACCGCCCGGGTGGGCCACGTCGACCGCCGGTCCCTGCGACGCCGTTACGACGAACTCGAAGAGCAGGCTCAGTTCGGCATCCCGCCGCGCGTTCCGGTCGCGGCACTCAGGCTCGCCCAGCAGCAGAAGGTGGAGATCCTCCGCGCTCTCGCGCGCGAGGCGAAGCTGATCGTCATGGACGAGCCCACCGCGGCGCTGACGGGAGACGAGGCACACAAGCTGCTCGAGATCGTCAAGGAGCTCCGCGACCGCGGAACGACGATCGTGTACGTCTCGCACTTCCTCGAAGAGGTGCTCTCGATCGCCGACGACGTGACGGTCCTGCGGGACGGGCGCGTGGTGGTGACCAGCCCGGCTGCGGGTCAGACGGCCCTATCTCTCGTTACCGCCATGCTCGGGCGCTCGATGGAGACGACCTTCCCGACGAAGATCCCGCCGGTGACGGGCGCTCCTGTGGTGCTCGCCGTCGAGAGTCTCGAGACCAAGGGCTTCCTGCGGGACATCTCGCTGGATATCCGAGCGGGGGAGATCGTGGGTCTCGCCGGTCTCGTCGGCAGCGGCCGAACCGAGGTCGCCCGAGCGATCTTCGGTGCGGACCCAACCACCGGCGGCACGATCCGCCTCGGCGGAGAAGAGGTACGGATCGGCTCGCCCCGGAAGGCGATCCAGCTGGGCATCGCACTGCTGCCCGAGAGCCGAAAGTCCCAGGGGCTCCTGATGGGGCGGTCGGTCGCCGAGAACGTGACCTTGCCGCACCTCGAGCTCGTCTCGCGGCACGGAAGGATGCTGCGCCGAGTCGAGCAGGAGTACGCCGACGATCTGATCAACCGCGTCGACGTCCGCACGCCGCGGGCGACCGTTCCTGTGAACGCACTGTCCGGCGGCAACCAGCAGAAGGTGCTGTTCGCGAAGTGGCTCCTCCATCGACCGCGAGTGCTGCTCGCCGACGAGCCGACCCGCGGCGTCGACGTCGGCGCGAAGCGTGCGATCTACGAGCTGATCCAATCCCTCGCCGCGGACGGGATGGCAGTGCTGCTCATCTCCTCCGAACTCGAAGAGGTGCTCGGCCTTGCCCACCGGGTGCTCGTCATGCGCGGCGGCGAGATCGTGAAACGGCTCGAGGGTGACGAGATCACGGAAGAGGCCGTGATCAGCGCGTCGTTCGCCACCGAGTTGGCCTTCGCGGGCGGTAGGGCCGGATGAGCACGCAGGAGCAGACAGTGAGCACCGGTCGCATCGACCTCCAACGGCTGAAGAGCCTTTCCGTGATGCGCGACTACGGCATCGTGATCGTCTTCGTCGCGCTCTTCGTCGTCCTCAGCTTCGCGAGCCCCGTGTTCTTCAGCAGGGTCAACCTGCTGAACATCCTCGACCAGTGGTCTGCGACCCTGATCATCGCGGTGGCCGGCACGCTGGTGCTGATCGCCGGTGGATTCGACCTCTCCGTCGGCTCGATCTACGCGTTCTCCGGCGTGATCGCGGCGATGACGGTCGGTCACATCGGCGCCTGGGGTGCGATCCTGCTGGGCGTCGCGGCAGGCCTCGGCTGCGGCGTGATCAACGGCATCCTCGCGACCTGGGGGCGGATCAACCCGTTCATCACGACGCTCGCGACGAGCATCATGATCGGAGGGTTCGCACTCGTGCTCACGAGTGGGAACCTGATCAGCGTGCTCGACAACGGGCACTTCACCGTGCTCGGGCGGAGCGACTTCCAGACGATCAAGTACTCGGTCTGGACGCTGCTCGCCTTCACGCTCCTCTGCGGCTACCTCCTGTCGCGAACGACCTACGGCCGCCGCGTCTACGCCTCGGGCGGTAACCCCGAGGCCGCCCGGCTCTCGGGCGTGCGGGTCAACCTGGTCAAGGCGTCCACCTTCGCGCTCAGCGGGACAGCCGCGGGCATCGCCGGCGTTATCGTCGCGTCCCGCGTGGCGACCGGCCAGGCGGATTCGGGTGGGCTCGGGATCGCACTGGACGCGGTCGCCGGGATCGTCATCGGCGGGACGTCGATCCTCGGCGGCGCGGGGGCGATCTGGCGCACGGTGCTCGGCGTCCTCCTGCTCGCCATGATCGGCAACGGCTTCAACCTGCTGAACGTGAACTCGACCTATCAGCGCATCTTCCAGGGCGCGATCATTCTCTTTGCCGTCGGCGTCGACGCGTGGTCGCGGCGCTCGGCCTAGCGGCGCAGGAACGCGAGCACGGTCTCTTCGAACGCCGCAGGCGCCTCGACGAACGGGAGATGGCCGACGCCCTCCCAGAGATGGAATGACGCATCAGGAATCGCGGCTCGAAGCGCATCCGCGTGGTCCGCGCGACAGATCAGATCGAATTCGCCGGCCGTGACGAGCGTCGGCGCAGTCACCGCGTCCAGACGCTCGATCGAGTCGTGCGAGACGCACGCCTCGACGTGATCGCGGAAGCCCTCGACTGACGAGGGTGGTGCGGCGGCGATTACCTCGAGCCACCCACGGACGACCTCCGGGTGCGCGTCATAGAACGCCGGGGTCATCGCCCAGAGAAGCATGTCCTCCCAGATGGATACGGGCCCGACCGCCTCGACGAGGCGACCCCACGACTCGAACAGCGCCGCCAGATACGAATCCGTCCGACCCCATGTGCAGTGCAGCTGGAGCGAGGCGACGAGATCAGATCTGCGGAGCCTATTTCCTGAGAAATCGCGCCGCCCATGGAGTGGCCGAGGAAATGCGCCTGCCCGACGCCGAGGGAGTCGAGGAGTGCTGCCGCGACATCCGCCATCACGCCGATCGAGCAGCGCGTGCCGGGGCGCTCGCTCTGACCCACCCCCGGATTGTCGAGCGTGATGGCACAGAACCCCTCGGCCGCGAGCCAGGCGGCCTTCAGCGCGGCCGAGGACCGATCGGCGCCGATCCCGTTGAAGACCACCACTGCCGGCCCGTCGCCGATGGAGTCCCAGCCGATCCGCAGCCCCTCGAGCTGCGTCGTGGGCATCAGCGTCCGCGGCTGCGTGCGGCGCGACGCTGCTTCGCCGCTCGCCGTTTCTCGATCGGCACGTAGTCGATGTCGTAACCGAAGTAGCGGGGGCCGACAAGCTCGAGGCCTTCGGGGGTGCGCCAGCGCGGGTCGCACGGTGCCGCGATCACCGTCACGCGGAAGCCGTAGCGCATCTCCTCCGTTGTGATCGGCTCGCCGCTCTCGGAGTCCAGCATGATGATCAGGTCGGGAACCGACGCGGCGATCTCGCCGTCGAGTCGGGCGACGAGATGCTCGTTCTGGACCTCGAGGACAAGCGTGGAACCTGCGCTCTCGCCGGTTCCTTCGAGCTTCGCCTCCGCCTTTGCAAACCCGGCATCCGTTCGGCGCGCGATGTCGACGATCTTCCCCTGAAACAGTCGGAAACCGCCGATTCGCTCCTGTACCGCCGCAACGACGTCTCCGTGCTCGGCGGCCGTTTTGTGCGCTACCCGTCCGATGTCCTCGGCGAGCAAGAGGGTGCGCGGAACGCTCATCTGCTTCAGCTGGGCGCCCGTCATGGCGTAGAGGGCGATCATCGAGGAGCAGCCCATGTCGATCGTGACCGAGCGCGCGATTCGCTCGGTCCAGCGGTTCGAGATCGTGCTGATGACGACGCTGTTGCCCTTCTCGTCGGCCATGGCCATCGGCGTTGCGGACACGCCGGAGAGCGACGGAAGACACATCTGTAGCTCGGGAAAGGCGCGGCCCATCAGGTCGGCGTCTACGACCGGCAGGTCGAGCTGCGCGGCGAGCGTGAACGGTGTGACGGAGTTCAGGCCGCCGGCCTCGGCGGAGACCGTGTGCGTGATCGGGCGGCCGAGATACTCCTCCAGGGCCTTGAACGCAACGACGATCTCGTTTCCCGCCGGCAGCTTCTCGACCATGATCGTCGGCGCGCCCATCATCGCGGCCGGCACCACGAGCGCGTCGTCGGGGACCTCCTCGGGATCGACGACCGTGATCGGGCCGTGCTCCTCGATCGCCTGCCGGGCGAGCAGGGTTCCGACGTACGGGTTGCCCCCGCCGCCGGTGCCGAGGACCGCAGCGCCGAACGCAAGATCGTCGAGCTGCTCTGACGTGAACTCACGCACCGTCGAACCTCCCGAGCTCGAGGTCGCCGACCGCCTTCACCTTGATCCGCGTTGCATTGCCCGGGATGTACGGCAGGGGCACATCCTCGACGTCGACGATCCGCACGGACGAGGCGGTTGCACCTGCCGCCACGGCTTTCTCGGTCGCCTCTGATTTCGCCTGGTCGAGCGCGGCGTCCCGAGTCAGCTGGTCGAGGGAGAACACACGCTCGACCTCGCCTCCGACCTGGGCGATGGCTGCGCCGATGGCGTTCGCGACGGCGAAGTGGTCGGGCCGGACCAGACGGGAAGCGCCGGGCAGTTCGTCGCCGAGCAGGATGCTGCCGCCTCCGACGACCACGACGGGGATCGGATCGGGGCTGGTCTTCATCCGGTCGACGGTTTCCGCGAGCATCCGCTCCGCATCGGCGAGACCGCGCCGGACGAGGTCGGCGTCGAGACCGGCGACGGCGGAAGGATCGCCGAACGACGCTCTGCCGGCGGCGACCGCGAGATCGCTCGCAGTCAGCGTCTCACCGCCAAAGACGAGGGCCTGCGACCGCAGTTCGTATCCGACGCTGTCGGGGCCAATCGTGGGCTTGTTGCCGCGGACGTACGAGCCGCCGCCGAGCCCGAGGGAGAGGACGTCCGGCATGCGGAAGTTCGTGCGCACGCCGCCGATGTCGACCGACACCGATGCTTCGCGTGGAAAGCCACGCTGCAGGACTCCGACATCGGACGTGGTGCCGCCGATGTCGACCACGGCGCAATCCTCGAGACCGGACAGGAGCGCGGCGCCCCGCATCGAGTTCGTCGGTCCGGAGGCGAAGGTCGCGACCGGATAGCTCTCGGCGAAGTCGACGCTCATCAACGTCCCGTCGTTCTGGCTCAGATACACCGGTGCCTCGATGCCGAGTTCCGCCAGCGCGGAGCGGAACGCTGCAACGATTTGCTCCGCAAGATCGCGCAGGCAGGCGTTCATCACGGTCGCGTTCTCGCGCTCGAGCAGGCCGATCCGACCGATCTCATGGGAAAGGCTGATCGGCAGGCCAGGCAGTTCCTCGCCGAGAATCGCAGCGGCCTCCTCCTCTAGCGAGGCGTTGACCGGCGAGAAGACGGACGAGATGGCGATCGAGCGGACGCTGCGTCCCCGCATGTCCTCCGCAACGCGGAGCAGCTCGTCCCGGTCGAGCGGCGAGATCTCGCGACCGTCGAACTCGTGCCCGCCTTGACAGAGGTAGACATGCGCGGCGATCGCCTCGCGAAGCCGCGGCGGCCAGGCCACCAGCGGCGGGAGCGCACGAGTCGCCGGCAGGCCCAGACGCACCACCGCCGTGGGCACGAGTCGTTTCGCCTCGACGACGGCGTTCGTGAAGTGTGTGGTGCCGATCATCACGGCCTGGATGTCCGAGGCCGAGGCGCCGCTCTGCTCGACGAGCCCACGCAGTGCGGCGACAATTCCCGACGTGACGTCGGCGGTGGTGCCGGTCTTCACCTCCGCCAGCACGCGGACGCCGTCCATCAGCACGGCGTCCGTGTTTGTCCCTCCGACGTCGATGCCGATCCGCACCCGCGCTCCTCCCTGCCGAATCCCGCTCAGCGCTGCGGGTTGACGTATCTAACAGAAAGCGATTTGCTCTTTCAACCTTCCCTTGTAGCCGAGGAGCGCCAAATGCACATCCGCGTCATCACGCCGATCACCACCTCCGGATTCACAGCGGCATCGGACTTCGAGCCGCTCGCCCGCACCGACACGACCGTCAGCCATGTCGAGCTCGACGTTGGCCCAGCCTCAATCGAATCCGCCTTCGACGAGGCGCTTGCACTCCCGGACACGATCGCCAAGATCGTGCAGGCGGAGCAGGAGGGCGCCGACGCGGTGGTCGTCGACTGCTTCGGCGACCCCGGCATGGATGCCGGCCGCGAGGCAACCGAAACGCTCGTCCTTGGTCCGGCCCAGACCTCCATGCATCTCGCGGCGCTACTGGGTCAGAAGTTCTCCATCGTCACTGTCCTCGACGCGGTTGTACCGCTGATCGAAGACCTCGCGACGAAATACGGGCTCGCGGACAAGCTCTGCTCGATCCGCACCGTCGACATCCCGGTCCTCGAACTCGACCAGCACGAGCGGCTCGTGCGCGCGCTCGCCGACGAGGCGGTGAAGGCCGTCGAGGAAGACGGCGCCCACGTCATCGTTTTCGGCTGCACCGGTATGCGGGGCTGTGCCGCTGGTCTACGGGCAGACCTCGCCGCCCGCGGCTATCCGGGAATTCCCGTGATCGATCCCGTGATCGCGGCGTTCAAGCTCGCCGAAGCGCTCGTGGATCTCGGCCTCGCGCCGTCGAAGCGCACGTACACGACTCCCCGCGAAAAGGCCCTCCCGGGCTTCGAGCACCTGTCGCTCGCACAGACCGCATCCTGACCAACACCATCGGAGGTGACCCAGATGGCAAACGACGGCCCGCCTGTCGGTCTCGTTCTCGGCAGCGCGCTCCCTCCCGAACGCTGTGTGGAGATCGCCCAACTCGGCGAGCGGCTCGACTTCGCGGAGCTCTGGCTCGCCGAGGACTACTTCTTCACCGGCGGCATCGCTGGAGCAACCGCCGTCCTGGCGGGAACGGAGCAGATCCCTGTCGGCCTCGGCATCGTCTCGGCAATGGTTCGGCATCCCGCGCTGCTGGCGATGGAGGTCGCGACGATGAGTCGCATGCATCCCGGTCGCGTCTGGCCCGGTGTCGGGCTGGGCGTCCCTGCCTGGGTACACCAGATGCATCTGATGCCGACGTCGCAGCTGGGCGCAATGCGTGAGTGCGTGACGTCCGTTCGCCGCCTGCTCGACGGCGCGGAGCTGACCGAGCAAGGCGCGACGTTCGGCTTCACCGGCGTCAAGCTGACGCACCCGGCCCCCGCCGGTGTGCCGGTTTACATGGGCGTGATCGGACCCAAGATGCTCCACCTGGCAGGCGAGATCGCCGACGGCACCGTCGGCTCCGTCCTCGCCGGCGAGGCCTACATCCGCTGGGCGCGTGAGCGGATCGCGGAGGGTCAGGCGGCCGGCGACCGCACTGGGCACCACCGCTTCGCTGCATTCGTCATGTACGCCGTCGACCGGGACGCCCGCGCAGCAAAGGACGCGCTCCGCGGCATGATGGCCTTTTATCTAGCGGCGGTCCCGAAGAGTGCGATGACCGACGTCTACGGTGTCGCGGACGAGCTCGCCGCGATGGCGCAGGGAGGCCCCGAGCAGGTGCTGCGTGAGATGCCGGACCAGTGGCTCGAGGATCTCGCGGTCGCCGGCGACCCCGACGAGTGCGCCTCGAAGTTGCGCCGGCTGCTCGATGCCGGCGCAGACTCGGTTGTCCTGTTCCCGATGCCGGTCGACCGGGCGGTCGAGGTTGTCGAGCTGACGGCGCGCGAGGTGTTCCCACGGCTGGGATGACGCCGTTCGCGGAGCCCGTCCGTACCCCGCGAACGTTCGAGTCCGCAATCGAAGAGATACTGGCCGCGATCGCCCGCGCGCGCCTGCGACGGGGCGACCGCCTGCCCATGGAAGGCGAGCTCGCGCAGCAACTCGGCATCTCGAAGCCGACCCTGCGACAGGCACTCCGTGTGCTCGAGCGGTCCGGTGTGATCGCGGTTCGGCCGGGCAAGGGTGGCGGCATTTTCGTTACATCCGAGCTCCTGCCATACGACGTCGTTTCGGCGAACGTGGGCCTCGAGACCGAGAACGTGATCGAGATCCTGCGCGGCCGCAGGATTCTTGAGACCGCAGTCGCCCATGAGGCCTGCACTGAGGCAGTCCCGGCGGACATCGAGGAACTCCAGCGAACGATCGGTCTCCTCCGGGAGAGCGGCGGTGAATCTCAACGCTTCGTCAGGGCCGACGCCATGTTCCACCAGGCACTGGCGCATACGAGCCACAACCGCCTGCTTGTCGAGACGATGCGGCAGGTAGCCAGACAACTCGCCCCGCTCCGCGACATGCTTCTGCGCGATGTGAACGACGTCGACCGCATGGTCGACGTCCACACCAGACAGCTGCACGCGATTCGAAACCGAGAGCGCGTCGACCTCGATACAGTGCTCGACGAGCATTTCCGGATGCTCGAGGACCGCTTCGCCGAGTCCCTCGGGCAGACGTGGGCCGCGTTGTTCGGAGCCGGGCGCCTACGACCTGCCCCGCCTTTCGAACCGGCATGGCAGAAGCTTGCCCGGCTACCTGGGGACTATCGGGTACGGGCCGGCTGAGCGTTCGAGGTGCTGCTCGAGAGCTTCTGCGGTAATTGGATTCCTCGTGATCTGACCCCACCAGTCTCGGGTAGAAGTGCTCCCGGTCCGGAGGCCTAGTCAGGTTCGGTCCCGATCCTTGCTTGGACGACCCCACAAGAGTTCTACTGGAGAGACATGGGTGCTAACCCGATTCGGCTCGACAAGGTAGGAACGCCACAACTGCCGCTGCTCGGCCCCCGCCCGTCGCTGGCGGCCGCCGAATACGACGTGAGGATGAGGCAGCTTCTCGAACGTTCCGGAGCGGACGCCGTCGTCGTCTACGGGGACCGCGAACATTCGGCGAACCTCGTGCACTGCTGCGGCTTCGATCCCCGTTTCGAAGAGGCGCTCCTCGTCGTCACCGGGAATCAACGATCGCTCCTGGTCGGCAACGAAGGCCTCGCCTACGCGGACCTCCTCCCGGTTACGCTCGATGTGATCCTCACACCGTCGCTGAGTCTGATGGGCCAAAGCCGCGCCTCAGGCAGTACCCTCGCCGCCGCCCTTCGGGAGGCAGGCGTCGCGCCCGGCACGAAGATTGCCGTCGCAGGCTGGAAGTACTTCGACCGCGGCGAGGTCGAGATCCAGACGGCAACGTTCGCCGTTCCGGCATTCGTCGTCGACGCGCTGACCGCCGCATCTCGAGCCGAGGTCGCCGACGCGACTCCCGTACTGATGGCACCGGTGGACGGCATGCGCGCCACCAACACCGCCGACCAGATCGCCGTCTTCGAATGGGGCGCGACACGCGCATCCCTGAGCGTCGCTCGGATCGTCCAGGCCGTCGCCCCCGGCGTGCCTGAAGAAGACGCGGTCTCCTCTTCGGGCTACATGGGAGACCCACTCACCGCTCACGTCATGTTCGCCTCAGGCTCCGAAGTCGCGGTAGGCCTCAGAAGCCCACGCCAGCGCGTGCTGCTACAGGGCGACTGCGCAACCACCGCCGTCGGATATTGGGGAGGACTCTGCTGCCGCGCCGCAATGATCGCCTCCGCCGACGACGCGCTTAAGGGCGCTGCGCGCGAGTTCGTCGAGCAGTTGGCGATCCCCTACTGGTCGACGATCGTTCACTGGTACGAGCTGGTCGGGATCGGCGTCACCGGTCAGACGATCGACTCGGAGGTACGCGCATTGATGGATCGGGCCGGCCTCGCACCCGCACTCAACCCCGGCCACCTAACCGGCGTCGACGAATGGATCCACAGCCCGATCCGGCCCGACTCGGCGGACCAGCTGCGGTCGGGGATGGCACTGCAATGCGACATCATCCCCGTCAACGCTCGACCAGGGTGGGCAGCGAATTGCGAGGACACGATTGCGCTCGCCGACGAAGCTCTACGAGACGAACTCCGGGAGCGCCACCCCGAGACGTGGGGGCGGATCGAGGCGCGCCGCCAGTACATGCGTGACACGCTCGGAATCAAGCTCGGAAAGGACGTCCTCCCGCTGTCGGCGTTCAATGCGTACTTCCCGCCGCTCTGGCTTTCCTGGGACACCGCCCTCACCGCCGCATGACCTACGCCTTCGGGCAGCGTGTGGCTCTCCTATTGCCGACGAGAGTGCGGGCGGGCCGCAAGGGCACCGCCCGCACTCTTGTCGTTCAGTCGGCTGGCAGGAAGTAGTTCGCTCGCACGTAGCGGGCGACCTGCCTGCCTAGCCAGGCACCTTGACGGTCGGCGGTGCGGAAGTGGATTCCGCCCCAGACGCGGGCGTCGATGATTTCCTGCCGGGCTTGCGAGAAAGTCTGGAACCGGCGCGGAGGAATGGGCGTGCCGTTCAAGGAGCGGCCAGAGACCACCGTGAACGCGACCTTGTCCCGTCCGAAGAAGTCGGTCAGCGTCTGCAGGACGGCGCCGCTCAGGCAGCCGTGGCCCGACGGGTGGTCGGGGAACGGCGGGGTGCCGAGCGGCGGCGTTGTCTGCGTCGCCGGTGCGAACAGCGACTCCCAGTTCGGGTCGGCGACTGTCGCCGGGTTGCCGTCGGAGTCTGCTTCTCGGATCGCCGCTCTCGGACGCCAGAAGCCGTAGTTGTATTTGTCGTTCCAGCAGGCGATAGATGCGTCCGCTCCTGCCATGTTCACGTTGGCGTAGAGCCGCGCCTCGTTGACGGTGTTGAGCTTGAAGCGGACAGCGAGATCCCGCAGGACCGGGTTGTAGAGGGCGATGGGGGCGAATTGCCAGAAAACGGCCGCGGCCGTCTGGTCGGCCGTTCGGGTCGTGCTCGCCAGCGCCCCTAGCTCCTTCACCTCAGCGAAGTCCTTCGCGTAGGCGTCGCTCGTGAGTGCGTTCGGGCCCTTCGATCGGAACTCGGACGCGCTCTTGATCAGGAATGGTTTCAGGTTCCCGACGTAACCGTCGGGGTCGTAGATCGGCGTCGCCGGCCACCCGATCGGCCGCCACTTCCCGGCCTCGCTGCCGATGGCAGGGGTGAAAGCCGCCATGAATCCGTCGTTCTGCCGTGCGGCCAACATCGCTGCCGCGGCGGCCTCGCCGGCACGAATCCCGCCACGCTCGTCAGGCCCGTCGGACACCCTCGCCAGTGTCGTCTGGTATGCCGTATCCAAGCCTGCATGCCGGGGCTCCGGGGTGATGGCCAGGAGCACGCGGTACGCGGCCGTGGCCGCAGCCGCGTCCAGGGACGCCTGCCGGCCCACGCGAACCTTCGCGGGATCGAGCAGGTACGGCTTGCGGCTCCGATCGATTGCGTTCACGGCGTCGTACACCGCTCCCTGAACCATGGCGATGCCGCGCATCTGGCCGTGCGCGGTCGGCCTGAGCAGGACAGTCTCGGCCTGCGCGATCGCGTTCCACTCGCTCACGGCGGAGACCTGCTGCTGTCCGGCTCCGTTGAGCCGGGCCGCGGCGGCGGACGTCAACGTGACCGCCGCGAGTGCCACCAGCGCGGCTGTCCATTTGACATTCATCGCGCTACTCCTCTCTGGACGAGAGAGCGCCTGCCATTGTTGGACGACGCTCAGGTCGTCCTTGCTTTCGCCTACACACAAGACCGCAGCCGTCTTCTGAATCTTCCTGCGCTAGCTCCGATCGTCGTCGACGTCGAATCAAGAGCCGCGTAGACCACTCAGCCGGCCCTGGCCCTCCCGCTGTCACGGCCTCGCCTCGGCGATCCGAGGGACCCAGGCTCACGCTGTGGCGCAAGGGCGAGCGGGCCGCTGGAGGGGACGTGGCTGGTTGGCGCATGTGGCACGATCCACGGCAAATGGACAGCAGCCGGCTCTCAGCGCTCCCGATCCTCGCCAATCTGCCTGCAGCCGAGCTCGAGCAGCTCGCAGACGTGCTGGGCGAAGTGGAGGTCGAGGCAGGCGCCGAGTTCATCAGGCGCGACGCGTACGGGACCGCTGTTTACTTCATAGAGCGGGGCGAAGCCGAAGTTCGAATGGCTGACGGTGGGACAGAGAAGCTCGGTCCCGGTGACATGTGCGGTGAGATCGCGCTCCTCCTGACGGGCCAACGTACGGCAACCGTCGTCGCGCGCACGCCGACCCGGCTCCTCCAGCTCACGGGTCTCGATTTCGAACGCATCCGGAGCCGTGTGCCCCAGTTCGAACGCTTGCTGCAGGGCGTCGGCGCCGAGCGCGTACGGCCGACCTACCAGCGCTGAAGTACCTTCGATTGTCGCCACGGTCCGCATCTGTTTTCGGACGCGCAGCGAACGGGGTGGCGTAGCGTCGCCCCACGTTCTCGTCGCCGAGCACGACGTCCTCCGCGACAGCGACGAGGCGTACGCAAAGCGACTCGAGGCGGCGGGCGTCGAGACGACCCTTCACCGCCTCTCCGGCAACACGCACGGATCGAGCGTGCCTCCTCTTCTGTGCTCAGCCGGCTATCGAGCCGGCGAGCAGCCCGCGCACGAGCGCCCGCTGCACCAGCACGAAGACCACGGCGACCGGAACCGCCGCAATGAGCGCGGCGAGCGCGAGCATCGGCCGGGGCGCGCCGAGGAGCATGTCGTTGAGCCCCACCTGGACAGGGAACTGCCGCGAGTCGCCGAGCACGATGTACGGCAGGAAGAAGTTCGTCCAGTCGGCCACGAAGGCGAAGAAGAAGACGAGCGCCACGACGGGCTTCCCGAGCGGGAGGGCGATGCGGCGAAAGATCTGCCACTCTCCGCAGCCGTCGATCCGCGCGGCGTCGAGCAGCCCGGCCGGCATCGCGCTCGAGTAGTAGAGGTATGTGAGGAAGACGCCGAAAGGAAAAAACGCGAACGGCAGCACGACGGAGAGCATGTTCCCGAGCAGGTGCAGGGCATTCAGCTCGAGGAAGGTCGGGAGTGCGAGCGCCGTTGCCGGCATGAGCATCGTGATAATCGTGGCGGTGAGGACGACCTTCCGGCCGCGGAACCGTCCGATCGCCAGGCCGTAGCCCGCCGGGAGCACGGTCGCGAGGGTGAGCGCTGTGGCGCCGAACGAGTAGAGAAGCGAGTTCTCCAGCCAACATCGGTAGACGTGGTCGTTGAACGAGTCGAGCTGGTGCCACGTCGCCGCGACCGTGTCGAAGCTTCCAAACGCGAACGGCGATCGCGTCGCGAGTTCGTAGCCGGTCTTGGTCGGCGCGAGTAGCAGCCACACGATGGGGCC
>JBKPRA010000046.1:0-54043 GCA_046734335.1 Actinomycetota bacterium | reverse complement strand
GCGGGGGCGCCGGAGCCCGTGCCGCAGCTCGTCCTGAGCGGCTCGGCCGCAGCGCGCGGCCGCGCCTGGGCGGTGGGCTACGTGCCGGGCTATCGCCTCGAGGCCGCCGTGCTCGCGCGCCAGATCGCGAAGACGCGTCCCGCTGCCCGAATCGCCGTCCTGTACTCGGACGATGCCGACGGACGCGAGCTGCTCGGCTGGTTCCGGCGGTTTGCCCGGGTGGCGGCCGCATCCACCGACGTGGCCGCGCTGCGCGCCTCCGGCGCCGACACGCTCGTCGTCCTCTCGTCGAGCCCGCTCGCGCTGCCGCTGCGTGACTGGGTGGTCTACGCGAACGCCGCAGCGGCCGAACCGTCGCCGGGAGCGGTCTCGACGGTGTTCGTCCGCATGCCGGGCGATCCGGCCTGGCCGGGCGATCCGACGTCGCCTCGCCTGCGGCCGTCGAACGCCGGGCAGGCGCTCGGGCTGGCGGCCGCCTACTCCGTCGTTGCTGCGCTCCGGCGTGCGGGCCCGAGCCCGAGCCGAGCAGCGGTCCTGACCGCGCTGCGCCGGTCGGTCGAGGCGGACAACCCGTTCCTGGTGCCGGGCATCGTCGTCCGTGGCGGCATCCACCAGGTCGCGCTGCAGCGCTGGAGTTCCGGGCGCTGGCGCGTGTTCACGCCCCCGCTCGCGCCCTAGTACGCTCGCCGCGTGTCGGCTGCTGCCGCGGTGACGCCGGAAGCGAAGCCGGACGTGCGCGTCGGCCCCGTCTTCGCGGCGCTGATGCTGGTCATGCTGCTCGCGTCGCTCGACTCGACGATCGTCTCGACCGCCCTGCCGACGATCGTCGGCAGTCTCGGCGGAATCCAGCAGCTGTCGTGGGTGGTGACCGCGTACCTGCTCGCCTCGACGATCACCACGCCGGTGGCGGGGAAGCTCGGAGACGTCTACGGGCGGAAACTCGTGCTCCAGGCCGCGCTCGTCGTGTTCCTGGTCGGTTCCGTCCTGTGCGGGCTCAGCCAGAACATGCCCGAGTTGATCGCGTTCCGGGCCGTGCAAGGACTGGGCGGCGGCGCGCTGCTCGTCAGTACCCAGGCGGTGATCGGCGACGTCGTTTCTCCCCGCGAGCGTGGCCGCTACTCAGGGCTGATGGGCGCCGTGTTCGGCGTCTCGACGGTCGTCGGCCCGCTGCTCGGCGGCCTGTTCGTCGACCACCTCTCCTGGCGCTGGATCTTCTACATCAATCTGCCGATCGGGATCGCGGCGTTCGTCGTCCTCCAGGTAGTGCTGCACGTTCCCTCCCAGCGTGTTCGCCGCGCGATCGACTACGCCGGCATGGGTCTGCTCGCCGGCGGCCTGACGGCGCTCGTCCTCTTCACGAGTCTCGGCGGGACGACCTACCCGTGGTGGTCGACGGAGATGCTGATCCTGCTCGTCCTCGCCGTCGTGCTCTCGGTCGCGTTCGTCCTCGCCGAGCACTACGCGAAGGAGCCACTCGTACCGCTCGGGCTGTTCCGCAACCGCGTGTTCTCGGTCGCAAGCGTCGTCGGGTTCATCGTCGGGATGGCGCTGTTCGGATCGGTCACCTATCTGCCGCTGTACCTCCAGGTGGTCAGAGGGTCGGGACCGACAGAGTCGGGCCTGCAGATGCTGCCGCTGATTGCCGGCGTGCTGGTCAGTTCGATCGGCAGCGGCCAGCTGATCACTCGCTACGGCCGCTACAAGGTCTTCCCGATCGTCGGCACCGCGCTGATGGTCGTCGGCCTGTGGCTGCTCTCGCGTCTCTCCGTCGGGACCGACCTTCTGGTCGCCGACCTCTACATGCTGGTCGTCGGCCTCGGGCTCGGCTTCGTCATGCAGGTGCTCGTGCTCGCCGTCCAGAACGCGGTCGACTACGAGAATCTCGGCGTGGCGACGTCGACCGCGACGCTGTTCCGCTCGATGGGCGGCGCGATCGGCGTGCCGATCTTCGGCGCGATCTTCGCCAACCAGCTCTCCTCAAACCTGTCCGCGAAGCTCCCACCCGGAGCTGCAGACGCGCTTCCGTCCCATCTCGGCCCCAAGCAGATCGACCAGCTGCCGGCGGCGATTCGCGACCCGTACGTCGCCGCGTATGCGGCGTCGCTGAAGCCCGTCTTTCTGATCGCCGGCGGCATCGCGGCCGTCGGCTTCCTCGCCACCTGGCTGCTCGAGGAGCGTCCGCTCCGCCGGACCGTGGCAGACCAGGGCCTCGGCGACAGCTTCGCCGCACCGCGCGATCCGACCTCGATGGACGAGCTCGAGGCGCGGCTGAGCACGCTGGCGCGCAAGGAGAACCGCCACCTCCCCTACGAGCGCCTCGCGGCCGCGGCCGGGCTCGACCTCGACGCCCGCGAGACCTGGCTCCTGCTCGGGCTCGACGCCGAAGACGAAGCTGCGGCCAGGCTCGCGGACGATCTCCGGCCGCAGCTGGACGGTTTGCGCCGACGCTCGCTGGTCGAGCCCGACCGGCCGGAGCTCACTCCTGCCGGCCGGGCGGCGGCAGCGCGGATCTCCGACGTTCGGTGCGCCGAGATACGGCGGCTGCTCGAGGGCTGGGACCCCGACGAACATCTCGCCGTCCTCGCCCTGATCCGGCGCTTCAGCCGGATCTTCTCGGCGGCGCCGCCCGCGCCGGCTCCCGCCTAGGCGGCGTCGGCGAGTTCGTCACCGGCTGCGGGGACGACGTCCTCGAGGTCGCCTGCGAGCTTCGCGAAGGCGCTCTTCTCGAGCTGGCGGACGCGCTCGCGCGTCAGGCCCAGCTCGCGGCCGATCGCCTCCAGCGTGAGACTCTCGCCGTCGAAGCCGAACCGCAGCTCGACCACGCGCCGCTCCCGTTCCGGCAGGGCGGCGACCGCCCGACGGATGCCGGCGTCGCGCAGGATGCGCTCCGCCTCCTCGACGCCGTCGACGACGTCCGGGTCTGCGAACAGGTCGCCGAGCTCACCGTCGCCGTCGTCGCCGACGGGCCGGTTGAGCGAGACGGTCGCCTCGACCGCCTCCAGCGCCTCCCGGGCGTGGTGCACCTCCAGCTCCGCCGCACTGGCGAGCTCTTCCACGGTCGGCTCACGGCCCTCCGCGACCTCGAAGCGCTGCCGCGCGCGGGCGAGCTTGCGCCGCCGCTCGTCGACGTGCACGGGAATCCGGATGGTCTTCGACTGGTTCGCGACCGCGCGCTGGCACGACTGCCGGATCCACCAGGTGGCGTAGGTCGAGAACTTGAAGCCCTTGCGCCAGTCGAACTTCTCGACGGCGCGGTTCAGCCCGATCACGCCCTCCTGGACGAGGTCGCCCAGCGGGATGCCCTGGCCCATGTAGCGCCGCGCGACGTGGACGACGAGGCGCAGGTTCGAGTTGATCATGCGCTCCTTCGCCGCGTGGTCGCCGCGCTCGATCTTCTTCGCCAGCTCGACCTCTTCCGCGGCCGTGAGCAGCGGGTAGCGCCCCAGCTGGTTCATGAACAGGGTCAGCGAGTCGCTGCTGGCGGACTCGTCATAGGACGTGTCGAGGTGATCCTCCTCGGGCTCTTCCTCGACGATCGACGTGAATTCTGCGTTCAGGGTCCATCACTCCTTTTCTGGTTGTACTACTTGAAACGGATATGGGCTGCGGCATATTCCGCCGCCTGCCCGCCGCTCAGACCGGAATCGTGAGGCTCTCGAGGTCGCGCGGATAGTCGGTCAGGATCTCCAGTCCGTCCTCGGTGACGACGATCGTGTCCGAGTGGCGGAAGCCGCCGAGCCCTTCCTGGTAGACGCCGGGCTCGATCGTGAACACCATTCCCGGCTCCAGCGGGGTGTGGTCGCCGGCGTCGAGGAACGGTGCCTCGTGGTTGCGCAGTCCGATCGCGTGGCCGGTGTGCTGCCGCCAGAGCGGCAGGATGTCGTTCTTCCCGAAGTAGTCGAGGACAGCCTGGTCGACGTCGGCGCACGTGGCGCCGGGGCGGATCGCGTCGAAGGCGGCCTGCTGCGAGGCGACGACGTGGTCGAAGAGGCGGCGCTGCTCGTCCGTCGGGGTGCCGATCACCATTCCGCGCTCGAGCTCTGCGTTGTAGCCCCACACGGGTGCGGCGGTCTCGGTGACCAACATGTCACCCGGCTGGAACGTGATGTTGTGGGCGACCGCGTGCGCCCAGGCGCTGCGCCGCCCGATCTGGCCGCGGTAGCCGGCAGTGGCGCCGTCCTGCGACCCGAGCTGCCCTGCGTAGTCGGGGCCGAGCGCGGCCAGCATCGCCAGCGTCGCCTCGTAGCCGGCCTGCAGGCTCGCCTCTGCCTCGGTCGCGCCCGGCACCGAGTACTGCTGGAGCAGCCGATGGGCGTGCTCGCACCAGCGGGCGCTCTGCCGGATCAGATCGACCTCGGCTGGGCTCTTCCGCGTCATCGCGCTCTCGATCGTGTTCGACAGAGGCGCGACGGTCGCGCCGGTCACCTCGGAGAGGGCAGGCCCCTCGTAGCCCAGGATGCCCGGGTAGCCGTCCGAGTCGGCGCCGATCTTGCCGCGGATCCCCAGGTCCGCCAGTACTCGCGCCCAGACCGTCATCGGGTGCTCCGGGCCCGGGTACTCCGGGTACGACTCGATCCGCTCGAAGCTCGATTCCTCGCGCGTGCGCTCGACCTCGAACTCGGGGACGAGGACGGCCATGTCGCCGTCCGCGTTCTGCGCAACGGCGATCGGACGCTCGTTCGAGAGGAAGCTGAAACCGGTCGTGTACTGGATGTAAGCCTGGTCGAAGAGGACTACGCCGCTCAGCCCCTGCGCACGGGCGTGGTCGAGCAGGCGTTCGCGGCGTTCCGCGAGTTCGGCGGTCGGGATCCCCGTCGCTTGCATCCGCGAGACGATATCGGCGTTGTGCCCAGCGGTTGAAGGTGCATCATTCGGCACGATGGCGCGGATCGAGCTGGATCGGGCGTCGGCCGCCCAAGGAGGCCTGTTCGAGCGTGCCGACGAGCTGGCAGAGCTCGCCGAAGGTCTCGCCGCCGTCGAGGCCACCGGCATGGGGCACGTCGTCCTGCTCCGCGGTGAGGCCGGCGTCGGCAAGACCGCGCTGATCCGGGAGTTCTGCGAGCGTCATGGAGGGTCGGCGACGATCGCCGGCGGCGCGTGCGAGCCGCTCTTCGCGCCGCGCCCGTTGGGGCCGTTCCTCGAGATCGCCCAGTCGCTCGACGGCGACCTCCTCGCGCTCGTCGAAGGTGCGATGCCGTATCAGGTCGTGGCCGAGCTCGCCGCGGGGCTGCGCAGGCGAGCCCCCGTCATCCTGGTCCTGGACGATGTCCACTGGGCGGACGAGGCCACGCTGGACGTGTTCCGTCTCCTGGCCCGCCGCGTCGAGTCGGTGCCCGCGCTCGTCGTCGCCAGTTATCGAGATGACCAGCTCGACGTCCGCGATCCGCTCCAGATCGTGCTTGGCGAACTGGCCACGAGCTCGTCGATCAGTCGAATGAGACTGAGCGGGCTCTCGCCGGCCGCAGTGGCCGAGCTGGCCGAGCCGTATGGCGCAGACGCCGACGAGCTGTTCGTCAAGACCGGCGGCAACCCGTTCTTCGTCGTGGAGGCGCTCGCCGCCGGTACGGATGCGATCCCGGAGACGGTCCGGGACGCCGTGCTCGCTCGGGCTGCGCGCCTGGGTCCTTCGTCCAGGGCGATCCTCGAGGCAGTCGCAGTCGTCCCGCCCCAGGCCGAGCTCTGGCTCCTCGAGGCAATTGCGGGAGAGAGCGCCGACGGGCTCGACGAGTGCCTCGGCTCGGGAATGCTGCGATCCGACCCCGCGGGAATCTCGTTCCGGCACGAGCTCGCGCGGCTCGCCGTCGAGGAGTCGGTCTCGCCCCAGCGGAAGCTGGAGTTGAACCGTGCCGCGCTGGCTGCGCTCTCCGAGCCCCCGAGCGGGCCCGTCGATCACGCCCGGCTCGCCCATCACGCGGAGGCAGCGGGTGACGGAGCGGCGGTGCTGCGCTTCGCTCCGCCGGCCGCTGCTCGCGCCGCGGCGGTCGGCGCCCACCGCGAGGCCGCCGCTCAGTACGCGCGCACCCTGCGCTTCGCGCGAGATCGAGAGCCCTCGGAGCGCGCAGACCTGCTCCATCTCAGGTCCGTGGAGTGCTACGTGACCGACGACATCGACGAGGCGATCGAGGCGGGGCAGGAGGAGCTCGAGCTCAGGCGGGTGCTGGGTCAACGTCAGGAAGAGGGCGAGGCGCTCAGCTGGCTGTCGCAGATCCTCTGGTGTCCCGGCCGCACGACGGAGTCCCGGCAGGCCAGGGAGGAGGCAGTTGCGCTCCTCGAGACGCTGCCCGCGGGTCGTGAGCTCGCGACCGCCTGGATGGACTCGTGGTCGATTGAACACGTCACACGTGCCCTGGACCTCGCCGTCGAGCTCGGTGACACGGACGTCGGCATCCGCGCGCTGTCGATTCTGGGGCACCGGAGATTTGCGGAGGGCGGACGGGAGACGATCGAGCAGTGCATCGAGCTCGCTCAGGAGTACGGACTCGTCGAGCTCACCGGCTGGATCTACTCCCACGCCATCGCCGCAGCTCTCGGCGCCAGGCAATACGACGTTGCGCTCGGGTTGAGCGACCGGGCGGTCGACTACTGCAGCGAGCGTGGACTGGAGCTGTACCGTGCGTACGCCCTCGGCTATCGCGCGCGTGCAGAGCTCGATCAGGGCCGCTGGGACGACGCGGCCGAGACGGCTTCGACGGTCCTGTTGACCCGCCGGGCGTCCATCCTGCCGCGCATCTTCGGGCTCGTGGTGCTCGGGCTCGTCCGGGCGCGACGCGGCGATCCCGGCCACGAAGGGCTTCTCGAGGAAGCATGGGCGCTGGGCGAGCCGACCGACGAGCTGGGGCGGATGGGCCCTGCGGCGATCGCTCGCGCCGAGGCCGCCTGGCTGGCCGGCGATCGCGACGCCGTCCTGGCCGCGACCGAGCAGCCCTTCCGGCTGGCTCTCGGGACAGGGGATATGCGGGCGGCGGGCGAGCTCGGCCTCTGGCGCCGCCGGGCAGGGAGCGCCGACCCCGCTTCGGCGCACGCAGCCGAGGCGTACGCCTCGCAGCTCTCGGGCGGCGGGGCGGGGGCCGCCGAGTTCTGGGACGAGGCGGGCTGCCCGTACGAGGCTGCCCTTGCGAGGGCCGACTCCGGCGACGAGGGAGAGCTCCGCCGGGCACTGGACGAGCTCCAGCGGCTCGGGGCGCGGCCGGCGGCGACGATCGTCGCCGGCCGGTTGCGGGAGCGAGGCGTGCGCGGCCTGCCCCGCGGCCCGCGACCCGCCACCCGCGAGAACCCGGCGGGCTTGACGCCGCGGCAGCTCGAGGTGCTCGAACTGCTCGCCGAAGGCATGCGCGACTCGGAGATCGCCGCGCGGCTCGTTCTCTCCGAAAGGACCGTCGGCCACCATGTCGGCGCGATCCTGCGCAAGCTCGACGCCCGGAACCGCGGCCAGGCCACGGTGGAAGCCGTGCGCCTGGGGCTTGTCTCGCAAGATAGGTAACTCCAGCGCGCAACCTGGGTAGCCGCACCGATGCCGGTGGGAGCGGTCGTCCTTACCGTCGAGCGAACGGAAAACGACCCAGGAGGTGCACCGTCGTGCGCAAGCTCATCCCTCTGGCCGTCGTCGTGCTCGCGGTGGGCATGACTGCGGCCCTGGCCTCGGGCGGGACCGGCCGACATGCCCAGCGTGGCACGTCGGCGAAGCCGCTCGCCCAGTCGCTCGCCGCTATGCGGCTGGCGACCGCGAAGTACGCCACCAACCTGAACCAGGCGAAGGCGGACGGCTACAAGATCATCACGCCGATGATCCCCGACATGGGGATCCACTACATGAACGCGAAGATCGCGGGCTTCGACGTGACCAAGCCGCCGATCCTCGTCTACCAGAAGCGGGGCAACAAGTACCTGCTCGGCGCCCTCGAGTGGGTGTTCACGTCCAAGCCGGCGAAGCCGCCGCTCCCCGGGGCGAAGTACGGGGCCTTCGGCGCCGCGTGCCACTACGTCGACGGCACCTTCGTTCCGGCGATGTCACAGGACGACTGTGCCCAGACGAGCCCGCAGAGCGGGGCGAAGTTCAGCTTCTGGCACCCGAGCCTGGTCACGTTCCACGTCTGGCTCTGGTACCAGAACCCGTCGGGGATCTACTCCGGCACGAACCCGCTGGTGACGCCCTTCAACAACAGCTGAGGCGGAGACAGATGCCCAGATACATGGTCGAGCGTACCTTCGACGGCGGTCTCGGCGTGCGGGCGGACGCCGCCGGTGCGGAGGTCTGCGGCGCCGTCGTCCGCCGCAACGCGGACGAAGGCGTGACGTGGCTCCACTCGTACGTCAGCGACGACGGGAACCGCACGTTCTGCGTCTACGACGGGCCGACACCGGAGGCGATCAGGAAGGCAGCTGCGGTCAACGAGCTGCCGGTCGACCGGATCACCCGGATCAGCGTGCTCGACCCGTACTTCCGGCTCTGAGGCGACAGTGTGGGCGCCCGGCAAACGCCGGGCGCCCACACGTGCGGATGTCGGACGCCAGCCGTTCGGAATTCCGCATACTTCGTTCGGAGCGCAAGGATGAACCGCCTCGCCGAGTTCGGGAGTCGGAGCAGGCATGGAGGCGTCCTATGATCGGGCGGGACGACGGGCATGAGCGGAACGCGAGAGCCTGGCTCGGTGAGAGCGCCCCGGGCGGAGAGCGGCTCTCGCGGCTGTTCCAGATCGGGAGCGCGGGGCCGGCGGTCGAGCTCGAGCGGAAGGTGTCGGAGCTGAGCGCGAAGGTCACAGCCCTGGAAGCCGAGGTACAGGCGCTGCGCGGCCTCGACGCGAAGGAGGTCCAACGCACGGAGGCAGCCGACCTGCCGACGGTCGAGCTCCGGCGCTCGCCCGAGCCGGGCCAGCGCGACTACGAGCTCCATCGCTGCCACGGCTTCGACGTCTACTCGGGGGAGGAGCGGCTCGGGGTGGTCGAGGGAGTCGTCTACGGGTCTCGCTTCGACCGGCCGGACGCACTGGAGATCAGACGTGGACGGTTCTTCCGCCGGCCGCTGCTCGTCCCCGTGGAAGACGTCGAGGCGATCGAGCCCGACGAGGCCGCGGTGGTCGTTCGGCCGAGTCGTGCGTCGGAGAGCCGCGGGCGATTCTCGGCCGCCGTCGCGCGGCTGCGGTCCCCGCTCGCACACGGGTAGTCGTCAGAACGGCCGCGCGCCGCTCCGGGGACGGCTCGTTCGAACCCGTCCCTGGAGCGGCTGCAAGAACTGCCGTTTACTGCGGCTGCGGAACGATCCGGATGTAGGGCTTCGGCTCTTCCCACTCGCCGAAGAGCTCCTTCGCCTCGTCGTTCGAGACGGACCCGGCGATGATCACGTCCTCGCCCTGCTGCCAGTTCACCGGCGTCGAGACCTTGTGGTTCGCGGTCAGCTGGAGCGAGTCGATCACACGGATGACCTCGTCGAAGTTGCGGCCGGTGGTCATCGGGTAGACGAGGATCAGCTTGACCTTCTTGTCGGGGCCGATGACGAAGACGTTGCGGACGGTCTGGTTGTCGGCCGGCGTCCTGTCGGCGGGGTCGCCGGAGACGTCTGACGCCAGCATTCCGTACGCCTTCGAGACCTCGAAGTCGTGGTCGCCGATGATCGGGTAGTTGGGCGCCGTTCCCTGCGTCTCCTCGATGTCCTTCGCCCATTCCTCGTGCCTGCCGGTCGGATCGACCGACAGGCCGATGATCTTCACGCCGCGCTTGTCGAACTCTGGCTTGACCTTCGCCATGTAGCCGAGCTCGGTCGTGCAAACCGGCGTGAAGTCCTTCGGGTGCGAGAACAGCACCGCCCAGGAGTCGCCGATCCAGTCGTGGAAATCGATCTCCCCCTCGGTGGTCTGGGCGTGGAAGTCGGGTGCGGTGTCGCCGATCTGAAGGGCCATGCTCGTGCCTCCTTGCTACCGGGTTTCGCTGGGTCACTATACAAACGAAAGCGATACTCGCGAGGGAATCGCGGGGTCGAGCATACGACGTCCGGCCTAGGCGCCCAGCTGTTCGAAGGCACGCTCGAACGTCTCCCGCGGGTGCGAGCCGAGGACGAGCAGCCGGCGGTCGAGGAGGAACGCCGGGATGCCGTTGATCCCGACGGCGTGCGCTTCGGCGGTCGATCTTCGCACCGCGTCGATGTATGCGTCCGACATGAGGATCTCGTCTGCGCCGTCCACCCCGACCTCGGCAGCCAGCATCCGCAGGACCGCGTGGTCGCCGATGTCTCCGGCCTCCGCCCAGTAGGCGTCCATCGTCCGCTCGAAGAACGGCGCGTACAGGCCCTGCGAGCGAGCATGCTCGGCAAGCCGCTGTGCATCCAGCGACCGCGGCGAGACCGGCGGCGGGTTGTAGGCCAAGCCGTGCGACGCGAAAAGCTGCGCTGCCCGGGCCGCCCGCTCGGGGTTGCGTGGCACTCCTTCCGGCGGATACTCGGGGTGCAGGTCGAACGGCAGCCACTCGACCGACGCATCGAAGCGCTCCTTCATCCAGTCGGCCAGCCCCTGGCCGATCCGGCAGAACGGTCAGAGATAGTCGGACCAGACGACGATCTCGTGGTCGGCCATCCATTGACGCTAGCTCATAGGCTGTGCCTCGATGCTCGAGCAAGCGGGCCTTTCGCCGACCGAGATCGCCGACTGGGAGGAGTCGCGTCCGGCCGGCAGCGACGCCTTTGCCGCCGCCGCGCAGGGGTCGTCCGGGTACCTGACCCGGGGCGAGCGGCTGCTTGCGCGGCTGCCCGCGCGTCCCGACCGGACGGACGCCGAGGCCGAGGCAGCCGCGCGGGTGAAGGGAGCGCTCGACGCCGAGCGCATCCGCTTCCTGCGCGACCACGCCGAGGACGTCTACGTCGCGCTGACGGACGACCTCCGGCTGGCGATCCGCGACGAGGATCTGGTCTACGCCGCCGCCGAGCGCTTTCCGGGGCTCGTCCCGACGCGCGAGCAGGTCACCGCCGAGCGCGGCCGTGCCCTGCCCGACAAGGACGGCCTCGAAATCGCGCAGGGTCTGTTCTTCGCGCATGTCCTCGGCTCGCGACGGTGCGGCTCGCACCTCGTGTGGGCGATGCTGCGGCCGACGACCGAGGCGCTCGAGCGCTTCCCAGACTTCCGCGCGACCGGAGTCGCCGACCTCGGCGGGACGCATCTCGAGCGGCGCGACGGGGTCGCGTACCTCGAGATCCGCAACGACCGGTATCTGAACGCCGAGGACTCGCTGACGCTGCCGACCACGGAGGTCGCCGTCGACCTCGCATTGCTCGATCCCGCGGTGGAACTCGGCGTGATCCGCGGCGCCGTCGTCTCTCATCCGCGCTACGCAGGCCGGCGCGTGTTCGGCGCAGGTGTGAACCTGACCCACCTCTACCACGGAAGGCTCGACTTCATGTTCTTCGTCACCCGCGACCTCGGGTACGTGAACAAGCTCTTCCGTGGCCTGAGCGCGGAGGAGCACCGTCCGGACGAGCCGGAGGAGACGACCGAGAAGCTCTGGATCGCGGCGGTCGAGACGTTCGCGATCGGCGGCGCGTGCCAGATCCTCCACACGGTGGACCACGTGATCGCGACACGGGGCTCCCGGCTGTTCCTGCCCGCGCGCAAGGAGGGGATCCTGCCCGGCGCGTCCAACCTGCGGCTCCCCCGTTCGGTCGGGGACCGCATCGCCCGCCGGGCGATCCTCTCCGGGCTCGAGTTCGAAGCGGGGACGCCGAACGGCGACCTGCTGATCGACGAGGTCGTCGAGGCCGAGGCGATGGATGAGGCGATCGCCGCCCGGGTCGCGGCGCTGACCGACTCGGGGCTCGTGAACGCAGCGGGCAACCGCCGGGCGCTGAGGGTGGGAGCCGAGCCTCTGGATTTCTTCCGGCGATACATGTCGGTCTTCTGTCGCGAGCAGGCGTACTGCCACTTCAGCCCCGCGCTCGTCCGTAACCTCGAGCAGCACTGGAACGCCCATCAGCGCGTGAGCCTGTGATCCGGGACCCGGTCGAGCAGTTGCCGCGCGAGGAGTTGCGGGAGCTCCAGCTCGAGCGGCTGCGCGGGACGTTCGGAGTGGAGATCTCGTCACTGGAGGACGTCGCCTCGCTGCCCTTCGCGGTGAAGTCCGACCTGCGCGACGCGTATCCATTCGGCCGGCTGCGCGTGCCGGTTGGTTCCCTGGCACGCCTGCACGCGTCCAGCGGCACGCACGGAAAACCCACGGTGGTCGGCTACACGCCGGGCGATCTGGACGCCTGGACCGAGCTGATGGCGCGGTGCATGACCATGGCCGGTGTCCGGCCCGGGATGCTGATCCACAACGCGAACACCTACGGCCTCTTCACCGGCGGCCACGGCTTCCACCAGGGAGCCGAGCGGCTCGGCTGCCCCGTGCTGCCGGTTTCCGGCGGCTTCACGGCGCGGCAGGCGCTGCTGCTGCACGACCTCGGGGGACAGGTGCTCTGCGCGACGCCGTCGTACGCGCTCGTGATCGCGCAGGCGGTGCAGGACGCCGGCATCGACCCGTCTGATCTCGCGCTCGAGCTCGGCCTGTTCGGCGGCGAGCCGTGGACGGAAGGCCTGCGCGAGCAGATCGAGCGCGGACTGACCGGCCTGCGGGCGGTCAACTTCTACGGGCTTTCCGAGATGTGCGGCCCAGGTGTCGCGAGCGAGTGTCTGGAGGCCCGCGACGGACTCCACGTCCACGAGGACCACTTCCTGGTCGAGGTGATCGACCCCGACTCGAACGAGCGGCTCGGTGAGGGCCAGGAGGGTGAACTCGTCTTCACGACGCTGGTGAAGGAGGCGATGCCGATGCTGCGGTACCGCACGGGCGACGTCGGCTCCCTCACCTACGAGCCGTGCAGGTGCGGGAGGACAACGGCGCGGATCCGGGGCCTGCGTGGCCGGCGAGACGACATGATCACCGTCCGCGGCGTGAACCTCTACCCCTCGAACGTCGAGCACCTGCTGCTGTCCGTGCCCGATGTCGCCCCGCACTACCAGCTGCTCGTCGACCGCGAGGGTGCGATGGACGAGGTGACGGTGCACTGCGAGTCGCTCTCGCCCGACGTCGACTCCGAGACACTGCGGACGACGGTCGAGACCGTTCTCCAGGAGCACACCGGCATCCGCATCACGGTCGAGCTGCTCGAGCCCGGCTCGGTCCCGCGAAGCGAGGGCAAGGCAGTGCGCGTCGTCGACCGACGCCCGAAGTGAAGGGGCGCTCTCGGAGGAGCGCCCCTTGCCGGCGGATTCAGACCCCGTCGAACCTGCGCAGCACCATGCCCAGTCCGGCCAGCACGAGCAGCGCGAGGAACAGCAGCGCGATGATCAGCTTCTGCTTCACGCTAGACGCCGAGCGCCGCCGGCACGCCTGCACCGGGCTGGTAGGTGGGCGTGTAGCCGAGCAGCCGACCGGTCGGCGAGCCGAGCGCCAGGCCGATCCGCTGGACGATCGCCGGCGGGAAGGGCAGCCGCACGGTGTCGAAGTGGGCATTGGCGATCACCGCGAGGCGCAGCAGGTTCGGCATGCCCTTCCTGTTCGTCTTGCCGTCGACGGCGAGGGCGAACATCGTCTCGAGCAGCGACTCGAACTGGAGCGCGGGGCGGACGTCGCAGACGAAGTGCGCCTCGGTGTCGCCGGCGTTCCAGAACGTGTGCCGGGTGCCGGCCGGAACGGTCACGCGCTGTCCGGGGCCGGCGACGAGCTTGTCGCGGCCGATCTTGAAGCCGACCGAGCCCTTGAGCACCTCAAAGCGCTCTTCCTGGCTCGGGTGGACGTGCGCGGCGGCGACGAAGCCGTCAGGCTGGACGAAGGTCTCGATCACGACTGCCTGGCCGCCGGTGTCGGCCGAGGTCTTGCGGAAGACGATGCGCTCACCGGTGACGGGGTTCTCGATGACGGTGCCGGTGCGGATCATTTGTCTCTCTCCTTTTGCCTGGCCGCCTCGGGTGGGCGGCGTTGTCCCGGGCACCATCGGCGGGAGCGCTTAACATCCACTTGGCGTTCACTTGGCGGGCGGGGCGTCAGGGGAGAGAAGAGGCAATGGAATTCCGGATCCTGGGACCGGTCGAGGCCCGCTCGGACAGCGGTCCGGTCGACCTCGGGCGGCCGAAGCAGCGGGCGCTCCTGGCTGCGCTGCTCCTTCGGGCCGGCGCAGCGATTCCGCGCGACGTCCTCGTCGACGCGCTTTGGGGCGAAAGGCCCCCGGCGTCGGCGGTGCAGTCGCTCCAGGTCTACGTCCACGGGCTGAGGAAGGCGCTCGGCGCCGAGCGGATCGAGACACGCGGCACGAGCTACCGGGTCGTTCTCGACCCGGGTGAGCTCGACCTCGAGCGCTTCGAGACGCTGGTCACGCGTGCCACGCGCGAGCTCGACATCACCCGGTCCGACGCGGCCGCCGCGCTCCTGCGCGAGGCGCTCGCGCTCTGGCAGGGGCCGGCACTGGCCGACCTCGGAGAGGAGCCGCTCGCGCGAGCCGAGCGGGAGCGCCTCGACGAGGAGCGGCTCCACGCGCTCGAGCTGCTCGGCGACGCCGAGCTCGCGATCGGTCGGCACGACGTGCTGCTCGGTGAGCTGGATGCGCTCGTCGCCGAGCATCCGTTCCGGGAGAGCTTCCGGCGCCAGCAGGTGCTGGCCCTCTACCGCGCCGGCCGCCAGCAGGAGGCGCTGGACGCCTACCAGGCGGCGCGTGCTGCGCTCGACGAGCTCGGGATCGAGCCGTCGGCCGAGCTGCGAGAGCTCGAGCGCGCGGTTCTCCGGCAGGACCCTGGACTGGCCGCGCCCGACCGGCCGAAGGAGCTGGAGACGCGTCTGCCGGTAGCACCGACGCCGCTCGTCGGCAGGCAGCTCGAGATTGCCGCCGTCTCCGCCTTGCTTCGCGACGAAGCGCGGCTGGTCACGCTCACCGGCCCGGGCGGGACCGGCAAGACCCGGCTGGCCCTCGCGGTCGCCGAGGAGCTTTCGGAGGAGTGGCCGGCGCGCTTCGTCGACCTGTCTCCGCTGCGCGATCCCGGGTTGCTCGCCGCAACGATCGAGCAGGCGCTCGGCCTCCAGGACGGTGAGCGCCCGGCTGCGGAAGCGATCGCCGAGTGGCTGGGAGAACGCGCCCTCCTGCTCGTCCTCGACAACTTCGAGCAACTGCTCGCTGGAGCGCCGTTCGTCGCCGAGCTCCTGGCGGCGACGCCGAGGCTGGCGGTGCTCGCGACGAGCCGAGCGCCGCTCCGCCTCTCCGGCGAGCACGAGTACCCGGTGCCGCCGCTACCTCTGCGCGAGGCGGTGGAGCTTTTCGCCGCCCGCGCCCGGGCGGTCGACCCCCGCTTTGAGCTGACCGAGGACCGCAGCGGCAGCGTCGCCGAGATCTGCAGGCGGCTCGACGGCCTGCCGCTCGCGCTCGAGCTGGCCGCCGCCCGGAGCAAGCTGCTTCCGCCCGAAGCGATGGTCGGGCGGCTCGAGCGCTCGCTGGAGCTTCTGACCGCCGGCGCCCGCGACCTGCCTGCCCGGCAGCAGACGCTGCGGGCGACCCTGGACTGGAGCTACGAGCTGCTTGATCCGTCCGCCAGGGAGCTGCTCGAGCGGCTCTCGGTGTTTCGAGGTGGGTGCACGGTCGAGGCCGCCGAGGCGGTCGCGCCGGGCCAGGACATCCTCGGCCGGACGGAGTCGCTGGTCAACGAGAGCCTGCTGCGGCGAGTCGACGGCGGCGCCGCACCGCGGTTCGCGATGCTCGAGACGATCCGCGAGTACGCGGCCGCCCGGCTGCGAGCGTCCGCTGCGGAGGAGGATGCGCAGCGGCGACACGCCGCCTACTTCCTGAGAATGGCGGAGACCGCCGGCCAGGCGTTGACGGCGGGGACGGTGTACGACGAGATGCTGGCCGAGCTCGATGCCGAGCACGACAACCTGCGCGGGGCGATCGCGTGGGCGGCCGCCGCCGGCGAGATCGAGGGCGAGGTCCGGATGGTGGTTGCGCTTCGTCAGTACTGGCTCCTGCGCGGCGAGCTCGCCGAGGCCCGGCGCGCGTTCGAGGGCGCGATCGAACGCTCGGCCTCCGCCGAGTCGAGGCTGCACGCGCTGGCGCTCCTGCACGGCGGGCTCTTCCCGTACCGGCAAGGCGACGTGGAGCAGGCGAAACGCATCTGGACGCAGGCGTACGACCTGTACGTGGAGCTCGGCGACGAGGGCGAGGCCGGGCGGTGCCTCGCGGAGCTCGCCTCGGTTGCGGTCGTCGAGCGCGATCTCGAGCGGGCGGCTGCGCTGTACGAAGAGTCGGTGATCCAGTTCGAGGCGCAGGGCCAGCCCGTGCGGCAGGCCATCGCGCTCAGCAACCTCGGCGCGATCGCAAGCATGCGCGGCGATCTCGACACGGCCGCTCGCTACCAGGAAGAGGCGATCCCGCTCCAGCGCGAGCTGGACGATCGCGACGGGCTGTCGATCAGCCTCCACAACCTCGGCCGGACAGAGATCAAGCGCGGACGGACCGAGGTGGCAGCGTCGCTGCTGGCCGAGTCGATCGAGCTCGCGCTGGCGCTCGGCTACCGGGAGGTGATCGCCAACTGCCTCCAGGGCTGCGCCGAGCTGGCTGCCGCCGCCGGAGACCTCGAGCGAGCTGCGCGGCTCTCGGGCACGTCGCTGACGATCTTCGACGAGATCGGCATTCGACTGGTGGGGGAGACGGAGGACGACTACCTGGCGCTGCGGGCGACGCTCGTCGCCGGGCTGGGCGAGCTACGCGTCGACGAGCTCGAGGCCGAGGGCCGTACGGCGCCTCGGGACGAGGCGGTCGCCGCTGCCCAGGTGCGCCTCGTTCCTGAGCCCTGAGCTACCGGGCGCTCTCGCAGCGCCCGCGCGTGCGTATCAGCCGCCGGCCGGAGGCTCGGTCGGCTGTTCGTTCTGCGGAAACGTCTGTTCCCAGCCGACGTTGACCAGCATCGCGCCGACCTCGCGGACGGCGATTGCGATCTCCAGTCCGATCTCGCGGATCGCCTCCGTCTCGCGCGCAGTCCCGGCATTGTCCCGCAACGTGGCGAGCAGCTGCTCGAGGCGCTCGATCTCGGCGAAGTTCCGCTCCTCCGGGCTGTTCATTGCTGGGTGTGCGCCTCGGGCTCCCACGGCGCCGATTCCTGCTCCGCCGCCTCGTCGTCCGCGTCCGGGGAGACCGGGGGTTCCCCGAGCGCCTTCGCGAGCTTGGCCGCCTTCTTGCGCTCCTGCTTCAGCGCCCGCTTCTCCTTGACCGCCTGCTCGCGCTTCAGCTTCTCGAATGTCTGCCGCGACTTCTTCTGGGCCATTCAGTCCCCGTTTCCCTCGGAGGCGGGATCGGTGCGTCGGTCCACGCCCAGTTGTCCTGAATGTGCGACAGCCGCACCCCGTTTGCGCAGCGCTCGAACCGAGCGCCGGCCGGGGTGCGGCTGGCGCCCACCGTTCCTAGGCGACCGCGGCGACGTTGGTCGCCTCGGGGCCCTTCTCGCCCTGGCGCTCGTCGTACGAGACGCGGGCGCCCTCGGCGAGCGACTTGAACCCTTCGCCGGCGATGTTCGAGTGATGCACGAAGAGATCCTTCGTACCCTCGTCAGGGGTGATGAATCCGTACCCCTTCGTATCGTTGAACCACTTGACGGTTCCGTTGGCCATGAAAAAACACCTCCCTTGCGTTTCACGAACGGGTAGGAAGGCGCTTTCTCGCGCGAACCGGACTCGCTCTGGAGCAACCAACAGTAGCACCGCATCGGCGTGAAGCCGGCCCCTCGTGCCTCGCGGAGCGATACCGTGCGGCGATGAATGTCCCGGATGCCGCCCTGTTGAAGCCGCGGCTCCGCGGCGTTCTGCACGAGGTGGCGCTCTACTCGACGATCCCACTCGGAATCATGCTCGGCTTGACGGCAACCGGGCGGCACGCGCAGGTCGCCGCCGCCGTCTTCGCGGGCACCGTCGTGGCCATGTTCGGCGCCAGCGCCCTCTATCACCGCTTCACCTGGTCGCCGGGTGCCCGGCTCTGGCTGCGCCGTCTCGACCATGCCGGGATCTTTGGTCTGATCGCCGGTACCTATACGCCCTTCGGGCTGCTCGTTCTCCACGGCGCCTGGCAGGCGGCTGTCCTCGCCGTCGTCTGGACCGGAGCCGCTGTGGCGATCGCGGCGAAGCTGGTGTGGGTCCGGGCGCCGAAATGGCTCTCCGCGGCCGCCGGCCTCGCACTCGGCTGGGTCGGCATTCTCGCCCTGCCCCAGATCCTCGACCATGCGGGAGCGGCCGTGGCCGGGCTAGTGATCGTGGGAGGCCTCTGCTACACGGTCGGCGGAATCGTCTATGCGAGACGCCGCCCCAACCCCCTCCCGCGCGTGTTCGGCTACCACGAGGTCTTCCATGCGCTGGTCGTGGCCGCTGTAGCGCTTCAGTACGGCGCGGTCGCGCTCGTCGTCAACTAGCGATGGGCACGCAGGCTGCGGATTCTTGGGTCACTCGGCCGAATCGCTAGCGTTCGGTCATGCGCGTACGGACGATCGCACTGATCCTGGCCGGCGCGGTCGCCGTCGGCGGAGGACTGGCTGCAGCGATCGCGCACGACTCGTCCTCGTCGACGGCCTCGCCCGCGGCGGGCACGCCCGACTGGCGAGACGTGGCCCCGATCTTCGCCGCCAAGTGCGCCGGCTGCCATCGCCTCGGCGGGATCGCCCCCTTCCCGATCACGTCGGCCCGCTCGGCAGCGGCGCACGCGCCGGCGATCCTGACGATGACGCAGCTGGGGGTCATGCCGCCGTGGCCTCCCGGCGCGGATTCGCCTCCATTCCTCGGCGCCTCGCGCCGCATCCTCACCGCTCGGGAGAAGAAGCTGATCGCCGGCTGGGCACGCGGCGGCGCGCCGATCGGTGCCGGCGGCTCGATCTCGCCTCCTCCGGTGCGCTCGAGCGCCCCCGGCCGGACGATCTCGCTCGCCCCGGCCCGTTCTTACATGCCGCATGCGGCCGTCGGCGGGTTCGACGACTACCACTGCTTCGTCCTGGAGCCGCACCTGAAGCACGACGTCTTCGTGACGTCGGCGTCGATCCGGCCGGGCCAATCAAGCCTGGTCCACCACGTGATCCTGTTCGAGGCCGCCGGCGCGAACGCGACCGAGGCGCGGCACCTGAACGCCGCCTCGCACGGCCGCGGCTGGACGTGCTTCGGAGGCCCCGGCCTCAGCGAGACGCATCCGGACGCCGCAGCCGCCTCGAGCGATCGTCTCGGCTCGCCGCAGTGGATCGGAGCCTGGGTGCCGGGTCACACGACGAACGACACGCCGGCCGGCACCGGCGTCCTGCTCCATGCCGGATCCGCGGTCGTCCTCCAGGTGCACTACAACCTCATCCACCCGGCGAAGCCCGATCGCTCGCGGGCGATCCTGCGCGTCGTCCCCGCCGCCGGGTCGAAGCTCACCCCGCTGGACACGATGCTGGTCGCCGCGCCCGTCGAGCTGCCGTGCCCCGGCGGACGGCACGCCGGGCTCTGCTCGCGCGACCGGGCGCTGGCCGACGAAGCCCGAAAGTACGGCCCGGAGCCTGCCCTGATCCCGACCGGGCTGCTCTACCTCTGCGGGAAGACGCTCGCCGACTACCCGCAGGACGTCGGCGGCGCCTACGACGTCCGCACCGCCTGCGATCGGACGGTGAGGCGCCCGCTGCGCATCTACGGCGTTGCGGGCCACATGCACCTGCGAGGCGTCGACATCCGCATCGACCTGAACCCGGGGACGCCCGACGCCCGCGTGCTGCTGCACATCCCACGTTGGCACTTCCACTGGCAGGACGCGTACTACCTCCGGCAGCCGCTCGTCGCTTCCCCGGGCGACACGATCCGCGTCACGTGCCGCTTCGACAACTCGCCGGGCGCTCAGCCGATCGTGCACGGGCGGCGTCTCTCGCCGCGGTACGTCCTGTGGGGCGAGGGCACGACGGACGAGATGTGCCTCGGCCTGTTGCAGGTTGCAGACGCGGGCTGAGCCCGCCCCAGCCGCTGGTGACGGCGTAGACGCGCCATTCGCGGGGAATCCTTCAGCTGTGCGCCTCGGGGCGTCGGAAGAGATTCCCGAGCCGGCAACGGTTCGATCTAGGTCGACTCGAGCTCGGCCAGCTCCCGGGAATCCGATCGCCGCGCGATGACGGTCGATCCGCCGTCGTCGACGAGGACGGCTGCAGGGAACGGGACGGCGTTGTAGTTCGAAGCCATCGAGAGCGCATACGCGCCGGTGGCGGCGACGGCGAGGAGGTCGCCGCGCTGTGGCTGGGGGAGGTGCGCCGCCTCGATCAGGACGTCACCGCTCTCGCAGTGCTTGCCGCAGACGGCGAACGTTTCCGCCGCTGGTTCGTCGGCGCGATTCGCCAGTAGCGCCGAGTAACGGGCTCCGTAGAGCGCAGGTCGGGGGTTGTCCGACATGCCGCCGTCGACCGCGACCCATGTCGTGCCGCCGCTTCGCTTGACCACGCCGACGTGGTAGAGAGTCAGGCCTGCGCCACCGACGAGCGACCTGCCAGGCTCGAAGACCAGCTGTGGCTCGGGGAGGCCGGCGGCCGACCACACTTCGTACAGGCGATCCGAGACCGCGCGCGCGTAGTTCTCCGGCGTCGGTGGCTCTGGGTCGTCCATGACGTAGCGGATCCCGAGCCCCCCACCGACGTTCACGATCGCCGGCGTCCAGCCGAGCTCGGACCGCACCCGCGTGCAGAGCTCGGCAAGCAGCTCGACTGTCGAGAGCGTCGCCTCCGAGCCGGCGACCTGCGAGCCGAGGTGGACGTGCAGCCCCAGCATCTCCAGACCGGCCGCCTGCGCCCGCTCGACGATCCCAGGTGCCTCCTCCGGCGCGACCCCGAACTTCGAGCCGACGTGGCCGGTGCGGATCTTCTCGTGCGTATCCGCCTCGACGCCCGGAGTGATCCGCAGCAGCACGCGCTTCACGCCGGCGGCGACGCAGCGCTCGACCTCGCCCGGCTCGTCCATCACCACCAGCCACGCGTCGGCTTCGGCGGCCGCGGCGAGCTCCTCGTCCGACTTGTTGTTGCCGTGCACGACGAGGAGCGACGACGGCACGCCCGCCGACTGCGCAACGCGCAGCTCGCCGAGCGTCGACACGTCTGCGCCGATCCCCTCGTCGGCGAGCACGCGCATCAGCGGAGCGTTCGGAAACGCCTTCGTCCCGTAGACGACGGTTGCCTCGGACGCGCCGCGCCGCCACGACCGAGCGGCGGCGCGGACAGTCTCCTCGCAGTAGACGACCAGCGGCGTGCCGAACTCCTCTGCGAGCGCGGACGCGCGCACGCCGCCGATCGTGAATTCACCCTCCTCGACCCGCGCCGTGTCGGGGAACAGCTCCAGCATCAGCGCGCGCGGTATCCCTTCACTGCATCCCAGTGCAGCGTGCCGCCGGGCCTGGGCAGGGGCCCTTCGCGGCCGGAGATCCTCACGCCCTTCGCGGTCGACGGCGGGCAGATCGCCACGTACCGCGCGTAGCCGCCCACGCCGCCCTTGAACTTCGGGTAGCCGATGTCGACCAGGCAGCCGGTCGCGGGCACGCCCTCGAGGTTGGCGACGCCTTCTGCCTGGGTGTAGCCGTGGTGCATGAGCCACGACTCGCCCTCGAGCGTCGGCGTCGTGTCCGTGTCGAGCGGCTCGTGCCCGTGGAACAGGATGTGGCGCTGGAGATGCAGGAATTTCAGCGCAGTGAGCGACACGCCCGGGAAGACCGGATCGGCCGCGAGCGCCTTCGCCTTCGCGGCGTCCTCGGTCCAGCGCTTCGACCAGTCCGATCGCACCATCACGACCGATCCTGCCGGAATGCGGCCATGCTGCCGCTCGAAGGCCTGGATGTCGGACACCTGGAGCGCGTACTTCGGGTCCTGCTTCACCTGTGGAACGATCGAGATGACCACGAGGGGCCGGACCGCGTACGTCGGCGGCAACTCGTCGATCGCCGGGTACTCGGGAGCCCAGTGCGCCGGCGGGTCGAGCTGTGTGCCGAACTGGTCGGTGGACAGCCGATACGCGGTCGCCTCGAACCCGTCCTTGGCGTACGTATACGCCTTGCCCGTTTTCGGGTCGACGGTCGCACTGAACTTCCCCGGCCCGAACCCCTTCCAGACCGGCATGTTCGGCGTGATCGAATGGGTCAGGTCGATGTAGCGGGCCCGTTTCAGCGACTGGTCGTACACCTGCCAGAGGCCGACGCTCGCCGGCGTCGCGTGGGCGGCGCCGGTGCGGGCGACCACGGCCACGGCCACCGCCGCCGCAGCTCCGGCCGCGAAGAGAGCAACCCCCGCCCCGACTGACTTCGAGATCCGCATGAGAGCCTCCTTTCCGTTGGGCTGGTCGAGTACGATAGGTGTGATGGAGCTGCTGCTCGGATAAGTCCAGGGAGCGCACGCGGTCTCGCCGCGCGAGCGTCCCACGGCCTCTCGCACGAGAGGCTTTTTCATTTCAAGGAGCTCTGCAAGTCTTAGAACCGGTGGACAGGTACGACCCCAAAGCGATCGAGGCGAAGTGGCAGCAGGTCTGGGAGGACGAGCGGACCTACCACACCCCTGACCCTGCGCCTGGTGAGGAGCCACCGAACCACTGGTACCAGCTGGAGATGCTCCCGTACCCGTCCGGGACGCTGCACATGGGCCACGTTCTCAACTACACGATGGGCGACGTCCTCACGCACTTCCACCGCCGGCACGGGCTGACGGTGCTGCGGCCTATGGGCTGGGACTCGTTCGGCCTGCCCGCCGAGAACGCGGCTATCCGCGAGGGCGGCCACCCTCGCGAGATCGTCGAGCGCAACATCGTCGAGATCCGGGAGCAGATGAAGCGGATCGGCTGGGCGATCGACTGGGACCGCGAGGTCGGCGCCCACGAACCCGCCTTCTACCACTGGACGCAGTGGCTGTTCATCCGCTTCTACGAGCGCGGGCTGGCCTACCGCAAGGCGGCGCCGGTGAACTGGTGCCCGCACGACCAGACCGTGGTCGCCAACGAGTACGTGATCGACGGTCGCTGCGAGCGCTGCGGGACGCCGGTCGAGCTGCGCAACCTCGAGCAATGGTTCTTCAAGATCACCGAGTACGCCGACGAGCTGCTGCGCTACGAGGGCGGCGACTGGCCCGAGCGCACGATGACGATCCAGCGCAACTGGATCGGGCGGAGCGAGGGCGCCGAGATCCTCTTCCGGGTCGAGGAGCTCGACGTGGACATTCCCGTCTTCACCACCCGGCCCGACACGCTCTACGGAGCCACCTTCTTCGTGCTTGCGCCCGAGCATCCCCTGGTCGAGCGCATCGCATCCCCCGAGGTCGAGGAGTACGTGCGCTCGACCGCGCAGAAGAAGACCGAGGAGCGCGCCGCCGAGGGCGCGAAGACTGGCGTCTTCACCGGCCGTCACGCGACCAACCCGGTGAACGGCGAGCTGCTGCCGATCTGGGTCGCCGACTACGTCCTGATGGACTACGGCACCGGCGCGATCATGGCCGTGCCCGCGCACGACGACCGTGACCGCGAGTTCGCCGAGACCTTCGACCTGCCGGTTGTCGAGGTGGTCGGCGAGGACGGAAAGCTGGTGAATTCAGCCGAGTTCGACGGCCTGCCGTTCGAGGAGGCGAAGCAGGCGATAGTCGAGAAGCTGCGCGGGCTGGGGATGGGCGCCGCTGCGGTCGGCTACCGCCTGCGCGACTGGAGCTTTGGCCGCCAGCGCTACTGGGGCTGCCCGATCCCGATCGTCCACTGCCCGGACTGCGGCGAGGTGCCCGTCCCGGACGACCAGCTGCCGGTGCTCCTGCCCGAGGTCGAGGATTACCGCCCGAAGGGAATGCCGCCGCTGGCGAGCAACGCCGAGTGGCTGAACGTTTCATGCCCGCGCTGCGGCGGGCCGGCGCAGCGGGAGGCGGACACGATGGACACGTTCGTCGACTCGTCCTGGTACTTCCTGCGCTATGTCGACCCCCGGAACGCCGAGGCGCCGTTCGACCGACGGCTGATCGATTACTGGTGCCCGATCGACCACTACATCGGCGGTATCGACCACGCGACGGGGCACCTCCTCTACTCGCGCTTCTTCGTGAAGGTGATGAACGAGATGGGGCTGCTCGGCTTCCGCGAGCCGTTCGCGCGCGTCTTCCACCAGGGGTGGGTGACGATGGGCGGCACGAAGATGTCGAAGTCGAAGGGCAACGTCGAAGGACCAGACGCGGTGGTCGAAGCCTACGGCGCCGACCCAGTGCGCCTCTACATCCTGTTCATGGGCCCAGCCGACCAGGATATGGAGTGGACCGACACCGGGATCGAGGGGATCTCGCGGTTCGTCCGGCGCCTGTGGCGTGTCGTCCACGAGGTTTCCGAGCAGGCTCCCGACGGCGACCCGGGCGACGGCCCGATCGTCCGCAAGGCCCACCAGACGATCGAACGGGTCACCGACGACGTCGGCCGCAGGATGCAGTTCCACACGCCGATCTCGGCCGTGATGGAGCTCGTCAACGACCTGGCCGACGACCCGGCCGTCCCCGGCGCGCGATTTGCCGCCGAAACCGCCGTCTCGCTGCTCCAGCCCTGGGCGCCCCACGTGACCGCCGAGCTGTGGGAGGTGCTGGGGCACACCGACCGCCTGTGGCAGCGGCCCTGGCCGGAGGCTGACCCGGCGCTGCTCGTCCACGAGACGTTCCAGCTGGTCGTACAGGTCAACGGCCGCGTGCGAGACCGGCTGGAGGTTCCCGCCGACCTGGCCGAGGCGGAGCTGATCGAGCGTGCGCGCGGCTCGGAGAAGGTGCAAGCGCATCTCGACGGCAAGGAGATCCGGCAGACGATCGTCGTCCCCGGCAAGCTCGTGAACCTCGTCGTCGGCTGACGTCCGTCCGGCGTTGTCACGTTTCGTCGGGTTGCGTCGCGCATGGGCATGACGTTCCTCCGACCGAAAAGGGGTCTTGCCATGATCAAACCACTCGTCGCCCGGGATCGGCACCTCCGCGCCTGCCCGCAGGATCGGCTTGTCGTAAAGCTCGCAGCCGGTGCGACCGCAGTGTGCGCGCTTGCGGCGACGCCGATACGGCGTCCGCCTCGGCACCGCCGGTCGGGGCGTTGCCTGCCGCGAAGGTCACGACCGTGAAGACACGGAGCGCTGATCGCCCGCCACCCGAGACTAGATCGTCTAGCGTGCCCGCATGCGCGTCCTCGCGGTGGACGTCGGCGGGCGGCACGTCAAGGCGCTCGTCCAGGGCGAGAGCGAACGCCGTCGGTTCAAGTCCAGCCCCGACCTGATCCCGGAGCACATGGTCGAGGGCACGCTCGAGCTCGTCGACGGCTGGGATTTCGACCACGTGTCCGTCGGCGTCCCGGCGCCGGTCGCCGACGGGCAGGTGATTCGCGATCCGGTCAACCTCGGCCCGGGCTGGGCGGGCTTCGACTTCGAGTCCGCATTCGGCAGGCCGACGAAGGTGGTGAACGACGCGACAATGCAGGCCATCGGCAGCTATCAGGGCGGCCGGATGCTGTTCCTTGGGCTCGGCACCGGGCTCGGATCGACGATGATCGTCGACGAGGTGATCGTGCCGATGGAGCTCGGTCACCTCCCGTTCAGGCGGGCGACCTTCGAGGAGTACGTCGGGCGGGCGGCCCGTCACCGGCTCGGGCCGAAGCGCTGGCGCGTTGCGGTGCTCGAGACAGTCCAGCATTTGTCGGCGGCGCTCCAGCCGCATTACGTGATCCTTGGGGGCGGGCTCGCCGACGAGCTCGACGACTTGCCCTCAGGCGTTCGGGTCGGCGGCAACGAGCTCGCCTTCGTAGGCGGCTTCCGGCTCTGGGAGTAGGCCGGTCAGACCTCCCCGAGATCCGAGGCGGCGCGCGGCGCGCCGGGTTGCCGCAGCATCACCGCGCTGAATGCGCAGATTCCCGCGCACCCGAGATAGGGCACCGCGTCGCTCGTCAGTTCGGCGAGCCCGCCGCCGCCCGCCGGCCCGATCGCGTTGCCGATCGCCCACGCCGCGTTCATCACCCCGAAGCTGAGGCCTTGCGCGAGGCCGACGTGGTCGGCCGCGTGAGACAGCATCGTCAGCGCCGGTGAGTAGAGGGCCCCCACCGCTATCGCTGCGACGAGGATCAGGGGCACGAGCGCCCACGCGGACTCGGACACCGCCAGCGCCAGGGCCACCCCGGTCGAGCCGGCGAGCGCGATCCGCGCGGGCCGCGCGGGCCCGAGCCGGTCGGAGAGGCGGCCGAGCCAGGGGTTGATCACGGTCTCCAGCGCCGCTGCTGCCACCCAGACCGAGCCGATGGCGACCGCTCCCAGTCCGTCGTGGTCGAGCGCCAGCGGCGCCAGCACGTTCAGCGTGCCGAAGAAGAGGGCGGGGATGGTCATCAGCCAGAGCCCCAGCAGGAAGTCGCGGTCTCTGACTGCGGCCACGATCAAACGGAGCGGCTGGCGCTCGGCCGGCGACGGCTCCAGCCGCAGGGCGGCGATCAGGAGCAGGACCTCGAGGCATGCGACGGCGGCGAACGTCCCACGCACGCCGACCAGGCTGGCGACGGCGCCCACAACCGGGCCGAGCAGGGCGCCGAAGACGGCGGCACCCATCGCCGTCCCCATCGTCTGGCCTCGGCGCTCGCGTGGCGTGGCCAGCGCCAGCCAGGCGAGCCCGCCGGCCCAGGTCAGCGACGAGCCGAAGCCCTGGGCGAACCGCGCCGCGACGAGCGGCCAGTAGCTTCCGGCGGCGGCGACGCCGACACTGCCCGCCGCGACCAGGACCAGCCCTGCGAGTACCGACCCCCTCGCGCCGCGCCGCGCCGCGACGATGCCGCCGGGGATCGCCCCCGCGAGCACGCCGAGCCCGTAGGAGGCGACGAGCGCGCCGACGCCGCCCTTGGAGAGGTGGTACGTCTCCTCGAAGTGGGGCAGTAGCGGCGTGAGCGCCGTGTACAGGGCGGTGTCGACGACGACGACGGCGCAGACGAAGGGCAGCAGACGGCGCATCGTCCGAGGCTACCGGGGGTGCTTCCGGCGGGGTGCCGTGCGCCCTAGGAGATCAGCGCGACCGAGCCGCTGGTCGCCTGCGGCGGGCCCGCATCACGTACACCCCGGCTCAGTCGCTCCACCAGCCGGGTGCCATCTCGGCCTCGTTCGGGTCGTCGCCGGCGCCGAACGCCAGGTACTCGACGCCGTCGGGGCCGGCCTCCATCTGTCGCATGGTGTCCTTCGGGAAGCGGATCGCGTCCCACTCGGCGAGCTCGACGATCTCGTCCTCGACCTTGACGCGGGCGGAGCCCCTGACGACGACGTACACCTCTTCCTGCGTCTCGTGCTTGTGCCCGAAGGGAATGCGGAAGCCCGGCTCGAGCGTGAACAGGCTCATTCCTAGAGTCTCGCCGTCGATCGCACGGCGGGCGAAGCGGGCTTGCATCTCGGAGGGCATATCGAACTTCGGAGCGGAGTCCTCGACCTCGCGGACATTCGTCTTCGTGTAGCTCATGGCCACCTAGTGCCCAGCGGCGGGGATCCCTTAACGCGCCGGGTCGGCGTCAGCTGGTGGCGGCGACCGCGCCCAGGCCGACGAAGATTCCGCCGGAGGCGTACCGGACCGCCTTGCGACGTCGGCGCAGGACTCCTCCGATCGTCCCGCCCAGGAGCGCGTAGGCGCCGTCGCTGATCAGGCCGAGCCCGATCCAGCAGAGGCCGAGAACGACCGTCTGCGTCCACACCGGCCGATCGGGGTCGACGAATTGCGGCAGGAAGGCGAGGAAGAACAACGCCGTCTTCGGGTTCAGCACGTTGACGACGACGCCCTGGCTGAAGACGCGACGCCCGCTGCGGGGCGCGCGCTCCTCCGCCTCGAGCGGCTCGTCCTTGCCGAGCAGCTTGCGGATCCCGACGAAGACGAGGTAGGCGGCTCCGACGTACTTCACGGCGCTGAACGCGATCGCGGACGAGACGATCAGCGCTGACAGCCCGACGACCGCCGCAGCGATGTGGACAAGCGAGCCGAGGTGGACGCCTGCCACGGACAGCAGCCCGTTCCGACGACCTCCGTCGACGCTCGTGGCGACGATGTAGAGAACTGCGGGCCCGGGAATCGCGAGCAGTACGAGTGCCGCCGGCAGGAAGACCGCGAAGGCATGGGGCGAGGGCATGTCCCTTAGCGTAGAAGTTGCGCTCTCGTCACGCTTCCGCGACACCCCCGGGAACAGTTGGTTGCCACCATTGGCGACATGCAGCCAATCGTCCTCTCGCGCCGTCGCGTGCTGCTCGGCGGGTTGCTCTTGGTTCTCGCACTGCTCGTCGGAGCGCGGTTCGTGGTGCGGGCCGGGACATCGGCCGGAGCGGCTGCGCCGCCGATCGTCGGGTCGAACGATCAGGCCGGCTCGACGGCTCCGTCCGACGGCGCGCCGGTCCCGGCCACGACGCGGCTGGTCGTCTATGTCGTGGGTGCGGTCCGGCGCCCCGGCCTCTACGGGCTGGCGCAAGGCTCGCGGGTGGCCGACGCGGTCGCGCGGGCGGGGGGCGTCACCCGCAAGGCCGATCCGGCGGCGTTGAACCTGGCGGCGCCGATCGCCGACGGGGAGCAGGTGCTCGTGCCGGCCAGGCTCCCGGTCGCGGTCGCCGCCTCTCAGGGTGTTGCCGTGCCGGGAGTGCCCCCGGGGCCGATCCAGCTCAGCTCGGCGACCCCCGAGCAGCTCGACTCCTTGCCGGGGATCGGCCCTGCGACGGCCCAGAAAATTCTGGACTACCGTGCGGAGCACGGCGCGTTTCGCTCCGTCGACGAGCTCGACGACGTTCCCGGGATCGGCCCGGCGAGGGTCGAGCAGCTCCGCGGCTTGGTCGTTCCGTGAGCGTGAGCGTCGTTCCCGAGCAGAGCGTGCTCAGCGGTGTCGGCCTGCTACACGCCTATCCATACGTGTTTGCCGGTAGCTGCTGCCTCGGTCTCGCTGCTGCGAACGCGGGTCGGGTCGGCGCGGCGGGAGCCGTGCTCGCTTCCGCCAGTGCCGGGCTCGCGGCGCTCGCCCCAGATCCGCGGGCACGGATCGGCGCGTTGGCGCTCGCACTCCTGCTCGCCGGGTGGTGGTGGGGGAGTGCCCGGCTCGACGCTCTCGACACGAGCCTGCTGCTCAACCACGTCGGCGAGGCGGAGCCGGCGTCGCTGGTCGTCACCGGGCCGGCCCGGACCAACGGCTTCGAACTGCGGATCCCGGCGCGCATGATCCGGTTCGGGCGCATGACGGTCGGCGAGCCGGTGCTCCTCGAGCTCCCGGTGGGTCGGTCGCCACCGCAGGGGGCGATCCTCGAGCTCGACGCTCGGCTCAAGCTGCCTCGCCCAGCTTCTGGCGGCTTCGACGAGCGCACATGGTTGCGGCGGCACGGCGTCCACGTCGTCGCCCTCGGCAGAGACTGGCGGATCGTCGGCCACCGCAAGGGCCTCGGCGGATATGCCGACCGTGTCCGTGCCTGGCTCGCAGGCTCACTTGCACCTGGGCTGACGGGCGAGCGACACACCGTCCTCGAGGGCATCGTGCTCGGTGAGGACGAGGGCCTGTCGCCCGAGCTCAGAGACGCGTTTCGGGCCTCCGGCCTCTACCACCTCCTGGCGGTGAGCGGCCAGAACGTGATCTTCGTCGCGGCCGGCATCCTCGGTCTCGCCTGGGTCGTCGGCTTGTCGCGCGGGCTCGGCGAACTGGGAGCGCTGGCCGGGATCGGGTCCTACGTGCTCGCGGTCGGTGCCCAGCCCTCGGTGATCCGAGCTGGGATCGCCGGAGCGCTCGGGTCGATCGCGTGGCTCGCCGCGCGGCAACGAGACCGCTGGCACTTTCTGCTGGTCGGAGGCCTGATCCTGCTCGCCTGGAACCCGTACACGCTGCTCGACGCGGGGTTCCAGCTTTCATTTGCCGCCGTCGTCGCCATCTTCGTCGCGTTGCCGCATGCGCAGCGCGTCCTCGCCGGATACCCGGTCCCGAAGGTGGCCGGGGAGGCGGTCGCGGTTTCACTCGCCTGCGGGCTCGCGACCGCGCCCGTGCTCTGGCTCCAGTTCGGGCGGTTACCGCTCTACTCCGTGCCGGCGAACGCACTCGCCGCGCCGGTCGTCGGGCCACTACTCGGGATGTCATTCGCGGCAGCGATCGCCAACTCGATCTCGCCCGCGGCAGCCGCGTTGATCGCGTCGGCGAACGGGTGCCTGGCCGCCTACCTGGCCTGGTGCGCGCGTTTCGTCGGTGGAATGCCGGGCGCGGTCGTCTCGTCGAGCGCCGGCGTCGGTGGCCTGCTGCTCGTGGGCTCGTCGCTGGCGCTGCTCGCCGTCGGAGGCGCCGACCGCTACCGACGGAGGCCGTGACTATGCTCTCCCGGCGTGGCGGAGGAGTTGAAGGCGGTATACCTGCTGACGGGCAGCGACCGCCCGAAGATCGACCGCGCTCTCCGTCGGCTCCGCGAGCGCTTCGGCGAGGACTCGGTGGAACGCCTCTCGGCCCAGGACGCCTCGGGCGAGGACACGGTCGCCAGTTGCAACGCGATGGGTCTCTTCGCCGAGGCTGGGAGGCTGGTGCTCGTCGACGGCGTCGAGCGGTGGAAGGCTCCGGACGCCAAGGCGGTTGCCGAGTACCTGGCGGCGCCCGCACCCGGGACGGTCCTCGCCCTCGTCGCAAACGAGATCCGCAAGGACTCGCCGCTCGCGAAGGCGTGCGCGAAGGCCGGCGCTGTCCTGGCCTACGAGGTCTCGAAGCGGGAGCTGCCCAAGTGGGTGGCCGAGCAGTTCGCCCGGCACGAGGTGAAGGTCTCCCCGGAAGCGTGCCGAGCACTGGTCGAGCTGGCCGGCGACAACCCGCACGAGCTCGCCGGCGAGATCGACAAGCTGGCGCTCTGGGCCGACGCCGACGAGATCGGCGAGGACGAGATCGAGCTGCTCGTTGCCGCCAGGGCGGACGCACCGCCGTGGACACTCACGGACGCGTGGGGCCGGCGCGAGGTCGCGGGAGTACTTTCGGCCTGCGAGTCGATCCTCGAGCGATCGACCCGCTCCGGCGGGATCCCGATGCTCGTGGGCAGCATCGTCGCGCACGTCCGCCGGGTGCAGACCGCTCACCGTCTCGACGAAGAGGGGGTCAGCCCGCGCGACGCTATGGGAGCTCTCAACGCCCGGCATCCGTACGTCGCCCAGAAAGCGTTCGAGCAGGCGCGGAACTTCTCCGCCGACGAGCTCCGCGAGGCGATCGTCCGGCTCGCCGAGCTCGACCATGCCGTGAAGGGTGGAAGCCGCTTGCCGCCCGAGCTCGAGCTCGAGCGGACGCTGGTCGCGATCACACGGCCCGCCGGTCAGGAGTGATGGTCGAGCGTCAGCCTCGAGTCGAGCGCCCCACGATGCCGGAGGGCTATGGCGTCCCTGACACGGATGAAGGCGTGCTCGAATGGAGCTGGGCGGTGGAGCGCCTCGAGCCGGCACTGAACTACTGGTTCGCCACCACGCGCCCCGACGGCCGCCCGCACGCCATGCCCGCCTGGGCCGTCTGGTTGGACGACACCCTCTACTTCGAGGGCAGCCCTCTGACCCGGCGCGCCCGCAACATCGCGGAGAACCCGGCGGTGGTGATCCATCTCGAGAGCGGCGACGACGTGGTCATCCTCGAGGGCGAGGCCCGTGAGGTCGGCAAACCGGAGCGCCGACTCGCCGAACGGCTCTCGGCGGCGTTCACCGCCAAGTACGCCGCGACGAGGTACGAGTACCGGCCGCCTCCTGAGCAATGGGATCGCGGCGGCCTCTGGGCCATGCGTCCGCAGGTGGCGTTCGGCTGGAGCGACTTTCCCAGCGACACCACGCGCTGGCGGTTCAGCTGAACGGCGTCATCCGTCGCGACGCTCCACCGGATCTGCGCCGCGACCACGCCTGGGCGACGAACGTGGCGCTACCGGCGAGTGCGACCGTGACGCCATAGGCAAGCGCGAGGACGACGAGTCCCACGATGACGGCTGCGGATCCGATCAGGCGCGCGAGCGTCCTGCCGCGCGGTCCCGCCCATCCGGCCGCGCACGCGCTCGCGCGGCCGACCCTACCCGCCAGCACGGACACGTTCACCCGCAGCTTGCGTGCGGTCCAGCCGACCGCGGAGACGAGGTGCGTGAGCGCGAGCACGGCCGTAAGCCCCATGAGGCGCGCCGTCTTCGCCACCGTGTGCTCGAATCCAGCGGTCACGCCCCGACCCGGGTCGCGTCGCCGCAGGACGGTCCGCGTCCAGGTGCGTCTCCGACTGTCGCTCAGGAGCGTGATCGTCCCGTCCGCGGGAACGACCGCCTCGACCGCGTTTACGTTCATCACCCGCGGACGCTGGAGCACTCCGCCTCGCACGATCAGAGCGCGCGGGTATCCGCGCTCGTCGACCACGACCTCTTGCACGACCCCTCGATGCCCGCCGCCGGGGGTGGTCAACTCGAAGCCCTCGCTGTGTACGAGCCAGTAGTCGAGCACGGGGCTGCCGCGGCCGAACGCCCGCACGGGAGTGACCCTCGGGTTCACCGTGAGCTCCTCATCGGTCTGTCCGGGGAGATCGGGACACGATTCCCACCCGGTTAGCTTCCAAACGGGAGCTAGAGATCCTTCGACATGAACACCGCGCGCTCGACATATCCGAGCCAGCGGTAGAGCGAACGCGCGACCTCGTTGCCGCCCATGACGGTCAGATTCACCTCGGTCAGCCCTCGCCGGCGCGCCTCGTCCTCGAACACCAACATCGCCTCGCGGCCGAAGCCGCGCCCCCCGGAGCTCCGGCGAGATCTCGACCGAGTAGACGTAGAGCGACTTCTCGCCCGCGTCGTTGTCGCGCTCGGCGAACCAGAGGTCACCCACCCGCTCGCCCGAATCGACTCCCTCGATCGCGTACAGCTCGTTGCCTGGTGGCACGGCGCCGTCCGGGAACAGTCGATTTCAGTCGCCGCGGTCTTCTTCCGCGCCGCGGCCCGCGTCAGCCCCGCTGCTCGGCGAGCTCGCGCTCGTAGGCGGTGCGGGCGTGCTCGACGTACGCGGGGAGCTCGTCCTCGCGCAGCGGCCGCAGGAGCAGCGGCACCCGCGCTACGAGGAGGCGCCCGCGACGAGCCGCGCTGCCTGCGCCTTCTTGCGCGCTGCGGTGTTCGCGTGCAACGCGCCCTTCGAGGCGGCACGGTCGACCCACCGGACGAGCGTGCGGTGCTCGGCGGCGATCGCGTCCGCGTCGCCTGACTCGACGGCTGCCTGGAGGCGCTTGGTCAGCGTCTTGACGGTCGAGCGGTAGCGGATGTTCTCGTCCCGCTGGCGGCCGGCGATCCGGACGCGCTTCTTCTGTTGCTTGATGTTCGGCATCGGTCTTTGGTTCGCACTCCGCGGAAAAAGGCCCGCGTGTGCGGGCGTGACGATGGTAGCAACAGGCGCGCCGCCCCGTTCGTGGTGTTCCCGAACGCCACCGGCAGCAACAGGCGCCCTCCCTATGCTCAGAGCCGATGAGCGCTCCCACCGAGGACGCTGCACCGCCGACCCCTGAACCACTGCCGACCGGCGGCGCACAGCATCGTCGCCGCCTCGCCTACTCCACCGTCGTTTTCGCCGGCGCCACCGGGCTCTCCCGCGTCGTCGGCCTCGTCCGCGAGTCGGTCGTCCGCTACTACTTCGGCACCGTCGGGCCGATCAACGCGTTCGAGGTCGCGTTCCTCGTCCCGAACACCGTCCGCGCGCTCGTCGCCGACGCCGCACTCTCGTCGGCGTTCGTCCCGGTCTTCAGCGAGCTGCTGGAGAAAGGGGAGCGGAAGCGCGCGTGGCGAGTCGCCTCGAGCCTCTTTTGGCTGATCATGCTCGGCCTCGGCGGGCTGACCGCGCTGTTCATCGTGATCGCGCCGTGGGTGATGGACATCTTCGGCTACTCCGGCGTCGCGGTCGGGCTCTCCCGCGTCCTCTTCCCGATCGTCCTCATTCTCGGCCTAACCGGGATCGTCGTCGGGATCCTGAACAGCTACGAGCACTTTTCCGTGCCTGCGCTGTCGCCGGTGCTCTGGAACGTGGCGATCATCGTCGGCCTGGTGATCGGCGTCCCGAAGGCGGACACGATCGACGCCGAGCTCTACGTCTACGCGTTCTCGATCCTGATCGCGACCGTCCTGCAGTTCCTCCTGCCCCTGCCGTGGCTGCGCGGCCGCGACGACCGGCTCCACGTCGTGATCGACTGGAGGGACCCGGCAGTGGCGCGGACGTTCAAGCTGATGGTCCCGATCACGCTCGGGCTCGGGCTGATCAACTTCAACGCCTTCGTCGACACGATCTTCGCGGCGCGCCTACTCGACAAGTACCAGGCGCCGAGCTCGATCAACGCCGCCTTCCGTCTCTACATCTTCCCGCAGGGGATGTTCTCGGTCGCGGTCGCCACGGTACTGTTCCCGACGCTCTCGCGGCTGGCGACGCGGCGCGACTTCGACGGCTTTCGCTCGATGGTCACGAGTGGTCTGCGCCAGATCGCGTTCCTGCTGATCCCGGCGAGCGTGATCTGCGCTGTCCTCGCCGAGCCGATCGTCCGGCTCGTCTACCAGCGCGGCGACTTCACCTCGTCCCAGACGACGGTCGTCGCCGCCTCCCTCGCCGCGTTCTCGCTCGGGCTCACGTTCAACGGCGCGATGCTGATGCTGAACCGCGCCTTCTTCTCTCTCCAGGCGGCATGGGTTCCAACGGGGGTGGCCCTCGCCAATCTCGGGCTGAACGCCGCGCTCGACGCCGCCTTCTATCGGTTCGGGATCTGGGGGATTCCGCTCTCGACGTCGATCGTGAACATTGCGGGGACGTTCGTGCTCCTAGTCCTCCTCCGGCGGAAGCTCGGTCGGCTCGACATCACGAGGACGATGAGCTCCGTCCTACGGATCAGCTTTGCGTCGCTCGTGCTCGCCGGCGTCGCCTACGGAGTCTGGTGGCCGCTCGACCACGAGCTCGGCCGCCGATTTGTCGCCCAGGTGGTGTCGCTGGGCCTCGCGCTCGCAGCCGGAGCGGCCGTGTATTTCCTCGTGTGTCGGCTGCTCCGCGTCGACGAGCTGCGCGCACTGCGCTTCTTGCGGCGCCGGTCGCGGCCGTCGTGATCGTCGCGTTCCCGCCCCTGCGCGAGGAGGACGTGATCCTCGTCGAGCGCTGGCTGAAGGAGGACCACGTCGCGCGCTGGTGGCGCGAGCCCGTCGAGGAGGCGATCGAGAAGCGGTACGCAGGGATCGAGGGACGAAGACCCACGCGCCAGTTCCTGATCGAGCTCGATGGGCGCCCGGCAGGAATGATCCAGACCTACCTCGTTCGGGACCATCCCGAATGGCAGGAGCTCGTCAAGGTCGGCGACGACGTTGCCGGCGTCGATCTGATGATCGGGGAGCCGGACCTGGTCGGACACGGTTTCGGGCCGCGGGTGTTGTCGGCTTTCGTCGAGGATGTCGTCTTCGCCGACCGGTTCACGAATGCGGTCGTCGCCACCGTGGAGGAGCCGAACCGACGCTCCTGGCGCGCGTTCGAGAAGGCGGGCTTCGTGCACGTCCGCGACGTCCAGGAGGACGGCCTTCCGCACCGGCTGATGCGCCTCGATCGCCCTGCCTGACCGCCCCGCTACGCTCAGTCGGCACATGGACCAGGGCAAGATCCGCAACTTCTCGATCATCGCGCACATCGATCACGGCAAGTCGACTCTCGCCGACCGCATTCTCGAGGTCACCGAGACCGTGACCGGCCGCGAGATGCGCGAGCAACTCCTCGACTCGATGGAGCTCGAGCGCGAGCGCGGGATCACGATCAAGGCGCAGGCCGTCCGCGTGATGTGGAAGGGGCACGAGCTGAACCTGATCGACACGCCCGGCCACGTCGACTTCACGTACGAGGTGTCGCGTTCGCTGCAGGCGTGCGAGGGAGCGGTGCTCGTGGTCGACGCCGCGCAGGGGATCGAGGCCCAGACGGTCGCGAACGCGTACCTGGCGATCGAGAACGACCTCGAGATCGTCCCCGTGCTGAACAAGATCGACCTCCCGCAGGCCGATCCCGAGGGAGCGGCGGTCGCGGTTTCGTCGCTCGTCGGCGACACTCCGGACCACGTGCTGCGCATCTCGGCCAAGACGGGCGAGGGCGTGGCCGAAGTGCTCGACGCGATCGTCGAGCGGATCCCCGCGCCTGCCGGGGAGCCGACGGCGCCCGCGAGGGCGCTGATCTTCGACTCGTCGTACGACCAGTACCGCGGCGTGGTCGCGTTCGTGCGCGTGGTCGACGGGGTGTTCCGCCGCGGCGACGCCCTGCGCGCGATGGCCCTCGGTACCGAGTTCGACGCCGAGGAGCTCGGCTTCCTGTCTCCGACGATGTCGCCCGTCGGTGAGCTTTCCGCCGGCGAGGTCGGCTACGTGATCACCGGGTTGAAGGACGTCTCGCGGCTCCGCGTGGGCGACACGCTGACCGCCCGCACGCGCCTGGCCGCCGAGCCGCTACCGGGCTACAAGGACGTGAAGCCGATGGTCTTCGCGGGGTTGTTCCCGACCGACTCGGATCAGTACCCGGAGCTCCGGGACGCGCTCGAGAAGCTGAAGCTCAATGACGCCTCGCTGTTCTACGAGCCCGAGAACTCGCAGGCGCTCGGCTTCGGGTTCCGCTGCGGCTTCCTCGGCCTCCTGCACATGGAGATCGTCCGTGAGCGGCTCGAGCGCGAGTTCGACCTCGACCTGCTCGTCACCGCGCCGAACGTCGCCTACCGCGTGCTGACCAAGGCCGGCGACGAGGTCGAGGTGCACAACCCGGCCGAGATGCCGCGCGAGGTCGAGGAGGTCGACGAGCCGTACGTGAAGGCGTCGATCATCGTCCCGAAGGACGGCGTCGGGGCGGTGATGGAGCTGAACAACGAGCGCCGCGGCCGCTTCGATCACATGGAGTACCTCTCCGAGGATCGCGTGCTCCTGTCTTACGACCTGCCGCTCGGCGAGATTGTCCTCGACTATTACGACCAGCTGAAGTCGCGGACGCGCGGGTACGCGAGCTTCGACTACGACTACACGGGGTTCCGGCCGGGCGACCTGTCGCGGGTGGACATCCTGATTGCGGGAGAGCCCGTGGATGCGCTGTCGCTGATCGTCCACCGCGACGGCGCGTACTCACGCGGGCGTGCGCTGGTCGAGCGGTTACGCGAGGAGATCCCGCGCCAGTTCTTCGACGTGCCGATCCAGGCTGCGATCGGCTCGCGCGTGATCGCCCGGGAGACGGTCAAGGCGAAGCGCAAGGACGTGCTCGCGAAGTGCTACGGCGGCGACATCTCGCGCAAGCGGAAGCTGCTCGAGCAACAGAAGAAAGGCAAGAAGAGGATGAAGCAGGTCGGCTCGGTCGAGGTGCCGCAGGAGGCGTTCCTCGCCGTGCTCAACCTCGACCAGGAGAAGCGCTGATGGCCCTCGAGATGCGCGCAACATGCGAGCGGTGCGGGGCTGTGCTCGCGCCCGACCGGGAGGCGGCGATCTGCTCGTACGAGTGCACCTTCTGCGTCGATTGCGCGAAGGCGATGGAGCACGTGTGCACGAACTGCGGCGGCGAGCTGGTCTCGCGACCCCGGAGGAACGCCCCGTGAGCGGAGCCCGGCATCTCTACATCCATCTGCCGTTCTGTGCGCACCGTTGTGGCTATTGCGATTTCGTCACTGCCGTTGACCGTCGCAAGCAGCACGGCGAGTACGTCGACGCACTGCTCGCCGAGCTCGGGCTGGAGCGCGTCGCGCTGGCGCCTCGGCTGGAAACGATCTTTCTGGGCGGCGGGACACCGACCTTCACCGCGCCGGCGGCACTCGAGCGGCTGCTCGAGGGGGTTCCCGATGCCGACGAGGTGACGGTCGAAGCGAATCCTGAGACGGTGACGCCGCCACTGGCGCGGCTTCTGTCACGAAACCGTGTCAACCGTGCGTCGTTGGGTGCGCAGAGCTTCCAGCCGCGGCTTCTCTCCGTTCTGGAGCGGCGCGCCCAACCCGAGGACGTCCGCCGCGCCGTGCACGTTCTGCGTGATGCCGGTTTTGACAACATCTCACTCGACCTGCTCTACGGCATCCCGGGCCAGACCACCTCCGACCTCGATTCCGACCTCGCCGACGCGCTCGCGCTCGAGCCCGAGCACGTGTCCTGCTACGAGCTGGAGGCAAAGCCGGGCACGCGCTTCACCCACGCGCACGGAGCCGAGCTCGAGCGTCAGGCCGAGTCGATGGAGTCCTACTTCGAGCGGGTGGTCGCGACCCTGACCGGGGCAGGCTATCGGTGGTACGAGACGGCGAACTTCTGCCGTGGGGAGGAGGGCCGGGACCTTCGGGCCCGCCACAACCTCGGGTACTGGCTCGGACAGGACTACCTCGGGCTCGGAATCGGCGCGGTCTCGACGATCCAGACGGTCCGGCGACGGAACGCGCCGCGGCTCGGGTCGTACCTCGCCGCTCTCGCCCGGGGCGAGGAGCCGCCGCGCGAGCTCGAGCCGCTCGACGCCGACACGCGCCGCCGCGAGCGGATCATGCTCGGGCTCCGGCTGGACGAGCCGCTTCCCTTCGGCGGCCTGGAGAATGCCCTCGACCGTGAGGCCGTCGCCCGCCTCGAGCGGCTCGGCCTGGTTGCCCGAAACGGCGTGAACGGCCACGAGACGCTCGCGCTCACCGAGCGGGGCCGCTTTCTCGGCGGCGGCGTCACCGCGGAGCTCCTCGCGTAGGATTTCCCTGCACAGCGATGGTTTCGTCGGCACCCGACCTCACGCAGCGGCAGCGGGACATCCTCGTCCAGGTGGTCGAGGAGTACGTGGCCACCGGTCAGCCGGTCGGCTCGAAGCATCTCGTCGAGCGCACCGGAATGCGGGTGTCGTCGGCGACCGTGCGCACCGAGCTCGCCGAGTTGGAGCGGCTTGGCCTGCTCACGCATCCCCACACGTCGGCGGGACGCGTCCCGACCGACCGCGGCTACCGCTACTACGTCGACCGGCTCCTCGAGCGGCCGGCCCGGCGGCCGGCGACGTTCCCCCTCGACCTGACCGCGGCGCGCAGCGAGGTCGAGTCGGCGCTGCAGGCGACCACCGAGATGCTCTCGCAGGTGACGCGGCTGATCGCGCTCGTGTCGGCCCCGCCGCTCCAGACCGCCACCGTCCGCCACGTCGAGGTGCTGCTGCTCCAGCCGCAGGTGGCGATGGTGGTGGTGATCACGTCGAGCGGCGGCGTTACGAAGCGCGTGTACGCGTTCGACACACCGGTCGATCCGGGGCTCATCCACTGGGCCGGCCAGTACCTGAACGACCAGGTCGTGGGCCTCTCGCTCGGCAGCGGTCAGCTGCGACGTCGCCTCGAGGATCCGACCCTGCCGCTGGCCGAGTCCGCGTTCCTGCTCGTCGTGGAGTCCGCGTTCACCGACGCCGAGGACGACGAGCAGCGTGTGTATGTCGGGGGCGCTGCCGGACTCCTCGACGACGTCCGGGACGACGAGATCGGCTCCTACCGGTCGCTGATCGACCTGCTCGAGCGCCGGCGGGCGTTGCTCGACGTGCTCGCCGAGGCACTCGACCCGCGCCGGCCGTTCGTCCGCGTTGGCGACGAGCTTGCAGGTCCCGGTCTGCACGACCTCGCCCTGGTCGGCGCCGCCTACGGGATCGCGAACCGCACCCTCGGCGCCGTCAGCCTGATCGGCCCCTCGCGGATGGACTACGACAAGGCGATCCGGACGGTGCGCTCCGCCGCCTCCGAGCTGTCGCGGTTCGCCGAGGTGATCTACGGCGAGTAGCGCCCAGCCGGGCGGAAGCCGTCGGGATCGCCGGCGGCGCACCGGGCTACGCTTCGGATGATGGCGACCACCGAGCGGGACTACTACGAGTTGCTGGGCATCCAGCGCACCGCGACCGAGGCCGAGATCAAGAAGGCCTTCCGCGGGCTCGCGCGGGAGTTGCACCCCGACGTATCGGAGGATCCCGACGCGGAGGCACGCTTCAAGGAGGTGGTCGAAGCCTACGAGGTGCTCTCGAGCCCCGAGCGCAGGGAGCTGTACGACCGGTTCGGACACGCGGGCCTGCGCAGCCGCGGCTTCGAGCCGTCGAGCTTCGACTTCGGGACGCTCGGCGATCTGTTCTCCGCGTTCTTCGGCGACGACCTGTTCGGCGTCGGCGGCCGGCCGCGCGGGGCGGCGCGCGGCGCCGACATCGCCGCCGAGGTCGCGATCGAGCTGGTCGACGCGGCCCGCGGCGTGACCAGGGACGTGCAGCTCGGCGTTGCCGTGTCGTGCGGAACATGCGGCGGCAACGGCGCCGAGCCGGGGACCCAGCCGGTCGCCTGCCCCACGTGCGGCGGTGCCGGGCGGGTCCAGCAGGTGTCGAACACCGTCTTCGGCCAGTTCGTCCGCGCGCAGACCTGTCCCCGGTGCGACGGCTCGGGTCGGATCGTCGAGCATCCGTGCAAGACCTGCGGCGGTGGCGGCCGGGTCGTCGAGGAACGCACGGTCTCGGTCGAGATTCCGCCGGGGATCCACGACGGCCAGCGCATTCGGCTCGGCGGCGAGGGCCACGCCGGCGAGCTCGGGGGGCGCGCCGGCGACCTCTACGTGCTCGTCCGGGTCGAGCCCGATCCACGATTCGTCCGCGAGGGCAATGACCTGATCTCGCAGGTCGACCTGACCATCACGCAGGCCGCGCTGGGCGCGACCGTGACGGTGTCGGCCATCGACGGCGACCTCGAGCTCGAGTTCCAGCCGGGCACGCAGCCCGGGCAGGTGCGCGTGATCCGCGGGGCCGGCATGCCGGTTCTGCAGGGCCGCGGCCGCGGCGACCACCGCCTGCTCGTCAACGTGACGGTCCCACGGCGGCTGACCGACGAGCAGCGGCGCATGCTCGACGAGTTCGAACAGATGACCGATGAGGAGACGTACCGGCCGGACGACGACGAGGGGTTCTTCGACAAGCTGAAGAGCGCGTTCCGCTGACACTGCGCCGCGTCTCCGTATCGGTTCCGCCGAACGAGGCCGAACGGGCACGAGCGATCATGCTCGAGCTGTTTCCGGAGGGCTTCGAGGAGCGCGACACCGCCGACGGCGTCGAGTTGGCCGCGTACACGGACGACGGCGGAGAGGAACGCCTCTGGTCAGCCTTCGGCGGGGCCCGGTCGACCGAGGTGGAGGAGGGTTGGGAGGATCGCTGGCAAGCTTTCCACCGGCCGGTTCGGGTGGGGCCGCTCTGGGTCGGGCCGCCCTGGGAGCAGCCCGACGGCGACGCGATCCCGGTGGTGATCGATCCCGGCCGCGCGTTCGGGACCGGCGCCCACGCGACCACGCGGCTGTGCCTCGAGCTGTTGGTCGAACTGCCCCGTGGGAGCCTGCTCGATGCCGGTTGTGGCTCGGGGGTGCTGTCGATCGCGGCCGCGAAGCTCGGCTTCGAGCCGGTGTTCGCCGTCGACCTCGACCCGCAAGCGGTCGAGGCGACCGACCGGAATGCGGTGGCGAACGGAGTCGCAGTCGACGCGCGGATCGCCGACGCAGCCGACTCCGCGCTGCCGGAGACGGCGAATGCCGTCGTCAACATTGCCATCGATGTGGACGGCCGGATCGCTGCGGGGCTCGGCGCCAAGCGCGTGATCACCTCGGGGTACCTCGCCGCCGAGTCACCGGAGCTGCCCGGCTATTGCTGCGAGGATCGGCGCGAGGCGGAGGGCTGGGCGGCCGATCTGCACGTGCGGACGCAGTAAGGTCCGCGCGGAATGGCGACGTTCTCCGTCGACTTCCTCGGCTGCAAGGTCTCGCACTCCGACGCCCAAGCGGTGCGCGAGCGCCTGCTCGCCGACGGGCACGAGGAGCGCGAGGGCGGGGACCTCGCCGTGGTGAACACCTGCTGCGTCACGCACGAGGCTCTACGGAAGTCGCGGCACGCCGCTTCGCGCGCTGCACGCATGCACCGGCGGGTCTACGTCACCGGGTGCGGCGCCAATCTCTCCGCTGACGCGTTCGCCGGCCTGCCGGACAACGTCGTCGTCGTGGCGAAGCGAAGCGAGGAGGCCGCCGAGACGATCGCCGGCGACGTCGGCGCGATCGCCTGCGTCCAGGCCGACACGAGGCTCGACCGCGTCCGCGCCTTCGTCAAGGTGCAGGACGGCTGCAGCTTCTCCTGCAACTTCTGCGTGATCCCGTTCGTGCGTGGGGCCTCCCGTAGTCGGCGCGCGGATGCCGTGCTCGCCGAGGTGCGGCGCCGCGTTTCGCAGGGCCACTGCGAAATCGTGCTCACCGGGATCAACCTCGGCTGCTACCGCGACCGTGAGGCGGGCTACGCCCTGCCGCGGCTGATCCGTGAGGTCGGCACGACCCCCGGCCTCGCACGGCTCCGGCTGTCGTCGATCGAGGTCAACCACCTGACCGAGCCGCTCGTCGCCGCGCTGCGGGACACCCCGACCGTATCGCACCATCTGCACGTGCCTCTCCAGTCAGGCGACGACGGCGTCCTGCGCGCGATGGCGCGCCGCTACGACGCAGCCACGTATCTGCGGCGGATCGCACTCGCCGATGACTTCAACCTGACCACGGACGTGATCGTCGGCTTCCCCGGCGAGGACGACTCGGCGTTCGAGCACACGCTGCGCGTGGTGAGGGCAGCCGGAGCGACCAAGGTGCACGTCTTCCCGTACTCACCCAGGCCCGGGACGGTCACCGCCGGCGAGGACACGGTTTCGAAGGCGGTGAAGAAGGAGCGGAGTGCGCGGTTGCGGGCGCTTTCGCACGAGGCGTGCCTGCGGCGCTGGCGCGAAAAGGTCGGCGCTGAGGACGTCGTCCTGGTCGACCGGCCTGGACGTGGCTACGGCGACGACTACTCGCCGTGGCTGGTCGAGGCGCCCGTCGGCGAGCTCGTCCGTGTGCGCGGGCGTGCAGTCACGGAGGAGGGGATCCTGGCCGCGTGAGTGTCGCCGACTGCATCTTCTGCAAGATCCATCGCGGCGAGCTGCCGGCCACGGTGGTCAACCGCGCCGACGGCCTCCTTGCGATCGAGGACATCAACCCGAAGGCGGACGTCCATGTGCTCGTCATCCCCGAGCGCCACCTCGAGACCTTCCGCGACATCGGGGAGTTGTCGGCCGAGGAGGCGAAGCGGATGCTCGACTTCGTTGCCGACACCGCGAAGGTCGCAGGCCTGGACGAGTACCGCCTGATGATCTTCTGCGGCGCGGGTGCAGGCCAGACCGTCTTCCACCTGCACTGGCACGTCCTCGGGGGCACCTTCAGGGGGCTCCCAGCATGAGCGTCGTTCGCCTTCGGCTCTCTCCCGTGGGGGAAACCACGTTTCCTCCACGGGCCCCCTTCCCCCAGAAGCCGACTTCCTCGGGGAACCTCCCGGTTCACCCGGGCTCCTTCCCCGCTCATCGGCCGAGGTTCGGCCGATGAGCCTCATCGTCCACCTCGAAGACGAATTGACCACTGCGATGAAGGAGCGTGACACCGCACGGCGCGACGCGCTGCGACTGATCCTGTCGAGCCTGCGCTCGGCCGAGAAGGAGCTGCAGCGCCCGTTGCACGAGGACGAGGAGCTCCAGGTGCTCCAGCGCGAGCGCAAGCGGCGGGTCGAGTCGATCGAAGCATTCGAAAGCGCCGGCCGCGCCGAGCAGGCGGCGAAGGAAGAGGCGGAGCTGGAGGTGCTCGAAGAGTTCATGCCCGAGCCGCTCTGCGAGGACGAGCTCGAGCGGATCGTCGACGACGCGATCGCCGAAGTAGGTGCGACGAGCATGCGCGACCTCGGCCGGGTCATGGCCGACGTGATGCCGCAGATCGCCGGCCGGGCCGACGGCTCGGCGGTCAGCCAGCTCGTGCGCGAGAAGCTCGCCTAACCACGGCACGGGCCGTGATCAGCACGCCGTAGATGGTCAGCGGGAAGCTGCCGCCGGCCCCGTCGACAACGGCCGCCAGCCCCTTCTCCAGCCGCTGCCTGTCGGAGGCGCCGAGGCCGAGGTACATCGAGGTCGTGCGCGTGACGGCCACCAGGTGCTCGGCCGTCTCCTGCTCGTCGGCTGCGACGGTGGTCAGCCGGGCGTCGGTGAACAGGCTGGCTACCTCCTCGCGGGCGAGGGCGTCGCGCTGGTTGAGCCACGCCCAGGCCTCGGACACGTTGCCGAGCCGGCTCTCGATTCCTTCGAAGAAGGTCTGCCGGTCGCGCGGCACCCACTCGAGCGACTGCGGCCGCACGTCGGTCCAGACCGCGTGGAGCTGCTCGTCCAGCGGTGAGAAACCGACGTGTGTGAGGAGCCCGAACACGCCGCCCGGCTGTAGCAGCCGCGCGACCTTCGCCCAGCCGACCGACGGGTCTACCCAGTGGAACGCGGTCGCCGAGAAGGCGGCGGCGAAGGTGCCGGGGGACAGCTCGACGTCCTCGAAGCGCCCGATGCGGAAGCGCACGTCCGCCGAGCTTCCGACTCGCCGCCGGGCGACGTCGATCATCTGCACGCCCGGGTCGACCGCCTCCACCTGGAGCTCGCGCTCGGCCAGCGCCGCCGTCAGCTTGCCCGTGCCGCAGCCGATCTCGACGACGCGTGATCCGGGACGTAGGCCTGCGATCGAGCAGGCCGTGTCGACGAGCGCGGCCGGGTAGTCCAAGCGGACGCGGTCGTAGTCCTCCGCGACCCGGTCGAACAGGGTTCCCCGCTCGGGCGCCACTGCCTACCGAGCGGCGTAGTCGATCTCGAGGAAGTCGGAGACCTCGGCGAGCCACCGTTGCTCGACGAACCGGACGTGGTCGGGATGGGCGTTGTACGCGGCGTATGCGGCCTCGTCGGCGAACTCCATCGAGATCCCGAAGCGGAAGCCGTTCTTCGGGCTGACCTCGCGCACGACCTCGAATGCCTCGACTCCCGGAACTGTTGAAAGCGCTTCCGCAGCAGCGAGGAAATCCGCCTCCTCCGGCGACGCGGGGGCATGGCGAAGATCGAAGGAGACGGTGTGACGGATGCGTGGTCCGGTGAGAGCCGCCATCGCGGGGCGAGCCTACACTGTGCCGGGTTGCAGGAAGTTCTCTCAATCTCCAACGACGTCGCCGCCGAACTGGCGGGCGTCGGCGACGGTGTCCTCGGCGCGCTGCGCGAGCGGCTGCACTGCACGGTCCGCCTGCGGGGCAACCAGCTGACGCTGGAGGGCGAGGACACGAGCGTCGCGGAGGCGCGCGCGGTCGTGGACGAGCTGGTCGACCTGGTCGAGGGCGGTCACGAGATCGGGCCCGGCACGGTCGACGCCGTGCTCGGCGCGCTCGACGAGGCCGAGGATATACGCGACGTCTTCGAGGACGTCGTGTGGCGTCACCGCGGCACGAAGATCGCGCCGAAGACGGTCAACCAGAAGCGGTACGTCGACGCGATCCGCTCGCACACGATCACGTTTGCCATCGGCCCGGCCGGCACCGGCAAGACCTACCTGGCGATGGCGCTCGCGGTCGCTGCGCTCTCCGATCGCGAGGTCGGCCGCATCATCCTCACGCGGCCCGCGGTGGAGGCCGGCGAACGGCTCGGCTTCCTCCCCGGCGACCTGCTGGCGAAGGTCGACCCGTACCTGCGCCCCCTGTACGACGCGCTCTACGACATGCTCGACGCCGACCGGCTGACCGCCTACATGGAGAAGGGCGCGATCGAGGTCGCGCCGCTCGCATTCATGCGGGGCCGCACGTTGAACGACTCGTTCATCATCCTCGACGAGGCGCAGAACACCAGCCCCGAGCAGATGCAGATGTTCCTGACCAGGCTCGGGTTCGGCTCGAAGGTGGTGGTCACGGGCGACGTGACGCAGATCGACCTGCCGCCGCAGCAGGCCTCCGGTCTGCTCACCGTCCGCGACATCCTCGGCACGATCGACGGGATCGAGTTCGTCGAGTTCTCGAATGCCGACGTCGTCCGACACAAGCTGGTGCAGCGGATCGTCGAGGCCTATCGGACGCACGCCGAGGCGACCGGCACCCAGCGCCGTCGCTAGTCGGGATGCTCGAGATCGAGGTCGTCAACCGGAGCGGAGTCGAGGTGGAGGAGCGAGCGGCCGCCGAGCTGGCCGAGCATGTCCTCGCCGGCGAGGGGATCGTCGACGGAGAGCTGGGCATCGCCTTCGTAAGCGCGGACGAAAGCCGCAGCCTCAAACGCGAGCACCTCGGGGTCGACGAGGCGACCGACGTCCTGTCGTTCCCGATCGACGGCACGGGCGACGTGCCGGCCGGGCCTCCGCGGCAGCTCGGCGACGTCGTCCTGTGCCCGCAGGTGGTCGGTGACGACTGGCGCCGTCCACTCACGCACGGCCTGCTCCATCTGCTCGGCTACGACCACGGGCCCGAGATGGAGCAGCGCGAGCAGGCACTGGCGACATGAGCACCCAGCGGGTCCCGCTCCGTGAGCGCATCCGGCGCAGCCGGACCGGGAACGGCGCCGGCGCGCTGCTGCCCGGCACCGGCGAGGGCCGTCGCCGAATCCCCCTCGTCGAGAGCTTCAACTACGCGGTCGAGGGGATCATCCACGTGCTCCGCACGCACCGGAACATGCGGATCCATCTCAGCGCAGCGGTGGCCGTCCTGATCGTCGCCCTCTGGATCGGGGTCAACCGGATGGAGCTCGTCGTCCTGCTGCTGGCGATCGCGTTCGTGCTGATCGCCGAGATGGTCAACTCCGCAATCGAGGCGGCGATCGACGTCGCCACCAGCTCTTTCGACCCGCTCGCCAAGCTGGCGAAGGACATCGCCGCCGGCGCCGTGCTGATCGCGTCGATCAATGCGATCGCAGTCGGCTACCTGGTCTTCTCCGGGCACGTCAGCGAGTCGACCACCAACTTCTTCGACCGCCTCCAGGACGCGCCGGTCAAGCTGACGATCATCGCGCTGATCCTCGTGATCATCATCGTGATCGCGACGAAGGCGATCAGCGGGCGGGGCACGCCGTTGCGCGGCGGACTCCCCTCCGGCCACGCCGCCATCGCGTTCGCAGCCTGGATGGCGGTGACGCTCACGCTCGGGCCGAGCGAGCACCGGTTCTTCGTTTCGACGATCATGTTCGCAGTGGCAGTGCTGGTCGCCCACACGCGGATCGAGTCGGGCATCCACTCGACGCTAGAGGTCGCCTACGGCGGCGCTCTGGGCGCCGGTGTCACCCTCGTCGTCTTCCAGCTCTTCTTTTGATCGGCGACGTCGAACGCGAGCTGTACGAGCGCACACTCGAGCTCAAGGAGCGGGCGTACGCGCCGTACTCGAACTTCCACGTCGGAGCGGTGCTGCGCGCACGCGACGGCACGCTGTTCGAGGGCGTAAACGTCGAGAACGCCGCCTACCCGCTCGGCGTCTGCGGCGAGAAGAGCGCCTACGTCGCCGCTGTCACGGCCGGCTACAAACCGGGCGACTTCGACCTGCTGGTGATCAACGCCTCTCCGTGCGGCGGCTGCCGCCAGTGGCACGTCGAGTTCGAGGTCGATCGCGTGATCTACGCGACGGGCGACGGCGAGCTGGTCGAGCACACCCCGGACGAGCTGCTTCCCGACACATTCGTTCTGTGAACTCCGGCTTCGCTGCGGTTGCGGGACGGCCCAACGTCGGCAAGTCGACGCTCGTCAACGCGCTCTGCGGCGGGAAGGTGGCGATCGTCTCCGACAAGCCGCAGACGACCAGGCGGCGGATCTTCGGGATCTCGACCGGTGACGGCTACCAGCTCGTCCTCGCCGACCTGCCCGGCTTCCAGCGGCCGCGCGACCCGCTGACCGAGCACATGCAGCGCACCGTGGACGCCTCGTTCGAGGATGTCGACGCCGTGCTCTTCGTCGTCGATGCGCGCGAGCGGATCGGCGCCGGCGACCGCTTCATTGCCTCGCGTGTGTTCGACCTCGGCGTTCCCGTCGTGATTGCAGTGAACAAAGTCGACCGGCTCAAGCCGGGCCACATCGCCTCGCAGATGCAGACCGCAGCCGCGCTCGGAGAGTTCCATGCGCTCCACCCCGTGAGCGCGAAGACCGGAGACGGAATCGGCGAGCTGCGGGAGGAGCTGGTCGGCCTGCTCCCCGAGGGCCCTCTCTACTTCCCGCCGGAACAGCGCACCGATCTCTCCGTCGAGACGCAGATCGCCGAGCTCGTCCGCGAGCAGGCGCTGCGGCTGACGAAGCAGGAGGTGCCGCACGCCGTCTCGGCCGAGGTCGAGGAGATCGAGGACAAGGTCGTCCGTGCGAGCGTCTTCGTCGAGACCGAATCGCAGAAGCAGATCCTGGTCGGGAAGGGCGGATCGATGGTGCGCCAGATCGGGACCCGAGCACGGCCGGAGATCGAGGCGCTGCTCGGCCGGAAGGTCTTCCTCGACCTCCAGGTCAAGGTGCGGCCGAAGTGGCGCCGCGACGAGGCGATGCTCGAACGCCTCGGTCTATGATCGGGTGCGGGCGTCAGCAACCCAAGGGAGCGGAGCTTCATCGCCTGCTGCCGGGGTCGACGGGTGGCGAAGGCGTCTTCGAGTCCGACTTCGCCGGATACCGCCCGGTCACGGGCGAGCCGCCGATGCGGCAGGCGTCGAGATAGTTTGAGTGCGCGAGTTCGCTGCCGCGCGCGACCTGTGCGGGCGCTGCAAACACCGGTCCAGGGGTGCGAGCGTCCTTGGGGAAGGGGGAAACCAGCCGTTTCACCCGTGAGAGCGAGCGCCGCGCGCGCAGCGCGCGGCGAGCGCAAATGGTGTGGCTAGCCGTATGGCGGGTCGAAATGGTGCTGTGCCACGATGTTGGCGTGCCCACTGTCCTGATCGTCGACGATCATCCGAGTTTCCGTGCCAGCGCGCGGGCGATCCTGGAGGCGGACGGATGGGAGGTCACCGGCGAGGCGGAGGACGGTCAGTCCGCGATTGCCGCGGCAGGGCGCCTGCATCCCGATGTGATTCTGCTCGACGTGCAGCTCCCCGACCTCGATGGGTTCGAGGTCACCCGCCGCTTGCTGACGAACGACGGCGCCACCTGTGTCGTGCTCGTCTCGAGCCGTGACGGCTCCGATTTCGGCCCGCTGGTCGAGAGCAGCGGAGCTTGCGGCTTTGTCCCGAAGAGCGAGCTCTCGGGCGAGGCCGTGACGGCACTGATCTGCGAACGCTGATGCGCCTCACCCACCGGCTCTGGTTCGGGCTGTTCCCACTGATGCTCCTGGTGGCGGCCGGGTCGGCCGTGATCGCCGCTCGGTCGGATCACGAGTCGAGCCCGATCTCGCTGGCGATCGCCTTCCCGATGATCGGGCTCTCGTTCGTCGTCAGTGGACTGATCGCCTGGACCCTGCGGCCCACGAACGGAACGGGCCGACTGCTCGTCCTCGTCGGCTTCACGTGGATGCTGAGCGCGCTCTGGGAGGCGAACGCGGGCTGGGTGTACGGGCTCGGCGCCTTCGCCGGCAGTCTGTTCCTGGCCGCGTTCGTCCACCTGATGCTCGCCTTCCCGGACGGGCGGCTGGGAACGAAGCTCGAGCGCAGGACGGTAGTCGCGGTCTGGGCGATCGCCGTGCTCGCGAACGTGCTGCCGGCCCTCTTCACCAGGCACAGCTCCGACTGCGACGACTGCCCGGCCAACCCGTACCTCATCCACGACAGCAAGTCGGTCACGGACGTGTTCCAGGCGCTGTTCACGGTCCTCGGCGGCGCCATCTTCGTCGGAGTGATCATCCTCCTGATCCGGCGCTGGCGGGCGGCGACGCCGGCGCAGCGCCGCGTCCTCGGGCCCGTCTATCTCTCCGGTGGCATTGCGGCAGCGCTCGTCGGGGCGCTGTTCGTCGTCTCGTCGTTTTCCGACCGGGGTGGGAGCGTCCTCGGAGTCGTCGCCTTCATCGCCTTCGGCACCGTGCCGCTCTTCTTCCTCGCGGGGCTGCTGCGGGACCGCCTCTACCGCGCCGCCGCACGCCTGCTCCGCGAGGTCCCGAACGAGCCCACGCCGGAGCAGGCGCAGGAGGGGCTTCGCAACGTCCTCGGCGACCCGACGCTGCACTTCCTCACCTGGCTCGACGAGCTGGACGGCTACGTCGACGCCCGCGGCAACCCGGTCGAGCTACTGCCCGACACGTCGCGCCGCGTGACCACCCGCATCGACCGCGAGTCGGATGGGTACCCGCTCGCCGCGCTCGTCCACGACGCGGCGCTCCTGCATCAGCGGGGCCTGCTCGACGAGGTTGTCTCCGCTGCCCGGCTCGCAATCGAGAAGGACCGTGGTCTCCAGGCTCTGCGGCGCAGCGAGACCCGCAGCCGCGCGCTGCTCGATGCGATTCCGGACCTGATGTTCCGGATCGCCAGGGACGGGACCTATCTCGAGGCCAAGGGCAGGCGCGAGTCCATGGTCCGCTCGACCGAGGACATCGTCGGCAGCAACGTGCGCGAGATCCTGCCGCCCGACGTCGCCTCGCAGTTCGTGCGGGCGCTGGCCGTCCCGGCCGCCCGCGGCGTTCAGACTGTCGAATACCGGCTGACGATCGAAGGCGAGCAACGCGACTTCGAGGGGAGGTTCGTCCCGTCCGGAGACGACGAGGTGGTCGTGATCGTCCGCGACTTCACCGACCGCACCCGCCTCGAGACGGAGTTGTCCTACAAGCTCGAGGCGCTGGAGCGCGAGCAGAAGTTCACGCGCGACGTCGTCAATGTCGCGCCGGTGATCTTCATGCTCGTCGATACCGACGGCCGGATCGTGCGGTTCAACGACACGACAGAGGAGCTGTTCGGGATCGCCGACGACGAACGCGTGCACGGAAGGCTGTGGTGGGAGGTCTTCCTTCCGGACGACCAGCACTCGGTTGCCGAGGGCTATTGCGCGCGAATGAATGGGGGCGAGACCCAGATCCAAGGCAGGGCCGAGTGGCTGGCCGCGGACGGCAGGCGGCTCGTGATCCAGGCGACGGTTCGCCGAGTGATCGGCGGCGACGGAAACGTGTTCCTGCTGATCTGCGGCCAGGATCTGACCGAGGTCGTCGGCCAGCGCGAGGAGCTGATGGCCCAGCGCGACTTTCTCGCCGTCGTGGCCCGGGCGACGCCGAGCCTGCTGATCGCCGTGGAGCGGGACGGCACGATCGCGCTCGAGGGTGTCAACTACGCCTTCCGCGAGCTGACCGGTTACACCGACGAGGAGGCGGTCGGCGCGAAGTTCTGGGACCTGGTTGCTCCGCCCGAGCTGATCAAGGAAGTCCGGCGGGCGTTCGAGGAGCAGGTCGAGACCGGCTTGAGCGCCGAGCACGAGACCGCGTGGATCGGCAAGTCGGGCAACTGGCGCATCGTCGCGTGGTGGTTGCGGCCGCTCGGCGCGTTCAGCGGCAAGTACATCGTCTGCGGCACGGACGTGACTGAGCGCAAGGCGCAGGAGGCCGAGCTGCGCGCCTCCCGCTCACGCATCGTCGAGGCGGCCGACGACGCCCGGATGCGCCTCGAGCGCAACCTGCACGACGGCGCCCAGCAGCGCCTCGTCTCGCTTTCGCTCGCGCTGCGGCTCGCCCAGGCCCGCCTCCGCGAGGATCCCGACGGCGCAGAGCAGCTGCTCGGCGGCGCGAGCGACGAGCTTCAGCAGGCACTCGGCGAGCTCCGCGAGCTGGCCCGCGGCATCCATCCGGCCGTGCTCACCGACCGCGGGCTACCGGCCGCGCTCGAGGCGCTCGCCTCCCGCACGCCCCTTCCGGTCGAGCTCTCCGCCGATCTCGACGAGCGGCTGCCCGGCCCGGTCGAGGCGGCCGCGTACTACGTCGTCGCCGAGGCGCTGACCAACGTCGCGAAGTACGCCGAGGCGTCGTCGGTCGAGGTGCGCGCGCAACGCCAGAACGGACGCGTCGTCGTCGAGGTCGAGGACGACGGCGTCGGCGGTGCCGATCCGGCCCGCGGCTCGGGCCTACGCGGCCTGGCCGACCGCGTGGAGGCGCTCGAAGGCGAGCTCGAGGTGACGAGTGCCGCCGGAAGCGGCACGACCGTTCGGGCGGTGATACCGCTCTCCGGGCTCTAATCTAGGCCGCCATGGCGCGCAGGCTTCCCACCGGCACGGTCACACTGCTCTGCACCGACATCGAGGGCTCGACGGGCATCGTCGGGCGGCTGGGCGGTCGGTACGTCGACGTGCTCGAAGAGCACCGTCAGCTCGTCCGCGATGCGGTGGAGGGCGCGGGCGGCATGGAGATCGACTGCCGCGGCGACGAGATGCTCCTCGTCTTCGCCGACGCCGAGGCCGCGGTCTGCGGAGCGATCGAGGCGCAGCGCGCCCTCGCGGCCCACGGCTGGCCGGAAGGCAACGAGGTTCGCGTGCGCATGGGCCTGCACACCGGCGAGCCGTCCGTCGAGGGATCGACGTACGTCGGCCTCGACGTCCATCGAGTCGCCCGGATCAGCGATGCTGGTCACGGCGGCCAGGTGCTCCTCTCCGAGCGTACGTACGAGCTCGCCGGCGGCGATGCGATCGACCTCGGCCCCCAGCCGTTCAAGGGACTGCCAGAGCCGGAGCGGATCTACCAGGTGGTCGCCGACGGCCTGCCGCAGGACTTCCCGCCGCTGCGTCTCGGCCCGGAGGCGGCGGGAATGCTCGTGGAGGCGTCGAATCCAGGCGCGATGCGCGTCGTCGTGGCCGAAGACTCCGTCCTGCTTCGCGAAGGGATCGCGCGGCTGCTCGAGGACGCCGGGCTCGAGGTCGTCGGCCAGGCCGGGAACGCCGACGAGCTGATGCTCAAGGTGCGCTCGTACAAGCCGAACGTGGCGATCGTGGACATCAGGATGCCCCCCACGCAGACCGACGAGGGCCTGCGGGCGGCGAAGGAGATCCGCGATCAGCATCCTGAGACCTGTGTGCTCGTTCTCTCCCAGTATCTCGAGCCCGCGTACGCTCTCGAGCTGCTGTCAGAGAGCGCCGAGGGAGTCGGCTACCTGCTCAAGGACCGGGTCGCCGACGTCCCGGAGTTCGTCGCCGCCGTCAAGCGCGTCGGCGAGGGCGGCTCGGCGCTCGACCCGTCGGTCGTCTCGCAGCTGGTCGGTCGCCACCGCCGGGACGACCCGATCTCGCAACTGACCCCGCGCGAGCGCGAGGTCATGGAGCTGATGGCGGAGGGCCTCTCGAACAGCGCGATCGCCGAGCGGCTGGTCGTGACCGAGCGGGCGGTGGAGAAACACGTGACCTCGATCTTCGGGAAGCTCCAGCTCGGCGCCGACTCGGACACGCACCGCCGCGTCCTTGCGGTGCTCGCGTTCCTTCGCACCTAGCCGGTCGGTTCTCCGGCTGGCGAGCGCCGCAGCTCACGCCAAACCCCCACCCGGGTGGGGGATTGCCCCGTTCCCCTGCTGTCGAGGCTAGCGGGGCGAAGCGCACGCATCCGTGCCGATTTCGTGTCGATCGGCTCAGGTGCGGCCAGCCCTACCCCGAGACGCCTGCTGCCTCGATTCCCGCAAGGCCGCCGCCGGCCCAGACTCGAGGTACGTCAATTCGAGAAGGAGGAATCGTGAGCCAGGCATTTCCATACGAGTCGCAGCGGGTCTCTCCGGTTCCTGCCCTGCGCTCGCTGCGCAGGCGCCTCAAGGGCACCGTGATCGAGCCGGGCCGGTACGGCTGGGACACCGCCACGCAGGCGTTCAACCTGACCGTCGTCCAGCAGCCGGCGCTCGTCGCTCTGCCGGCCGATGCAGAGGACGTGATCGAGATCGTCGAGTTCGCCCGGGCGAACGGGATGCAGGTCGCCGCGCAGCGCACCGGGCACAACGCCGAGCCGCTTGGGGCGCTGGACGACGTGATCCTGGTCAAGACCGACGACCTCAAGGGCGTTGAGATCGACGCCGAGCGTCGCATCGCGCGCGTCGGCGCCGGCTCGAAGTGGGCCGACGTCGTCCCGCCGGCCTCCGACCTCGGCCTCGCCGCCCTGCACGGGTCGACCCCCGATGTCAGCGTTGCCGGGTACTCGCTCGGCGGCGGCGTCGGCTGGTACGCCCGCAAGCTCGGCCTGTCGACGAACAGCATCGCCGCAATCGAGCTCATCACTGCCGACGGCCGGCTTCGCCGCGTCGACGCCGTCGACGACCCGGACCTGTTCTGGGCGCTGCGCGGCGGCGGTGGCAACTTCGGCATCGTCACTGCGCTCGAGGTCGAGCTCCACTCGATCCCGGACATCTACGCGGGCGTCCTCTTCTTCCCCTGGGAGCGGTCGTCCGAGGTGCTACATGCGTGGCT
>JBKPRA010000045.1:0-11222 GCA_046734335.1 Actinomycetota bacterium | reverse complement strand
GGCTGGAAATGCGCGCGACCTCCCGGCTTGAGACCAGGAGGTCGATGTGCCGACTCCGGGCGTCTAGGAGACAGCGAGGAAAGTTGAGCTAACCCTGGCTTGAGCCGGCGACCTCCTGGGTGCGATCACGTAGCCCGGCCTCCTGGTTGGCATCCAGAGCGTCTCGCCGACGCCACGAGCGCCTCGCCCTCGTACATGAGAGCAGCCGGGCGAAGCCGGTTGGCGACCAAGAGCGCCTCGACCGAGCCGGTTCCTTCAGTGCGGCCCCCGAGCGCTCATCGCTCGGGGGCCGCTGCGTCGTCTCTCCTGCTTCAGACCGTCTGGCGATGGACGACGTCGTACTTCTTGACCGATGAGCGCTTGCCCGGTGTGTCCTCCGCCGGCATCGCGTTCAGGGCCTCGTCGCCCTGGCGGTAGTCCTCCTCGCTGTCGAAGAAGAGGACCACGACCGCCTTCTCGGCGTCTCCGTCGTGGAGGACGACGATCTCCTTGACCGGGACGCCCTCGGGCGGCGCCTCTCCCTGCATCTGCTGCCGCATCTCCTCGAGCCGGTCCTTGTTGACTCCGTCGAACTCGACGACACGTGCGAGTGCCATCTTCCAGCCTCCTTCCCTGGTTGCCGCGATCACTGTCTCGGGATGACGGCGGAACATTACGACCTCGTGGACGGCGGGGCCTACCCGCGCGTGGTAGGCCCCGCCGATGTGGCTACGCCGTCGGGCGGTTCGACGGCTGACCCGCAGGGCCGGCCGTCCCGGTGTCCACGCCGACGACCTCGAACTGCTTATCGACGTAGACGGTGACGAGCGTGCCGTCCGAGCGGACCATGTGCACCTCGTAGGCGGCATGGCCGTCGGCATCGGTCTCGACGCGGATGACGGTCGCGTTCGGCTCCTTCGCGACCGCGGCCGCGCGGACCTTGCTCGCGGTCTCGCCCGTGAGCAGCGTCTCGTCGGTGCGCTGCGGGCCCCAGCCCTGCGGCCGGCCCGCCTGCGCGGCGACGGTCGGCAGGGCGCCCGAGCCGGAGCTCGATCCGCTCGCCGCACTGGCGATCCCGTAGCTTCCGCCCGCGACGCCGAGCGCCAGGGCGGAGGCAACGACGATCCGCATGGTGCGTTGCCTGGTGTCCATCGGAGGACTCCTTTCGGTCGATTCACGCCCGATCCGGACGCACCTCGACCTTCACCCCGCAACCTGAGAGCAGCCTTGCCGGAAGCTGAGAGCTGCCTAGGAGCCGCTAGAGCGACGACGCGAGCACGATCGTGACCCTGCCCTGCTTCTCGCCCCGGGCGAGGAGGTAGGTGGTCACGAAGTCGTCGTAGCCGGCCGCACTCACGTGGATGTGGATGTGCGGGCCCCGGAAGCCGCCCGGCGGCACCGGGCCTTCGAACCGGAACGTGCCGAGGGGGCCCGTGACGACGGCGGCGTGGCCGCGCCGGTCGTAGATACCGTTCGGGCTCTCCTGCCAGAACTCGACGACCGCGCCCCTGACCGGCTTGCAGCCGGGAGCGCTGAGGATGCGGCCGGTCAGGACGTGGCCGCGGCCGATGCGAGAGCGGCGCGGCGCGGGGGCACCGCTCGACTCGAAGGGGCCGCCGCCTTGCGAGAGCGTCGGCCGGCAGGCCACCGTTGTCGGCTTCGCCACGCCCGGGACGACGAGGACGACGAACGCCCCGACCCCAGCGACGAGAAGCAACCCTCGCCTCACGACGCCCGAAGTATCACCCCAATCGGATGGGAGCGCCAGCGGCGGATCACGCGGGCACCTCGACGCCGAGCCTGCTGTCGATCACACTCTCGATCTCGACCGCGCAGCGCCGGTTACCGGTCACAGCCGAGACGAACCGCTCGCGGCCGACCGTGAACAGCTCCGCCTCGGTGGTCGCCGTGCAGGTGGCGCCTCGGGGGACGTCCCGGAGGAGCGCGATCTCGCCGAAGTAGTCGCCGGGGCCGAGCTCGCGGATGGGCCGGCCGGCCCGCGAGACCTCCACCTGCCCGGTCGCGATCATGTAGAAGAGGTCGCCCACGTCGCCCTCCCGGACGAGCGGCGTTCCTCGAGGAGCCGCCACCGGCGAGAGCTGCGCCGCGAGCCGCTCCAGCGTCGTCGGCGGCAGCGGACGGAAAAGGTCGATCGACTGGAGCAGCCGCAGCTGCCGTTCGGGAACCGCCACGGAGGCGTCGACCGCACGCAGCCGCGGCCACGTCAGGATCGTCAGCACCGGCAGGATCGCGCCGGCGACGACCAGAGCCCAGCGCGGGCCGAGCTGATCGACCAGCACCGGGCCGACGATCGATCCGACGCCGACGGCTCCGATCACGAGGATCTCGAAGACGCCGAAGACCCGGGCGAGCACGCTGTCGTCGATACCGCGCTGGATGAGCGTGAAGCCGGCGATGTCCAGCACGGCGTTGCCTGCCCCGACCACGGCCAGACACACGATCGTCCAGGCCGCGTGCGGCCACGCCGCGATCAGCGCGATCGGCACGCCCCACATGACGAGCCCGGCCGCGAACGGCCGCGCCAGCCGGCGCAGGCCAACCAGGCCGAGCCCGGCCAGGCCTCCGACGAGACCGCCGGCTCCGAACGCCGCGTTCAGGAAGCCGACGCCCGACTGTCCGACGTCCAGCAGGCGAAAGGCCGCGACCACGAGCAGCACGTTGAGCAGTCCGCGCACGAAGGCCTGGGAGGCGAAGAGGCCGATGATCAGACGCGGGTTCGGCTCCCCGGCCAGCGCCCGCATCCCCGCCGTGAGGTCGGCGATCGCGCCGCGGCCCCGGGCGGGGACGTAGGCCTCGTGCGTGATCCGGGCGACGAGCAGTGCCGCCCAGGCGGAGATCACCGACGCAATCGTGAGCACGACGTCCGTTCCCGTGAAGGTGAGCAGGATCCCCGCGAGTGCGGGGCCGACCAGCACTGCGAGCCCCTCGAGGATGCTGCCCGAGACGTTCGTCGCGACCAGTTCCTGCGGCGTCCGGGCCAGCAACGGGATCAGCGCGAGCTGCGCCGGCCGGTAGGCGGCGCCGGCGCCGGCCGTCAGCCCGGCAAGCAGGAAGACGACCCAGTGGGGGCCTCCTGTAGCCACCACGACCGCCGCCGCGGCGAGCGTGACGGCGCGGACGCACTGGATCGCGAACAGCACCAGCTCGCGGCGAGTCCGGTCGGCCAGCGCCGACCCCGCGGGAACTCCGACCACGGCCGGCACCGCCCGGACGAGACCGAGCAGGCCGACCGCCTGCGCGCCGCCGAACCGGTACGCGTACACGGAAAGCGCGACGAAGCTCGCCCAGTCGGCGACGTAGTAGCCGGCCCAGGCCGATTCCACCCGCCGCAGCTCTGGGCTGCGGAACACCTCCGCGAGCGCCGCGGAACGGGCGGCCACGCTGCGCAACCTGCCCCGCATGCGCGCGAGCATCTCAGACGGCGATGCTCGCCGCGACTATTTCCTGCGGGCAGCCCCCTCGGGAAAGGCCTACTGCGGCTCGAGCTCTTCGGCTGCGCGCATCCCGATCCTGAACAGGTCTTCCGGGTGCACCCAGGCGTCGGCGAGGTGGAAGCCGTTGGCGCTCCAGATCGCTTCACGCAGCGGGATCGCCCAGCGGTGCTCGACCAGCGCGATCGCGGCCGCGGAGCCGTTCGGGATGACGTCGTCGACGAACCAGGCGTCCGCATCGAGCAGATGGCCGTCCGAGCCCTCCGCCGCGCCGAGCAGCGCACCGGTCCGCATGCTCTCCTCGTCTGCACCGAAGCCGAGGCCGATCAGGGCTCCGGCTTTCGCGCCCAGGTCGATCGCCTCGTCGGTCGTCAGGTGCGTCAGCTGCATGCGCTCGACGTTGCCCTCGTCGTCCTTCTGGACGACGACCGCGTCGATCAGCCTGACCACGTCGTTGTCCCTGAGCCGATCGAGCTCTGCCCGGATCTGGCCCTCGAACTTCGGGTCGTTGAAGCCGATCACCAGCATCTGCACCGGCCCGGTTTCCTGCGTGCTCTCCGGCGGGCTGTCGGCTGCGACCGTCTCGGTTTCGTCGGCGATCATCGGCGCCACTTTCAGCGCCCGGTGTTCCATGGCCATGTCCGTCTCCTTCTTCAGCGGGATCTCGCCGAACCGTAGTCGATCCCACCCGAGACACGATGCGCGATGAGTCTGGGCCGCGACCCGAGTCTGACCGGGAAACGACACTGTGACCGCGAAGGGGGAACACTCCGATGACGAAGGTGCTGGCGGGAATCACGACATCCGTCGACGGTTGCGTCGCCGGGCCGGACGACGGCCCGGAAAAGGGCCTGGGCGAAGGCGGAGAGCGCCTGCATCACTGGGTGTTCGGTGGGCCGTGGACGTATGACGAGGAGCCGAGAGGCGAGGCAAGGGGCGAGGACGCCGCCTGGCTCGCGGATGCGTTCTCCCGAATCGGAGCCGTCGTCGCCGGACGCTGGACCTATGAGGCGTCCGGGCACTGGGGTGGCGAGAACCCGTGGAAGGTGCCGCTCTTCATCGTCACGCACCGGCCCGAGGAGGAGCCCGAAGGCGCCGGGTTCACCTTCGTCTCCGGCGTCCAGGAGGCTGTCGACCAGGCCAGGCAAGCCGCCGGCGAAAGGGACGTCCACGTGATGGGAGGCGCCGATGTGATCCGCCAGTCGCTCGAGGCCGGCCTGGTCGACGAGCTCACGATCATCGTCGCGCCGGTGATCCTCGGCGGCGGCAAGCGCCTCTTCGAGGGGTTTTCGCGCTCGATCGAGCTGGAACATCTCGGCGTCCGGCAGTCGCCGTACGCCACCTTCATCGACTACCGGGTGAAGCGCTGAGCAGCAGCGCAGACGGAGAAAGGAGCATCGAGATGGGCAAGCTGGTGGTCACGGAGTTCGTTTCCGTCGACGGAGTGTTCGAGGATCCGGGCGGCTCCGAAGAGTTCGAGCACGGCGGCTGGACGTTCGAGTACGACCGCGGCGAAGAGGGCAACGCGTTCAAGCTCGACGAGATCATGGAGGCCGAGGTGCAGCTCCTCGGGCGGGTGACGTACGAGGGCTTCGCGGCAGCCTGGCCTTCCCGCGACGGGCCGTTCGCCGACAAGCTCAATGCGGATCGGAAGGTGGTCGTCTCGACGACGCTCACCGACCCGGAATGGCAGAACACGACCGTCGTCTCGGCCGACGTCCCCGAGCAGATCGCGAAGCTCAAGGAGGAAACCGACGGAATGATTCTCGTCGCCGGCAGCGGCACGCTCGTCCGGACGCTGCTGGAGGCCGACCTGGTGGACGAGCTGCACCTGATGGTCTTCCCGACCATCCTCGGCCGCGGCAAGCGCCTGTTCCCGGACGGGATCGACCGGCGTAAGCTCGTGCTCGTCGAGAGCCGGACCGTCGGTGAGGACGGGGTTCAGGTCCAGGTCTACCGGCGAGCCGACGACCATTCCGGGTGATCTCAAAGGCGAGCTGATTCCGAGCGAGTCTGCGGTCACCGGAAATACACCTGCTAGTGACCGCATTTTTTCTCGATGCGGTGCTTCTCTTCCAGGCATGCGCTCGGCGCTCACTAGACGACGGCTCGAAACGCCTGTGCCGACGGCGTTCGTCGTGGGCTCGCCCGCATCGGCGACGAACGAGCGGCTCCAGGACGCTTTGGCGGCCGCCGGGACGCAGGCAGTGGTGGGATCGCCCGAGCTGGCCGAGGAACGCGCCCAGCCGGGCGACGTGGTGGTCGGCCGCCTCGACGTGCGGCCGACGCTCGACGGCGTCCAGCCCGGGCTCGGCCGTCTGCGCCGCCTGCGCGACCGCGGCATACGGGTCGTCAACGACGCCGACGCGCTGGTGGCGACACACGACAAGCTGATGACGGCGCTCCTCCTTCACGCCGCCTCGGTCGAGCAGCCGCATGCGGCGCACCTGACCGGCGAGGACGGCTCGCCCGGATTCGGGCCCCCGTATGTGGTCAAGCCGCGGTTCGGGAGCTGGGGCCGCGACGTCCACCTCTGCGAGTCACGGGCGGAGCTGCGGGCGTGCCTGCTGCACCTCCTCCGGCGGCCCTGGTTCCGCCGTCACGGCGCGCTCGTCCAGGAGCTGATCCCGCCTCGTGGGTTCGACCTGCGCCTGGTCGTCTCGGGCGGCGTCGTCATCGGCGCGGTGGAGCGCGTCGCAGCGCCGGGCGAGTGGCGGACGAACATCGCCCTCGGTGGCACACGCCGACGGGCCACGCCACTGCCCGACGCACGCGACCTCGCGGTGAAGGCGGCCGCCGCGGTCAACGGCGACCTCGTCGGCGTCGACCTGCTCCCGGCCGAGGACGGCTGGCGCGTGATCGAGATCAACGGCGCCGTCGACTTCACGGACGAGTATGCGCTCGACGGGCGAGACGTCTTCGAGCGAGCGGTCGAGCCGTTCGTGCCGGGCGGCGTTGTGCGCGTACTTCCCACCGCGGCCGAGCCGCCGGTGGCTGCCGTCTCGGCCTAGACTCGTCGGCAGTGGCCGACTACGAGATCGCCGTCGTGGGCGGAGGGCCCGCCGGGCTGACGGCCGCGCTCTTCGCCGCACGCCACGGTCGGAGCACGATCCTGCTCGACCCGCTCTGCATGGGCGGCGCCATCCTCAACACCGAGCGGATCGAGGACTTTCCCGGCTTCCCCGAGGGCGTGCCCGGCTTCGACTTCGGCCCGCGGCTGCAGGAGCAGGCGGCGAACGCGGGCGCGACCGTCGAGCCGGCCGAGACGACCCGCATCGAGCGGCGCGGCGACGAGTGGTGCGTCGCGACGGACGCGCGGGAGATCACCGCCGGCGCGGTGATCGTCGCCACCGGGTCGAGGCCGCGCACGCTCGGCGTGCCCCGCGAGGACGAGCTCGAGGGCAAGGGACTCAGCCACTGCGCCAGCTGCGACGGTCCGCTCTATCGCGGCCAAAAAGTCGCCATGGTGGGCGGGGGCGACTCCGCGCTCCTGGAGACGCTCGAACTGGGAGGCCACGACGTGCAGGTCGTGCTCGTCGACTCCGAGGAGTCGTTCGGCGGCCAGGAGACCTACGCCCGGCGCGTGCTCGAACGCGAGTACGTCGAGGTCCGGCACCGGACCTCCGTCGAGGAGATCCTCGGCGACGAGCGGGTCGAGGGCCTGCGGCTCCGCGACCTCGCGAGCGGCGAGTCGTGCACGTTGGAGGTCGCCGCCGTATTCGTCCACGTCGGGCGCGTTCCGAACACGGAGCTGCTCGACGGCGTCGTTCCGCTCGACTCGGATGGACGCGTCGCGACTGACCGGTGGATGCGGACCGAGCTGCCCGGCCTGTTCGCCGCCGGCGACGTCCGGACCGACTCGGCCGGCCAGGCGATCACCGCCGCCGGCGACGGCGCGACCGCGGCGATCGCCGCACACCGGTACCTGGCCGGGCGCTAGAGATGGGCTCAGCGCCAGGCGTCGACCGAGACGGTCGGCCCCGGCATGCTCCGGAACTTCGCGCGCATCGGCGAGCCCATGAAGATGCTGAAGTGGCCGTTCGTCTGGCCGCCGGCGACGACGACGTTGATCCGGTTCGTCTCGAAGATCGGGATCAGCTCGTCCGGCGGCGCCTTCCGGTAGCTCGCGAAGGGCTCGACGCCCGCCTCGACCTGCTCGCGGATCATGTTCAGCATGATGTGGTCCCAGAAGCGGCCTGCGGGGATGCGCGCGTTCTCGTGCACCCACTCGGCGAGCTTCTCCTTCGTGTCGAAGCCCTTCTGGACGAACTCGCGGGCAACGATCGGGTCGAGCACGAAGGTCACGCCCATCGACGGCTCCAGCCCGACGAGCATCGCCTTCAGCTTCTCCTCCCAGTACTCGCGCAGGTGCTCCGACCACACGTTCCCCCACACGTAGAAGACGGTGACCGCACTCTCCCCCGGCTCGAATCCATGCTGGACGTGGTAGGGCTCCCACGGGCTCGCCTCCTCGTTCTCGGCGAAGGTGACGCAGTTGTAGGTGAAGTTGTTGCCCTGTGAGCCGTTGTAGGTAAGGCCTGGCACCGAGCCGCCCTGGAGGTTCTGCGACTGGAGCCCGAAGGCGCGGCCGATTGCCGAGTTGGCGAAGTTGTACGGCCCCATCGCGCCGATCCCGGAGTTCATCTCGATCTGGTTCCGGATCGGGCCGTTGACCACGACCATGTTGCCCATCGAGGACATGCTGCTCTGGCGCCCCGTGTCGCCGGTCGACGCAAGCGCGAGCAGCACAGGGAAGTGCTGCGGTGCAGCGCCGGCCATCACCGCGTTCACGGCCACCTTCTCGACGTCGTACGTCCAGTACTCCATCCCGATCGTCGGCCTGGTCTTGCCGACGATCTCGTCGGGGGCGCGGCTCGTGCCCGCCAGCATCGCCTCCACCCGCTCCTCGGTCGGCAGCACGATCGGCAGGAAATCGGTCCAATGGTTCTCGCGGAAGAGCTCGTGCAGGTTCTCCTCGGTGTCCGGCTCGACCAGGCGCGGGGTCGAGCGGTCCCACCCGCTGCCGCGCAGGTCGTCGTCGGCCAGCGGCCGGGTGAGCAGGTCGAAGACCCGCTGCATGAACGGCCTGCCCTGCACGGGGTCGTCGCCCTCGACGTAGCCACGCAGTACCGCCGGCGGCTGGTTGAACATCGGGACCGGGACGAAGGCCTGGCGGGCATGCGGCATCCCCTGCGCCCGCGCGACCGACTCGACCAGGCGCGCGAACACCTGCACGTGCAGGGCCACGGTCGGGATCCCGAACTCGGACTCCATCGCGATCATGTGGCCGGAGACCTCCGGCGCGCAGCCAGGTCAGGTGCCGACGCCGATGATCGCGGCGTCCCCTTCGGCCGCGATCCGCCCGTACAGCTCCGGGTCGGGCTGGTGCTGGTCCTGCATCCGCACCACCTCCGTCCCGATGCCGGGCTCGTTATCGGCGAACCAGCCGTGCAGCTGGCGCATGAACTCGTCGGAGTTCTCGAAGCCGACGTCGACCAGGAACAGGTGCTTCCCCTGCAGCGTCTCCAGCGCCGGCGACATCCCGCGGGCGTCCACCTTCGGCGGGTAGCCGCGCGGGTCGAGGACGGTCAGCTTGGTCTCGATGGCGGTCGCCATCAGCGCCAGGGGTCGATCGGGGAGACCAGGGGCACGTTTGGGTCGGAGCGGAATGCCGGCGGCATCTGGGCGCCCTGGAAGATACTGAAGTGCCCGTTCGTCTCGCCCCCGGCGACGACGACGTTGACGCCGAATTGCTGGAACAGAGGAATCAGCTCGTCGGGCTCGGCCTTCGACAGGCTCGCCCAGGGCTCGACGCCGCCCTCGACTTGCTCGCGAACCATGTTCAGCATGATGTGGTCCCAGTAGCGGCGCGCCGGGATCCGCACGTTGTCGAACACCCATTGCGCGATCTTCTCCTGTGAGTCGAGGCCCTTCGCGCAGAACTCCCGGGCGACGATCGGGTCGAGCACGAACAGCGCTCCCTCGAGCGGCTCGAGCCCCGACATCATCGCCGTCAGCTTCTCCTGCCAGTGGGTGCGCAGGTGCTCCGACCAGACGCTGCCCCAGACGTAGAAGACAGCGACGGTGCTCTCCTCGGGCTGGTGGCCGCGGTAGACGTGGTACGGCTGGAACGGGCTCCGCTCCTCGTTCTCGGCGAAGGTGCAGCAGTTGTAGGAGAGGTTGCAGCCCTGCGAGCCGCCGTAGGAGAGGCCGGGCACCGAGCCGCCCTGCAGGTTCTGGGAGGCGATTCCGAAGGCCCTGCCGATCGCCGAGTTCGCGTAGTTGTACGGCCCCATCGCGCCGATCCCCGAGTTCATTCCGATCATCTGCCGGATCGGGCCGTTGACCACCACCATGTTGCCCATCGAGGACATGCTGCTCTGGCGGCCGGTGTCGCCGCTGGCGCAGAGCGCCAGGATCACCGGGAAGTGCTCGGGCGCGGCGCCGGCCATCACCGCGTTCACCGCCACCTTCTCGACCGTCGACTCCCACACCTCCATGCCGACCGTCGGGCGGTGCTTGCCGACCACCTCGTCCGGTGAGCGGCTGGTCCCCGCCAGCATCGCCTCGACCCGCTCCTCGGTCGGCAGCACGATCGGCAGGAAATCGGTCCAGCTGTTGTCGCGGAACAGCTGCTCGAGCCTCTCCTCCGTGTCCGGCTCCAGCAGCCGCGGGGTCGTGCGGTCCCACCCACTCCCGCGCAGGTCCTCGTCGGCCAGCGGACGGGTGAGCAGGCCGAACACGCGCTCCATGAACGGCCCGCCGTGGACGGCGTCGTCGCCCTCGATGTAGCCGCGCAGCACCGCCGGCGGCTGGTTGAACATCGGCGCAGGCACGAACGCCTGCCGGGCACGCGGCATCCCGTTGGTGCGGACGGTGCTGTCGACCAGCCGGGCGAACACGTGGACGTGGACGCCCACGGTCGGGATCCCGTACTTCGACTCCATGTCGATCACATGGCCGGAGACCTCCGGCGCGCAGCCCGGTCAGGTGCCGACGCCGATGATCGCGGCGTCGCCTTCTGCGGCGACCCGCTCACAGAGCTCCGGGTCGGGGTTGTGCTGGTCGCGCCAGCGCACCACCTGCGTCCGGATGCCCGGCTCGTGCTGCTCGAACCAGCCGTGCAGCTGGGCCATGAAGTTATTCGAGTTCTCGAAGCCGATGTCGACGAGGAACAGCCGCTTGCCCTGCACCGTCTCCAGCGCCGGCGCCATCCCCCGCGCATCCACTTTCGGCGGGTAGCCGCGCGGGTCGAGGACGGTCAGCTTGCGTTCGGTTCTCGTCGTCACGCTCATGGCTGCCCCCTCTAGTTTGCCGATGCTTCACCGATTGGAACCTGCTGCTCGCCGAGGTAGCTCGCGATCAGCAGCTGACGATCGGCCCGCAGGGCCTCGACCCGCTCGTGGAGGACGATCTCGCCGTGCGAGAGCACGTAGCCACGGTCGGCGACCTCGAGCGCGAGCTGCACGTGCTGCTCGACCAGCAGCACGCCACAGCCGCTCTGCTGCGCGTACTCGCGGACCACCGGGAGCAGGCTCTCGACGATCACTGGCGCCAGGCCGAGCGAAAGCTCGTCGAGCAGCAGCAGCCTCGGCTTGCGGGCGAGCGCGCGGCCGACGGCGAGCATCTGCTGCTCGCCGCCCGAGAGCAGCCCGACCCGCCGCGCGCGGAGCTCCTCGAGCTTGGGAAAGTGCTGGTAGGCGGCCTGCTCGTCCGGCCGCTCGCCGCGGAAGCCGAGGCGGAAGTGCTCGGCGACCGTCAAGCCGTAGAAGATGCCCCTGCCCTCAGGCA
>JBKPRA010000044.1:0-14291 GCA_046734335.1 Actinomycetota bacterium | reverse complement strand
GCTCGTCGGCGACGTGGTTCAGTACGAGGACGTGTATCGGCTCTGCTACATCCGCGGGCCCGAAGGACTTCTTATCGGCCTGGCCGAGCAGATCGGCTAAGGGTCGAGTTGGCGTCGGCCGGCGACGTGTGCATTTGGTGTAGCCGCGGGCGTGCCGGCTCAACTGGCGCTTGTTCCCTTGCAGCGTCCATGCGGGGAGCTGCGCGGTTTCAGTGGATGTAATCGATGCCCGGGATGACACGGCGGGGCTTATCCCGGGCTTCAGCAACTCCCAGATCGCCCGTTCCCGCATCCCCATCGGCGGTTCATCCTTCGCAGCCTTCGGCTGTGGCCATGTGTCTTGCGCTAAGCGGTGAGCCGCTAGCGCCAGGGCGATGGCGCGGTCGTCGTGCTTGTCTGGGTCGTGGTCGATCCGTAGCACCCCTGGCGATGTCTCCCGCAGCCGCAGGTTCGCGAGCTCGTCGATCAAGTCCGGATCGTCGGGCAAGGGTAGAGCGTGGTTGCGGATCGGCAACGTTAAGGTCGAGGCCAGACGGCCGACGGACTGGGCGCTGAACGTGAACTCTTCGACTTTCCGCGTCCAATCGTCCCACCGTTTCCAGCCGACATGTGCACCGCGCGTCTCCAACCGCTGCGCCAAGCCTGCCGCCTGCCAGGGATCCAGAATTACGCCGGCGTTGTTGTACCGCTCGGCGGTCGTCGCGCAGGGCTATGGCTGGCGCTCGCTCTTTGCTCGCTGGTCATCCTCGACGTCGTTGCCCTCGCGACCGGGTTGGGCGGTTGACGGACTCCGGCCGTGGTCCCCGTTTTTGAGCAGGCGGCCGCCGCGCGACCCCGCGCGGCTGGGTCCCTCCCTTTGTTCGCACGGCAGGCAACATCCCCGCCGGTCGCTGCGGATCGAGGCGAGAACGTCGTGAACCTCGCGAATGAGCAGCGCCGCCTTTGCGCGTGGGCCGTCGTGCGAGTCGGCGGCGTTGTCGCACCGGCATACGTATTGCCGTGAGCACGCGGCGCTCGCTGCGAAACGCTCGAAAAAGGAACTACGAGCGGGAGCGCGAGCGGCGTCGGCTTCGCCCGCCGCCCGAGCAGCGCGGGTACAGGAGCGTGCATAGGACGCGCCGCGCCGCGCTTCGGCCGCTCGTCGAGTCGGGACTCTGCACGTGTTGGCGTTGCGGCCGTCGGATCGAGCGCGGGGAGCCGTGGGATTTGGGACACGACGACCTCGAGAGGTCGAGGTACAGGGGTCCTGAGCACTCGCGATGTAACCGGGCGGCGGCCGCTCGAAAGACAAACGCGCGGCGCTTGGCGTCACCGTCGAGGGATTGGTGAGGAGAGGACGAATTGAACACTCGAGCGAGCATTCATCACGACGCCTCCATGATGGACACGGTCGCGGGAGTTGATACTGGTCGGCCGTGGAGATACCGGTTCAGTTCTTCCAGTCCACGATTGCGATCGAGTTGGCCGTTGCCGGCGCGCTACTTTGGCAACTGCGTTACTTCGAGCGGGATAGGGCGCTGCGAGACCGGGAGCTTCCCCACCCACGGCTGCAACTTCTGTTTTTGCTCGTACTGGGCGCGACGCTGTTCGGGTCGTTGTGGGCTATCGCCGATGAGGGGAAGGCGCTTGCGGCAACCCTCGTCACGACGGGCGTTGCCGTCTCACTCCTCCCGATTGTGATCCGCGTACTGCCACCTCTCGCGAGAGACGCACACACGACCGAGCGCGACCCGGACTACGCCGTCACCGTCGTCGGGCTGTTCGTGTACGTCGTCGTCGTAGGCGCCATCATCGCCCTCATCAACATCGATTGAACGCCTCCGGTGGAGCGGAGTTCTCCGAAGCTAGGTTTGACCCATGCCGTGGTGGGGCTGGTTCCTGGCCGGGATTGGAGTATTGGCGGTCGCGTACGCCGCATTCGTGATCGCTCTCTATCTCTTGGGTCGCCGTGCTGACGCCCGCGCACTCGCCACATTCATCCCCGACTGCATCGTCCTTGTCACCCGGCTCGCCCGTGACCCGCGCGTCCCTCGCCGACGGAAACTGCTGCTGCTCGGGCTCGTCGGCTATCTCGCTTTGCCTTTCGACCTCGTACCCGATTTCATTCCGGTCGCCGGTCAGTTAGACGACGCGATCATTGTGGCCCTCGTCCTGCGGACCGTCGTGCGGTCAAGCGGCGTAACCGTGGTCCGTGAACTATGGCCGGGACCACAGCGTTCACTCGCGCTCATTCTCCGGTTTGCGGGCGCCGCCCGTCCGACTGACGATGGGTTAGGCTCCTAGCTGCCGTCCGGCCCCACCGGAAGGGCCGTGACAGCGCAGGGACACCCGAGGCGATCTTTAGCAGGGCAATCGAGATCAGCACTCCGATCTCGGACTCGGCGCCGACAGGCACCGCCGAGTTGGTTTCGCGGTCACCGACTTGCAGCGAGGTTCCGCGTGGAGGCACACCCTCCTGAGCAAATAAGGCGTCCTGAGCCGCGAGCTCCCTACGACGGTGCTCCAGGCGGCCGTAATGCCTCCTCGAGTGTGTGGACCCGGTTGAGTGCCGGGAGGACGCCGGTGATCTCCAGGACGCGCTCGACGATCGGTGTTGTGCTGAGCACGAGGTTGAAGCGACAATCTCTGTCGCGCGCTGCCTTCTGGGCGTTCACAAGCACCTTGATCGTCGACGAGTCGATGAACTCGGCGGCGCTGACATCGACGACCAGGTGAGAGCAGCTCGCGAGGGCGTCGTCGATGGTCTCCCGTAGTCGCACCGCGCTGGAAAGATCCTGCTCTCCGCCGAGACTGATCTGAGCGATCCCGGACCTAGGCGAACGCACCTGGATAGTTGCGTCGTGCTCTCCGGGCCGAGGCGAGCGCGCCTCGATAGTTGCGTCGTGCTCGCTGTGCGGTTGCTGCTGGATGGAGTTGATGTTGGTCACCCTTCCTCCTTCGTCGGCCGTACCGGTCAATTCGCGAGCACGGCTTTCCGTGGGCGAAGTTGGTGAGGTTGCGAGCGTTCGAGCATGTACGGGCGCTCGTCGACCCAGACACGGGCTGTAGAGACATTGGAGGTTCCGAGACTCGTCCGACCGCGTCCAAGACCTGAATGAGCGCCTTGTTCGAGGCGTGTTCGACCTGGATCTCGCCATCGCTCCTGAACGAGACGCAGGCGCCGCCGAAGAGCCCGACCAGGTCCTGGACGAGGCCCCGTCGCAGCTTCGATGTCCTGTGCAGCGATCCGAACCGACACGTGTAAACCTCCCCTAGACGGACTACGCCCGGCGGCTCTGGCGGGGTACCTACTTCACCCGACCCGGTTCATGAGGGGCGGATCGCTCCCGGGGACGAAGTTTGCGTCCCCGGGGATCCACGATGCCGATTTCGCTAAGGCACCGCAGCAATGAGTGTAGCCCGATTCCGCCGATACGGCACGGTTCCCGAGACCGCGATTCGCCAGCGCTATTCTGCTGATCGAAATTGGTGGATTCACCCGACTTTCACCAACTCCGCGTCCTGATCGCGAACGAGAAGAGGGAGCGGCTCGAACTGCTCGCCGGGATCGTGGCTGGGCTGGGCCACGAGGTGATCGCACGTGAGATTTACGTCAAGGAGGTCGGCTCCTCGACCGCGCGAGAGCGTCCAGATGTCGCGCTCGTCGGCCTCGGGCTCAGCTCCGAGCACGCACTCGATCTGATCTCCGAGATCGTCCGCGAGGCGTCGTGTCCGGTGATCGCTCTCATGCACGCGAAGAACCCGGCGTACATCGAAGAGGCAGCGAAACGAGGCGTGTTCGCCTACATCGTTGACGGCGACGCAGACAGCCTGGAGAGCACACTGTCGATCACGCTCCGGCGCTTCGCCGAGTACCAGAATCTCCAGGGTGCCTTCGGGCGCAGGGCAATGATCGAGCAAGCGAAGGGCATCCTCATGGCGCGTCACACGATCAACGAAGACGTTGCCTTCGAGATGCTCCGCAACCACTCCCAGAACAACGGCCGCAAGCTCATCGACATCGCCGAAGCTGTGGTCGAAAGCCACACCCTGCTGGTGCCCCGAGCACCCGACTCCACGCCTCCCTCGTAACCCGCCGCCCGCGGAGGAACCCCGCACCTCTGTTTCAGCCGCTGGGGAGATGGCTACGACGAGAACAGAACGTTGTGGCAGACAACCCGCGGGGCGAAGCTCCCGCCTCTCTCGACCTCAGGCTCCAAGCCCAAGCTGCGTTCGCCCCTTTCCTCCGTGAACGACTCCACATCTGGCTCGAACGGGCAGGCGCGACAACGACGGAAACGTTCGCGGTCGTTCTGGCTACGTCAGAGGCGTTCGCCAACGCAATCGAGCATCCGCAAGAGCCGACGAGTCATCTCGTCGATGTCATCGGAGCGATCACCGATCACACCGTGACGATCTCGGTCCGCGACTACGGAACCTGGAACAGTGACCAGACGCGTAAGGAAGACGGCGGACTCGGCTTCGTGATCATGGAAGAGCTGATGAACGGGGTTCAAGTCGAGCGCTTGGCGAGCGGCACGACCGTCACGATTCGCAAGAAACTCGCGACAGAGCCCTACGAGGACGGGACGGTCGTGACTATGCAGCGCCGGCTCACACGAGAGGCTGGACGGTCGGTCTCGTAGCCGTTGGCGGGTGCCGCCGCGATGTTCTGGATGCCGTCAACCCCTCGTCCAGCGCACTGCCCCTCGTCCAGCGCACTGCGACTCTCCCTGCACCCGCCTGGTAATGGTCTTTCCGGACAAAAGCTCCGCGAATCCGCTTTTAACGAGATGCTTACAGCCAGTGACCAAGGCGGTCACCCAGGCAGGCCGAGGCGTCGGCGGCCGGTTCAGAGCGTCCGCCCGGGAGTAACGACCAGATTGGCGTAGGGCGAGTAATCGGCCGCAGCCGGGTACCCAGGTAGCGATGCCTTTCCGCTTACGTCTTGTCGACTCCGAAGGAATTGACCTTGGCCCTTTCGTTTCCAAGCGGCGCGACTGGAAGCCCGGTGAACGGATTGGGCGCAGCAGGGGCGAGGACATGCTCATCACGGCCGCAACGCTCCTCCGTCTCGGCGGCCTCCGCGTGCATCCCACTCCAACTCGCGCGTAAGTTCGCCACCTCTTCGGCAGCACTGCATGGTCGCGGAACGGTCGCGCGCCGGAGCATCGCGCAAGCTCGAACCCCGATCGCACTCTAGAGCCTGTGCTTGCGACTGGTTTCTGTCTCCCGTGCCGGCGCCGACCGATTGGCGCGATGCTCGGTTAGGAGCTGGTCGAGTCGGGTATGTATTTGGTGGCCACTCCGATAGCTGTGGGTGGAGCTAAGACGGTCGCCTTGGGTGCCCATCTTCTCGCTTGCTCGCCTGACGGCGGAGTGCGTGAGGTCTCTCGTCTGGCAAGCAGACCTCCACGAGAGAAGGGACAGCACGTGAAGTTGGCCCGTAGCCCTCAGCCTCGCCGCGACGTTGTGCCGCTCGTCGCTCCCTTGTGGGGTGATGTCGAGAGGGTGCTCGACCGCCTCGCGCGGGCGGGTGAGCCGATCGCGACGGGCCCGACGTCGATGACGTCAATTGGAGGCTACGAGCCTGGTCGGCGCGTCCTCCTGCAGTCGAGCAATGGTCCGCTGTGGCTGGCGATCGAGAGTGTTCGCGAGTGCTGGTCGACGTTCGAGCGGCTCGGACGCATTCGCCGCGCGGACGTCCTCGAACCGGGGCGTTGCTCAGCCTTCATGATCGCGCTCTTCCGGCAGGTGCCCGGCGTTCTGGAGGAACACGAGGACGAGGTTTATCTCGTGCTTCCGGTGTGACCGGCATTTCCGGGCTCTTGCGCGGCTGGCGGGCGGTGTCCCGACGCCGGCTTGTCGGAAGCGTCTGCTTCGCGGTGCTCACCGTCGCCGCAGCGCTTCTCGTCGGCCGCCGGCTGACCCACTCGAGTTGGCCGCTCGATCACGTCGAGCCGTGGCTCGCCGTCGCCGCGGCGCTTGCCTATTTGGCGAGCTTTTTCTTGCGGGCGCGTGCCTGGCACCGGCTGTTTCCTCCTGAGGAGTGTCCGGGCCAGGCCGGGTGCTTGGCGTCGGTCGGCGCTGCCGCGGCGAGTGGAGCGGTTCTTCCGTTTCGGCTCGACTACCTGATCAAGGTGGGGGTGCTGCGCAAGCTCGGCGGGATCCGCGTGGGACTGGGCGCGATCGTTCTCTCGATCGTTTCGCTCGGGATGATCGATGCGATCGCGATGCTCCCGCTTTCGATCTCGGCCACGATCGCCACTAGTTCGGTGATGCGTGGGCCGCTGCTCGTCGTCGTCGCGTTCGGGATCGGCTGCTCGACGCTGCTCGTCCTCGGTCGTCGTCTGACCGGCGTGCGCCTCCTCGCGCGCAGTCGGCGGCTGCGCGCGCTCGGCGATCACGTCGCCTTGCACACGTCGACGGCCGGCCGTCGGGATGCGATCGTCGCGTGGTTCTACCTCTTCGCGTGCTGGTCGGCCCGAGCATTCGGGAGCGCCGCGTTATTGAGCGCGCTCGGACTCTCATTCTCGCCGCAGACGGCCCTGACGGTGATCTGCCTCAGCGCCGCAGCGGGCATCATCCCGATCACCTCCGGGGGGGCGGTGGTGAACGCTGGGGTGGCAGCGGCCATCCTCTTGGCCCTCGGCGTGGCCAAGGATGTAGCGATCAACTTCTCGCTCGCATCCGGCCTCCTGCTCGTGATCAGCGCCGTCGCCGCATCACTGTGCGGCCTACTTGGGACAGTCGCGGTGCGTATGGCTGCCCCGCGCAGGGCGGCACACGCGGGACTCGGGGCGCGCGCTGACTCAGGGTCGTAGGGCCTGACGTCGGCCGCGCGGACGCCTAGCGACCAAGCACGATTTCTTACTCGAATCGGTGGCCTTTGGGGCACCAGACGTTCCCGCGGTCGAGGACTCGACGCGGGTCGTGGGGCTCCCGGCATGTTGCAAGGCTTCCTCGGGCGGCTTAAAGCGGAAATCCTCCGGAGACGGCGGGACAGTTCTGTGCCGCTGGCGTGCAGTGTTCGTTTGAGTGAGCTGCCGGTGCACGGGCGGGGTGGGCTGCAGACTTTGCTCGCTCGACGAATGATGGTTTGGTGGGCACCGGTGGGCGCCGGTATGCGTGCCCGTAGCCCATCCGGGCCAGATACGAGGTGAGGAGGTCTTGTGAGAGACGGGTGTCAGCGCACGCGCCGTCCGGAAGGTCGTGCTCGACGGCGAGAGCCTGCAGTTCGGGGGTACAAGCGCGGAGCGCGTCCACACGGGAGTTCGACCCCTCGGCCCTGGTAGGTCAGGCGTCAACGATGTCGGCGCCGCCCGCGTTCTTCTTGACGTTCTCGGCGGCCTCTTGCGCGTTCGACTTCGACGCGAAGGAGTCGCCGGAGCTGGCAACCGTTTGGCCGTTCGCAGCGACAAGTCGCCATCTGTAGCTGCCACCCGCATCCGAGTAGATCTCGAACGTCCACATGGGCGAACCTCCTCTGAGGGAAGGCAAGTGGGCTCGCTGATCCTGTGGCAGCAGTTCCGCGTCTGCTCCGTGTCGACCGGCAGGCGCGAGTTCGGCGCGAGTTCGACCCCCGAGTAGGGAGACGCGGGCCATCTTCACCTCGTCCAGGAGCGTGGAGCGTTAGAGCACAACGGCGTTGGTTAGGCGAGGAGGACGCCGGCCCAGCCGAGGGCAGTTGGGGTCATGCATCGAGTCGGAGCACGACCTCGTCAGTTTCCTCGTCGCGCCCATGAGCGAACCCGCGCCCCTCGCAAACCGCACTTCGTCAACACACGAATCGACGCGGCGTTGTCGCTCGCGGCGCCAGCGTACAGCGGCCGGCTTGCCTCCAGCTGCAAGAACTCTTGTAGAGCACGCGTGGCAATGCCGCGGCCCCAATATTCACGGCCGATCCAATAGGTGACCTCGCGATGACCCTCCAAGTCGAAGCTCGCAATGTGCCCCACGACTCGACCGTCGATTTCGATGACCCTGTTCGTCGTAGACACGTCGCTCCTCAGCCGCGCCCACCGTCGCTCGAAGGCGGCTCGATCATTCTGATCCGGCGAAGTGAACGCGGCCATCCGTATCGCGTCGGGATTCGTCCAGTGCTCGAACAGCACGCCGAGATCACGATCTTCGATCTCGCGAAGGACAAGCTGTCCCGAGCCCTCCCGCACGGCCGATAACCCTAACTGCCGCAACTCGGATGACTGTGCGTGGCGCACGTTAGGCCGCTACCGACTGAGTAGTTGGTAGTCAGCCGCCTATTGACGCACTGTCTGCGAGTTGGTCGTGCCAGGTGCGTGCGCACAGGGTCGAACAGAACGGATCGGCGTTCTTGACGGCGATCTCAGAGCGGGTACCGCGACAGTTCGCACAACGTCCGTCTCGCCGCTCGAGAGGATCAACTCGTAGCGGAGGCTGACCACCCATTCTCAGACGAGTCTCCTCCGCCAGGTCCCCGTAACGGTCGCTCGTTGTTTTCGGTGGCTGCATCGACCACCGCGATCTCTCGGGTTGATACCGAACCGTCTCCTTCGATTGGTCATCGCCCACGGCTAGGAGGCCGGTTCAACGAGACGGAGCTGTGCTGTGGTCGTCACCGAAGTCGTGATCGGATCTCCTCCGCCGTTGAGATGCTGCAGAATCGTGTCAAACACTTCGAGCATCTCCTTCTGGCTGCCAAAGGAGACCGACACGAAGCACGTCCCCTCACCGTCGACCTCGAAGTCAGGATGAAACGACGAAAGGGCGCTGTACAGCGCACGCCCTGATTCAGGCGTAGCCGCCTCCAGCCTGATCGTCCGCATGCTGCCACTTCCTTCCTCGCCACCATCGATAGAGGGTTGACTCGGCGAGTAAGAAAGCGCGTCTCGCTCGACCACAGGCTAGCCCATCCGAGTGAACACGCGATCGAGCGCGGCAACATTGTGACCGGGGCCGAGCACCTCACGCCGCAGGTTCGACGGGTTGTGCTTCCCGCCGGTCGAGGTGTGGATCACGTAGTCGGACGGCTTGGTGTGCATCGCATCGGCGCGCCAGAGCGCGAGCTCTCGCGGAGCGCGGGGGAGAGGTGCACCTCACAGTACGGTTCCGCATGGTTCGCGATGCCGTCCATGCGAGTTCGGCGGTCTGCTGGCGCTTCGAGTTAGGGCTAGGTCCTCGGCTGTCCCTGCGCTGTCACGGCCCTCCCAGTGGGGCCGGGCGGCGAGAGTCCGCCTACCCGGTTCGAGATCGACCCATTCGGGGTCGTCGGCAGGGTTTCCGCGTTTGGGGGATTTCGATGTGAAGTACCCCTTGTGGGGATGTTGCCGAGGCTGTGCTCCGTACGGTGAGACTCGGAATGAATCGCCTTTCAACATCGGAAAGAACCGGGCGTCGGCGTGGAATCCTCGTTTGTTCGGCTCTTGCGGTGGTGTTCTCGCTCCTTGGGCTCATTTGCGCCGGTGCCAGTTGGGGTGGCCAGTACGACCCAGCCGCGGACGCGAACTCGATGTACAGCACGACGCTGTACACGGGTGCGCAAGCTTGGTGGACGGCGGGCTACACGGGCAAGGGCGTCGACGTCGCACTGATCGATACCGGGGTCTCGCCCGTCGCAGGGCTGGACAGCCCGGGAAAGGTGATCAACGGGCCGGATCTATCGCTCGAGTCCCAGGCTTCGAACCTGACGAGGCTCGACACCTACGGACACGGCACCTTCATGGCGGGCCTGATCGCGGGACGCGACACCGATCTGAAGGCACCGTATGCCCTTGCCACGGCCTCGATCTACCGCGGAATGGCGCCGGACGCCCGGATCGTCTCGCTGAAGGTGGGTACAGCGGACGGCGGCGTGGACATCAGCCAGATGATCGCGGCGATCGATTGGGTCGTCCAGCACAAGAGCGACAACGGGCTCAACATCCGCGTGATCAATATCTCGTACGGCACGAACTCGACGCAGGACTCCTATGTCGATCCGCTCTCGTATGCCGTCGAACAGGCCTGGAAGAAGGGGATCGTGGTCGTGGCTGCTGCGGGCAATAGCGGCTACCAGGTCGGCGGCGGCGCACCGGGGATCGCCGACCCGGCGTACAACCCGTTCGTGATCGCCGTTGGCGGCAGTGACTCGATGGGCACGCCCACACTCGCAGACGACGCCGTAGGAGCGTATTCGGCGAGTGCGCGCTGCAACGCCCCATGCAAACGGCCGGATTTTGTTGCGCCGGGCTCGCACCTGCAGGGCCTCCGCGTGCCGAACTCGTACATTGACGCGACCAATCCGACTGGCTCGCTCGATAACCGGTACTTCCGTGGCAGCGGGACCAGCGAGTCGGCGGCGATCGCCTCGGGAGCGGTCGCGCTCGTCCTGCAGAAGTACCCCAAGATGACACCGGATCAAGTCAAGGCCTTCTTCAGTGCCAACGCCTTCTCCCTCACGGGCCCGAGTCCGCTGGCCCAGGGAAGCGGCGAGCTCAACCTCACCAAGATGCTGGTCGCCTCCCCGCCGTCCAAGTACACCCAGAAGTTCCACCTCGGGACGGGAACAGGATCGCTCGAGGCCGCGCGCGGCCAGGATCACCTGACCCGCGACGGTGTCGTGCTTACCGGCGAACAGGACATCTTCGGCCAGCCATTCAACGCGGCCGCCATGGCGAAGCTCGAAGCCTCGGGAAGCAGCTGGTCCGGGGGAAAGTGGAACGGCAGCAGCTGGAGTGGAAACAGCTGGTCAGGCTCCAGCTGGTCGAGCTCCATCTGGACCGGAAACAGCTGGTCGGGCTCGAGCTGGTCCGCTTCGAGCTGGTCCGCCAACAGCTGGAGCGGCAACAGCTGGTCGGGCTCGAGCTGGAGCGGCAACAGCTGGTCCGGCTCGAGCTGGAGCGGCAACAGCTGGTCGAGCGACGCATGGATGGGCGCCAGCTGGGACTAGTCCCCCGCGCCGAAACGATTCCCTCCCCTCATCGAATCGAGTAGACGCACAACCCCTATTGGGCGCCTCGCTAACCGCCCTTTCCGCGCACTCGACGTGACGAATCGATCCCAAGATCGCAGGTGGCGGTCGCAGGCAGGAAACCCGCGTGACGCAGCACAGGGGCCCGCTGTGACCGGGCCCCTCCAGCTTCCTATTGCGTTCGATCAGGGTGTGCGCGGGCCTTGCGGCTGTCGCGAAATGTCTCCGACCACCTGGCCGGTGTCCTTGTCTTTCCCTTGCAGGGCGATGTCGGCCTGCGAAATCACACCGATGAGGCGATCATCCTCGGCGGTCACCGCCAGACGCCTCACCTGATGTTGCGCCATGAGCGTGAGCGCGTCCGACAGATCGTCGTCGGGACTTACAGTGAGGAGCTCGCCCGAGGAGACCTCGGCCGCTGGCATCCCGCGCGGGTCTTTGCCTTTGGCGATGGCACGTACCACGATGTCGCGATCTGTGACGATCCCCACCAAGCGATCGCCCTCGACGAGCGGCACCGCTCCCACATCTTCGGTTTCCATCACCGCGGCGACCTCGTTCAAAGGCGTCCGAGGCGTTACGGCACGCGGTCTCTCCGTCATGACATCTGCAACTTTGGTGCCCATCTCACTCCTTTCGGGGTTTCTTCAGTGATTTCCAACATCGCCTCAATGAAACGGAGGTCGCAGAGCGAAGCGCGTGTCGCCGGCCAGGAGTAATCGCAACTCTGTAGTGACTCGTTAGATCAGCCCTGGTCGACCCGCGGTCACGCACGATAAGTCCATCACCGCATAAGCCAGCGTTCGGAATGTCACACGTGCGTGAGTGGCTGATTGCAGCCGCAAACAGCCGGGTTAGGCATAGGAGCGGCCGGCGGCGCGGAGCACGCGGAGTCCATACAGCGGGGATGCCCAAAGACTGGTTGTAGGGTGCAAGTCCATGGCAGACAAGGCTGCCTCAGTCCCGGCAGCAACCCCTGGAGTGAGCACCGATCGGCCGGGCGCATCAGCGCGCAGGCTGATCCTTCCGCTCGCCCTCGCTCAGTTCATCTGCAGCTTCGCGGGCTCGAACATGAACGTGATGATCACCGACATCAGCGATGACCTCGACACGACCGTCAAGGGCGTGCAGACCGCGATCACGTTGTTCTTGCTGATCATGGCGATCCTGATGATTCCCTGCAGCAAGCTGACTGACCGCTGGGGCCGTAAGCGGTGCTTCTTGCTGGGGCTCACCTTGTACGGGGTCGGGGCGCTGATCAGTGCGGTCTCGCCGAACCTCGGCGTGCTGATCCTCGGCAACTCCGTGTTCGAGGGCGTCGGGACGGCGCTGTTGATCCCTCCCGTCTACATCCTTGCGACGCTGTGGTTCAACGATCTCACGTCGCGTGCCTGGGCCTTCGGCGTGATCAGCGGGCTGGGAGGGATCGGCGCGGCGGCGGGACCCTTGATCGGCGGCGTGCTCACGACGGGGATCAGCTGGCGTGCCGCTTTCGTCTTCCAGGCTGCCGTCGTCGCAACGATCGTGCTCCTGAGCCGGCGAATGGGCGATCCACTCGCACCAGATCCGACGCGTCCCTTCGATGCCATCGGAGCGATCCTGTCGGGGGTCGGCATGTTCTGCGTCGTGTTCGGGATCCTGCAGGCCGGAAGCAACAACCTGCTCCTGGCGGTCTTCCTCGCTATCGGAGCTATCTTCTTGCTTGCGTTTTTCGTTTTCATCCGTGCCCGCGAACGGGCGGGGAAGGAGGCGCTGCTCTCCACCGGGCTCTTCAAGAATCGGACATGCAACCTCGCGCTCGTCACACAGAACATCCAGTGGCTGCTGCTGATGGGCGTGTCGTTCGTCATCTCTGTCTTCCTCCAGGAGGTTCGCGGCTACAGCGCCATCAAGACCGGCGTGATCTTCACCGCCGCCACGCTCGGCATCCTCTTTTCCTCCCTTGCTGCGGAGCGCCTTGCGAGGAGATTCGCTCAGCGGACGTTGATCGTCGCCGGGTTCCTCGTCACCATCGCCGGGATCGCACTCCTGCTCGGCCTGGTCAGGGCATCGGACAGCATCTGGGCCTTCGTGCCCGGGTTGGCATTGGTCGGCCTCGGCCTCGGCGCGATGCTGACGCCCTCCGTGAACGTCGTGCAGTCGAGCTTCCCCGAGCAACTCCAGGGCGAGATCTCCGGACTGTCGCGGAGCATCTCCAACCTCGGCTCGTCTTTCGGCACTGCAATCGCCGGAACGATTCTCGTCTCAGTCGTCGCCACGGGAAACCGCGCCTACGCATGGGCCATGGCCTCGCTGATCGTGATCGGACTCATCGGCCTCGGCGCCGCCCTACTCCTTCCTGGTCGACTCAAGCAGCCGACGAGTTGAGAATCCGCCCGTAACCATCCGATCTGAACTAAGACTGAGCCCCCGTCCTGGGCGGGCACCAAGACATTTCTGAAGACACGCGCAGCCGAGGGTTCGGCTGCGGCGCTAGCGTTTGCACGTCAAGGTGAGGGTCCGCGACCTCAAATGGATGCAGCTCGAGGCCTATCTGCGTGGAGACGATCGGATCGTGCTCCCCGTCGGCTCAACGGAGCAGCATGCGTACCTCTCGCTCGAGACCGACAACATCGTTGCCGAGCGTGCGTCGGTCGAGGCCGCCGAGCCGCTCGGGATCCCGGTGCTTCCGGCGCTGCCATACGGGGTGACCGGCTTTACCGCGTACCCGGGCAGCCCCACGCTCCGGGAGTCCACACTGGTCGCGCTCATCTCGGACGTCGTCGATTCGCTGGTCGGCCAGGGGTTCGCGCGGATCCTCGTTGTGAACGGTCATGGCGGAAACACCGAGTCGGGCAGGGCGTGGGCGCTACGCCAGCCGGGCACGGCGGTTGTCTGGCATGAGCTTTGGGAAGGGCGACCGGACGAGATCGCGGCCGCAATCGATCCCGAGTACGACCATGCGTCGTGGTCGGAGAACTTCGCGTGGACGCGGCTTCCGGGAGTCACGATCCCTGCAGAGCGCAAGCCGCCGGTCGTGAGGCCCGAAAAAACGGAAATCCGAGGGCGTGGAGGGAAGCCCTCGGCGACGGCTCGTTCGGCGGCCTTTATCAGCGGTCATCGGAAGACGAAACCCGGCTCTGGGAGGCCGCGGTCCAGGCGATCCGTACGCGTCTCGAATCCTGGGAGGCATAGAGGAGGCGGCTTTGCCGCTCGGGGCGTCACTCGTGCACGCTGGCCCAGCCCGGGGTCCTGCCGCTGACTACAGAGGAGCAACTATCCTGACTGCGCCCTGGCGACAGTACGCTCGTGCAGATCTCTCTGCCGCGAGCCGTTGGTGTCGATTGAACGACTGCCGGGCGTGCACCTTCCTCACCCCCGCCGAAGCTGCCGAACCCTCGAAGCC
>JBKPRA010000043.1:0-15869 GCA_046734335.1 Actinomycetota bacterium | reverse complement strand
CGCGCACTGGGAGCCTTCGAACCGCGTCAGGTCCGGAAGGAAGCAGCGCTAAGGAGTTCCTCCCAGGTGCCGCGGTCAGGCCTGGCCCGAGCAAGCGGCTCGGGTTCCTCCCGGGGAAGCCGTTTCGACGCCGGTTGCGTGGCCGGGCATTACTCGGTCGAGGCCACCCAGGGCCCTTGCCCGGCGATCCGCTCGACACGGATCCGCGTGACGTAGCCGGGCGGCGGGTCGGGCATCGGCGGAAACTCGGCGCCGGGGCCCACGTAGACCTGGGCGAGCCGGTGCAGCAACTCGGGCGCGCCGCCCTCCTTGACGCGAGCCCGACCGTAGAGAACGGCGTAGTCGCGCATGCCGACCGCGTTCGACCCTGGAGCCTCGAGCGAGATCGCCACGCGCGGGTCGCGACGGACGTTCCTGACCTTCCGATGCTCGGACAGGTGCGCCGAGACCACCTCGTCGTCGTCGATGCCGATCCAGACGATCGTGACCTGGGGGCTCCCGTCCGGGTTCACCGTGACGAGGTGCGCGAGCGGCCCCGACTCGATCAGGTCACGGACGGCGTCGAGAGCCGACCCCATCCCTCGAGTCTAGGCGTTTCTCGCTCGCCCAAAGTCGCGTCGCGGGATCGCCCACATCGACGAAGTCGACGGCCACGAGTTCAGCTTCGCTCATCGTCGCGCGACGTGGTCGCGGCGGCGCCGGAGGCCTCACCTACCTCGCCTTCGGCACGCACGAGCCCGGCGACCTCTGCTTCCATCCCCGATCGCGCAAGATCGCGGTTGCCGGCGCGGTCTTCCGGGTCGAGCCGTTGACTACTAGGACGGCGAGGACTGAGGCGGGCCGGATCGATTCTGCTTGAATCGACCAGGTGACCGCGCTCTACCGGAAGTACCGCCCTCAGAACTTCGACGAGGTGGTCGGTCAGGACGCTGTAGTCAGGACGCTGAAGAACGCGATTGCCGCCGGCCAGGTCCGCCAGGCCTATCTCTTCGCCGGCCCGCGCGGCACCGGCAAGACCTCGATGGCGCGGATCCTCGCCAAGGCGGTGAGCTGCGAGCAAGGCCCGACGCCGACACCGGACAACACCTGCGGCGCGTGCGTCGCGATCACCAACGGGTCGTCGATGGACGTGGTCGAGATGGACGCTGCCTCACAGCGCGGCATCGACGACATCCGCGACATTCGCGAGAAGGCGATGCTGCAGCCAGCCGGCCGCTACAAGGTCTACATCCTCGACGAGGCGCACCAGCTCACGGACGCCGCCTGGCAGGCGCTGCTCAAACTGATCGAGGAGCCTCCGCCTCACCTCCTCTTCGTCTTCTGCACGACCGAGCTGGCGAAGGTGCTACCGACCGTGCGGTCGCGCTGCCAGACATTCGTCTTCGCGCGGCCGCGGCTACCCGACATGGTGAAGAAGCTCAGGCTGATCGCCGACGGCGAAGGCATCGACGTGCCGGACGCCGCGCTGTCGCTGATCGCGCGCAGCGCCCGTGGCGCGTACCGCGACGCCGAGTCCACCCTCGACCAGCTGACGGCCGCGACCGAGGGCACGATCACCGTCCAGGACGTCCTCCAGATGCTCGGGGCGGTCGAGGAGGAGGCGCTGTTCCGGCTCTGCGACCTGATCGTCGACCATGACGCCGCAGGGGCGCTCACCTTCGTCGAGGAGCTCTCGGAGCAGGGGCAGGACATCGGTCGCGTGGTCACCGACCTGCTCGAGCACCTCCGTCATCTGATGCTCGTCCATCACCTTGGCGAGGTGCCCGACTCTCTGCCGGTGACCGAGGAGACACGCGAGCGGCTGCGCGCACAGGCCAACCAGCTTCCCGAGGCGACCGTTCTGCGGCTTTGCGATCTGCTCGCGGTCGCGGTCGAGGACATGCGGCAGGGCGGCGACCCCAGGCTCCCCTTCGAGCTCGCGCTGGTGAAAGTGACGCGTCCGGGCGGCGACCTCTCCACCGAGTCGATGGCCTACCGGCTCGAGCTGTTGGAGCAGCGGGGGGGCGCGCCCGCCCCTCCTCCCGTAGGGACAGACCCCGCGGGGTCCGTCCTTACAGAAGCGTCCGAGCCCCCGCCGCCGCCCGTGGAGCCGCCGTCACTCGAGCTGTCCCAGCTCCAAGAGGCCTGGCAGCGGTCGGTGATCCCCGCGGTCGAGCGCCGTTCCATCCCGGCCGCCCCGGTCTTCGGCGAGGCGCGGCCGGCCGCCCTCGAGGACGACACGCTCACGCTCGAGTTCCCCGCGTCGAACGCCTTCCACCGCAGCCTCGCCGAGGACAAGTACGCGTCGCTGATGGTGGATGCGCTCTACGAGGTGACCGGCCGCAAGCTACGGCTGGAGTTCGCGATCGGCGAAAACGGGGAAGCGCCAGTCGAGGAAACCGAGCCGGCGACCGAGGAGGACCTGGTCGCGCTCGTCAAGGAGACCTTCGACGCCCGGGAGGTGGACGAATAGTGCCCGGTCAACGCTTCGACATGAACCAGCTGATGCGCCAGGCCCAGGAGATGCAGGCGCAGATGGCCCGCGCCCAGGAGCAGCTCGCCAACGAGACGGTCGAAGCCTCGGCCGGCGGCGGGTTGGTCACCGTCAAGGCGACCGGCACGGGCGTGATCCAGGAGATCAAGATCGACCCGAAGGCGATCGACCCGGACGATCCAGAGCTGCTCGAGGACACCGTGCTCGCCGCCGTCAACGAGGCGCTGCGCTCGGCGCAGGCGCTGATGGAGTCGAAGCTCGGCGGCTCGCTGGGCGGGCTCGGCCTGCCGGGCCTCTGACCCGATCGGGACCAGGCCGTCGGGGGCTCGGCGTAGCCTACGCTGTTCGTCGTGGTCTCCCCGGCCGTCCAGAACCTCGTCGCACAGCTGACCCGCCTGCCCGGCGTCGGCCAGCGGACGGCGCAGCGGCTCGCGTTCCACCTGCTCCGAACGCCCAAGGAGGAGGCGCTCGCGCTGGCCGAGGCGATCGTCGAGGTCAAGGAGCGCGTCCGCTTCTGCCGGGAGTGTGGAAACCTCACCGAGGACGAGGTCTGCGCGATCTGCCTCGACGTGCGGCGCGACCACTCGGTGATCTGCGTGGTCGAGCAACCCGTCGACCTGATCTCGGTGGAGCGAACTGCCGAGTTCCGCGGCCTCTACCACGTCCTCGGAGGCGCGCTCTCGCCGATCGACGGAGTCGAGCCGGCCGACCTGCGCATCGACGAGCTGATGCGTCGCGTCGAGCGCAACGGCGTCGAGGAGGTCGTCGTCGCGACCAACCCGAACATGACCGGTGAGGCGACCGCCGCCTATCTCGCCGACCGGCTGCGAGGCCGCGTCCGGGTCACGCGGCTCGCGAGCGGGCTGCCCGTCGGAGGCGACCTCGAGTACGCGGACGAGGTCACGCTCGGCCGCGCGCTGGCCGGCCGCCGCGAGATGTAGCCAGTTCAGGCGAAAAAGGTCGCAAAGTGCGGACTTTCGCTCCGCACCCTCTTGTGCAGTTACCGATCGCCGACTAGATTCCCCGGCGTCGAACCGGTTGGCCCTCGGGTCAGCCGGTTCGGCGTTTGTGGGGCCGTTTTCCGCCGCAGCTAGGCTTGTGCGCAGTGGCCGCCACCACCGACTACGAAGCCGTTCCTGGGATCGCGCCTGCCGACGAGCAGCGCATCGGCACGGTGGTGATGAAGTTCGGCGGGACCTCCGTCGGCAACCCCGACCGGCTCCAGGCGGTCGCCCGACGGATCGTCGCCGTGAAGGAGGAGGGCGGTCGCGTGGTCGCCGTCCTCTCGGCGATGGGAGACACGACCGACGAGCTCGTCGAGCTCGCCCACCGCGTCTCCAGGCGTCCGAAGCCACGCGCAATGGACATGCTGATCTCGGTCGGCGAGCGCATCACCTGTGCACTCGGCGAGATGGCGATCGAGGACCTCGGGCACGAGGCGATCTCCCTCACGGGCTCGCAGGCTGGGATCGTCACCGACACGACCCACACAAAGGCGAAGATCGTCGAGGTGCGGGCCCAGCGGATCCACGAGGCGCTCGACGAGGGGAAGATCGTGCTGGTCGCCGGCTTCCAGGGCGTGTCGACCGGGCAGGAGATCACGACGCTCGGCCGCGGAGGCTCGGACACGACCGCGGTCGCGCTCGCCGGCGCCCTCGGGGCGGAGAGCTGCCAGATCTTCACCGACGTCGACGGCGTCTACACGGCCGACCCCCGCGTCGTCCCCGAGGCGCTGAAGCTCCCCGTGGTCACCTACGAGGAGATGCTGGAGATGTCCGCGTCGGGGGCGAAGGTGATGGCGTTACGCTCCGTCGAGTTCGCCCGCAACCACGGCGTGCGCCTGCACGTGCGGTCGACGTTCAACGAGTCGGAAGGTACCTGGATCCAGGAGGAGGACGAGCAGTTGCTCGAGAAGGCGATCATCTCCGGCGTCACCCATGACACGTCAGAGGCGAAGCTGACGCTGATCGGCGTGCCCGACCGGCCCGGCGTCGCCGCGCGGGTGTTCCGCGCACTGGCGGACGCCGGCGTGAACATCGACATGATCGTCCAGAACGTCTCGTCCGAGGGGCTCACGGACATCTCCTTCACGCTGCCGAAGTCCGACCTCGTGGTAGCCGAGCCGATCCTCGAGGCAGGCTGCCAGGACGTCGGCGCGGCCGGCTGGTCACAGGACTCCGAGATCGCGAAGGTCTCGCTGATCGGCGCCGGAATGCGCTCCCACCCCGGCGTCGCAGCGGACATGTTCGAGGCCCTGGCCGAGGCCGGGATCAACATCGAGATCATCTCGACGTCCTCGATCCGGATCTCCTGCGTCGTCCGCGCAGCGGACGTCGACCGGGCGGTGCAGGTCGTGCACGAGAAGTTCCGGCTGTTCGCCGAGGAGCGCGCAGGTGCCTAGGACGGGTGCCGGTCCGAGGATCGGTGTCGTCGGGGCGACCGGTGCGGTTGGCACGGTGACGCTCGAGCTGCTGGCCGAGCGCGGCTACGACGACGTCCGCGCGTTCGCGTCGTCGCGGTCGGCCGGGTCGCGGATCGCCTTCGGCGGCCAGGCCCTCGTGGTCGAGGAGGCGACGCCCGAGGCTCTCTCCGCGGGCGATCTGGACATCTGCCTGTTCTCGGTCGGGACGTCGAGCTCACGTGAGCTCGTCCCCCACGCCGTGCGCGGCGGCGCGGTCGCGGTCGACAAGTCGGCCGCCTACCGCCTCGCCGAGGGGGTGCCGCTGGTCGTGCCGGAGGTGAACGGCGCGCGCGCCCCCGACAACGAGGGGATCGTCGCCAACCCGAACTGCTGCACGATCCCGCTCACCTGCGTGCTGAAGCCGCTGCACGAGGCGGCCGGCCTGCGGCGCGTCCGCGTCGCCACCTACCAGTCCATGTCGGGCGCCGGCGCTACGAACATGCAGCGCCTGGCCGACACCCAGCCGCACGAGCTCGACCTGCTGATGGAGTGGGACTTCGACGGCGAGGAGTTCGACGAGGAGACCAAGCTCCGCGAGGAGACCCGCAAGATCATGGAGCTTCCGGAGCTGCCGATCAGCGCCAACTGCGTCCGCGTCCCGGTCATGGTCGGGCATGCGGAGACGGTGTGGGTCGAGACCGAGTCGCCGCTCTCTGCCGACGACGCGCGCCATCTGCTTGGCGCGGCCGCGGGCGTGAAGCTCGAGGACTTCCCGTCCCCGGGCAAGGCAACGGGCATCGACGAAGTCCTGGTCGGTCGGATCCGCCAGGATCCGACCGACTCAAAAGGACTCGTCCTCTTCCTCGCCTGCGACAACCTCCGCAAGGGCGCCGCGCTCAACGCGATCCAGATCGCCGAGCTGCTGGTGGGGCGCGAAGCACTGGCCGCCTGACAGCGGGAACCGGCCGGACAGCCACGTCGTCTACAGCCGGTCTGGCCCGATTTTTTCCATACCTCGGGTTTTGTGTAATCCTGCTTGCGGATCCGACACGGTCACTGGGGACCTCGACCAAAAGGAGAGAGGTCGCGACAGGCGTGAGCCGGCCCTCGCTGCCGGGCAGCAAGATCGGGTCGGACACGGGCTTGCCGCCGACCCAGACGCGCCAGAGGTCCCGCCCCGTGGCGGTCTTCAGCACTGCCACCCGCACGGACTGCCCGACCGGGATATTCGCAGCGAGCTGGACGTACGTGACGGGAATTCCGGGGCGAACGTACTCGTAGTACAGGTGGTTGTTCGTGCTGCCGCGGGCACTGTTCATCCCGACCTGCAGCCACTCAGCGGTGCCGTCCGGGGCTTCGTTCGGGCCGCCGACACCGACCCAGGCGGCAACGTGCCCCGCCTGGACGACAGGCGCCGAGAGAGCCGTCAGCGTCCCGGAGATACCGAGTGGGCCCTTCGAATCCCACGAGGCCTGCGTAGCAGTATCCCGTCGCAGCCGCAAAAGCGGCGACAGACCAGGCTGCAGCCAGCACGGCGAGCGCGCCGGCAAGAAGTAGCCGCAAGTTGTTCTCTCTCCCTTCGGTGCTGCGAGCCGCTGGGGGTGCGGCTCTCTGTCATCGTCCGGCTGCCCGGGCCGCTCCGAATCCTCCGTAAGGGTGGAGCCGACCGTGGCCGCCGACTAATGACGCGCGGGAGGGTACCGCGATCTTTCGGACGGGCGCTGTAGAACCGTTCCGGTCGATCAGGGGCGCTGCGGCACCGGTGCCGGCGTCAGGGCCTCCTTGAGCGCACGGAAGACGCGCGCCGGCATGCCCTCGTGCACCGGCACGAGCCCGCCGAGCTCGAGCCGCGCGAGCTCTACGCGCCCCTGCGCCCGCACCGTCCCGAACCCGAAATCGGCGAGGAAATCCGACGGGAACACCGTGCGGTGGACGAGGAAGCGCTCGTAGGTCGACTCTCCCTCGGGGTAGCGGTACGCGAACGCCTCGAGGGCCTTCGCCCCGCGGTCCTTCGCGTCGCCGATCGCGGCCAGGAAGAGCGACTGCATCACCCACGGCGTGGCGGAGTCGACCACGTAGGCGCAGGTGACGAGCACCGCCTCCGGCGAGGGTGGCCCGGCCGGGAGCCTGGCTGCGCGTGGGAACAGCCCGGACGGCCCGTACTGCATCGAGCCCAGCAGGCGTCCATCCTCGTCGTAGTACACCGTGCCCCAGGCACCCCACTCCTCCTCCGCCTTCTGGATCCAGCGCCGCTTGTCCACGCTTCGTGGGCCCGCCTGCCACCAGACGCAGTCGTGGCAGACCGACGGTGCCGTCTCCAGCGTCGCGCCGGTCAGCCCGGCGACCCTCGGAGCCATCAGGCGTTGACGGGGCCGACTTCGTCCACGACGACGTCGATCCGGGCCGGCTGTACGTCGGCCATCCTGGCCAGGTACTCGGAGACGCGCGCCTGCACCTCCGAGCCGACGGAGCCGAAGGGTGCCCCCCACTCCGCCGCCAGGTGCAGCTCGACGGAGACCCGGCCGTCTTCCCCCACGCCGATCCGGACGGCCCGGTGCCTCGGCAGGTGGCTCCCGACCAGCGAGCGCACGCCGTCGACCTCGAGCGCCGCGTCGGCCGCGTAGCGCGCGAGGACGTCGGGCGAGATGCTCGCGTGACCCTCCATCAGGCGGATTCTAGGATCAGCTCGGTCGCCTCCGGCCGGGCGAAGAAGCGGAACGGGACGAAGGTCGTGCCGAGCCCGGCCGAGACGTGCAGCACTCCTCCGGCCCGGTGGTAGAGCCCATGGTTGTACGGGGCGCGCGGATGCGCGATCCGCACCTTGCCCCACCCGTACGGCAGGCAGATCTGGCCGTCGTGCATGTGCCCCGAGAGCACGAGGTCGAACGCTCCGTCGGGCAGCCGGTCGACGATCCGCGGGAAGTGGGAGAGCAGGATGCGCAGGTCGGCGTCGGGCTCGGCGAGCTCCCACGGCCGCGTCTCCCAGCGCATATAGGTGCGCGGGTCGACGCCCACCAGCTGGACACGACGGCCGCGCATTTCCAGCGTCACGGCCTCGTCCCTGAGCAGCGTGCCGCTCCCGAGGTCGACCTCGCCGACCGGCTTCGAAAACGGATCGCGGCTGTCGGCGAAGTCGTGATTGCCGAGCACGGCGTACACCGGCGGCAGCCGGTCGATCAGCTCGCGCAGCCGCCGAGCGCCTCCAGGCCGGGCGAGCAGGTCGCCCGTGAGCACCACGAGGTCGGGCTGCTGCTCCACCACCCAGCCGACGGCGCGGTCGATCGCCCAGTTCGCCGGGGAAGGAACGCCGAGGTGGAGGTCTGCGAGGTGGGCGATGCGCAGGCCGCTCAGCTCCGTCGGCAGATCGGCCAGCGGGACCGGGAGCTCACCGAGACGGGCCCAGGCCGCCTCGTAGAGGCCCCAGGCGATGCCGGCTGTCGCGACTCCGGCGGCCGCGGCAAGACCCGTGCGGACGTGCTCGCGCGTCAGACCGAGAGCTGCTCGACGACCGGGTCGACCGGGACGACGTGCCGCTTGAACTTCAGCTCCGACTCGGTCAGCCCGGCGGCGACCCCGACGAGCTGTGAGAGGTGGATGATCGGCAGGCCGAACGTTCTGCCCGTGGAGGCCTCGAGCTTCTGCTGCCACGCGTCGAGCGACAGGTGGCAGAGCGGACACGGCGTGACCATCGCTTCGGCGCCTGCTTCCATCGCCTGCTCGATCGGCTGGATCAGCTCGCCGAGCGCAGTCTCCTCGCGCGCCTGGATGATCGGGAAGCCGCAGCACTTGATCTTCGCCGGGTAGTCGACGGGATCGCCGCCGCAGGCGGTGATGATCCGCTCGAGCGACCACGGCCGGTCGGGATCCTCGAAGCCGAGGATCTTCGACGGTCGCAGGATCTGGCAGCCGTAGAACGGCGCGATCTTCATGCCCTTGAGACCCTTGTGGGCGACCTGCTTCAGCAGCTCGAAGCCCTCGCCCTCGGCGATCAGCCAGAGGAAGTGCTTGACCTCGATCCCGCCCGAGTACGGCGGCACACCCACGCGCTCGAGGTTCTCGTTCACCCGCGCTCGCAGCGCGTCGTCGTTCTTCAGCTGCCAGTTGGCCTGGCGCAGGTTGAGCGTGCAGACGTTGCAGATCGTCATCAGCGTGTCGGCGCCGGTTGCCTCTCCGTAGGCGAGGATCCGCGCGTTCAGGTGCAGGTAGTAGTCGGGCTCGGCCTCGTGGATGTCACCGGCGCCGCAGCAGGTGACCGACTCGAGCTCGTCGAGCTCGAGCCCGAGCTTCGGCGCGAGCGCCTGCGTCGAGATGTCGAGCTCCTTCGCCGAGAGCGACGCGAGGCAGCCCTTGTAGTACGCGACCTTGGTGGCCACTAGTCCCCGCCCTCCTTGCTCTCCAGCTCGGGCTGGTTCCCCGGATCGATCCGGCTCGCTGGTCCCGTGCCCGGCTCGGTGTGCTCGTCGGCGAACTCGATGTACGCGATGCCCTTCTCTCCCTGGACGATCCCGGCGGCGCCGTCGCGGCCCTGCTCCTTGACCAGGTTGTAGAGATCGCGCGCCTGCTTGACGTTCTCGGCCACGTGCGGCGGGAACGGCAGCGGCACCTTGCCCTTCCGGGCCAGGCTCATCGCGAACTTCGTCTGCTTGATCGAGGAGACGACCCCCTGCGTCTTCGGCACCAGCTCGGTCTCGCGCAGCCAGCCCGTCGTCTTCGCCGAGGTGACGAACCAGTTCGCGTGCTTGGCGCCCATGTCACGGTCGATCCCGTGCTTGATCGATTCCGCGCCGAGCTTCGCGATCGCATCCCGAGGATCGACGCCCTTCGGACAGCGCTCGGTGCAGAAGTAGCAGCGGGTGCAGTCCCAGATGCCGTGCTCGGAGTTGTAGGACTCGAGCCGATCGACGGTCGCCTGGTCGCGCGCGTCGCCCACGAAGCGCATGCCCTTCGCGAGGGCGGCGGGGCCGAGGAACTCCGGGTCGGACTCCATCGAGTTGCACTCGGAGACGCAGCACCCGCAGTTGATGCAGAGCGCCTCCTTGTGGATCGCCTCGGCGTCGTGCTGGGAGACGTGGAACTCCTTGTCCTCCGGCGCCTCGAGGTAGCCGGGCTCGAGCCACGGCTTCATCGCGCGCATCTTCTGCCAGAACGGGCCCATGTCGACCACGAGGTCCTTGACGATCGGCAGGTTGCCCATCGCCGAGATCACCGGCACGTGCCCGGCCTCGACGATGGGCATCATCCGCTCCTTGCACGCCAGCACGGCGCGTCCGTCCATGCGCATCCCGCACGAGCCGCAAATCATCATCCGGCAGCTCTTCCGGAACGAGAGCGTCCCGTCGACCTGGTCCTTGACGATGTCGAGCACGTCGAGCAGGCACGCCCATTCGGGCGCCTCGACCTGGTAGTCGCGCAGCTGCCGCTCCCCGGTCTCGGCGTCGAACCGCCAGATCTTCAGCGCAACGTCCATCAACCGGTCGCGGCCCCCGCCATGCTCGAGATGTCCGTCACCTGGTCGTCCGAGGGGATCTGGATGTCGACCGGTGCACCGAAGTCGTAGAACCGCTCGGTCGTAACCACGTTCATCGTCTGTTCCTGGATCGACTCGGTGAGCACCGCCCGAATCTGACGGACGAGACCATCCTTGTCGACCCAGACGTGCACCGGGAACGAGCTGAGGTGCGCGGACTTCGTCAGCTGGTCGATCGCCTTGCGCACCGTCTCGCGCTGGGCGGCCGGAACGAGGTCCGGGTACTTCGAGAGATCGACCGTCGCGCGGTAGTGCGTCGTCTCGACGCCGTCGAGCTGCTCGGTGCCGACCGTGGTGACGTCGCCGCTGACGGTGCGGAGCCAGCCCACCATCTGCGACGGGTCGGTGCCGAGCTGGGTGAACTGCGAGAGGTCGATGCCGGCCTGCTTGCCGACCGCGTTCAGGTCGAGCTTGATCCAGGGCTTGCCTCCGGGCATGACCTTCGCGAGTACGGGAAGGTTCAGGTAGACCACTGCCCCGCCGTTCGCGAAGTCGCCGACCTCCTGGCCGACCCAGTCGTCCGCGGAGCCCATCGCCGCCCCCTCGGCGCCCAGCTGCGACGCGAGCTTCGACATGTCGAGGCGCATGTTCATGCGGTGGTTCTCGTTGTCGAGCGCGCCGGTCGCGGTCAGCTCCATCCGCCCCCCGGGAAGCCGCGACGACAGCATCGTCACCGTGAGATCGGTCTTCATGCTCGGCGTCGCCGTCGACTTCGTTGCGGCGGACGCCAGGAAGCGGGCGCCGCCCTGCGTTGCCGGCGATGCCGGGATCCCGGACACGCTCGACGAGCTGCCACAGCCGGCGGCGGCCAGTGCCAGCGCGGCGAGCGCGGCGGCTGCTGTCACCTTCATGGCTAGTACTTCCTCTCCTGTGGCTGCCACTTGGTCATGGTGACCGGCTTCCAGTCGAGCACAGGGTGGTCGGCGATCCAGCGGACGATCGTGTGCTTCATGTAGTTCGCATCATCGCGGTCGGGGTAGTCGTGCGGCCGCGCATGCGCGCCTCTGCTCTCCTTGCGGGCAAGTCCGGACACGACCATGCAATCGGCAAGTTCCAGCAGGAACCCAAGCTCGAGTGCCTGAGTCAGGTCGCTGTTGAAGACGTCCCCCTTGTCCTCGACGACCACGCGCTCGAAGCGCTCGCGCAGCCCGGCGACGATCTCCTGCTGCTCGAGCATCTGCTCCTCGCGGCGGAAGACGCCGAAGTTCTCGTGCATCGTCTGGCCGAGCTCCTCGCGGATCCTCCAGGGCCGCTCCCCCTCGGTCCGGTCGAGCAGTTCCTTCAGCTCCCGCTCGGTGTCGGAGACGATGCCCTCCGGGACGGTGACGGTGGTGTTCGCGAGCGCCCACTCGGCCGCGTGGCGGCCGGAGCGCTTGCCGAAGGTGATCGTCTCCATCAGTGCGTTGCCGCCGAGGCGGTTGGCGCCGTGGACCGAGACGCAGGCGCACTCGCCTGCAGCGTAGAGGCCCTCCAGCTCGGTGCGGCCCCAGACGTCCGTGTCAACACCGCCCATGTGGTAGTGGGCTCCCGGCCGGACGGGGATCGGGTCGTGGATCGGATCGATGCCGACGAAGGTCATCGACAGCTCCCGCGTGCCGTGGAGGCGCTCGACGATCTTCTCGGCACCGAGGTGCCGGAGGTCGAGGAGGACGTTGCCGTCGACGCCGCGGCCCTGATCGATCTCGGTCTGCTCGGCGCGGGAGATGACGTCGCGGGAGGCGAGCTCCATCGCGTTCGGCGCGTAGTCCTTGAGAAAGCGCTCGCCCTCGGAGTTGAGCAGGTAGGCGCCCTCGCCGCGGCAGCCCTCCGTGATCAGCACCCCGGACGGCGCGAGCGTGGTGGGGTGGAACTGCATCATCTCCATGTCCTTCAGCGGCACCTCGGCGCGCAGCGCCATGGTCATTCCGTCGCCCGTACAGGCGTAGGCATTCGTGGTGCCGACGTACAGCCGCCCGGCGCCGCCGGTGCAGAGGATCACGGTCTTGGCACCGATGGTCTTCAGGCCGCCGTTCAGCAGGTCCCAGCAGATCACGCCCTGGCAGCGGCCGTCCTCGACGACGAGCTTCCAGGCGAAGTACTCCTCCAGCACGAGGATGTCGCGCTTCATCATCTGCTCGTAGAGCACCTGGATCAGGACGTGGCCGGTGATGTCGGCCGCGTACGCGGTGCGCGGCTCGCCGGCGGCACCGAACGGGCGCTGGGCGATCTTCCCCTCCTCGGTGCGCGAGAAGACGGCGCCCCAGTTCTCGAGCTGGTAGACGTCGTCCGGAGCCTCGTCGCAGAGCACCTGGATCGCGTCCTGGTCGCCGAGGTAGTCGGAGCCCTTGACCGTGTCGAAGGCGTGCTTCTCGGGGTCGTCCTCCGATGCGTTACCGAGTGCCGCGTTGATGCCGCCTTCGGCCGCGCCCGAGTGGCTGCGGACGGGATGGATCTTGGAGATGACGGCGACGTCCGCGCCGACGTCGAACGCCTCGATCGCGGCGCGCATGCCGGCGCAGCCGGCGCCGACGACGACCACGTCGTACTTCGCGTCCACGAGATCTGACGCTATCTAAACGCGCGGGCCTGCGGCTGTTACAGCGTCGCCGGCCGACTCGGCGAACTGCTCGAAGTTGTTGCGGAACATCCGTGCGAGCTCGCGGGCCTTGCGGTCGTATGCATCGGGCTCGCGCCAGGTCGAGCGCGGGTCGAGGAGCGCCGGGTCGACTCCCGGGACCGAGACCGGGACATCGAACCCGTAGACCGGGTCCGTGCGGTACTCGACCTCGCGCAGGTCGCCGTCCAGCGCAGCCCGGAGGAGCGCCCGGGTCGCCGCGATCGGCATCCGGTGGCCCTCGCCGAACGGCCCACCCGTCCAGCCCGTGTTCACCAGCCAGACCGTCGCGTCCTGATGGGCGTCGAGCTTCTCACCCAGCATCCGCGCGTAGACAGCGGGAGGTTGTGGCAGAAACGGCGCGCCGAAGCACGTCGAGAAGGTCGCCTGTGGCTCGGTGACCCCGATCTCGGTACCGGCCACCTTCGCCGTGTAGCCGGAGAGGAAGTAGAACATCGCCTGGTCGCGGGTCAGGCGCGCGATCGGCGGCAGGATCCCGAAGGCGTCGGCGGTGAGCATGACCACTGCGCTCGGTTGGCCGGCGCGCTTCGCGGGGAGCGCGTTGCCGATCTGCTCCAGCTTGTAGGCGGCGCGGGTGTTCTCGGTCTTCGAGGCGTCGTCGAGATCGAGGACGCCATTTTCGTCGACGGAGACGTTCTCGAGGATCGTCCCGAAGGTCTGGGTCGTCCTGTAGATCTCGGGCTCGGCCTCGGGCGACAGCCGGACGACCTTCGCGTAGCAGCCGCCTTCGAAGTTGAAGATTCCGCTGTCACCCCAGCCGTGCTCGTCGTCGCCGATCAGCGACCGTTCCGGATCGGCCGAGAGCGTCGTCTTGCCGGTGCCGGACAGGCCGAAGAAGATCGCCACGCGGCCGTTGTCATCGACGTTGGCCGAGCAGTGCATCGGGAACACGCCCTCGAGCGGCAGGCGGTCGTTCATCACCGTGAAGATCGACTTCTTGATCTCACCGGCGTAGAACGTGCCGCCGATCAGCACCTCCGTGCGGCCGGGGTGCAGGACAACGAACGTCCCGCTGCGGGTGCCGTCCTCGGCGGGATCGGCCTCGACCGCGGGCGCGTGCAGAACGAGCGCGTCCGGCTCGAACGACTCCAGCTCCTCGGAGGTCGGGTCGATGAACATCGTCTTCGCAAACAGCGCGTGGTAGGGCCGGTCGGTGATCACGCGAACCGCGATGCGATGGGCGGGGTCGGCGCCGGCGAACGCGTCGACGACGTAGAGGTCGTTCTCCTCGAGGTGAGCGACCACCTTCTCGCGCAGCCCGTCGAAGTGGTCCTCCGACAGCGGCTGGTTGACCGCCCCCCACCAGATGCGGCTTTCGGATCCAGGTTCCTCGACGACGAACTTGTCCTTCGGCGAGCGGCCGGTGAACCGGCCGGTGTCCACGCACAGCGGCCCGCCCTCGGCGAGCCTGCCCTCCCCGCGCGCCAGGGCGTGCGTGTACAGCAGCGCGGTGGTCGGCTGCCGGTGGACGCGGCCCTCGGGGTTCAGCCCGTGCAGGCCGAGCGGAGTCTCGGTCGTGATCGCGATCGCAGCTCTCCTCGGATCCGAATCCTAGATGCCCTCGACTTCCAGCCGGTGAACCTGCATCTTCACGTGGCGCCCGATCACGGTCGCCCGGGCGACGCACAGCGCTTCGTTCGCCCAGTCGTAGTGTTCGTCGTCGGACTCCAAAGTCATCGCGAGCGCGACATCGAAGCTGCGGCCGTTTGCGTTCTTGCGCCCGAGGCCCATGATCGAGAACACGATCCGGGCGCCGTCGTCCGTCGCAATCGCGCCGGAGAGGTCGGCGAGCAGGACGCCGTCGCCGCGAACGCGCGGGTTGTTCGAGAAGCGGACCGATCCCTCGATCTGCGGCCCGGTCGCGCGGCCCGAGCCCGAGGCATACCCGACTCCGTCGAGCCCGCCGTAGGGGCGCACCACCACGTACTCGCCCTCGTACCGCAGGTCGAGGTCGAAGATGTGCTCGAGCCTCATCGGCTCGTGTGAGCCTACTATGGACACGTGCGGCGCGGCCTCTTCCTTCTGGGCCTCGCGTTCGCGCTCGCCTCGCCGGCGTCCGCGTCGGAGACGCAGTTCTTCCGGATCCAGTATGTGATCGACGGCGACACGGTCGTCCTGGCGAACGGAGAGCATGTCCGGCTCGTTCAGATCGACACATCGGAGCTGCGCGGAGGCGAGTGCTACCGCGTCCAGGCCAGGGCGCTCCTGCGGCGCCTGATCCCGCCCGGCACGACCGTCCGCGTGGAGGCGGATCCCCGTCTCGACCAGGTCGATCGCTATGGGCGCCTCCTCCGTTACCTCTTCCGCGGGCCGGACAACCTGCACCTCGAGCTGGTCCGCAAGGGCGCCGCGACTGTCTGGTTCTACGATCACGACCGCGGCCGCCATGCCGCGGCGCTGATCACAGCCGCGCGAGCCGCCCACCGAGGCCTGTGGGGCGCATGCCCCCGAACGCCGTTCGATCCCTACCACGCGGCCGACACCGGCCGGTAGGGCCGGGTCGAGCCAAGTAACACAGTGTCACGAGCTCCCCGAGCGGCCCGGCAGACCGGTCCCAGAGCAAGTAACAGCGTGTTGCAAGGTTGGTCGTAGGGGTCGCCGCCGCCGGCACGAAACTCTCCGGGCATGGACGAGATCGACCGCCTGCTCGCCAGCCCGGCGCTGTCCGACGCGACGCGCCGCACGTACCGGGCCGACCTCGAGCAGTTCACGGCCTGGCTCCGGGCGCGACGGCTGGAGGTAGAGGATGTCGACGTCGCCGTCCTGTCCGACTACGTCTCAGACCTCGGGCGGCAGCGCCCCAAGCTGGCCCCGGCGACGATCGCCAAGAAGCTGACCGCCGTCCGCGCGCTCC
>JBKPRA010000042.1:0-45491 GCA_046734335.1 Actinomycetota bacterium | reverse complement strand
GACCTGACGCGCTCGGTCCTCCCCCAGAGCATCGTCGCGAAGGTGAAGGCCGAGCCGGGCGTGGCCGACGCGGCCCAGATCTTCATCCGTGTCGGCAGCGTCGAACACCAGGACGAGTTCCTGCTCTTCGGCTTCGGCCCGGGCGAGTTCGCCGACCGCCGCAACGTCGTGATCGCAGGACGCCGGGCCCAAGGCCGCGAGGCGATGCTGGGCGACGAGGCTGCGAAGGCGCTCCACCTCGCGCCGGGCGATGTGCTCCACGTCGGGAAGCACTCGTTCCCGGTCGTCGGCGTCTACCACTCGGGCGACCGGTTCGTCGATCTGGGCGCGGTCCTGCCGCTGCCCGTCGTCCAGGCGCTCGCGCAGCGGCCGCACGAGATCACCACGATCGGAGTAACGGTCGAGCCGGGCGCCGATCCGAAGACGGTGGCGAAGCGGCTCGAATCGGCGTTCCCGGGCATAACCGCGGTGGTCGAGCCGGGTCAGGCGGTGCGCATCGACACCTCCAGCCGCCTGCTCGTGACCGCCGGCTGGATCTTCTCGCTGCTCGCGCTGATCATCGGCGGCATCGGAGTGACCAACACGATGGCGATGTCGGTCTTCGAGCGCGTGCGCGAGATCGGAATCATGCGAGCGGTCGGCTGGACGTCGAAGCGGATCGCCTCGCTGATCGTCAGCGAGGCGCTGGCAATCTGCCTGCTCGCGCTCGGGCTCGGGCTACTCGGCGGGTGGGTCGCAGCGGTGCTGCTGACCGAGCACAGCTCGCTGTCGACGCTCACGGAGGCCGACTTCACCGGCGGCGTCTTCGCCTGGGGGCTCGCGTTCGCGCTCGGCGTCGGACTGCTCGGCGCGCTCTACCCCGCCTGGCGGGCGGTCACGCTGACGCCGATCGAGGCGCTGCGGCGGGAGTGATCTCCGCGATCCGGCCGTCGCGGATCTGCAGTGTCCGGTCCGCGGCGCCGGCGACGTCCGGATCGTTCGTGACCAGCACAATCGTGGTTCCCCGCTGGGCCCGGACGCCCTGGAGGAGCTCGACGATCTGACCGCCGGTCGCCGTGTCGAGAGCTCCAGTCGGCTCGTCGGCGAGCAGGAGCCGCGGCTCATTGGCAAGCGCACGGGCGACGGCGACCCGTTGGCGCTCCCCGCCGGAGAGCGTCGTCGGATATGCCGACCGCCGTTCGGAGAGGCCGACCTCGTCGAGTAGGCCACGCGCGCGGCTCACCCGCCCCCCACGGGATAGTCCCCGGCCCAGCATCGGCAGCTGGACGTTCTCGGTTGCGGTCAGCGTCGGGATCAGGTTGTGGAACTGGAAGACGAAGCCGACGACCGTTGCGCGGTACTCGGCGCCGTCGAGCTCGGACACGCGCTCGCCGGCGACCTCGATCTCACCGGAGTCGGGGCGGTCGAGCGCGCCGATCAGGTTCAGCAGCGTGCTCTTGCCGCAACCGGAAGGCCCGGTGACCGCGACAAACTCGCCCGCCTCGACGCGGAACGTGACGTCGACGAGCGCCGCGATGCTGCCGTCCTCGAACGAGCGGGAGACGTGATCGACGACCACCTCGGCACGACGTCCACTCACCGTGCTTTGACCCAGTAGTTCACGACCCGCGTCCCGAGCGCGGAACGCACGGTCACGCGGAACGTGAGCTTGAACGCCTTCGACGAAAGCGGGAATTTGACGACGTCGGCGAAGCGGCCCCTGATTCGGACGTTGGTGATGAATTTCTTCTCACAGCAGTCGTACGCGACCGGATGGACGCCGCCGATCGGGTCCACAATGGCGGCCGAGACCCTGGCCGCGAGGGGTTTCCCCGCCGACGTGGTCACGACGACCGACCAGGGCCAGCGGGCGTTCACCTTCGGCGTGTGCGTCGGAGCGTGAAAGACGACCTTCGGCGGGGCGGCCGCCGCAGCAGGGACGAGCAGGAGCGCAAGGACGAGCAGTCCACAGACGCGATGCTTCACCCCTCGAATGCTATTCGGCCCCGCCGGCAAGCCGATCCCAGAGAGCGTGGCGTAGTGCCCGAGCCAGCGTCGCGCGGGGAGACGACGTCCCGCCAGTGCGTGTAGTTCCAGCCGGAGCAGCCTATGCCGACAATGCCGCCGCCACCGTCTCGCACAACATGGTCGTTCCCGCTGCGACGACGCGCGAACGTCCCTCGAGATCGAGCGGCGCGGCCTCGAACGGCGGCGCTTCCGGCAAGTCGATCGCGTAGCCGCGCTCGCGGACGAGCAGCTGGGCGGCAGCGATGTCGACCGACCGGGCCGCCTTCAGCGAGCAGACTGCATCGACACGGCCGTCGGCGAGGTGGCAGAGCGAGATCGCCAGTGAGCCGAAGATCCGCAGTCTGTGTACCGAGGCCACCAGCGCCGGCGTGTGCCGCGCGACGAGGTCGGTCCGCGTCGCCTCCAGCGCGAGGATCTCGATCCGGTCCTTGGGCGGCTCGCCGCTGAGCGGGGAGCCGTTCAGCTTCGCGCCGCCACCCCGCTCGGCAGTCCACTCCTCGCCGGTCCCGAAGTCGTAGACATAGCCGAAGGTCACGTCCCCCATCGTCCCGCCCTCGGCGACCGCGACGGAGAGCGAGAAGAACGGCAGTCCGCGCTTCGCGTTGATCGAGCCGTCGATCGGGTCGAGCACGACCCACGTGTCCCCGCCCGCCCGCACGCCGAGCTCCTCGGAGACGAGCGTGAAGCCGTCGCCGTCCACGTCGAGGCGAGCGACGACAGCCCGCTCGACCGCAGCGTCTATGACGGTCGTGTCGTCGCCGCCCATGCCGGCACCAACCACCGGCTCCCGGTCCGAGCGCGCCGGCAGCTCCGCGAGCACACCGCGGACGTCCTCGACCGCCGCGCGGCAGGTCGCGAGCCAGTCCGTCACTCGATCGGCAGGAAGAAGAGCCCAGACGTGAGCTTGGGATAGAAGAACGTGCTCTTCTGGGGCATCGTGCGGCCGGCCTTGGCGAACGCCGCCACCTGCTCGACGGTCGGCGGCCGGAGCAGGAACGCAGCCTCGGCATCGCCGGCGTCGACGGCGGCGCGTGCCTCGTCCGCGTACGGCGTATAGCCGACGTCGGCCGCGTAGCGGGCGACCAGCTCGGCGTCCAGCTCGCCCGGCTCGCCGCGCAGGTAACCCGACCCGGAACGGGTGTACACCTCGGCGACGGCGCGATCGTCGCCGTTCGACGAGGTCTCGAGCGGCGGCAGAGGCTTCGTGCGCGCGGCGATCCGATGCGTCGGGAAGATCGTCAGGCCGTCCTGACGAGTCGGGACGATCACGACCGGCATCCACGCGCTCGCCTCGGTGCCGTCCTCCGCGTGGAAGGCCAGCGCGGTCTCGTAGCGGTGGTGCCCGTCGGCGATCAGCAGCGGCGCATCGGCGAGCTCGAGAGGCGCTTCTCCTTCGAACGGCCAAAGACGGCTGCGCACGCCGTCCAGCTCGACGTCGACCGCCGACTCGCCGCGCGGCCCTGCGAGCAGACCCTCGTACAGCAGGAAGATCGGCTCCACGTGCGTCCTGGTCGCGCGCAGGAGCCGCAGTCGCCCCTCCTTGGGCCCCGCGTGCGTACGCTCGTGCGGCAGTACGACACCCGCCTCGTAGGGCTCCAGCCTGAGGGCCGCCACCAGCCCGTCGCGGCGTCGGGCGATGCCGTCCGGCCCGGTGTAGTCCTGCGCGAGCCACCAGAGTGTGGGCTCCGCATCGCGGGCGAGAATGCCGTTCGCCTTCCACTCGGCGAGCGTTGCCGCGGCGTCCGACTCGTCGTCCGGAAGCGTCACGTGCACGACGTTGAAGGGGCTTCTGGTCAGGTAGCGCTCGCGTGCCTCCGCCGAGATCACGTCGTAGGGCGGCGCGACCAGCTCGTGCAGCGGGCCTGCCCGGCGCTCGTCGTAACGGAGCGCCCGGAACGGCTTCAGCTCGGCCACGGGCCTGACCCTAGCAGCCGGTTTCACGCCTAGACTGGCCGAAATGAGCAGCATCGCCGAGCTGGCCGAGGATCGCGTAGTCGAGGGCGTCTACGCGGTCGCGCGCAAGCGGCGCCTGCGTACGAGAACCGGCTCCGCGTACCTTGCGCTGGAGCTCGTCGACCCGTCCGGCCGCATCGAGGGCCGGGTCTGGAACGACGTCGAGCTGCTCGACGCGCGGTTCGGCGAGGGGGACGCAGTGCGCGTGCTCGGGCGAGTGGAGCGCTACCGCGACCGGCTGCAGCTCGACGTCCGCGCGATCGAGGCCGCCCCCGACGAGGATCCCGCACGGTTCGCGCCGGCGATGCGCCGAGACCCGGACGAGCTCGACGGCTTCCTCGAGTTCCTGGCCGGCGAAATCTCCCACGACGGGCTGCGCTCACTCGTCGCTGCGATCCTCGGCGACGATGAGGTCAGGCGACGGCTCCGGGCACTGCCGGCGACACCGGATGGGCACCACGCCTACGCCGGCGGGCTGCTCGAGCACACGGTCGGTGTCGCGACCGTCTGTCGCGAGCTCTGTCAGCTCCATCCGCGGCTGCGCGCCGACCTGCTGCTCGCCGCCGCCCTGCTGCACGACGTCGGCCGCACCGTCGAGCTCGAGCCCGGGCCGGGGTTCCGGCAGACGGCCGAGGGGCGACTGCTCGGTCACGTCCACCTCGGCACGCGGCTGATCGAGGAGCGTGCCATTGCCCTTGATCCGGACGCGCGGGCCGAGCTCCTGCACGCAGTCGCGTGCCACCACGACGCCCGCGCGGCGAAGACGGCCGAGGCCGCCGTCCTCTACCACGCGAACCAGCTCGACGCCGTCGCCGCCACGCGGCCGGTGGACGGCACCTAGCCTCTTCCGTTCATGGCTGCCGTTCTGCTGGCGCTCGCCGCGAGTGCGTCGTGGGGAGTCTCCGACTTCCTCGGCGGCCTCAAGACCCGTGCGGCGCCCGTGCTGACCGTGCTCTCGGTGTCGCAGCCGGCCGGGCTCGTCCTGCTCGGCGCGATCGTCCTCGTTCGCTGGCAAGCGCCGCCGCACGGCCTGCCGATCCTATGGGCGGTGCTCGCGGGCATGGGCGGGGCGATCGGGATCGGTGCTCTCTACCAGGGGCTGGCGGTCGGGTCGATGGGAATCGTCGCGCCGATCACCTCCACGTCTCCGCTGATCCCGCTCACGGTCGGGCTCGCACGCGGCGAGCGGCCAGGCACGATCCAGCTCGCAGGCATCGGCGTGGCCATCGTCGGCGTCGCCCTCGCGGGCTGGGAGCCGGCGGCGCCGGGCGTGCGACGGCAGCTCAGCGCCGGTGCAGGCCTCGCCCTGCTGGCCGCCGTCGCGTTCGGCTCCTCCCAGGTCGCTCTCCAGTCTGCGGCCGCCGACGACCCGTACTGGGCGACCTTCATCCTCCGAATCGCGTCGTCCGTGCTCGTCCTGGTGGCGCTCCTGCGGTTCCGCCCCGGCGGCAGCCCGGCCGGCATGTGGCTGGTGCTCGTCGCGGTCGGCCTGCTGGACAGCGGCGCCACGGAGCTCTTCGCGATCGCGACCACGAAGGGGTTGCTCAGCGTGGTGGCGGTTCTGGCCGCGCTGTACCCGGTGCTGGTCGCAATCCTCGCGCGGGTCGTGCTACACGAGCGGCTGACGCTCGTCCAACGAGGCGGCGCACTCGCGGCAGTGGCCGGCGCAGCGGCGATCAGCGCGGGGTGAGAATTTTTCACGCTTTCGTCACTTCCAGGCGGGGTCAGACCCCCACGCTGAGGTGACAATTCATGCACAGGCGCCCCCTTCATCTTGGTCGGCTTTCGTCACGACAGTACTGAAGGCCACTTCGAGTCTTGGAACGACCCTCTCCGACCGCCGATCCTTACGGGGATAGCAGCTAGATGTTGAACCGGATGTTCAGGACGTCGCCGTCCTCGACGACGTAGTCCTTGCCCTCCAGGCGTTGGAGCCCGCGCTTCGCCACCTCCGCCCGCGTGCCGCACTCGACCAAATCCTGCCAGGGGATCACCTCACAGCGAATGAAGCCGCGTGCGATGTCGGAGTGGATCGTCCCGGCGGCATCGAGCGCGGTCTGGCCACGCCGGAGCGTCCAGGCCCGGGTCTCCTTCTCGCCGGCGGTGAAGAACGTGACGAGGTCGAGCGCATCCTTCAACCGGCCTGCCACCTCGTCCAGCGCGGAGCGGCCGCCTTCCCGGAACGCGGCCGCCTCCTCGTCGTCGAGCTCGGCGAGCTCCTCTTCGAGCGCCAGGTCAATTGCCAGGGACGGTCCGTCGGGGACCGTCCCTGAGCCGTTCGCCACGACGACCACGGGCTTCGTGGTCAGCGGATCGAGCTCCGGCGGAAGCTCCTCGTCGTAGTCCGCGAGCGTTCCTCCGGCCTCGACGTGACCAAGCAGCCGCTGGAGGTGTTCGGCCTCCCTGCGGAGCTTCGGATCACCCGACTTCCCCTGCTGGCGGACCCGTTCGAGACGCCGCTCTAGGTGATCGCGGTCGGCGACGAGCAGCTCGAGCCGCAACTCCTCGACCTCGCCGGCGTCTCGGACGACCATGAGCAGAGCATCGACCTGCCGCAGGTTGCCGAGCAGCTGTGGGCCTGTGCCCGGGACGTCGACGACGCGGATCGAGGCCGGTGTGATCTTGCGCGCGTGCTCGACCGCGGCGACCGGCTCCAAACGCTCGTCGGCGATTGTCGCCATGCCGACGTGCTCCTTGAGGTCGTGCGCCTGCGCGCCTGCGCGCGTCAGCGCATTGAAGAGCTGGGTCGCCCCCGCCCCCGGCAGGCCGACGATGCCGACCTCGAGCGCCACTGCCGGCGATCAGGCGCCGAAACCGACGCGGCCTTCGCGGGCGAAGCGCTTCACGTAGACGATCCGGCGGAGCGCCACCGTGTAACGGCCGTCCTCGACGTCCAACGAGAGCGACCCGTCCTCACCGGAGGACAGCGCCTGCTCGAGCCGGTCGACAGCTGCGGACTCGACCAAAGCCCCCATGATCTGGCCGCCGTCGAACCCAATCTCGATGCGAACGCGCTCAGCCACGGGCGACCAGCTCCGAGAGGACGCCGTGCGCAGACTCGGGGTGGACGAAGGCAACCTGCATGCCGAAGAGACCCTGCCGCGGCGAGGCGTCGATCAGCTCGGCACCTTCGTCTTCGAGTCGTGCCAGCTCGCCCGACAGGTCGTCGACCTCGTAGGCGACGTGGTGCATGCCGGGGCCGCGGTGCGAGAGGAACCTGCCGACGGGTGTGTCGTCACCGAGAGCGGCCAGCAGCTCGACGTGGCCCGGCCCGACACGCAGCGACGCGGCCTCGACACCCTGCTCCTGCTGCATCGCCCGATCTTCCAGCTCGGCACCGAAGAGACGCGAGTAGGTCGAGATCGCCTCGTCGAGGTCCTCGACGGCGACACCCAGGTGGTGGATGCTCTTCGCGGCCATCGACCGCGATGCTAGCGACAGGTCACCGCACCACGCGGACGGTGCCGACGGTCTCGGCCGAGCGCGACTCGGGCTCGATGTCGGCGAGCATCGCGTCGAGCTGATCCTTGTTCAGCGTCTCGAGCTCGAGCAGGGACTCGGCCAGCCGGTCGAGATACACCCGGTGCTTCTCGATCAGGCGGATGGCCTCGTGGAAGGCCTCGTCGGTCAGGTGGGCCTGCTCGGCGTCGCGCAGGCGCTTGGTCTCCTCGGAGAGCGAGTAGTTGTCCGCGCGCATCGTCCGGCTGGGCACGGCGTCGCCCATGCCGTACTCGAAGACCATTGCACGGGCGAGATCGGTGGCCTTCTCCAGGTCGTTCGCCGCGCCGTTCGTGACGCGACCGAAGACGACCTGCTCCGCGGCCCGGCCCGCAAGGAAGACCTTCATCATGTCGACCATCTCCTCCTTCGTCCGGAGGAAGCGCTCCTCGATCGGCAGGTTGAGCGTGTAGCCGAGCGCCTGACCGCGCGAGACGATCGTCACCTTGTGCACCGGCAGCGCCTCGCCCATCAGGTACGACATCAGAGCATGCCCCGACTCGTGGTACGCGAGGATGCGCTTCTCCTTCTCACTGACCACGCGACGCTGCTGGAGGCCGGCGACAACCCGCTCCAGGGCAGACTCGAACTCTGCCTGGCCGATGCGGTCGAGGTTGCGTCGGCCGGCGAAGATCGCCGCCTCGTTGCAGATGTTCGCGAGGTCGGCCCCCGCGAGGCCGGCGGTCTGCCGCGCGATCGACTGGAGATCGACGTCGTCCGCGAGCGGCTTCCCGCGTGTGTGCACCGCGAGGATCTTCTCCCGGCCGGCGAGGTCTGGCGGGGCAACGAGCAGCTGGCGGTCGAACCTGCCCGGCCGGAGCAGCGCCGGGTCGAGGTCCTGGATGCGGTTCGAAGCGCCCATCACGACCACCTGCTCCGCCGTCGCGAAGCCATCGAGCTCGACCAGCAGCTGGTTCAGGGTCTGATCCTGCTCCCGGTTGAAGCCGTGGCCGCTCCGGGCCGCGCCGACCGCGTCGAGCTCGTCGATGAAGATGATCGCCGGCGCGTGCTTGCGGGCCGTCTCGAACAGCTTGCGGATCCGGGAGGCGCCGAGCCCGGCGAACATCTCGACGAAGGCGGAGGCGCTCTGCGAGTAGAAGCTCGCCCCGGACTCATGGGCGACTGCCTTCGCCAGCAGCGTCTTGCCGGTGCCGGGCGGGCCGTAGAGGAGAAGGCCCTTCGGGACGCGCGCGCCGAGTCGCGCGAAGCGTGCGGGGTCGCGCAGGAAATCGACCACCTCCTCCAGTTCGGCTTTCGCGTCCTCGACGCCGGCGACATCCGCGAAGGACACCGAGGTCGTCGAGTTCGGCTCCGTCAGGTTCGGCTTGACCCGGGGCATCAGCTGGATCGTCCGCCAGATCAGGAAGACGAGAATCGCGAAGAAGGCGATCGGCAGCCAGGTGAGCGCACCCTGAGTGATCTCGTGCGTCAGCGACGAGAGAGGCACGAACCATGCATCGGCAGTGGTCGACCGCCGCATTAGTACGCTCAGTGAATGCAGCTACCCCTGCCACCGCATTGGGACCCGGATCGGATCGAGGAGATCCGGCGGGTCCCGTACGAGACGCGCGCGGCCGAGGCGACCGCCTGGGCGGCCGCGCACGAGATCGGACCAGCCCGCGAGGACGAACGGCGCGTCGGATTGCTGCTGGTCGACTGCCAGAACACGTTCTGCACGCCGGGGTTCGAGCTGTTCGTCCCGGGCGCACCCGACGACAACCGGCGACTGTGCGAGTTCGTCTACCGCAACCTCGGCGCCGTCACCCAGATCATCCCGACGTTGGACACACATCGGGCGATGCAGGTCTTCCACGCCGCCTGGCTGGTCGACGCAAGGGGAAGGCATCCTGCGCCGTACACGGTCGTCTCGACGTACGAGGTGGAGGCCGGCCTCTGGCGGGCGGCCGACCCGGAGGAGCAGGGGAACCTGGAGAGGTACGTTCGCGGTTTGGCGGAGCGCGGCCGCTACCGGCTCACGATCTGGCCGTACCACGCCATGCTGGGAGGAATCGGCCACGCGCTCGTCTCGGCGGTCGAGGAGGCGGTGTTCTTTCACTCGGTTGCGCGAAACTCCCCGGCCGCGTTCCAGGTGAAGGGCGAGAACCCGCGCGTCGAGCACTACTCGGTCCTCGGGCCGGAGGTCGGGGGAAGGCGCAACGACGAGCTGATCGAGCTGCTCGGCTCGTTCGACGCGATCGCGATCGCGGGCCAGGCCAAGAGCCACTGCGTCGCGTGGACGGTCGAGGACCTGCTCCAGGACGTCACGGCCGACCACGTCTACCTGCTCGAGGACTGCACCTCCCCCGTGATCGCGTCGGGCGCAGTCGACTTCACCGCCGAGGGGAAGGAGGCGTTCGCACGATTCGCCGCCCGCGGCGTCCACATCGTCCGGTCGACCGAGGCGATCGACTCCTGGCCGCGACCTGAGCAGTCGCGCCGTGCGGCGGCCGGGCTCTAGGAGACCGGCTCGAGACGGTCGTTCGGGCGGAAGCGCCGGCCGACCTTCGCGGTCGCACGACCGTCGGTCAGGACGATGTCGCCGGTGAAGTCGTTCTCGCCCCGAATCAGGGAAGAGCCGACGCCGTAGGCGTCGACCGGCACGCCGACCTGCTCGAACGCGCGGATCCGGTCGACCGTGAAGCCGCCCGAGGCGACGATCTTCACCTTCTCGAAACCGTCCCGGTCGAGTGCTTCCCGGACCTTCCGCACCAGCCGCTCGTTCACGCCGCGGGGATCGAAGTCGCCCATCTCGTTCCAGAGAGCCCGGTCGACCAGCTGCCCCGACGTGTCGAGCCTGACGCCCCAGAGCCGGTCCTTCAGCGCCCGCGCCACCTCGAGCGACGTCCGCACCGAGTCGTTCTCGAAGTCGACGAGCACGACGATGTTGAAGTCGCCCGGTGCCCATTCGGCGAACTTGGTGGCGGCGAGCACCGTGTTGCCACCGTAGGCGGCGATCAGGGCGTGCGGGACGGTGCCGATCCCGCGACCACCCCACCAGGAGGACTGGGCGTCGGTGGTGACGCCAATCTCGGCGCCGACCAGGGCCCCTGCGACGTGCGCCGCATAGCCGTCGCCGGTCTGCACACGGTGGTGGTCATGCCGGGCGGGCATGAAGATGATCGGCTTCCCGGCGGCCGCATCCAGGACTCTGGTGACGTTGGTCGAGATCAGCGTTCGTCGCGCGAGGACGCCCAGGTAGACGGTCTCGAGGTGCGCGAAGAGCGTGTAGTCCCCCTCGACGGTCATCACCGTCTCCCAGGGTTCGATGTGGTCGCCGTCGTAGAGCGCGTGCACCGTGAGCGCGTCCCAGTCCTCTGAGCACAGCTTCAGGATCGCGATCGCTTCGTCCATCCCGCCGAGCACGGCCCGGTTCTTCTGGAACACCTGCATGACGACCCGCGGGTGCAGGCCGTCCGCGAGCAGGGCGGAGCGTGTGTGGTTGAAGTACGCGTCCGTGTAGTAGCCCTCCCGCATCTTCTCGACGGAGAGGTCGAAGATCTCTGGCGGAAGCCGCTTACCCTGCTGCCGGAGATCGAGGGCCATCGTGTTCGGCCGCGCGCGTCTCGAGTTCCAGGCAGGCCTCCAACGCCGCCTGGGCGACCTCCAACTGCGCAGCATCGGGATCAGCGGTCGCGAAGCGGTGCTGCAACTCGTGACCGGGCCAGGCGAGCGACCGCGCGACCGGATGGTCGGCGTTCCGGACCATCCAAGAGAAGATCTCGGTCGCCGCTACCACGCTTCCGACCGCCGCGGCCAGTCGCGCAGGGCCACGCGTCCGCTCCGGCGCCTTCGCGGCAAGCGCGGCGCCGGCAGCGGAGGTGAGCAGCAGCGGCCCGACCAGATGCGACCCGCACCGCTCGTGCTCCTTCCCGCGAGGCTCGCCGTGCTCATAGGTTCCGATCGAGATGTGCTCGGCGCCGTGGTATGCGGCAAGGTCGGAGCCACGCAGCGCCAGCGTCGCCGGCAGGAGTGAGAGGGTGCCGCCCAGTAGCTCCCGCAGGGCGGGGCCGAGCCGCGTCGAGCGGCGCAGCCGATGGGCAACTACTGCGGTCACGAGCATCGAACCGAGCACCGCCGGCCGTTCGAACGGCAGACGCGCCTCCGGACAGGCGCGCCGGATCCGCGGTAGAAGCGCAAAGGCATCGAGCAGCCGGACCGGCCCGCGCAACAGCGGATTGGTGACCCCGGCGCCGCGCACGCTTTTCTCGCCGGAGGCGACGCGCAGCTCGCCCTCGTCGGTGCGGACCGCGACCGCCCATGACGTCGGCCCGTGCACGAGCACTCCGTTCTGGAGCGCCATGCCGCCGAGGCGGATCTTCTCGTGCTTGTCCGGCATGTCCTGGCCAGGGTACCCAGCCCCGCAGGTCGAAGGCGGCGGCACGGAGTCGTTGCATTCGCGTTTCACACGCGCGACGACTTTCGAGCTAGGCTCGCCGTGGGGAGGAGGCCGGGCGAACCGAAGCGGCAGGACCTGCCTCGATCGCGCCGAGCTCCGTTGCGGCGTGGCGCAGGAACTCGACGCCGAGCTCGAGATCCTCCACGGGAATGCGCTCGTCGGCCGAGTGGATCAGCCGTGCCGCAAGCTCCGGACTCATCGTGCGCATCGGGAAGAACCCGTAGGCGACCGTCCCGAATGCTTCTCGCAACCAATGCGAGTCGGTGAACCCGGCGACGCAGATCGGCGCAAGGCGGGCTCCTGGCTCGATCCCGGAGACGAACGACGCGATCGCCGACCAGAGCGGTGTTCCCAGCTCGGAGCGAGTGCCGCCCTGGGCATCGCGCCACTCGACCTCGTAGTCGCCCTCGCCGAGCCACGCCCGCACGAGTGCGTCGGCCTCCGCCTCGGTCTGTCCGGGCAGGAGCCGGCAGTCCACGGTCACCTCGCAGTGCCCCGGGATCACGTTGCGCTTCTGCGAAGCGGAGATCATCGTCGGCGCCACCGTCATCCCGAGCAACGGTTCCACCATCTCGGCCGCGACCGGGTCGATGGAACGCGCGACCGACAGCGCATCGCCGACGGACGGCACGAAGTCGGCCACCGCCTCGAAGAAGCCCGCAGCCTCGGGGATCAGCACCGGCTCGGGCTGGAAGGCACCGAGCCGCTCGACCAGCCCGGCGGCCCTGACCAGCGCATTGTCAGCGATCGCCGGCATGGAGCCGTGCCCGCTGCGACCATGGACGTGTAGCACGAAGGGCGAGCTCCGCTTCTCGGCCGACGAGCAGAGGTACAGCACCCGTCCGCCGAGCTCGATGCGGTCGCCCGCGCCCTCGTTCACGGCGAAGTCGCAGCGCACCGCCTCCGGGTGCTCCTCGCACAGCCATTCGAGCCCGTACGTGACGCCCTCGCCCATCTCCTCGTCGGCGGTGGCAGCGAAGATCAGATCGCCGGCGGGCTCGAACCCTTCCCGCGCCAGCGAGGCAATGGCGACCGCACTCGCGGCCACCTGACCCTTCATGTCGAGCGCGCCACGGCCCCAGATGCAGCCGTCCCGCAGCTCGCCCGACCATGGATCGACCGACCACTCGGACGGATCGGCCAGCACGGTGTCCGTGTGCGAGAGCAGCAGCAGGCTCGGCCCGTCCCCGCGGCCGCGGATCCGCGCGACCAGGTTTGCCCGCTCAGGCACGCAGGCGTAGAGCTCGCACTCGACGCCGAACGGCTCGAGGTAGGCGCGCAGGAGCTCGGCCGCGGCCGTCTCGTTCCCGGGCGGATTGACCGTGTCCAGCCGGATCAGCGCCTGGAGGAGCTCGACCGCCTCGTCTCCCGGGCTCATCGGCGCACGCCCACGACCAGCAGGTACTCGCGGGTGAGCGCACCGTCCGCGATCAGCTCGAGGTACTGACGGCCCGCATCGTCGCGACCAGCGGCGTCGAGTGTGTCGAGCCAGGCTTTCAGCGGCGGCACGGAGGACGAGAGCAACTGCCAGCACTCCTCGTCGGAGCCGGCCGCGATCGTCGACTGCCCGCGCTCGAACCGGAGCTCGAAGTCAGGGAGCAGATCGCGCACGTACTCCGCCTCGCTCCAGCGGATCGACGACAACCCTTCGTAGTCGGGCCGCAACCGGTTGTTGAGGCGGAACCACCCATCTTCGAGCCAGGATGTAATCGCGACCCGGGCGTCCGGCCGGGAGACTCGGGTCAGCTCGCTCGCAGCGAGTGCGTGGTCGGGCGCAAAGATCACTCCAAAGGCCGACGCGACGGCGTCGAAGCTTGCGTCGCCGTAAGGAAGCGCCTGCGCGTCGCCTTCGTCGAACCTGATCGCGAGCCCCTCGTCCTCCGCCAGAGTTCGCGCCTTGGCGATCTGATCGGCCGAGATGTCCAGACCCGTGACGTCGGCGCCGGCGCGGGCCGCAACGAGAGCGACGCCGCCCGTACCGCAGGCGAGATCGAGGAAACGCGCTCCCGATCGAACCTCGAGCGCCTCGACCATCCGTCGATGGATCGGCACGAACGCCTCGGCGATCCGTTCGTAGGTCGCACCGCTCCAAGCGTCGGCGGTGTAGCTCAGTCCGCCCCCTCGATCGCGCGGTTGGTCAACTCGGTCCGCACCTTCCACAACTCGGGGTAGAGCTTGCGCTGAACGAGCTTGCCGAGCATCTCCACCGGTGTTCCCTGGGTGCCGACCACGTCGCCGCCGATGATCCGCTCGACAACCATGAAGTGGCGAACACGCCACGTGGTCGCCCACTCGTCCAGATCGGTCAACGCCTCGGCGAGCAGGTACAGATCCTCGCGCTCGCGGCCCTGCGTATAGACCTCGGCCAGCGACAGCCCTTCCCGCCGGCGCAGCTCGTGGAACGCCTGGCCAAGCGCGGGAGCGGCGTGCCGCACGCGGTTCCAGCCCGGCGAGTCGAACCCGCTGCCGTGCCCGAGCGCCGGACGGACATCCGACGTGTACTCCCAGGGCGACATCAGCTCGAGCATGCCGAGCGCGTGCGTGACGAGCTTGAAGCAGAGCGTCGCACGGCCGAGCAGACGCAGCGCCGGCCGGATCTCGCCCTGCTTGAGGTGTGTGGTTGCGAGCTCGATCTCCTCGGCGGCGAGCTTCAGCCAGAGCTCCGATGCCTGGTGCGTACTCTGGAAGAGGAGCTCGTCGTGGTGCGCCCGCTCCTCCGGAGGCTTCTGGAGCGCGAGCAGCTCGTCAGTGCGCAGGTACCGCTCGTAGTCGCTCGCGCCCTGCCCCGGCAAGATCGGCTCGAACTCGTCCGCGAGGCCGGTCTGCTCCTGCCTGGACACGCGCTGAGCATACTTCCCAGCGTGTCCGACCTGTTCGCACACGCCGCGTCGGAACGGGCCCAGGACAACGCCCCACTGGCGATGCGCCTGCGCCCCACCTCGCTGGAGGAGTTCGTCGGCCAGGAGCACGTGCTCGGCGAAGGTTCGGCCTTGCGGCGCGCGATCGTCGAGGACCGCATGGGCTCGGCGATCTTCTTCGGGCCGCCGGGAAGCGGCAAGACCACGCTCGCCCGAATCATCGCTGCGAGCACCGGCGCCGAGTTCGAAGAGCTCTCCGCCGTGTCCGCCTCGGTCGCGGACGTCCGGGGTGTACTGGCCCGCGCGCGAGAGCGGCTCGGCGCACTCGGCCGCCGGACGATTCTCTTCCTGGACGAGATCCACCGTTTCAACAAAGCGCAGCAGGACGCGCTTCTGCCGGCGGTCGAGGAGGGAGTCGTCACCCTGATCGGCGCGACGACCGAGAACCCGTACTTCGAGGTCAATTCGGCGCTCCTGAGCCGCGTCCAACTGTACGAGCTCAGCCCGCTCGAGACCGCCGATCTCGAGCGGGTGATCCGCCGGGGCGAAGCCACCCTCGGGGTCGCGGTGTCAGACGAAGTGCGGGCTCTGATCGCGCACCGCGCAGGCGGCGATGCAAGAAGCGCTCTCAACATCCTCGAGACCGCGGCCGGTGCGGCGGACGGAGCGATTTCCCAGGACAACGTCGAGGACGCTGCTCGCAAGCGACCGCTGCTGTACGACAAGGGCGGGGACGCCCACTACGACTTCACATCCGCCTTCATCAAGTCGATGCGCGGCTCTGACCCCGACGCCGCCGTCTATTACCTGGCCGCGATGCTGGAGGGCGGCGAGGACGCGCGGTTCATCGCCCGGCGGATGATCATCCTCGCCTCGGAGGACGTCGGCAACGCCGATCCGCAGGCACTCGTGGTCGCGGTCGCGGCCGCCCAGGCGGTCGAGCACGTCGGCCTGCCGGAGGCCCAGCTCAACCTCGCGCAGGCTGCGATCTACCTGGCGCTGGCACCGAAGTCGAACGCGGTGACGGTCGCCCTCGGCGAGGCGCGCGGCGACGTCCGCGAGCTCGGAACCGTCCGGCCGCCGAAAGAACTTCGCGACGCCCACTACCCGGGCGCGAAGAAGCTCGGCCAAGGTCAGGGATACGTCTACCCCCACGACGACCCGGCGGGCTTCGAGGTCGACCACCTTCCCGACGAGCTGAAGGACCGGACGTACTACCGGCCGTGAGAACCCTCAACGCGTACGAGTGGGGTGAGCGCGGAGCGCCGGTGGTCGTCTGTCTCCACGGCGTCAGCTCGTACGGCGGCAGGTTCGACGGGCTCGCCGAGCCGCTCGCCGGCCGCTACCACGTGATCGGGCTTGACCTGCTCGGGCACGGCCATTCCCCGTGGGAGCCGCCGTGGAACGTCGATGCTCATCTCGACGCGATCGTCGCCAGCGTTCCGGACGCACCGGCGATCTGGATCGGGCACAGCTTCGGAGGTCGCCTCGTCGCCGAGCTCGCCGCGCGCGACCCGGGCCGGGTCGAGCGGGTCGCCCTACTCGATCCGGCGCTGCACGTACTGCCACACGTCGCGCTCGACCTGGCCGAGCTGGAGCGTGTCGATGTCTCCTACGCGACCGTGGAAGATGCCGTCCAGACACGATACGACTCGGGGCGGGTCCTGCTCGCACCGCGCGAGCTGGTGATCGAGTCCGACCGTAGGCACATGGAGCCGGGCCCGAACGGCCGACTGCGCTATCGCTACTGCAAGAGTACGGTCATCGCCGCCTGGAGCGTGATGGCGAGCGAGCCGCCGCCGCCCGCCGCGGTACCGACCCTGTTCGTGATCGGCGCCGATTCGTGGCTGACGGTGCCCGAGGAGATCGACGAGTACCAGGCGACACTGGGCGACCTCGTCCGGGTGGTGACGGTTCCCGGCGGCCACACGGTCTACTGGGACGCGCTCGAGGAGACGCGCGCAGCGATCGAGTCATTCCTGACCTAGAGGATGCGCGCGCCAAGCGCGCTCGCGACCAGCTCGACGGCGAGCTTGGCCGTCTCGTTCTCGCGATCGAGGATCGGGTTGACCTCGACCACCTCGAGCGACGTCATCGCTCCCGACTCGGCGACGAGCTCCATGGCCAGATGGGCCTCGCGATAGGAGAGGCCGCCGCGTACCGGCGTCCCCACCCCGGGAGCGACGTCGGGGTCGAGCGCATCCATGTCCAGGCTGACGTGTACGAAACCGGAGCCGTCGACCCTGGCTAGGGACTCGGTGATCGCGTGCTCGATCCCGAGGCGGTCGATGTCGCTCATCGTGAAGACGGTCGCGTTGAGGTCGCGGAGCAGGCCCCGTTCGCCGTCGTCGAGCGAGCGGACGCCGACGAGCGCCACGCGGCTCGGGTCGACGGAGGGGATCGCGAGGCCGGAGCCCTCGAACGCTGGGCCGCCCAGCCCCATCGCCGCAGCCAGCACCATCCCGTGAACGTTCCCGGTGGGGCTTGTCTCAGGTCGGTTCAGATCGCCGTGGGCGTCGACCCACAGCACACCGCCGGGCTCCGAGCCGTCGACGAGACCACCGAGCGTGCCGAGCGCGACCGAATGGTCGCCGCCGAGGACGAGCGGCATCCTCCCTTCGTCCCTCGCAGCTCTGACCTTTTCGGCGACCCGTTCGCAGGCACCCAGGATCTCGCCGAGGTAGCGCGTCCGAGTGTCACCGACCGGCGCGGCCTCCGCGACCGCGGTCTGCACGTTCCCCAGATCGGCGCAGTCACGCCCCAGCTCACGAATCCGCGTCTCCAGCTCCGCATAGCGGATCGCCGAGGGGCCCATGTCCACACCCCGCCGGCCGGCACCGAGATCGAGCGCCGCGCCGATGATCGCGATCGGTGAAGGCGTTTGTCGTGTTTCCACGTAGGGCAAACTATTGAAGAGTGACCCCCGCCTCGGACTTCGGAACGATCCGCGTCCTGCTCGCGGATGACGACAAGCGCTATGCGGCTGCCCTCCGCGTCCTGATCGAGGAGCAACCCGAGCTGACCGTGGTCGCCCTGGCCTACGACGGCTTCGAGACTCTCCAGCTCGCCCACGAGCTGGGCCCGGATGCTGTCGTCGTCGACCTCCATATGCCGAACATGGACGGCGTGACCGCTATCCGGAAGCTGCGCGAGGCCCACCCGCTCGTCTGCCTGATCGCCCTCACCGGCGACGAGAGCACGGCGATCCACGACGAAGCAACGAACGCCGGCGCGGACGACGTCCTGGTCAAGGGCCAGATGCTGGAAGCCCTGGTCGACCGCCTGAAGCAAGCCCGGGGCCGCTGAGCCCACTCGAGCGAGAGCACGCTGGGCAGGCGATGATTCCCTTCCCCAGCTCACCCTGAGCCAAGGTTCTACGATCGGTTGCGTGGCCCAGTTCGTCCCACCTGACTTCGATGTCCCGCTCGGTTTCGAGACTTCCGAGTTCGTCCTCGAGCCGCTCGAGCCCGAGCACAACGAGCTGGACTACGACGCCTGGACGTCGTCCATCGAGCACATCGCGGCGACGCCCGGGTATCCGGACGGCTCCTGGCCGCGAGAGATGACGCAGGACGAGAACCGTGCGGACCTGGAGCGCCACGCCGACGACTTCCGCACCCGGAAGGGCTTCACGTACACGGTGCTCGATCCGGCCAGCCGCAACGTGATCGGATGCGTCTACATCTACCCGCTGCCCGAAAACGACTACGACGCGTGCGCGCTCTCCTGGGTGCGGAAGAGCCACGCGCACCTGGACACCCCGCTTTGGCGTGCCGTGAGTTCGTGGCTCGAATCAGACTGGCCATTCGCGAGCGTGAAGTACGCATCGCGCACATAGCCGAGCCCACGTTGCGCACGAATCATCGGTGGAACCAGAAGCGCTCGAAGAGTGAGTGTCCAGGGGACCCTCTCGGCAGGCGTCATTCCGGAACACTGGGCCCAGACCAGTGCCATGCGGCCTAGCGGGCTAGGCTGAGCTGTGGTGGGGTCGGGGTACAGGATCGAGGCTCTCGATGAGTCGAGCTGGGATGCGTTCGCGAAGCTGGTCGAAGCGAACAACGGCGTCTTCGGAGGTTGTTGGTGCATGGGTTTTCATCCGGATGACAGCCGCGAGCCGGCGCTGAACCGGGAACGCAAGCTCGCACGGGTGCGGACAGGCAGGGCGCACGCTGCCCTTGTGTTCGACGGCGACGACTGTGTGGGTTGGTGCCAGTTCGGCGCACCGGACGAGGTGCCCAAGATCAAGAACCGCGCCGCCTACGAGAAGAGCCTCACGACGTTGCCGGATTGGCGGATCGCCTGCAACTTCGTCGGCAGAGGGCACCGGCGTCACGGCGTCGCCACAGCGGCACTCGAAGGGGCGCTGGATCTGATCGAAGGTCTCGGCGGCGGCAAGGTAGAGGGGTATCCCGAAGCCGCAGGTTCGGTGCCTGCCGGCTTCCTCTTCAACGGCGCCCTCGCAACCTACGAGAAGCTGGGATTCCTCCGTGACCGCAAGATCGGCAAGCATCGCTGGGTCGTCACCAAAGTCGTCCAGCCAACGTCGTAGGCGACCTCGCGCCGCTCAGAGGTCATTCCGGAACACCGGCCAAGCGGAGCGTCATCGCTCGTCGCGGGTCTCCGTATCAAGGGGCGAACAGTTTCCAGTGTCCCTCGGAGACGACTTCGACGGTGCCGTCGACCACCTTGATCGCAGACTCGTCGTCGATCGCGTACGCCGGCCCCGGCAAGCCGGCGGCCCACCTTTCTGCGGCGGCCATGGTGCTCTCCGGCAGGGCCTCGCGGTCGACATGCGGAAAGATCGAGAACTCGACGAGTCCCAGCTTGCTGTCGCCACGTTGGGCGGCTTCCACTGGACGAAGTCCTCCGCGATCCTGGGGGTCATCACCATGCTCCCGGCGCTGCTTACTGAGACTTGGCAAACGCCCGCGAATCATCGTTCGCTCGCGCAGCAGACAGTCGTCTCACCCGGGCCGGCGGTCTGGAACTCCCTGTGCCGCTGATGGTCTACGACGTGGGCACGGGATAGCGCAGATGTGTGACACCCACACCGGTGACGACCGTCGGATTCCCGAGGACGACCGGTGTATTTGCGGGGTGGTCGAACAGCCGCACACCTGCACCTAGCAACACGGCAGCCAGATCGACGTGGATCTCGTCGAGCAGCCCGGCGTCCAGGCACTGCTGGATCGTTTGGGCGCCGTGCACTCCCACGGACTTCGGGTGGGCAGCCGATTTCGCTCGTGCAACGGCGCTTTCGATGCCGTCGGTGACGAACTGGACTGTCGAGCCGGGCTGTGGCCAGCCGTCGGGCACGTGGTGGGTGACGACGAAAGCGGGCACATCCCACGGATGCTGGCCGTCCCAGCCACCGGCTTTCTCGAACGTGCGTCGACCGGTGAGCATCGCGCCGACCTCGGCCATCAAGCCCCTCACGTGGTCGGCGCTCGCCGCTGAGACACGGAACGTCATGTCCGAGCTCGTGCTCGGCATGGAGACATCGACGTCACCCGAGAAGTACCAGTCAAAAACCTCGGTGACTCCATCGTTCGCATCGGCGACGTACCCGTCGAGGGACATCGACATGATCGCGACAACCTTGGTCATGGTGCAGCTCCTTTCCTGGCCGGCTTTCCTCAGAGACCCATCAGTCGCACATGAATCATCGGTCGGCCAAGGTCGTCAGGAAGCATTTCTGACACTCGCTCACATCGCAGACCCGTTCCGAACTGCGAGAATCGCGTTCGTGCCCGGAGCAGAGCTCGAGGATTTCGGATCGGGGCTCAGGCCCGTCGCCCAGGGCTGGTTCGTCGTCAACGTGCGCGAGGCCGAGTGGTGGTTGGCGGACAGTAGGGGCGCGAGGTGCGCGTTCGAGAACGAGTACGGCGACCCGCCGGTCGAGTTCGCCCAGCTCGGAATCAACCTCACCGTCCTGGAGCCCGGCCAGACCGGCCTCTACCACGCCGAAGCGAACCAGGAGGCGTTCCTCGTTCTTTCAGGGGAATGCAGGCTCCTCGTCGAGGGAGAGGAGCGAATCCTCCGGCCGTGGGACTTCTTCCACGCGCCTCCATGGACCGAGCACACTTTCGTGGGCGCGGGAGACGGGCCGTGTGTGATCCTGATGGCCGGGTCGCGCTCGGGCCCAGAAGTGCACTACCCGGTGTCGGAGCTCGCGGCGCGCTACGGCGCAAGCGTGGTGGAGGAAACCTCCGACTGGCGACAGGCGTACGCGACGATCGAGCGGTTCCGGCGAGAGCGGCCGCCGAACTGGGCTCGCCTGCCCTGGGCGTAGATTCCTTCAGGCGTCATACGCGAACACTCGCACAGGCGATTGCGAAGCCCGTATCGACGGGACTCGAGCGCTGCGCGCCACCGCTACGACTCGGAGGTGCCTCGAATGAATCGTGAAAACCTCTTCTCCGACACCTGGGAAGGCGAGGACGAAGAAGCTGGTACTCGGCATCGAATCTTCTGGCGGCCCGACGACGCCAGAATGGGGGCAACGCTGTACGAACTGGCGCCCGGCGCTCCTGAGATGCGGATGCACATGCACTTCGGAGCCGAAGAAATGTTCTTCGTTCTGAGTGGTCGTCCCGTCCTTCGGAACCACGACGGCGAAGAGAAGTTGGGGAACACTCTGACGCCTGGCATGGCCGCAAGTCCTCGGCGCACGACAAGACCCGCCGCGTTCAGGCAAGATCCGCATCACCCAGACAGCTGAACCAGGTCACTTCGGACCACCTCACCCGGTTCAGCGCAAGCCGCCGCACGGGCATCGGCCATCGCAAGGAGGGTGTCATGGCTGGACAGAGGAAGCCTCCCGCCAGGAAAGCTCCCGCTGATAAGAAGGGGATTCGTCTCTATCCGACTCCACCACAGGGCTTCGACCCGTTCGCGGCCACCAAACGGGACTTGATGAAGTACGGCCTGCCGTTGCGGCCCGACCCCCACAAGGAGCCCGGCATGGCCGCGCTGTGGGAGCGGCAGGCGGCCCGCTACCGCAGCTTCGAACATCTCGAGCCTCGGCCGGACACGACCACGGCGAACAAGAAGGGGCTCCCAGCCAAGATCCCCACCGGCACTGCCCCCTCATTCCCGTTCGGCCCGGACCCGATCGAGTCGTGCGGCTACCAGCTCTTCAGCCCTTCGTCTGCCCCGTTCACCGTGCTGTTCGTCACCTGGACGGTGCCCGATCTACGGTTCAGCCCCGGCCAGTTCGACCCCATCAACCACTTCCATACCTTCGTCGGTATCGGCTTCCTCGACGTCCACGTCGAGATGACCGTCGACTCCGCGCAGAACGTCACCAGCAGAATCTGGGCGCAGGGCGTCGGGGACGTCAACCTGCCTGTGCGCCCGGGCGATGTGATCAGCGGCAGCCTGTGCCTGCAAACCAACGGCAAGGCGGCGTACTTCCTCGCAAACGAGACCACCGCGCAGTCGATCAGCTTCGCGTTCGATACCGGCTTTCCCCCTGCTGTCACGATCAACGCGGGGATCACCCGCACCGGCGACACCAGCCAGCCTCCGTTCTTCCACCCGCTGGCGAGCTTCGGCGTCGTCTACTTCGACGAAATCAGCGCCTATACGACGAGTGGAAGCCGGTCGCTCACGTCGGGCGACGCCATCACCATGGTCAATCAGAACGGCAAGATCCTCGCCAGGCCCGTCAGGCTGAACGAGTTCGCCTTCAAGGCGGTATTCGCGGCGGCGCTCTGAGTATCGCCCCGGGCTTCGATCCGGACTGACGCTGCTGCGATTCCCGCCGCGGCGAAGCCGTGCCGCGAGTGTCAGTGGCGAGGGCCGGAATCGAACCGGCGACACCACGGTTTTCAGCCGTGTGCTCTACCGACTGAGCTACCTCGCCGCGCGGGAGAGTGTAGCCAAGAGGAAACGGCCTCAAGGCTCGCCGGCGACCGAGCCGGCGAGCACGGAAGAGCCGTGGTATCGCCGGTTCGATTCCGGCCCTCGCCATGCGGCTCGCCGACGACCGAGTCGGCGCACACCAGAAAAAGGACGTTCGGGCCGGTGTCGCCGTGCCGCGAACGTCCTGTGATCGCGAACCTAAACGGCCTGGTGCCCGGCGTCAAGCACGCGGTCAGTCGGCGAATCGGATCGTCAGCCGCTGCCCGGGGCGAAGTCCGAACATCTCTGCGGCATTGCCGGCGGTGATCGCGACCGCGATGTTCTCGTACGAGTCTTCGTAGAGGATGATGTCGCCCGGGCGGGCGTCGGAGAAGACACGCGCGGCAGTCGCGTAGTAGCGGTCGACGCCGAGGTCGAGCTCGACCCGCCGACCGGGCACGACTCCGGCGCGCTCGAGGTCGACCCGAGACAGGTTGAGCTGGACGTTTCCGTAGCGATCGACGTAGAGGACGGTGGCCCCGATCCTGGCACTCCCGACCTCGGGCTCGGGCAGTTCGAGGCGGACGAGCGAGTCCGGCTCGACCGCCGGACCGAGCTCGGCCGGATCGAGGCCGACGGCCAGGTGGGCTGCGGCCGGCGAGAAGACATCGCGGCCGTGAAAGGTTCGCGAGACCGGGTCGAGCATGTACCGCGGGTTGCTCAACTGCCACGCATCCGCGACACCACCCTGCTTCTCGGCAGCGGGAACGAGCAAGCCGTTGTCGGGCCCCACGTAGATGCGCCCGGAGGCGTCCCGGACCGCGAGCGCACGCCGGTCGCCGCCCACTCCGGGGTCGACCACGGCAAGGTGAACGCCCTCCGGCATGTAGGAGATCGTGTTCGCGAGAACGAGGGCGCCCTGGAGCACTGCCTGGGGCTCGATCCCGTGCGTGATGTCGATGATGCTCGCCGCCGGCGCAATCCGGGCGATGACCCCGTGGCATGTTCCGACGAAGTCGTCCCGGAGCCCGAAGTCGGACAGGAACGTGATGAACACGGCCCGCAGGCTACTCCGACGCGGTGACAGCCGCGACCAGGCCTTCGACATCCGGCGTCTCGGCCTCGGCCGACACCCGCAGCCCAGCGGCCCGCGCGGCCGCCGTCGTCTCCGGACCGATCGAGACGACTGGAATCGCCCGGTTGGCGGCCGCCAGCGCCCGGGCCGCCGACGGCGAGGCGACGACGGCGAGATCGCCCTCCACCTCGACCGCGACCGGCACTGCCCGGTACAGGACGACCACGTCCGCTCCCAGCTCGTCGGCGAGCAGCGGTCGAGCGCCCTCGGCGCCGGCGAACAGCACCCGGCCGGCAGACCGCGGCAGCTCGGCGAGCAGCCCTTCCTGGGTCGACACCGCCGGCACGAGGTCGACCTCGCCCCACGCGTCGGCAGTCGCCCGCCCGACAGCCGCGACCCGACCCGGCCGCCCAACCGCCCGTCGGCGAAGCTCCCGTGCACCCGTGGCACTTGTCAGCACGAGCCAGTCGTACACGTCGAGGTCGATGGGGCCTGTTTCCACCACCTCGATCTCGACCACCGGGCGGACGACGACTCCGTAACCCGCCGCCCGCAGCCGGGCCGCGAGCTGCTCGTTCCGCCCGTCCGGACGGGTCAGGACGATTGTGCGGCGATCCGTGCGAGCTCCTCTCCGAGCGCAACCGCGTCGTCTCCCGAACGGCGCTCCACCCACCGGCCGTCCTGGTCGGCGACGAGCGCCACCAGCGTCGATCCATCGTGATGCGCGGCCACCGGCGCCAGGCACCCGCCGCCGACGACGGCGACACAGGCACGCTCGGCGGCCACCCGCTTCCGGGTCTCGGGGTCGTCGGCCGCCTCGACCAGGGGCTCCTCGCCGCTGCGCACCTGGACGGCCAGCGCTCCTTGCCCGGCCTCGGGAAGCACCTCCGCCGGGTCGAAGCGGTGCCCCACCTCGCCGGCCAGGCCGAGGCGGTCGAGCCCACAGGCAGCGAGGACGACGGCGTCGAGACCTCGCTCGGCACGCTTGCGGAGTCGAGTGTCGATGTTCCCGCGCAACGGCTCGATCGAAAGCGTGGGCTCGAGCGCGAGCAGCTGGGCCCGGCGGCGAGCCGAAGCCGTACCCACGCGCATTCCCGACCTCAGCTCGGATGCGCCGCAGAGGGCGTCGCGCGGGTCCTCCCGAACGAGGTACGCGCCCACGGCCAGCCCGGTCGTGTCGGTGGAGGTCATGTCCTTGGCGGAATGGACGGCGGCGTCGATCCGTCCGTCGAGCAGCGCTTCCTCGAGCTCCTTGACGAAGACGCCCCGGTCGCCGATCTCGCCGAAGGGGCTGCGACGGTCACGATCGCCGGCGGTCGTGATCGGCACCAGCGCGATCTCCCGGCCCGGAGCACGGAGCTGCTCGGCGACCAACGCCGCCTGCGTCAACGCGAGCCGGCTGCCGCGGGAGCCGAGCCGCAGGAGCATCAGTGCCTCAATCGTCCGGGTCGCGGAGGTCGAACAGGTGTCGGACGGCCTCTGCATACCCACCACCGTCCGCTCCGGCGGCCGCTTCCTTCAGACGAACCGTCGGCGGATGGAGCAGCTTGTTGACGATCTGCGCGGTGATCGACTCGACCGCCTCCTCCTGGGCCTCGGACAGACCGAGCCGTCCGCGGACCCGCGCCAGCTCACCTGCGCGGATCTCCTCCGCCCACGCGCGCAGCGACGCGATCGCGGGGACGACCTCACGGGACGCCTGCCACTCGCGGAAGCTCTCGGCCTCCTCGGCGACGATCGCCTCGGCCCGTGCCGCCTCGCGACGGCGGCCGGCGAGGCTGGCAGCGACCACCGACTCCAGGTCGTCGATGTCGTACAGGTAGCAGGCGTCGAGTTCATGGATCGCCGGGTCGAGGTCGCGCGGCACCGCCAGGTCGATCAGGAACAGGGGGCGTCCTTTTCGGTCGCGGAGGGCACCGTCGACCTCTTCTCGGCCCAGCACCCAGCCAGGCGAACCGGTCGAGGAGAGAACCACGTCGACCTCCCCGAGCACGGCCGCGGCCCGATCGAGGCCGATGCCTTCGCCGGCGAACGCGGACGCCAGCTCGGCGGCGCGCTGCGGCGAGCGATTGGCCACGAACGCGATCGAGGCGCCGCGGGCGGCGAGGCTGCGGGCTGCGAGCTCCGCGACGTGACCGGCGCCAACGAGAAGCACACGGCACTCGTCGAGCCGACCGAACACCTGTTGCGCCAACGCCGCCGCGGCCGATGAAACCGAGGCCGGGCTCTCGGCAATCGCCGTCTCCGCCCTGACCTTCTTCCCGGCGTGCAACGCCTGGCGGAAGAGGCGATCGAGCACCGGCCCGGTGGCTCCCTCCTCGAACGCCGCCCGGACCTGCCCGAGGATCTCGCCCTCACCGGGAACGAGCGAGTCCAGGCCCGCCGCCACCCGGAAGAGGTGGAGAGCCGCGGCCTCGTCGGCGAGCCGGTAGACGACCGCCCGGAGCTCATCACCGGCCAGACCGCTGATCGACTCGAGCACCGCCAGTGCACGGCGCTCAGCATCCTCACCGACCACGTACAGCTCGGTTCGGTTGCAGGTCGAAAGACAGACGGCCTCGCCCTCCACGGCGAGCGACGTCGCGAGCTCGCCCGCCTGCGGCAGCGGCACGAACGCCCGCTCCCGGACGGCCACCGGAGTGCCACGGTGCGAGAGGCCGACGAGCGTCAGGGTCATGAGAAGTGGCTCACCTGCAGGCCCAGGCGGGCGACGACCACGAACGCGAAGCCCACCAGCGCGAGATACGCGGCGCGGCGACCGTGCCAGCCGGCCTCGTAGCGGAGAACGAGATAGCTGCCGTAGACGGCCCAGGTCCCCAGCGTGACCGCCATCAGCGCATCGACCGAGGCGCCCTGGTCCCTGAGCCGGACGAGCCCCGCGACGATCCCGGCGGTGAGCGCCGGCAGCGCGACCGCGATCGTGCGGCTGGTCAGCGTCTCGAGCGTGAGCAGCGAGGGGGCGCGCCCGAGCAGAGCCGCGGGGCGGCGGCTCTTCAGCCGGCGCTCCTGCCAGAGGTATAGGCCGGACAAGGCAGCCGCGAGCGTGAAGGCGGCGAACGCGAACGAAAGCAGGCCGACGTGGACGACCAGGAACGTCGTCGAGTAGCTGCTCGTGCTGCCGCCGCCGATCCCACCGCCCAGCCGCGCGACCACGAGCAGGCCGGCGGCCACGGGCATCACTGCCAGCCCGAGCAGGCGATACCGCGTCCGACAGCCCCAGACGAGGTACACGCTGACCACCAGCCAAACGAACAGGTTCAGCGAGCCCGCCCACGTCGACCAGGGGAATCCGTTGGCGCGCGCAGCCTCCTCGACGAGCAGCGCGGTCTGGAGCAGCCACCCGAGCCGGACGCCCCAGGTCGCAATCCGGCCCGCCGGCCCCGGCCGCCGCGCATCCGCGGCATAGGCGATCGCCGCGGCGGCGTAGGCGAGAAAGGCGAACCCGAACAGATACTCAGCCATCGACCCGCTTCCGCGCGAGCTCGGTCAGCTCTCCCACCTCGCGCTCGAGCCGCGCCAGCTTCAGCGCCATGATCAGGAAGTAGACGAGCACGAAGGTGAAGACCACCAGGTAGGCGGCGGCGACGTACTTCTCCTCGTTGCTCATGCGAGAAGCTCCCGAAGCTCCTTCAATCGCGCATCCAGCCGTTTGCCGGCGAGCTCGAACTGGTAGAGCGCCGCGCCGAGGGCGAGCATCGCCGCCAGGCAGACGCAGAAGGTGAAGAACTGCGAGCCGGCCATCTGCGGCCCGTGGCGGTTGAACGCGACCGGATGGATGTACTGATTCGCCAGCCGGATCGCAAGGAAGCTGATCGGAATCAGGACGACTCCGAACAGCGAGTAGACGGCGCAGAGGTTCGCCCGCTGCGGCCCCGGCTCCACCGAGTAGCGGAGCATGAAGTACGCGGAGTAGAAGAGGAACAGCACGAGGAAGAGGACGAGCTGCCGCTCGCTCCAGAGCCACCAGTGCCCCCAGCGGAACTTCGCCCAGAGCGAGCCGGTGAGCAGCGTCATCGCCCCGAAGATCACGCCGAGGTGGATGGCGACGTAGCTCTCCAGGTCGGCGCCGGGCCTTCCCTTCCAGAGGTGGACGAGCCCCTTCCACGCGCCCCAACCGAAGCAGGCATATGCCGTGAGCGCGATCGGGACATGGAAGTAGAAGATCTTCTGGTTGAGGCCGTCCTCGTCGACCGGCGCATAGAAGAAGACCAGCGCGATCGCCGTCGGCACCAGCACGGCGGCGAGCGTCGCTGACAGCGCGAGCTGGTTATTCCGTAACGACGTACTCAAAGGAGGCCCAGGAGATGATCGCAAAGACCGCGTCGTAGAGCACGAGAAACCCCAGGTAACGAGCGGGTTCGTCCGCGACGCTGGCCCCCACGCCGCCGACGACGATCGGGATCGCGAGCGGCAGGAAAAGCAGGGGCAGGAGCAACTCGCGGGCGCGGCCGGCGACCGCCATCGCCGCCAGCACGGTGCCCACGGCGCAGATACCGATGTCCGCGAGCGCGACCCCGGCGACGGTCGCGCCGTCGATGCCCGAGAAGAAGAGCCCGAACGCCGGCAGCGCGACGAGCTCGGCGGCGACGAGGAAGCCGAGCATCGAGACGGTCTTCGCGAGCCAAATCGCGCTGCGGTCGCACGGGGCGAGCAGCAGGCCGTCGAGCAGCCGCTGTTCGCGCTCGGCAACGAAGGCGCGGGTCAGGCCGAGGAGTGCGGTGAAGACGATCGCGACCCAGAGCAGCCCCTTGGCGGCGAGGTCGGAGCTGCCGGCGGGCAGGGCGAAGTGGAAGACGACGAGCGCGGTGACGACGAAGAGCAGCATCGAGGGGACAACGCTGCGGACCCGCAGCTCCAGTCGCAGATCCTTGCGAGCGAGTGTGGCGACGTCGGCGAAGTAGGCGCTCATGCGAAAGCGAGGCGCTGGGTCGCGAACCGCTCCAGCCGGGCCGGGTCGTGAGTCGAGACGACGAAGGTCCCGTTCGCGCGCAACTCGCCGAGCTCGCGGTCGAGCAGCGCTGCCCCCTCCTTGTCGAGCGCACTGTACGGCTCGTCGAGCACGAGCAGCTCGGGGTCGTGCAGCAGCGTTCGGCAGAGCGCGAGCCGCTGGAGCATCCCGCGCGAGAACGAGTCGGCGCGCTGGTTACGGGCCTCCCAGAGTCCGAAGCGCTCGAGCAGCATGCCCATCCGCTCGCGGCGCTCGGGCACGCGATAGAGCCGTCCGTAGAGGTCGAGGTTCTCGAGCGCGGTCAGCTCACGGTAGACGAGCGGCTCGTGGCCGAGGAAACCGATCCGCTCGCGCGCCGCATCGACGTCGAGCTCGCCGGCGGTGGGCACGAGCAGCCCCGCGATCAGTCGCAACAGCGTCGTCTTCCCGGAGCCGTTCGGGCCGGTGAGCAGCAGGAAGGAGCCACGATCGACGTCGAGGTCGAGGTCACGGATGACGTGCTTCGCGCCATAGGTGCGGCCGAGCTTGCGCGCCGCGATCATTGGACGAGGACGTCGGCGAGGACGAAACCGAAGAAGGTGACGCTGATCACGCCGTTCATGGTGAAGAACGCAGCGTCGAGGCGGCGCGTGTCGCCCGGGCGGACGAGCGAGTGCTCGTAGGACAGGAGCCCCGCGACGACCGCGATCCCGATCCAGTAGAGAAGCCCGACGTCGAGCCCGGCGCCGGCCGCGGCGAGCAGCCAGACGGTGAGCAGATGCAGCACCCGAGCGCCTCGGAAGACCCCGCGTTCACCCCAGCGAGTCGTCCACGAGTGCAGGCCCTGTGCCCGGTCGATCTCGGCGTCGAAGAGGGAGTAGAAGAGGTCGAAACCGGCGACCCAGCACGCGACCGCGCCGCCGAGCGCCCACGCCTGCCAGGGCAGGTCGCCACGAATCGCGATCCATGCCCCCATCGGGGCGAGCCCATCGACGGCGCCGAGCCAAAGGTGGGCGAGCCAGGTGACGCGCTTGAGGTACGGGTATACGACAAAGCCGGCCACAGGAATCGGCCAGAGCCAGCGGCAGATCGGGTCGAGCTGCCAGACGGCAATCAGGAAGACCGCCAGTGAGGCAAGACAGAAGAGGATCACCTGCGGCCGGCTGAGCCGGCCGGCGGGGAGCTCGCGCCCGGCCGTCCGTGGGTTGCGCGCGTCGATCTCTGCGTCGATCAGCCGGTTGAGCGCCATCGCCAGCGACCGCGCGCCGACCATCGCCACCGTGATCCAGACGAGATCGTGCGCGCTGGGGACAGCGTCCACCGCCAGGAACGCCCCGACGTATGCGAACGGCAACGCAAAGACGGTGTGCTCGATCTTGACGAGCGAGGCGAACCGCCGCGGGTACGCCGCGACAACACTCACGTTTGCGAGTGTCCGGACTTGGTGTCGCCTGCGAGCAGCTGGAGCGCGTGGGCGAGCGCGGGCTGCAGCACGGAGAAGCCGTCGCGGCAGCCTCCGGGCGAGCCGGGCAGGTTGACGACCAGGGTCGAACCGCAGACACCTGCAATGCCGCGCGACAGCAGCCCGTGCGGCGTCTTCGCAATCGAGTCGGCCCGAATCGCCTCCGCGATCCCGGGTGCTGCCCGGTCGAGCACCTGCATCGTCGCCTCCGGAGTCACATCGCGCGGGCCAAGACCCGTGCCCCCGGTCGTCAGCACCATCTGTACGTTGTCGACCAAGACAACAAGCGCGTCGGCGATCGCGTCTTGCTCGTCGGGGACGACCCGGCGCTCGACCTCGAAGCCCTCTGCGGACAGAAGCTCGTCGAGGAGGTCACCGCTCCGGTCCTCACGCGTTCCATCGGCCACCCCGTCCGAGATGGTCAGGACGCCCGCCCTCACACGGCTTCCTTCGTCTTCTCCAGCAGCCGCACGCTGCCGACGACCATCTCCTTGTCGATCGCCTTCGCCATGTCGTAGACGGTCAGCGCGGCGACCGAGGCTGCGACCAGAGCCTCCATCTCGACCCCGGTCTGGGCGGTTGTCTCTGCCGTTGCGGTGATCTCCACGCCCTCGCCGCCCACCTCGAGCGAGACGTCGACGTGGGACAGCGGCAAGGGATGGCAGAGCGGGATCAGGTCGGCCGTCCGCTTGGCCGCCATCACGCCGGCGAGCTGCGCGGTGACGAGCGCGTCCCCCTTGGGCAACTCACGGAGGCGCCGGGCCGTCTCGGGTGCCATCCGCACGCTCGCCGTGGCGACGGCGCGCCGCCTGGACGGCGGCTTGCCGCCGACATCGACCATGCGAACGCCGCCGGCCTCGTCGACGTGGGAGAGGTCGCTCATTGCAGGGCGATCGTAGCTACGGGCTGTCCCTGCAGACGCCGAACCAGGTTCAGCCTGCAGAATCGGACCCCGTCGGGGTCAAACCCTCAAGGCCGAGACCCGGTCGAGGTCGGCGAGCTGGAGATCGAGCCACTCGGTCAGGTCGTGCTCGCGGACGTGCGACCGGATGGACTCGGCCCGCCAATGCCGCTCGCCATCCGGGAGCGAGAGCGCCTCGTGCAGTGCCTCTGCCTGGCCGGCGAGGTCGAAGGGGTCGACAGCGATGACCCAGGGCTCCAGCTCCTCGTACGCGCCGGCGTTTCGCGAGAGGACGACCACTCCGTCCCGCTGGTTAACCAGCGGCGCTTCCTTCGCAACCAGGTTGAGCCCGTCGAAGACCGCGTTGACGAACAGCGCGTCGTACTGCGTGTACGCGGCAACTGAGCGTGGAAAGTCGTCCCGGACCTCCAGTACAACGGGCTCCCACCCGTCCCGAGCGAAGCGGTCGTTCACCTCACGCGCAGCGACTTTGATCTCGTACAGGTAGGCCCCGTACTGCGGGATGTCCTGCCGCGAAGGATCGAGGAGTGCGAGCATCTCCACCTGCCCGTGCACCTCCGGATGGGCAGCGAGATACATCCCGAAGGCCTGGAAGCCGCGGACGATGTTCTTGGACGGGTCGGTACGGTCGACCCGCACGATCATTCGCTCGCTGCGGACCCGCTCGAGCTCGCGCGCCTCGGCGAGCACGTCGTCGCGGCGGGCCAACTCGTCGAACTCGGCGGTGTCGACCGAGATCGGGTGCGCGGTGACGAGGGTGCTCCAACCGGCATGCTCGACCACGCCGGTCTCGACGTCGACGTCGGCGCCGAGCACTGCCTCCGCCGAGCCCAGGAAGTTCTCGCGCCAGCGCCGGGTGTGGAAGCCGACCACGTCGTTGGCCAGCAGCCCTTCGTGGATCGCCCGAGAAGTCTGTTCCGGAAGCACCTCCCACGCGACGTGGTCTGGCCAGGGGATGTGCACGAAATGCGCGAGCCGGGCATCGGGGTACTCCACCCGGACGAGTGGCGGCGCCACGTACAGGTGATAGTCGTGGAACCACACCGGGCGGTCCGGATCCGTGGCCAGCTCCTCCACTACGGCCTCGGCAATGCGCTCGTTCACCCGCCGGTAGCTCTGCCAGGCCTCGTCCAGACTGGGTTTGCCGGCGAGGTCCCACAGCTCGTGCTGCAGGAACCACAGCACGGGGTTGGCGAACTGGTTGTAGAAGCGGTCGAAGTCGTCTGGGTCGTGAGTGACGAGCCGGAGCCGGTACCCCGAGCCGTCACGGCCGGTCTCGTCGAAGGCACCGCTCGCCTCTGCCGCCACAGCGCGATCCTCGTCCGTCATCGCGTTGGCAATCCAGGTGATCTCGTGGCGGGAGACGAGCGGGCCGAGTGCCGTAACGAGGCCACCGCCCCCGCGGCGTGCCGTCCGGCCTTGCGCGTCCCGCCCGTACGTGACCGGAGCGCGGTTGGAGACGACGATCAGCCGGCGGCGCTGCTCGGCCACTAGCGGCCGCTGTCCGGGTTCCGCGGCCGGTTCGCCAGCGTCACCCGCACGGTCTTCCGCGCGCCGCCACGAACGATCGTCACAGGCACGGTCTGGCCGGGACGGAGCTGTTCGGTCACGGCGCGGACGACGTCGGAAGCATTCCTCACCGGACTGCCTCCGATCGAGACGACTACATCCCCACCGTACGTGAACGTCGAGCCGTTGAAGTCGCGCTGCTCGGAGCCGCCTCGCAGGCCGGCGCGCGCGCCGGGACTGCCCGGCCGCACCGATGTGATCACCGCGCCGTAGCGCACCGGGTAGCCGAACCGCCTCCCGATGCCTGGCGTGAGGTCCTCCGACGTGATCCCGACGTATGCGTACGCCACTTTCCCGGTCCTGATCAACTCCTGCATCGACCGCCGTGCGGCGTTGATCGGGACGGCGAAGCCGACACCTTCGGCGTTACCGCTGTCGCTGCGGATCTGGGCATTGATCCCGATCACGCGGCCGGCGGCGTCGAACAGCGGGCCGCCGGAGTTCCCGTGGTTGATGGGAGCGTCCACCTGAATCGCGTCGACAAGGTTGTACTGCGAAGTCAGAGACTCGATCGAGCGTTGCGTTGCGGAGACGACGCCGACCGTGAGCGAGTTTTCGTTCCCGAACGGACTGCCGATCGCCGCTACCGGCTCGCCGACGACGACGCGGCTGGAGTCACCGAGCGGGAGCGGTGTCAGACGGTGCGCCGTCGGATCGACGCGGAGGACGCCGACGTCGTCGAACACGTCCCACCCCAGGATGGTCGCCTTGACGCGGTCGCGGTCCTGGAACTCGACGAAGATGTCGCTGGCCGGCTGGACGGCACCGCCGCCTGCGCCTGCGGTCGTGATCACGTGCGAGTTGGTCATGATCAGCCCGTCGGACGAGACCACGAAGCCCGAGCCCTGGGAGGAGCTGGTGTTGTTGCCGGATGAGAAAACGGCGTACAAGGTGACGACCCCGGGCGAGCGGCGCGCGTAAACCCGGGCCGGATCGAAGACACCGGCGACCGACGGCCGGACCGGCGCAGCCGCCACCTGCCCGGACGTCGTCTCCTGGATGACGACCGTCTTCTCGTCGCCGGACAGCCACCCTGCCCCCCACGCGACGAGCAGGACGAGTGCGCCCCCGAGGACCGCCCCCGCAAGGCCGAGCGATGCGACGGTCCGAGGGGCCATCCGCCTTCACTCTAGCCGCGGACGCTTGTGCCTTCCGGCACGAGAATTCACGGGAAAACAGTCAGGCGGAAACGTGATCCCGCATCGGCGCCTCGGTCGCGGCCGGCAAACGCAGGCTGAACACCGTGCCTCCCGGCCGGGACACCAGCTCCAGTGTCCCGCTCATGGCCAGAGCCAGTTCTCGGGCGATCGCCAGCCCGAGCCCGCTGCCCGATGCACGCGGCCCCCCGCCGCGGTAGAACCGCTCGAACACCTGATCGGCATCCTCAGGCGGGATTCCGGGACCGTCGTCCTCGACTTCGAGCAGGCCGGCGCGTACCCGCACCCAGACCTGTGTGCCCTCCGGCGTGTGCACGAGCGCGTTCTCGACCAGCGCACGGCCGATCTGCAGGACGCGCTGCTCGTCGCCGTCGACCCAGACACCCTCGGAGGCGTCCAACTCCAGCGCGCGGCCGCCGGCGACCGCCAGGGCCGTAAACTCGTCCACGACCGTCCCGGCCACCTCTCCGAGGTCCACCTGCTCCTGCCCGACCTGCAGCCGACCCGCGTCGACCCTGGAGAGGTCGAGCAGCTCCGTCGCCAGCTTCGCCAGCCGGTCGACCTGCTCGCTCATGGTCGCGAAGAACTCGCGCCGCGTGCCGTCGTCGAGCTCCTCGTCGCGCAGCAGCTCGAGGAAGCCGCCGAGCGCAAACACCGGCGTACGCAGCTCGTGCGACGCGTTGGCGATGAACTCACGGCGAGCGTGGTCGAGCTGGGCGAGCCGGAGCCGCATCCGGTCGAGTGCTCTGGCAAGCTGGCCGACCTCGTCCCCGCTCGAGTCGGTGATCGGCTCGTCGAAGCGGCCCGCAGCGATCTGCTCCGCCGCACCCTCCAGCCGCCGCAACCGGCGTGCGAATAGCCACGCGGCCGCGTAGCCGACCGCCAACGCAACCACGAGAGCAAGCCCGCCGGCGAGCAGCAGGCGCTTGCGCGCGACCCGCGCGGTCGCCTCGGCCTCGTGTACCGACGAGGACACCAACACGACCGACGACGACCCGGGCACGGGAGCAGCCGCCTCCGCGAACCGTTCGTCCCTCCGGGTGACGGTACCGGCCCGTTCCACCCGGCGTTCGGCGGCGCGCAGCGCGATTGCATCGTGCTGGACCTCGCTGGAGGAGACGCCCGAGTCTCCGGCAACAACGAGCGCACTCGGTGGCCCGACCCTGTCGTACACAACGACCCGGGCGTTGGCGCTCGCAGAGGCTGCCTCGATGAAGTCCGGCCACCGGAACCGATCCGCAGGCAGCTCCCGGGCGATGCCCGGCGCCGCGCGAGCAAGCGCCGAGACGCGCGCGTCCACCAGGCGGCTCTCCAGGGATGGGACGACGATCAGGTAGACGAGCGCCCAGGCTCCGGCGAGCACGACCAGCAGGGCAAGCGCCAGCCGCGCGCCGACCCCGCTGAACGCCTTGCTCACGGCTCGCGGAAGCGGTACCCGACGCCGCGCACGGTCAGGACGAACTGCGGATCGCGCGGATCGCGCTCCAGCTTCTCGCGGAGATGACGCACGTGGACGTCGATGGTACGCGGCTCTCTGTACTCCGACCCGCCGCGGATCGCCTCCAGCAGCGCTTGGCGCGAGAAGACCCGGCCGGGACGGCTCGCCAGCGTCCGCAGAAGCTCGAACTCCACATACGTGAGCTGAATCGACCGCCCTTCGACCTCGACGGACCGCCGACCGGGATCGATGGTCAGCCCCTCTACCTCGATCACCTCGTCGCCGGAAGGCTGGTGGCGTGGTGCCGATGCCCGCCGCAGCAGCGCCCGCACGCGGCTCCGGAACTCCCGGATCGAGAACGGCTTCGTGATGTAGTCGTCCGCGCCGAGCTCGAGACCCACCACCTTGTCGAGCTCGTCGTCGCGGGCGGTGAGCATGACGATCGGCACCGAGCTGCGCGCCCGCAGCCGCTTGCACACCTCGAGCCCGTCGAGCCGGGGCAGCATCACGTCCAGCACGACCAGGTCGACCCGCTCCGACGCGAAGCGAACGAGCGCCTCGTCGCCGTCACGCGCCTGGATCACGCGGTACCCGTCCCGCTCGAGCGGATAGCTCAGCAGCTTCTGAACCGACTCCTCGTCGTCGACTAACAGGATGGTGGCTGAATCCGGCATCAGAAGCCGACCGAGGGGCGCGCGTACTATAGCCCGGCTATCGCCACCGAAGCGCCAGTCAACCGCCCGCGGCGGCGCCGGCGCGGCTCGCCCGTGCGTCCCGTCAACGGCCGCCTGTACCGCGGGACCTGGCTGCTCGTCGGGCTGCCGCTGCTGATCGCCGCGTTCAGCGTCCAGCGCACCGACCGCCTCGCCCTCGCAGCGCCCACTGCGCCGGCGACCCAGTTCGACGGGGCGTCCGCGCTGGCGCTCGCCCAGGAGCTGTCACGCCTGTACCCGGACCGTGCGCCCGGCTCCTCGGGCTCCCTGGGGGCGACCCGCTGGCTGATCGACAAGATGCGGCTCTACTCATACGTCCCGCAGGTGGACGCGTTCGAAGAGACGATCCCCGGACAAGGCCGGAGGACCCTCCGCAACGTCTCCTTCGCCACCGGCCCCGCGGACGCCGACCCGATCATCGTGATGGCCCATCGCGACGACTCCGGCCTCGGTGCGGGCGCGAACGACAACGCCTCCGGCACCGCCGCGATGATCGAGCTCGCACGGGCCTACGGACGGCCGCCCGGTGCCCCCGCGCAGGCGTCCAGGCCCAACCACCAGCTGATCTTCGTCTCCACCGACGGCGGCGTCTTCGGCGGCCTCGGGGCGAGGCGGTTCGTCGAGCGCTACCCCGACCCGAGTCGGATCGTCGCCGTCGTGAACCTCGATTCGATCGCGGGGCGGGGGCCGCCGCGCCTCGAGATCGCCGGTGACGAGCCGCGATCGCCCGCGGCGAGCCTCGTCGCGACCGCGGCGGCGCGGATCGCCGAGCAGACCGGCTCCGGGCCCGGCCGCACGAGCGCCCTCGGGCAGCTGACGGACCTGGGGTTCCCGTTCAGCCTCTACGAGCAGGCCCCCCTTGTCGGTCGGGGAGTCCCGGCGATCACGTTGACGACTGCGGGCAACCGGCCCCCGGCGTCGTTCGGCGACACGCCGGGCCGCCTCGACGTAAACCGCAAGCAGCTGACCGACATCGGCGGCGCGGCCCAGGACCTGGTCGGCTCGATCGACGAGTTCGGTCTCGTCGACGGTGGCCGAAGCTACGTCTACCTCGGCCAACGGCTGGTTCACGGCTGGGCGATCGAGCTGGCGCTGGTCGCAATGCTCGTGCCGTTCGCGGTCGCGGCCGTCGACCTGTTCGCGCGCTGCCGCCGGCGCCGCATTCCGGTGCTGCCCGCGCTCAGGGCGTGTCGCAGCCGGCTCGGCGTCTGGCTCTGGGCCGGGCTGATGTTCCTGTTCCTCGGCGCCGTCGGCGTCTGGCCCGACGGCGCCGCCGCCCCGCTGAACCCCGAGACACGAGCGGCGACTCACTGGCCGCTGCTGGGCATCGTCCTCCTGGCCCTACTGGCGCTTCCGGCCTGGCTCGTCTCGCGCGTCCGGCTCACGCCGCGACGACCGGCGACTGCAGAGGAAGAGCTCGCGGGACACACCGCAGTAATGCTCGTCCTCGGGGTCGTCGCGCTGCTCGTGGTCGCAACCAATCCGTTTGCCCTCCTCTTCCTGCTGCCGTGCCTGCATGTCTGGCTCTGGCTCCCCCACATGCGGAACCGGAAGCCGGGCGCACGGCTCGGACTTCTCCTCGCCGGCTTCGTCGGCCCGTTCATCGTGCTCGGATCGATGATGTTCCGCTTCGGCCTGGGGCTGGACGCGCCCTGGTACCTTGCAGAGCTCACAGCCGTCGGCTACATCTCGACGGTGGCATTCTTTCTCGTCCTCTGCTGGCTGGCGGGGGCGGCTCAGTTGACTGCGATCGCACTCGGACGCTACGCGCCCTATCCCTCGGCAGCCGAGAGGCCGCCGCGCGGCCCGATCCGGAACGCGATCCGTGCGACCGTCCTCGCGGTCGGCGGCCGGCGTCACCGCCGGGCATCGGCCGACGAGGCCGCAGAGGCCTGATGCGTCGCGCCGCGCGCATCACGGGTACGGCGATGATCGTTGCAGGCGTCTGCGCAGTCGCCTGGGTGGCCGTGGTCTGGCAATGGCAGGACCCCTTCACCGCGCTCTACACGAAGTACCAGCAGCACAAGCTGGCCGCGAAGTTCTCCCACCGCTTCGCCGACTACCGCCCACCGGCGTCGGTTCGGCCAGTGACGACGCTGCCCGACGGGACGGTGTCGGTCGCCGCGGAGAAGAAGAACATCGCCGCAGCCGCGAAGGCCTATCGGCAATCGCTCCACCAGGGAGACCCGGTCGGGCGTCTGATCGTGCCTCGCCTCGGGCTGAAGTCGATCGTCGTCAACGGCACCGGCCACGACGACCTGACGCGAGGGCCAGGGCGAGAGCTATCGACGTACATGCCGGGCCAGAACGAGTTGATCTACGTCGCCGGCCACCGCACCACCTACCTCGCCCCGTTCGCGCACATCGACAGTCTGCGGCCCGGGGACCGAATCACATTCGTCGTGCCGTACGGGACATTCGAGTACGAGGTCACGGGCCATCGGATCGTCCCGGCGGACGATCTCTCGGTGCTGAAGTCGCATCACCGCGAGCAGCTGATCCTCCAGGCCTGCCACCCCAGATTCTTCGCGACACACCGCTACCTGGCGTACGCCAAGCTCGTCAAGGTGTCGCCGCGACGCGGACAGCCGTACTCCCTGGGCGCTCAAGGACCGATCGCCTAGGTCGCTACAGCGGCAGGTAGCGGACGGTCGACCCGGCTGCCAGCTCGCCCTCACCGCGCGGGATGAGGATCAGTGCGTCCGCCTCGGCGGCTCGAACGATCATGTGCGACTCCTGCCCGCTCACGGGCTCGACCACGACGCCCTCGCCGGTCACCGTCGAGCGCGCGCGCACCAGATCGTCACGCCCCGCGTTCCGTGCGACCGACACTGAGAGCCGGCCGGCGGCGAAGCGAGGCCCGGGATCGGCCGCGCCCTGAAGCGCGCGGAGGGCGGGGCGTACGAACAACTCGCAGCCGACCAGCGACGAGACCGGGTTGCCGGGCAGGCCGAAGACGAGCGTGGCTCCGCGGACGCCGAACGACACCGGCTTCCCAGGCCTGACGGCGACGCGCCAGAAGACCTCCTCGACACCGAGCTCGGCCTCGATTCTGCGAACGAGGTCGTGCGGCCCGACCGAAACGCCACCCGAGGTGACGAGCACGTCGTGCTCGAGGCCTCCCTCGATCGCGCGGCGATGCTCGGCCTCGTCGTCGGCAACCGCGGGCAGCCGGGTAACCACGGCGCCCTCGACCTCGACCTGCGCAGCGAGCATCACGCCGTTCGCCTCGTACACCTCGCCGGGGCCGAGAGGGGAGCCCGGCGCCTTCAGCTCCGACCCGGTGGTCAGCACTGCAACGCGGGGACGCCGCACGCAGATCACCTCATCCAGGCCCGCCGCCGCGAGCGCGCCGATCTGGGGCGCGCCGAGCCGCGTACCGGCGGAGACCACGGCGCCGCCCGCTGCAACGTCACGGCCGACCGGTCGGATGTTCGCTCCCTGGGCAACGAAGTCCGGGATGGTGATGGTGTTGTCTTGTTCGACAACGCTCTCGTGTTGGATCACCGCGTCGGCGCCGTGGGGGACAACACCCCCGGTCGAGATTCCCATTGCCTCCCCGGCTGCGAGCGGTCGTCCCGCCGGGGAGCCTGCCGCGATCCGGGCGACGATGGGCAGCGTCCCCGGCGTGTCCTCCGAGCGAACGGCATAGCCGTCCATCGCCGAACTGGGAAACGGCGGGAGGTCGACAAGGGCGAAAGCGGTCTCGGCCAGCACGCGTTCGGCCGCCTTCTCCAGCGGTACCTGCTCGGCTGCGAGCGGCCGCACCCGATCCAGCACGAGCGCCTGCGCCGCCTCGAGGGTCAGAAGCTCCTCCACCCGGGCATACGCTACCGCCGTGGTCGACTCGGTCATCGCCGGCCGGTACCGCCTCGAGCGACGTATCGGCAGCGGAGGAATGTCGGAGGTCTGGGCAGCCGCGGACCTCGAGCTCGAGCGGACGGTGGCCGTCAAGCTGCTCGCCGCCGATGCCGACCCTGCCCGCTTCGACCGAGAGGCGCGGGCTGCAGCGGGTCTCGCACATGCCAATGTCTGCGCGCTCTACGACTACGGACTGGCCGAGGGGCGGCGTTTCATGGTGCTCGAGTACCTGCCCGGCGGCTCGCTCGAGGAGCGCCTGGGGGCGGGTAAGCCGCTCGCTGACGACGAGACCCGTCGTATCGCCGGCGAGGTAGCGGCCGGCCTGGCGCATGCCCACCAGCGAGGCGTCGTCCATCGTGACCTCAAGCCTTCGAACATCCTCTTCGATTCAGAGGGACGGGCGAAGATCGCGGACTTCGGCATCGCCCGGACGGCCGGTGCGGCAGGACTGACCGAGGTGGGAACGATCCTTGGCACCGCCGCGTACATCTCGCCCGAGCAGGCGGCAGGCCGGCAGGCGACGACGGCGAGCGACGTCTACTCGTTCGGCGTGATCCTGTTCCGGATGCTCACCGGACGGCTTCCTTTCGAGTCGCCTGACGGGCTCGCGCTCGCCGCCATGCACCGGGACCTGCCGGCGCCGCCGGTCTCGGATCTTCGGCCCGACACGCCGCCGCTCCTCGAGAGCGTCGCGGCAGCGGCACTCGCCAAGAGCCCCACGGACCGGCCGCGGGACGGCAGCGCGCTCGCGGCGGAACTCGGCACCTCGCTGCCCGCGACAGGCAGCACAGACTCGACGGCCGCCACCGTCTTGATCGCGCCGACCCGCAGCAAGCGCCGCCGACGGATCGTGCCCGGGCTCGCCGTCGCCGTCGTCGCCGCCGCCGGAGTGGGACTGGCGATGGCGCTCACTGTGGGTAACGGCTCGACTCCAGCGCCACCGCCGACCACTCACCCGTCGACGACACCGCCGTCCGCGACTGTCTCGACCGCCGGCGGCGCCGATACCGAGCCGGCGAGCACTGCAACGACGGAACAGCGGACGACCACGACGACGGCGTCGACCGTGGCCACGTCGAGCACGACAGTCCCGGCCACCTCGTCCGAGAGCACGGCAACCGCCTCGACCCCTGTGCAGACCACGACCACGACCACGACCGCGCCCGCGACGACAACTCAGCCGCCGCCGACGTCGTCGACGACAACGACCACCGCGACGGAGACCGCGACCTCCACCACGACCACCGGCACCGAACCGGTGACGACCGATACAACCGCGGCGACCACGACGACGGCCGTGACCGCCCCGGGGTAGGCTCGCGCGCGTGATCTCGGTCGTCGTCCCCGTCCACGACGAGGAGCGGAGCGTCGCGCTCCTCTACGACGAGCTCGACTCCGCGCTCCAACCGCTCGGCGAGCGCTGGGAGGCGGTGTTCGTCGACGACGGCTCGACCGACGGGACGCACGCAGCCCTGACACGGCTGCACGCGGCGTCCGACAACGTCGTCGTCGTCCGCCTGCGGCGAAACTTCGGCAAGGCAGCCGCGCTCGCCGCCGGCTTCGCCCAGGCGAAAGGCGACGTGATCGTCACGATCGACGGCGACCTTCAGGACGACCCGGCCGAGATCCCGAAGCTCCTCGCCAAGCTCGACGAAGGCTTCGATCTGGTCTCCGGCTGGAAGACGAAGCGGCGAGACCCACTTCGCCGCCGCATCCCTTCGCGGCTCTTCAATGCAGTGACCGGCTGGGTGTCCGGCGTCCGTCTTCACGACATGAACTGCGGACTGAAGGCATATCGCGCCGAGGTCGTCCGCGGCCTGCGGCTCTACGGCGAGCTGCACCGGTTCATCCCCGTGCTCGCCCATCATCGCGGCTACCGGATCGCAGAGGTGCCGGTCAATCACCGGCCGCGGGAGCACGGACACTCCCGCTACGGGCTGGAGCGCTACCTGCGCGGGTTCTTCGACCTGCTCACCGTCTCCTTCATTGGCCGGTACCGGCAGCGGCCGCTGCACCTCTTCGGCGGGCTGGGGCTTCTTCTCTCGTTCGCCGGGGTAGCGGTCCTGGTCTACCTGACAATCGTGAAGGCGCTCGGGCACGCGATCGGCGGCCGGCCGCTCCTGATCCTCGGGGTACTCCTGGTGGTGGTCGGAATCCAGTTCTTCTCACTGGGCCTGATCACCGAGCTGATCACCAGCCACCACGAGGAGCGGGTGTCGGTGCGCGAGCGCTCAGAGGCGATGGTCGAGGAGACTCTTTCGTAGGCGCGCCCGCCAGTCCGAAACCATCCTCCGCCGGAGCCGGGCTTTGCCCGGCGGGAGGTTCTCTGCGGAGATGCAACGCGTGCGCTACCGGGCCAGGGGCCGGCTCCGCTTCGATTTGACCGACCATTCCGCACGTAAGGAGGGGTCCATGGGGGAACCAGGGGTTCCCCCATGAGAGTTCTCTATTTCGGGACGTACGAGCGGTCATATCCACGTAACGCCCAGGTGATCTCCTGCCTGCGGCGAGCCGGGTGCGAGGTGGCCGAACGTCACGAGACGGTCTGGGAAGGCCGCGAGCACAAGTTCACCGCAGGCGCAGGGGCCGCCCTGCGCCTGGCTGCCGCCGAGCTCCGCCTGCTGCGCAGCGACGACTCCCACTTCGACGCCGTGATCGTCGGGTATCCGGGGCACCTCGACTTGCCGGCCGCGCGCCGCGTTGCGAACGGCCGTCCGGTGGTCTTCAACCCACTGGTCTCCCTGGCCGACACCCTTGTCGGCGACCGCGGCCGGTTTCGATCTGGGAGCCGCATGGCTCGCGGGCTGGCGGCAATCGACCGGCGGGCCTTCGGAGCCGCCGATCTGGTCGTCGCCGACACGGCTGCCCAGGCGCCGCTCTTCCGGTCGCTGGGCGCAAGACGCGTGGAAGTCTGCTTCGTCGGCGCCGAAGAACGCCTGTTCCAGCCGAGCTGGGCACGACCGGCCGGCGCCGAGTTCACCGCCCTGTTCGTGGGCAAGCTCATTCCCCTCCACGGCTTGGAGACGATCCTGGCTGCCGCGCGACTCGCTCCCGAGCTCCACTTCCGCATCGTCGGTTCAGGGCAGCTCCAAACGCTGCTCGAGCACCGGCCACCGAACGTCGAGCATGTCGACTGGGTCGATTACGAACTGCTGCCTACCGAGCTCAGCGGCACGTCGTGTGCGCTGGGCGTTTTCGGGACGTCGGCCAAGGCGGCGCGGGTGATCCCGAACAAGGCGTTCCAGGCACTCGCCTGCGGCACACCCCTCGTCACGGCCGATACACCGGCCGCGCGCGAACTCCTGCGCGACGGGGAAAGCGCGCTGCTCATCGCGCCGGGCGATGCGCCTGCCCTCGCGACCGCGCTCCGCCGGCTGGCAAGAGACGGGGAGCTCCTCCGCCGCCTCTCGATCGGCGGACTGGCCGCCTACCGCGAGCGTGCGAGCGAGGACGTGCTCGGCGCCCGCTGGCGCGACCTGATCGCGTCGGTGATCACGACATGAATCACAGGCTTCAGCCTATTTCGCATTCCGTTTCGAAGGCGCTCGTCTGGACGGCGATGACAGCCTATGCAGCCGGCTTCGCGTCGCTCTCCGTGCTGCGCCATCGCGCGTACACCACCGGCCGTTACGACCTGGGCAACATGGTGCAGGCGGTCTGGAACACCGCCCACGGCCATTTCCTGCAGATGACGAGCGGGGACGGAGTGCAGATCTCGCGCCTGGCCGCACACTTCGATCCGATCCTCGCCGCCTTCGCGCCGCTGTGGTGGATCTGGCCGAGCGCGGAGATGCTGCTGGTCGTCCAGGCGGTCGTCGTCGCCCTCGGTGCGCTGCCGGTGTTCTGGCTCGCACGGAAGCACCTCGGCAGCGACCGCGCCGGGCTCGGGTTTGCGCTCGTCTACCTGCTCTACCCGGCGACCGAGTGGCTGACGCTGAACGAGTTCCACCCGGTCGCCCTCGCCTGCCCGTTTCTGCTCTTCGCCTTCTGGTACCTGGACGAGGACCGCCTGGTGGCCTTCGCCGTGTTCGCCGTCCTGGCGATGACGACGAAGGAGGAGGTCGGGCTGGTCGTCGCAGGACTCGGGGTCTGGTATGCGGTGCGGCGGCGTGCGCGCGTCGGCGCGACGATCGCCGGCGCCGGGCTGCTCGTCTCGGCGCTGGCGATCGCGGTCGTCATCCCGCACTACAACGCCGGGGCCGAGTCATCGTTCTACGGACGGTACGACGCGATCGGCGGATCGGCCGGAGGAATCGTCAAGACCGCGGTCACGCACCCGTGGACCCTCTTCGAGCAGGCGTTTCAGCACCGGGATCTCCACTTCCTGCTGCACCTGCTCGTCCCACTCTCGTTCCTGTTCGTGCTCTCGCCGCTCGTGCTCGTCGCGTTCCTGCCAGAGGCCGCGCTCAACCAGTTGTCGGCGACGACGACCCAGACCTCGATCCACTTCCACTACACGGCCGCGGCGATCGCCCCACTGATTGCGGCGACAGTCCTGGGCGCGGCGGCGCTGGCGCGGCGTTTCCCGACGCGAGGTGCGACCGTGGTCGTCGTTGCCGTCGCTGTTGCCGTGGGGGCGAACTGGAAGCTCGGCGCCGTGCCGCTCTGGACTGTGGTGCCGGGCGGCGAGGACTTCCAGGCGCACGACTGGCACGTGACCGCACATGACGAGATCGCGAACCACGCGGTTTCGCTCGTCCCGGCGGGAGCCGTGGTCAGCTCGACGAACGTCCTCGGCGCTCACCTGTCGGCAAGACGTCGGGTGCTGAGCCTGCCCAAGCTCGGCGACGCCACGTGGGTGGTCGCCGACGAGACGCGCTCGAGCTACGCCGACCGGGTGGCGCCGCTGCCTTCGGCCGCCGCGCTCGCCCGGCTGCGCGAGAGCCCCGACTGGCGACTCGTCTTCTCCGAGGACGGCGTGCTCGTCTTCCACAAGAGCAGCGCGTAGAGCGCGACCAGCACGAGGTTGCGGGAGAGCAGCGTCCACGCCTGAGGACCGACCGCCCATAGATCGTGATAGTGGAAGTACCAGCTCTGCGCGAGCGCGAGCGCGGCGAGTAACAGCAGCATCGCGGCCATACCGCCGAAGGGAACCAGCGGAATCAACCAGACGACGTATTGCGGCGAGAGCACCTTGGTGAAGGCAAGGAAGCCGGCGACACTCGTCGCGAACACGAGACCAGGAGGAACCCGGCGCCAGACGAGCACGAACGCCGGCGCCAGCGCCGCGAGAATCGCGAAGGCAGAGCTCGCGGCCGCGATCGAGCGTGGCAGACTGCCAGCGAGGTCGCGTGAAATCGCCGGCGCCGTGCTGACGACGTGGGCGTGGTACTCGCCGGTGCGGTCGGCGGCGAGCAGGATGCTGGCACCGAGGCTTTCTGTGTGCAGGCCGCGACCGACCTGTGAGTGCACGCTGTCCCAGACGCCGCCCGGGGAGAGCGCAAACCAAGGGACGACCAGCACGGCGGCGGCGACAGCGAAGGCGAACAGGGCCTGGAGAGCGGCCCGGCGGCCACGCTCCCGCCACAGCCAGACGACGGCGGCCGGCACCAGCAGCAGCGCGTAGAGCTTCGCCGCCGCGGCAGCGGCGAGCAGCACCAGCGCAAGCCGGGACCTGCCGGTGACAAGAGCAGCGAGGCAGGCTACGGTGAGAAACGCAGGCCAGGCGTCGTAGGTGTTCAGCGAGACTGGCCCCAGCGCGATCGGCGAGAGCGCCAGGAAGAGCGCCGCCGTCCAGATCGCCACGTCCGACGCACCGCCCCGCGCCAGCACGAAGCAGACGCAGTAGACCGCACCGACGCAGCACAACG